>NZ_JAILWT010000030.1:0-3914 GCF_025698805.1 Filomicrobium sp.
GCTCCCCCATCTGACTCGACCAGCCGAAGCAAGTCATTCGTCAGACGCAAGCGTTCGTCCGAGTCCCTCACCCCACGCAGGCGCCGAGCGACCGCCTCGGCAATGTGGTGCGTCAGAACGTGGACTTCATCCGCCGCGTCGACACCATCGATGCTCGACTGAAGGTCCGCAGCAGCCTCGATCTGCGCCTCCAGCGCAGCCGTTATTACCGATTCGTAGAGGCCGTCCCGCAAGCTTCCCAACCGCTTCGTGGTGGATTGATGCGCCCATGCTATCGGGGGCGCGCGCTCCGCACCCTTGCTTCGTGCAGAGTGGCGATGAACGCGCTGTGACCTGAGGCTCTGGGGATCTTGGCTGACGCCGCGATACCGAATAGCGGATTCCGCACGCTACGTCCGCGGGCGTGCAGCGCGGCGAAGCCTTGTCCAGTCGAACGCAGAAAGTCCGCGACTTCCCACGGGTTAAGTGGTCGGTTTAGGGTCCCCCTTTCCGCGGGTCCCAGGCGGCAAATTAGATCCACATTCGGATACTTCCTCAGCCTCAGCGTAGTCGGATGGAGCTAAGACGCTGACCTCAGACCATTGGGTCAAGGTTAGGATGGTTCGATCCAACTCCTCATCGCGAACGAATGCCGTATCAAGCAACCGCACGCGGTCACCGACCGCAAAGGCAGCCGTCTCCGTAGGCGTTCGCAGCAAGCCTCGAGTGCCGTCCGCCGGGATGCTGATGATCCAACTTCGCGGCCCATTCTCGCTTAGAACAACAGCCTCGCAGTCGATGAAGTCAACATCGGCGCCGAGTAGCTCGACCGCTGGGCCAGCCCAATAGTCGTCGCACATCTGACGCACGCCACACCTGCGGCACATGTCGAGTGCCGGGCGTGCCGGAGGAGGCCGTTGCCCGAGTTCACTGGCGACCGTTGAGGATCGGTGCATGAGTTCCGTCGCCAGTTCCGCTGCCTCCTCTGCAGAGGGAGGAGCTACATCTACGTCGTGCGCTGGATAGGTCAGTTGGAGCCGCCGTACGGGCACACTGCGGGGATTAAGTTCTCGGTCGCCGTTCCACAAGACGGCATAAGTCCCTAGTTGGTCGGCGTGGTGAGCAGCCGGGGCTCCAGTCTTGAAGTCAACGATGGTGCACCCGTCTCCGTCGAGCGTAACTAAGTCAGCGCGGCCCCAAAATCGTAAGTCCTGCGCATGCAACCAAACCTCTGGATGCGATCCCTCCTGGAGGGGCGCCCGGCGCCCACGGTGACCTACTCCGGCTCGCTCAGAGGTGCGGACAGGCTTCAGCGTTGTCCGCGTCACCATTGACTGGACTGCGCGCCGAATCTCTGGCGTTCGGGCAGCTAAGGCAGCTCGCATAGCAGGAATGCGATGCGCGACCCGCGGATTGGTCTCTAGGGCATCCATGCGCTCGCCGATGACCCGTCCTATAGCTTTGGAATACCCGCCCAGCTCTCTCAAGGCTTCGCTTGCGCGCGGCTCGGCGAGCGACTCGCACCCGAGATCGTGGAGCTTGCGGACGATGAGCTCAATCACCCCATGGGTGACGTCGCCGACAAGACCAGGAAGACTCGGCTTCGATGGAAAGCCGACGCCTTGCCACACGCTCGGGTAGGTGGCGTGATAGAGCATCCACCGCCGTGGGCACTCCTCGGCATCGCGGAGGCTGGAGTAGCTCCATCGGTCGGGAGCCTCTGGCCACTGAGCTGCGCTGCTCAGCCCAGATGGGATGAATTCGTCGGCACCGGAAGGCCTCACCCGATCGCCTCGATCACCTGCTGACTGGCCCGCGGCAAGTTCTGGGAAATGACCATCTCGTCGACGAGGTGTACGGGAATGACTGTGCCGAACTCCTTAGCGTCGCGGAGTTGGCCGTCGGCAGGATGGTCCGGCGTAAGTGGACCGTGGACCCCCACGATGAGTTCGCGTCCATTGGCACGAGCGAGGATCGGTACCTTGGTAGGTCCGATGCCTGGAATGTCAACGACGCTCGCGCGTTCGAAAGTCACGCCGTCGAGCCCATGGCGGCTCAAGTCGGCATAGAGCCGGTCGGCCGCGAGATCGAGGCGCGCCGCGTCGACCTGAGGCTCGGTGCCGTACACCAGATACCGGAGCAACGTCGACCCAAGGAACCTGTCCAGCAGGCCATGGTCGAAACGGTTCTTGAAGCTTCGGAGGCAGCGATAGCACGAGCGATCGCAATTCCCCGCGCATCCTTCTAGCAGCTCAATGGTGTCCTCAAACAACGCTAGACCGGTCTCAGCAACCCGGCGGGCAAACCCCGCTCCGCCGGCGAGGGTGTCGTAGAGATAGATTTCAGCCTCCAGACCCTCGTGTCCGCCAGCAGTCAATGCCGGGCGATATTCAGCCTGCAACTCCCCGACTTCAATGTCGAGCCGTCGTGCGGCAGCGACGCTGAACGCTTCCGAAAGAGTCCTGAGGGCAACCTGTGTCGAGAGATAGCCTGGGCGGATCGTAAGCGGAGCATCGACTCGCAGCGAAACAAGAAGGACGTCCGAAATGAAATCCGTTCCGAGGACCATTCCTCGGGTGGCTGCTCCTCCGCGGCAAGTAGGCTCTCTTCCGTCGGGGAACGGCTTGGGATGGCTCCCATCGACGGTGCTGGTCGGAATGGCCGTCGGTTCGATCAGTCCGCAGCGCGTGCAGTACGTATACCCCTCGCGCCTGGGGCCCGTGTTTGTTACGAGTAGGTGGGTCCGGGCCGAATACTCTCGAAGCCGGGGCGTAATGGACCGCCAGCTCTGCGGCTCGGCTGGACCTGGTGCTACCAGTTTGGCGCGCGTGGCGTAGCTCGGTGCCGGCTGGTCATCCGGCGACGTTCCCTCGTCCCATGAGTGGGGATGGGCGAACCCCGGAGGTCTTATCCAGTTCGCTGCCTTGCCGAAGGTCGCGCTCGTGCCGCATGCGGGGCAGTCACGCAACTCGCCTCGGTCAGCTTGGTCATAACGTTCGGTGCTCGCGTAGTGACAAACCGAGCACTCGAAATAGAGACGGCGCTCATTCCACGCTTTGAACCTATCGTCCCCCACCGGCGAGTAGAGCGCGCCGGACGTCCACTCCTTGCCATCAATCCAGACTCGCTTTCCTGGTGCGTACTGTGAAAGAGCCACAGGTAAGCCCTGGCTGGGCGCATAACGATATTCGGGACGGAATCGGCTGGAGCGGTCTCTGTCAAATACATAGAACGAGACGACATCGGTTGGAAACGCGTAGCGGGGCAGGACGCCCTTGTACAAGAGTCGGTCGAGGAGATTCTCCTCTACACGATGTGGGTCGGCGCGTTCCTCTCCCTCTTCTGGGGGACCTTCGACAACGTTCTCGTCCTCCTGATCGTCGCCGTTGGGCACCTCCGTCGCCGACTTGTCGGGGACCCCGCCAATTGCCTCGTCGATGACCGTAAGAGTGGCGGGCACGAGGGCAGCGAGGAGATCGTCTCGGCTCGAAGCTGCGAGCTCTTCAGGTAGCCACTCGGCGACCTCAACCGCGAGGTTTGCCTCGTTTTCAAGTAACCACCTTTCGAAGTCCTCGCGGTTAAGCGGCGAGTGGCTAGAGAGAAATCCATCGACACTCCCGAGGACCTCGAATAGATGTGGTTGGTCCTCAGGCTCAATATCTGGGAGGCGAGCCTCGTGATACTTCTGAAACAGGAACGCTGTCACGTGGCGACGGGCGATTTCCGCGTTGTCAAGAGTCAGCGACGGGTCATCAACCTTCCCGCGGATCATTCCGTCTGGGTCCGAAAAATAGTGCTCGTCATGGCTATCAGCACTTCCGAATGCCACGACGGTGGCGACGGCGTTGCCTCGACGCCCTGCGCGCCCTGAGCGCTGTTGGTAACTAGCTCGGGACGGGGGCATGTTTCGCAGCGCACCCCCGGACAGTGTTCCG
>NZ_JAILWT010000032.1:0-3109 GCF_025698805.1 Filomicrobium sp.
GTATCTGCCATTTGCTACATCCTCATACGGCGGCGGCGTTCGCGGCGCTTTTGACTGGCGACCTCTTCCTGTTCCGGCGTTGGTTGGGGAAGGCCGAGCTTTTCGCGGCGGTAGTTTTTCGCCGCCTGCCTCAGCGACAGGTCCGCCTTGTCGTCGTGTATCCGCTGGTCGACCGTTGCGGCGATGGCGGCGTTCATGAAGGGCTGGTAGCGGCGGAGGCGGTCTTCGCTCAAGACATCGCGCACCGTTGGCGCCTCCACATTACTGTTGGCGCAAATGCTTTTGAAGCAGCGCTCGTAGAGGCGTCGTCGTTCCAGCAGGATGGTGAGCAGAAGGGTTTCGCGTTCCTGCTTATTGAGGTGCGGTTTCCGTATCCGGTACCGTTCCGACCAGCTGGGGACCATCGATAGGAGAAGCTTCTTCTCGTAATCGGAGAGGCGTGCGAACGGGCCGTCTCGTCCGCCGATCGGTTCAGGCATGGATATCCGCTCCGACGAGCTTGTGGAACCATTCCCTGATGTTTGGGTATGCGCGCACACGGTGCAAGGACATAAGTCGCCGCGATTTGATCTGTCCACAGCCTATTGGGCTGTAGCATGCGGCCGAGATCATTCGGCCGCTTCCTCTGCGAGGGTCTTGAGGACATTCCCCAGAGGGAGGATGCGTTCATGGGAGGGATTGATGGCATCGCGGACCACGACAACGTTGGTGTAAAGAAGCTCGATGAACTTGACGTCGTGTGCGAGCTGTTCGATCGAGGTGGTGGGAGCGACGCTGCGGCCGTTGGCATCCATGCCCAAAAGCAGTCCCCTTCCCGCGAAGGGTTGGGGCATGCCGCGCACGGCAATGAAATGGTAAGCGGGTTTAAGCAATCCCTCGTCATCGACGTAGAGACCGTCTCCATTTGGGAGGGTAGCCACGTCGAAGGTATCGCAGCGCAGGTGTTTGTAGATGGCGGGCAGCTTGTCGCCGGTGTCGGGAACTTCGACACTGGTGATGGTTCGGGATTCGGGATCGATGAGGTGTGCCAGCATGACGGCTTTCTCCTTTGTTGCGCGAGCCGCCCATCGCGGCCCATGCAACCCCCGGTGCGCCGGGCTGGAGGGCCTGCCGGGCTGGAGCCGCTTGTGGCGGAACCGGAGGCGCGCGCATTGCGCGCGGCCCTTGGCGGGGCCGACAACTGGCGCGACCCTTCACTTGCAGGGTGCTGGTGGGCGGTATGGTCAACCAAAGGTGAGCATGTGAGTGGGTGGGCTTTGGGGTATCGGGGAATGCCCGCAATGGAATTCACCGGGCAAACGAGACCGTTTTCTTTGCCGTGGATATGGAGACGTTGACTGAGAGGCAAAAGCTGTTTCAGCGGTCGCCGAAGAGGTCTCTCTGCCTCCACTTGGCAACGCAAGGGCATAGGCAGGATTTTCGGCGTCACGGTTGGCCCACGCTGTGAGGAAGGGCACCACGTCACCGGCCGCATCCAGCTCGTCATCGTCGATGCCGTGGGTGCGGTATCCGTTGACCGCAAAGGGAAGAGGAGCATGGGGCGGATTGGTGACCCGGATGCGGATCAACGTCCAACCATCGATGCGGTGGTTGCGGATTACGCTGATGCGGGCGGTCACGGATCTCCATGTGAACGTCACAAGTTCCCTTGCTGGCTTAGGCTGCATCGTCCTGCTCCTTTCTTGAAAAGGAAGCGAGGTAACGGGCGGCCTCGGATGCTTTGGCAGCTGCGGTGAAGATGGCTTTCTTGTCGGCCTTCAGGACCTTCAGCCAGTGGGCGAGGTATTGCGCGTGATCCTTGCGGGGTTCGGCGGTGACGCCCAGTTCCGCACAGAGGAAGGCCGCTCCGATTTCGGCACACAATTCTTCCATGGCGTAAGCGTCGCTTTTGAAGCGGCCGGTGAGATCCCTGGCCAATCGATGCTTGGCGCCGCTCCAGTGGATTGCTTCATGGAGCAACGTGCTTTCGAAGTGGAATGTGCGTTCGGCGGCATCATCCTGCTGGAAGTAATGGGGGGCCGGCAACGCGATGTAATCGAGGCTTGGCAGATAGAATGCCTTGTCGCCACCGATGCGGATGTCCGCGCCTGTTGCGGCCATGAAGCGTTCGACGGCTTCATGCCGTTGCAAGGGTTCCATTTCCTTGACGGGTTCCGGCGTGGGTGGAGTGTAGCCGTCTACTTGGGAGCCGGAGAAGACCCACGAGGCACGTGCGACGCGCCTGCGGCCGTCATCGTCGGTGTCCTCGGCATTGGGCTGAACGGAGTATTCCTTGTAGAAGACGACGAGGTTGCCTTTTTCGCCTTTGCGGACCTGCGCGCCGATGCTGTGCCATTGGCGGTATGTGGCGTAGACGGGGGCCAGCTGGCCAAGCTCGGAGGCAATCCAGAGGGTGATGCAATTGACCCCCTGATAGGCCTGCTTGGTGATGGCGTTACGGGGAAGTGTGTTGGTGATGCCGATGCGCTGCCACGGCATCCGGAATTCACCCGGGTTGGCCTCGATGGCCGCGATGACGCGGTCGGTGACGTATTGGTGGATGTCGAGTGGGTCTTTTCTGGCCATGGCCAATTCCTCCGGTTTCCCGAACCGCGCCCGATGCGCGGCTCGTGCGCCGGAGAAAAGCCGGGGGCGCCGGGGTCCCCGCACCCCTTGGGGCGCGGCAGAGCCGCGAGGCTTGTCCTTGCGGGGTGGCGAACCAGGCTTAGGCGCATGGGTCGAGCCGCGCCGGTGCGCTGTCGGAAGGATTGTGGAAGGTATTGCCTGCAATGGGTGGATGCGTATACAATCATCCGTACAATGAAGGGGACTGATGTGGACGATAAACAGCGCGCGTCCTTGTTGCGCGAGCATCCGGAGTGTTATGCGACGACGGGTTTGGATTGGGGCAATCCGGCGCATTATGAATCGTTGGCGAATGGATTGTTCCAAGTGCTGATGGGTGTGTTTGCGCGGCAGCAGGGATTGCGGGGCCATGCCGAAGGCAAGGTGCTGCGTCGGCACCAGCAGCGCATTGAGCAGCGGCTTGGGGTGGCGGAACGCGCGCTGTGCCGAATTGGCGGATTTTCGCCGCGCCACATGGAAGATGCGGTGATCGTGTATGGCCTTG
>NZ_JAILWT010000033.1:0-3076 GCF_025698805.1 Filomicrobium sp.
GCGCAGCGCGCCTTGAAGAACTACCTGTGCGGAACCGTATCCACCGACGACCTCGATACCGACGCGATGGTTTTATGCCGGGAGGGGAAAGTGAGCATGGTCGCCCGCGCCGATTACAGGACCGACCTGATGCTGGCTCCCCTTGCCGCGCCAAACCCCTTCTACGAGCCCGTAGATCTGCCGACGTTTGCGAAGGTGCCGACCTGACGGCTACGTTGCTTGGAGGCCGGGCTCATCCTTCAAAAGCTTCTGCACATTGCCATCGGACATCGCCAACAGACGCCCCAATCCCCTATCGTACCCTTGACGCGCCAGCAAAATGCGCTGCCTGAGGCGGGCTTCGCCGTAACACAACCCCGCCGGTGCCGCCAAAAGGATCTCCGCGATCGGTCTCCGGTCTCCCAACGCCCTCGCAGCTTCCTCGATAAGCCCCAGGCGGAGCTTCAGGCTTTCCGGCTTTCGGGTTATAAGCAGCGGCGCTTTCACCACCAGACTGCACATGACCTCCTTGCCGACACCCAACTGGCCCCCGCTGTCCGCCACTTTTTTCGCAAGGCTCCCTGGCGGGATCGACAACAGTTGCGGACATTTCAGCGCCACCGCAGCAAAGACATAATACGGCACTCCGAGGGTCTTCGAACTCTCGACCACCCTCCCAACCAGCACGTCCGCAGGCACCGTAAAAAGAAATGGCCTTGATACAAATGCCTTGATGATCAACTTGCGGGGGATCTTCAGGCGTTCCTCGAGCGCTTCGACGTTGGTTCTCATCGCTTCCGCATCCAGAAGCATGAACTCGGTGCAACTCCTGCAAAGCTGCGCATATCGTTCCACCGACACGTCAAGGCAAAGCGCCCCGGCTGCAACGTTCTCCTCCAACCACGCGGGCGTCGTCTTGAGCAGCACCGGCCTTCGTTTCGCAAGATCGACCGCTTTCCGCTCCGTCAGCCCACATATCCTTGCACAGCCCCGCAAATTCCTGCGCATGTCTTCGAACGACAAACGGGAAAGCTCCGGAAGGCGGTCAACCGCCGCCGCCAGTTGCTTGTCGCTCATCAGGTTCGATTCTTCTGGGATCACGTGCGGGAGTTTCTTTGGCCCACAAGATCGCATCTCTCCCCGGGGTCTTCCACTCCGCTGCCCGCTCCCTGCGCAGCCTAATGCTCACCGGCATACAGCTTCCCCGTCAGACCGCGCCCACGCATATCCAGCTGGACTTTCCTCAGTTCCTCGACGGCAAGGAGAGCATCACGGATCTCGGCTTCCGTCCGAATCCGCTGTTTCGGTTCCTCGGCCAGAATGCCTAGGCCCACGCTCACCCTCCGGATGAGGCCACCGATAACAGAGAGGCTTTCAGACTTCATACCTCATGCTCCCCAACATTCAGTGTACTGTCATTTTCAGTGAGCCCATTGTGAATTATTCGGGCCATTGCCGTGATGTGTGACGCACTGTCAGCACTTGAACGTCGTCACCCTTGACGCGGTAGACCACCATGTAGGGATAATCCACAACCGCCACTTCGCGCGTATCCTTCACGCGGCCCGCCCGGCCTGCTTGCGGGAACTGGGGGAGATGGTCAATGGACGTGATGATGCGCAGCTCCACTGCATTGGCCGCAGCCGGGTTTTCCCGTGCGATTTCGTTGGAAATGGTCTCCAGGTCGCTGACCGCGCGTTGCAGCCAGACCAGCCTCATCTGCCCCGCGCTTCCTTACGAGCCTTAGACGCGGCCACCACGTCAGCATGCGCCATGAAGGGTCCACCCGCCTCGGCCTCCGCCACAGCTTTTTCCACGGTACGACAGAAGTGTTCCTGGTAAGACAGGAACTGATCCAGCGCTTCCATCGCCACCCAAGAACGCGAACGTTCCAATGACTTTGCAGTCCTATCCAAGCGAGCCATTGTCTCGTCATCTATGCGCAAAGAAATATTCATATTCATTTCCTCCTCTATTTATTATGGTGCACATATCGACATTACACAATAT
This sequence comes from Filomicrobium sp., assembly GCF_025698805.1. Lineage (NCBI taxonomy): Bacteria > Pseudomonadati > Pseudomonadota > Alphaproteobacteria > Hyphomicrobiales > Hyphomicrobiaceae > Filomicrobium > Filomicrobium sp. The sequence continues at coordinate 1,990 of NZ_JAILWT010000033.1, forward strand.
TACAATTGCCATTTATCCTTCTACGAGAAACAATTGATTTTCGAGTCCATATTCATTCAACAAATGCACTCATTTCAAACGGGAGCATTTAAATTCGGTTTTCGCGCCAAAACATGAAAACACGCAAATCGTTCCCCCAAAACCCAAATGCCTAAATTTGTCAACGCGAGCCGCGCGACGCGTAATCGCGGAACGTGGTCGTTCCGCCATCAAACAGAAGCTTGATAGTGCCAATCGGCCCTTTGCGGTTTTTGCTCACCAGCAATTCGGTGACACCACGCACGGCATCCAGCCGATCCTGCGCTTCCGCCAATTTCCTGCAATCCATCTCGCTTCCGGTATCATCACCGGCACCCACCACCCGGCTCAAATAATAATCCTCGCGGAACAAGAAACATACGACATCCGCATCCTGTTCTATGCTCCCGCTCTCGCGCAGGTCCGAAAGCTGCGGACGCTTGTTGTCCCGGCTGTCCACCTGCCGTGACAATTGGCTCGCCGCGATGACCGGCACGTCGAGCTCCCGCGCCACATGCTTCAAACCTTGGCTTATGAGGCTTATCTCCTGCACGCGATTGTAGTCACCCCGAATAGGCGCCGTGAGCAGTTGCAGGTAGTCGACGATAATCAGCCCAATCCCATGCTTACGCTTGAGCTGACGCGCCCTCGCACGAAGCGAGGTAATCGACAAGCCCGGCGTATCATCAATATAAAGCGGCAAGGATTGCAGCTTGTCGGCCGATCCCACCATGTCGTCGAAATCAGCATCACTGAACTGCCCGCTCGAGATCCGCTGCGACGCCACTCCCGCCTCGGCCGCCAGCATCCTCTGCGTCAGCTGTTCGGCCGACATCTCCAAGCTGAACACCGCCACCGGCGCCCCATGCGCTTCGTTCCGTAATTGCTTGCCCGCCACCCAATGCGCGATGTTGAGCAGCAAGCTGGTCTTCCCCATGCTCGGCCGCGCCCCAAGAATTATCAGGTCGCTCCGCTGGAACCCGCTCAGCAGCCGGTCAAGGTCGGCAAACCCGCTCGCAATCCCGGTGATGCCCGCACCACTCGCCTTCGCCGCTTCCGCCTGCTTGAT
>NZ_JAILWT010000034.1:0-2967 GCF_025698805.1 Filomicrobium sp.
GGGTGACATCATGCGCATGCCCGGCCTGCCGAGCGTGCCCTCAGCGGAAGCCATCCGCCTCAATGATCAGGGCCATATCGAGAACCTGAGCTAACCCAAAGCCGGGGAGGGGCGCAGCAGCGCCTCTTCCTCCGAGCTCTATCAATTGTGACCGGCTTTAACGATTTTCTTGAAGCCGGTTTTTCCTTTACGAAACGTGCTTTGTTCAGGCGCCGTTGTGCTCGACCCGATTTCTCCCGCTTTCTTTTGCGATGTAGAGATGTCGGTCGGCGCGTTTGATGAGCTGTTGGATGTCTTCATCGGTTTTCAGTTCGGCGAGACCGAATGATGCCGTGATTTTGCCGATGGGTTGCCGGGTGGTTGTTACCCGCCAGCTGCTTGCCTCCAAATCGGAACGAATATTTTCGGTCACGTGTTTAGCCCCCTCAATACCCGTCTCGGGGAGGATTAAAGCAAACTCTTCGCCGCCATAGCGAATTGCCGTATCGCGGCCCTTAATATTTTTAACGAGCAGCGAAGCGAATAGTTGAAGCACGCTGTCTCCGACCTGATGGCCGAATTTATCGTTGATATGCTTGAAATGATCCAGATCGCAGATCACGAGAGAAAGTTTTGAGCCCTTGGCCTGCGCTTGTGCAGCTTCCTGGGCCAAAGTGATATCGAAGCGTCGGCGATTTCCAAGCTCGGTCAAGGGGTCACGCATGCCCTGATCCAAAGCATGCGCGAGCTTCGCGCGGAGTTCTTCGATCTGTTGCTGGGAGGTGGTGAGGCGTTGCTTGAGGTCGGCAGACTCTTTCTGCATCAGAGAATTCTTGGCGAGCAGAAAAGTGATTACGACGTCGGTCTTGTTGGCAGATTTGGAGCGTTCGAGCTTGGTGCGCGCGTCTTTCAGCGACCTTGAGAATTCTTCGTTCGCGCGCAAGAATGTCTGGATCCACTTTATATTCTGGACGAGTTCTTCATCCAGACGCAGGCCCTCGGCGCGAATGTCTTTTGCGAGTTCACGCTGGCTTGCCGAGAGCTCCTGACGGCTTCCCTCCTCTGCGTTGCCCAAGTAGCGCTTTGTAGCGAAGTAAAGTCCCGCGCCGCTAAGTGTGAACAGGCTCAGGATAAAAACAAGAGAGTTCGGGCTTTCGACATAGCGGATCGTCTGTGTCTGACCAACGCTGTTGGATACCTCCCAGATCGCTGGCGATAACAATCCAAACGTCAAGGCGTTCACACTCACCGGAAGCCAGCCCGGAGACAAAAGGAGAGACGCCCATAAAATAGCTAAAAATATCGCTCCCGACACAAGCAGCGGCAGGGGATTGGAAAAGCGTACGGTCAATCAATATATCTCCGATTTTGAGGATAGCTATATACTATAAATTATGCGTGTATACATAGATATGGTTAAAGGCTGGTAACCAAGAAGCTCTTGAGATTTCAGGTGTATGGCTAAAAAGTAATCAGGCCAATTTATTTCTGTATACGAACCATCTTCCTGCGACCTAATTTTTGTCGGCGCGCCGTATCGTTACGGCGACGTCTATTTCATTATTTAAATCCACTCCTGTGTCGGTGAATATTTTTCCTGCAATGTCTTTTGTTAAATAATGCATTGTGTGAAATGAGCCGGAAGAATCCGTTCTCCGCATGTGCTCATGCAAGTCTACGAGGCCAGTGTACTCGATCGTTCCTTCGATCCATTCACCCGTACGGCGGTCTGCTTTGACGATTATATGATGACGTTTGTTCATCGCTTGCTCGCTGTCGCAAACTTCAAAAAATACCTAATTCTTAATTCTGGCATTGGCTTTTTATTTAATTTGCCGTGTGCCCAGGGCAATCCAGGCATCGTGTGTTCGATGTAAATTGGGCAGCTCAGGTTGCTGGCTTTCGTCGAAATGGCGCAAATATAATCTGCCCGCCTCCTAACTTAAGAGAAATTTTCATCACTCTATGTAGCTTATGCTGCTGGTCGTTTCTGCAGAGTGACAAAATGGTGCGCGTAAGAGAAGAAAATAAACTTTCTGTGGCGTGGTACGTACCGTCGTTGCTCTGCATTGCGCTTGTCGGCCTGTGCTGGATTGGTATTGCGCTTATTCTGAAGAATACCAGAGAGTCGCAAATTGCTGCGGAAGCCCGCCACTTGCATAACGTGGCGATGATCTTTGCCGAACACGCCGCGAGCACGTTCGGTCAAGCAGACACGATGCTCCGTTCTTTAAAAAATGACGTAGAAGCGGATCTTGCATCAGGTATCGATAGTCTCAGGATTGAGAGATCAAAGTACGGCCTGGGACCACAATCTCGACCTGTTGAGCGACTCTCCCTTGTGAATCCAAGAGGGCAGCTTGTTGCGACCTCACTTTTAGGAACGGATACGCCTCTCATTGATTTGAGTGGCCGGCCGCATATTCGAGTCCATTTAGACAATCCAGCATCCGGATTGCACATCGGCGTTCCGGTGATTTCGAAGCTCACATATCGGTGGTCTTTGTTCCTGACTCGCCGGATCAATGGGCCTAGCGGGTTCTTAGGAGGGATCGCGACTGCAGCGGTTGATCCCGCGATTTTATCGGAAATGTATGGATCCGTGAGGCTGGGTGATGATGCGGTTATTATGCTTGTCGGTACGGACGGCATCGTCCGAGCAAAGGTGGGCGAAGACGGCAAGGCGATAGGCCGGAAGTTGGATTCGCCGGTCTGGAGGAGATTGCTAGCATCGCCACCTGACAGACCCACGGTGCATCGTACTCTCATGTCATCCGAGAAGATGATCGATGTGGCACCAGTGATGGGATATCCCTTGCGAGTGGTGGTTGGCCTCAGCAAGAACGACTACCTTGCCTCTTATCGTCTTGAAGAGCGGCGCTTAATCAGCATTGGCGCGATTGCGACGGGACTACTTTCATTGGCGGCGATTCTGATCGCAATGCTTCAATTGCGTTCCAATGCGGCCTTTCAATCTCTTGTATTGGT
>NZ_JAILWT010000035.1:0-2690 GCF_025698805.1 Filomicrobium sp.
GCCGCGCCCCAAGAATTATCAGGTCGCTCCGCTGGAACCCGCTCAGCAGCCGGTCAAGGTCGGCAAACCCGCTCGCAATCCCGGTGATGCCCGCACCACTCGCCTTCGCCGCTTCCGCCTGCTTGATCACCTCGATCAGGTTCTCACGCATCCCGCGCGCGCCGGTCTTGTGCCCACCTGCCTCGGAAAGCCTGAACAGTTCGCTTCCCGCGCTTTCCACGACGCCATCCACGTCCTCCGGCCGCGCCGCATCGCGCGCCTTGGCGTGCAGGTTCTCCGCAAGGCCCATCAGTTGCCGTTGCTTGAAGGCCGTCAGGATGACGTCGGCCAGGCTTCGTGCGTCACCCGCGAACGCCGCATTCTCGAACATGCTGGAGAGATGCGGAAACAGCTTCTCATCCGCATCGAAGCTTGTTCCCCGAAGCCGCTCCCGAATGGTGATCGGGTTCGCCTCCCCTCCCCGGCCGTTGATGATCGCCTCCATAGCGCCGAACACCGCACCATGCAGGGGAACGTAGAAGTGGTCCGCCTCCAATCGGCCGTACAAATCATCGTAGAGGCGGTTGTTGACCATGATCGTACCGAGCAACGCCTGCTCAGCCTGAACACTGTGCGGAACACCGGCAGCCTTGAACGGGGCATCACCCCTCAGCGGTACAAAGCGCGCGGCCCCCTCTCCCATTTCTGCATCATGGCTTCAACAGGAGTCATGCGCCACCACTAGCAATCAAACAACATTCATACGGGGCATCCTGCATGCATGCCGATGGCGTGAAAAGAGTCACATGCGCCATGACCATGAACGTATCGCCGCCCCAGACACCGCCATGCTGCCCGGTCATGCCGGCCGCGACAAGGGCCGCGCTTTCCGCGCGCCTTCGGTTACAGCCCTGTGCGGCCGCCATCGACGACCGTGCGACGCTTGCGGGATGGGACGGCACGACGCGGTCCCGGCAACACTGAAAGCATATGCCAATGACCGATAAACTCCCCCCACACAACCTCCTACGCCACATAGACCCCGACAGCCACGCCCTCAATGCCATATGCATTACCCAGCACGTGCTCTCGCAAGACCCCAACGAACAAGACCAATACGGGTTCGTCGAGCGCCTTGGTGGAACGTTGAAGATGTACGAACTCATCCAAGAAATGACCAATGCCGTAAGCCAATTTGAGTGTCGCTACGACCATAGCCCTTGGAATGACCTTATCGCCGCCGACTGGGAAAGCACGTGCTACACTTACACCAGCCGCGTGATTAGCCTCGTAATGGAACATGGGGATTGGCCGGACTTTCACGCCATACTTCTCGACGTGATCTTTGCCCGACCCGGATAAACAGCCAATTGAATAACGGCCGCTATTGGTCCCCTACATATGCCGCAGCCAAAGACGCATCGCCCGTTCCGTCCGACCTGCAAGCGCCTCCATTGCGGCGTCATCCCTTCCCTCCTGCACCAGAAGATCGTCCGCCACCGCCACCAATTCATGCAAGACGCCCTCCGGGAACCGGTCCAAGCCACATCGCCGAGCGTTTTCCGCACAATGCCTCGCCGCTACAAAACTGTCGGCATCGTTTCGCGCAAGCGCTCGGCCCATATCAAGCAAGTACTGAACCGCCGCGCGATGAAGCTGCTCCTCGCGTTTGAGCGCCATGTCACACACAATCATCCTAGTGAACGATCTCTCCGCGTAATGGCGCACACCGTGCTTCTCCAATGCCCCCGGTGCCTCAAGAAGGCTTGTTGCGAAATACTCGCGTAGCTCGCCAAGGCGCATGGAGATTTCCATCACATCACTCAGGTTGGACCAATCCCTACCCTCACTCTGCTTTCGAACCAACCGGTCTGCTTCACCAGCCGCTTCCGTAAAGCGCCACGCATCGTCTCTCATACTTCCAGTATACACCGAAGAGTTTTAGCATCCCACACGCCTGCCTACCGATGCGGCAGTTTCCGCGTAGTACGCGCACCACGCCGCATAAGCATGCTCATCGGATAATCCCTAACGCGCGTTCGCATACTTGAACGGCGCCTCGGCGAAGGCCGCGTAAATATACGTCGCACCTGAAGCATTGAACGCGTTGTTGTTGGTGCGGATCTTGAACCCATTCGACAGCAGGTCCATGCTCACCAAACTGTTCTCGGAATTATTGCCGTCTGGCACAAGGCGCGTGTCAATGGGATTGTAAGTGGGCCGGTTCATGTCCACCAGTTACCAGCTGTTGCCCGATGAACTGGACTGCTTGAGCAGCACGAACGCCGGGCGGAACCCTGTGTTGATGAACGGGCCATCGTTGCTGCCGTTACCCGTGTAGCTGCCAAAGCTGGAGAACCCCGGCACCTCGGCCCATGCGTAGACGATATAGTTGGTGCCGTTGCCGTTCACCTGCGCCTGCCCGGCCCAACCGTTCTTGCCCACGTAGATATTGGTGCTGTCTGGCGCGGTGTTATTCCAGATGGCCGTGCTGCTGCCGCAGGCGTTGGCGCCGGACAGGGTGCACTCATTGGATTCCGGGGTCAGCGCCGAGTGCCACACCTTCCAGCTTTGCCCACTGTTGCGCGCCTTGAGGATGAACATCGCCGGAGCCTTGCCCAAGCCGTGTGCTACCGCCCGCCCGGTACCGTTGTTGCCCGTATAGGTAACAACGTTGAATCCCGGTGTTGTCCCCTTCTTCCAGGCCCACG
>NZ_JAILWT010000036.1:0-2645 GCF_025698805.1 Filomicrobium sp.
GTGGCTCCGTTGGTGTTCACCTTGGCGAGGGTGCCGAGCGTAAAGCCGTTGCTGTTGAAGGCGGTAACCCCCTGCGCCTGCGTGGACTCGGAACTGGTGTTGTTGGTGGCAAGGTCTTGCTGGACGCCGCGCGCGCTGTCGTACAGGGCATGGTCGGTGGCCGCCGAGCGGCTCTTGATCCAGACAAGATCCGGCTGGAAATCAAGCCCAGTGATGCTCTGGGTGCTGCCGGTACCGGTGTAGGTGAGAGTCTTGAAATAGGCGGTGGGTGTCACGATGGCCGGGGTGGACAGATTGTGGGTGTGCAGCGCCGCAAAGCCCGCGGGCACCGCGCCCACAAACGGCTGTTGGCCGAAGTTCATGATCGCGCGGGTGTTGCGGCCGCTGCTCGCCGACCAGTTGGCCACGTACGGAATGTAGGCGTTCGGTACTGTGGTGATGGTGCCAGTCGGGTTCGCATCGGTTGCGGGATCTCCGCTGTTGCCCCACGTCACGCTGCCGCCGGAGGCCTGCCCCAGCCAGAAGTTGCCGTTCGAGGCATCAAAGGCAAAGGCCAGCACGTCGCCATCGCCGATGCTGATGCCGGATGAGGTGCCACCTACCCCATTCGCGTTATACCCGTCGCTTGCCCCCGACGAGTTTGTGTACCACGCGCCGCCAATTCCCGCATCGTAGGGGTTCAGGCCCGCACTGTTCTGCTGGGATGCCCCGACATCGGTCACGCCCACCGACGTGTGCGTGCTCCCGCTGTCGCGCGTGTACTCAAAGTACCATTTGCCGCTCTTCACCGCCATCGTACCCGCGATATAACCCTCGCCGCTTCCGCCGTTGGCCGACCAGTACAGGTTCCCGTCGGAGGCCGTGCCGAGGGTTGTCCCCGCGTTGTGCAGCGGGTTCAGCGTCGCCGTGTTGCCCCAGCCTTCGCTGGTGAACGAGGTCATGTAGTCGCGCATCGGGTCGTAGTTGGGCCCGGCGGTGGTGGTGACACCGTTCACCGTCCAGTTGTTGCCGTTGCCGGAGCTGTCGGCGCCAAGGTTGGCCGCGTTCTGGAAGTTGATGTGGAAGCCGTTGGTGCCATACGCCCCGCTGTAGGTCTTGGGCACCCATTGCAGCGTGGTGGGGTCAAACTGGCCGAAATCGGTGGCGCTCAAGTTAAGGCCGTCCACAAAGTGGATGTTGGCCATGTAGCCGTCAAAGCGGAGGCTGCCGGTTTCAATCCCGCGCCCGATGCGGTGCTCCACCGTGTGGTTCATCAGCGTGTTCTCGTTCAGCGACGGCCAGCTGGGTGAAGAGAACTCCTGCAGCACGCCGTTGACCCAGAGTTTCAGGCGGTCGCTGTCGGTGGCCTGCGTGGAGTCCATCATCAAGACGATGTGGTACCACGCCGACATGTCGCGGAAGACCGCCGCCGTGTAGTTGTTCCGCACCGTGCTGTTCTCTTGGTGAAGCAGCAGCGAGTCATCGGCGGCAAACCGCAGGTACGTGACGTTGGACGCCGAGCTCAGCGAATCGAAAAGGTGCTGGTTGCTGCCCAGCGAGCTGCGTTTCACCCAGAAGCTGAAGGTCCATGTGCGGCGGTCGCCGCCGGTGGAGGGCGTGCGGTCCAGATAGATGGTGTCGGCGCTGTTGAAGCGCAGGCTCACGGCATCAATGCATGATGCCAGCGACACCCCCGCCGGGGTGGACGACACGAACGACACCGCGTTGTTGAACCATTCAAAGTTGTACTTGGTGGGCACGAAGATGCCCAACCCGCTGACGATGTTGTTGGTCACCTTGCGGCAGTAGCCGTGCTCGTTGATGGTGGTGGTGGCGCCGTTGGCCACCGTGTAGCCGTCGGCCGCATTGGCGGCGGGCACCGCCAGCAGCAGCGCTCCCAGCAGAAGAACCAGCATCCCCCCGCGCATGGCTACCTCGCCACGCCGGCCGCCTCAAGCTTGCGGATGCGTTGCTCGAGGCCTTCCATGGCCGCTTTCAGTTGGGCGTTTTCGTCTTCAAGCGCCTTGATGGCCTTGTGGTGAACCTTCCAGCCTTCCAGCAGGATGGGTGCCAACTGGTCGTAGTCCACCGCCTTCAGGCCCTCGCCGTTGGTGACGAGATCGGGCACCACCTTCTCGACCTCTTGCGCGATGAGGCCGTAGGAGAACTGCTTGCTGGACTTCCAGCGGAAGTGCGTGCCGCGCAGCTTGGTGAGGATATCGGCCGCGTTGGGGATGGTGGTGATGGTGTCCTTCAGGCGTTCATCCGACAAGTGGAGGTACGAGTAGGCCCGCACGTTGCCGGTGACGCTGATGCCGCCGGTGACCGAGACGTTGCCGCCCACGGTCAGCAAGGTGGGCAGGTAGCTGGCGCTTTGGCCGAAGTAGCCCCACGTGGTGCCGCCGGTGGTCAGGCTGACGTAGTTGCCCGACGTATTGGCCACCATGGCAAGGGTGCCGCTGGTGATGCGGTCGGCATCCACCATGCTTACTACGTTAGCGCTGCCAATGAAATTGAACGCTTGGCCACTGGCATACAGCTGCTGAATAGACTGGTTCAAGCAATCAAATCCGGTCATTCCTGCGTGCGAGTAATAAGCCCGCGTCGACTTGTTGAAAATCATGGAGATGTAACCACCGGCTCCGCTTTGCGCCATGTGGTAATTC
>NZ_JAILWT010000004.1:0-545086 GCF_025698805.1 Filomicrobium sp.
TGTCATCGACGTGGGGATTAATCGTCTGCCAAATGGCCGTCTCGTCGGCGATTGCGACTACGAAGGCGTGCGGAAGCGGGCTTCCTACATCACGCCGGTACCAGGTGGCGTGGGGCCGATGACGGTCACGATGCTTCTGGTCAACACGATCAGCTCGGCAGAACGTTCATTAATGGCGGCTTCTTACCGGGCCTCAACAAACATTCACGAGGCTCACGGAGCATAATACATAAGGGCGTCGGCACCTGTTTCTTGACTTGACGGCCGGCGGGCTCCCCGCCGGATTGTCGTAAGTACATGTACAAACGGCTGGCGGGTCTTGGCAAAGCGGCTTGCGAGGTCCCGCCCCTGGAGCTATAAGGTCGCTTCGCTTGGCGACCGACCTCCGCGCAAAGTTCCTTTGCCGACGTTCGGCGGCAGCAATCACATATCCTCGGTCGGGCGGAGCGTAGCGCAGCCTGGTAGCGCACTTGCTTCGGGAGCAAGGGGTCGGGAGTTCGAATCTCCCCGCTCCGACCATTATTTCGGTTGTGATTTGCCACGCACTCCGTCCACATCATCATATACAGCCCCGCCAGACCGATGCGCGTATTCGTAGCCGAGCGCGCTATGGACCAGCCTCAGAGTCACCTCAAGAAGGTGACGCAGAGGATAAAGATAAATGCGCCCACCATTAGTGTGGCGTGGAATGACATGAGCAGGCGTCGAGCCTCAGCTTCAGGCATAAAACTTGAGAGTATCAAAGCCATAGTGGTTCATCTTTCTGCTCGCCGAGCTATGTGCTCGGCGTAACTGGCGCGCCTTGCAAACACGAGACAGCTGTGATTTATGCCGTATCACCGGTTCGCCGCCCCGAAAGTCTCCCGGAGCGGCGGACATGTCAGTTAGGTAAGGACTTTTTAGAGCTGGTTAGAGCTGGCGCCCGTTCGCAAAGGCATCAACCTCACGTTTGGCTTCCTCGTGATCTAGCGAGTATTTTGACTGAACCTGGGTAACCAAATCCGCATTGTCTTTTAGGGCTCTGATTTCCTGATGTGAGAACTTGCCCCACTTCTGCTCAATCTCGCCCCTCATACCGCTCGGTGAAGCCGTGTTGGGCTGGGTGTTTTTCTGGGCTTGTGCGTTGTCAGTCATGATGTATCTCCAAATTATACAATATTGAAAATCTAGATTTTGAAACTCGATGAATTCGAACTTCCAAACATACATATGGATAATACATTCGACAAAACAATGCCGATCGCAGAAATAAAAGCTTAAATACTAAATTTGCCAGCGCTGACACAAATATACTTGCAAATATTTCCGATTAAATATTTTAAAGATACTTATTCTTTCTACAAAGTCTATTTAACAACATTTGCTGTGTCGACTGATCCGCTACGAGCTTTGCCTTGCCTCGGTTACTGGTGCACAGCCCAATCCCAAAAGATTGCTTGCTTGAAGTCGCACCCTTACCACCCCTGATTGTTGCAGCCTCAACGACGTTGCTTTCGCGCTACTTGGTAGGGCACTTGCTTCGGGAGCAAGGGATTGGGAGTTCGCATCTCCCCGCTCCGACCATTATTTATCTTTCGGATAGTCGGGGCAGCCCCTTCGCGTCATAAGTTGTCCCGTGAGGGACGGGTACCGCCCTGGCTCGGTTTGCTCGCCGTTAGAGGGCATTGCCTGCACCCGCTGCGCGGGGCACGACTTCATTAAATTGGTGCTTCGGCTTTTGAGCTATAACGGTCACAAAAGCTCTACGACGTACTCGCGCAGACGCTCCGCCAGCCGCCGCGCATCGCCGCTCCGAATTCCCCGTTCATCGACGGTTTCGCCCAGATACGCCCTGCGCACATCCTCGAGGATCGCGGCATCCTGATTCCGGATTTGTGGGATGGCCCATTCAGCGGCTGCATCTTTCGTGACGAACTCACCCGTGCTGGCGGTTCGCCACATCCTCGCAAGTGTCAAAAGGACGTTCCGCTCGTCTCCTTCAAAACTGTCCAGCAGCGCCGGGAGTGCATCCCGCATGGCCTGCCGGACCTGCTCTGGGGGGATTACAGGCAGCAGCTCGGGTGCGCGCGGGCCGAACAGGGGCAGAGCCGCCTGACGGGCTTGCGCGAGAACCAGCGTATGTTCGGGATCATGTGCGGGCATCGGTCTATCACCAGCCTCGAAAGCGTCCCGCAACCATTCGCCATAGATGAATTCTGCCCGCGCCGGGAAGGCCACTTCAGCAAAGTCGGATCGACGGAATACCATGATCTCGAGGCAGCGCGGGCCTCCCGGCGTTGCAGGATGGCGGCCGGATAGTCGCAGCAGAGCCGTCAACAGTTCATCACGCTGATCGTCGGTCAGGTCGCGCTCCACGACCGCCAGAAGGTCAATGTCGCTCTGCCGCTGAAGCCGGTTTAAACCCGCCGACCCATGCAGATAAACAGCAAGCAACGTCTCCCCAAGGATGGCGCGCAAAGCCGCTACCGCTCTTTGTGTCTGCTCGGCTTGTTCTGGTCTCGTCTGCATTGGTCGCCTCGCTTCTCGTGAGGCGCTTAGCACCCAAAAGGTGGCTTTGTCCCGCATAGCCGCCCTCAAGAAGATCGCAGCGTCGCCACTCCTGGTTTCAGGACTTGCGCTTTTTTCCTCGCGCTATACGACGATCCGTTTGGTTCCAGTTCCGGATGAGACCAGGAGATTGCTGCATGCCAACCGCCCGCAGAATCGTTGTCGAGGCCCACGGTGGGCCAGAGGTTCTATCGCTTGTATCCGTAGACGTGCCACCGCCTGCCGCGGGAGAGGTGACAGTCCGACACTCCGCGATCGGCTTCAATTTCATCGACACCTACCAGCGTAGCGGCAGCTATCCGCTCGACTTGCCGAGCGGTCTCGGCTTTGAGGCGGCCGGGCGCGTTGAGGCGGTCGGGGACAGCGTGATCGGGATCAAAGTCGGCGACCGGGTTGCGTATATGAACGCGGGCGTGGGCGCCTACTCCGAACTGCGCAATGTCCCCGCAGCAAAACTCGTCGTCTTGCCGGACAACGTGAGCGATGAAGCTGCCGCTTCGCTGTTGTTCAAGGGAATGACTGCACAGTATCTCGTCCGCAAAACGCATGCTGTCCAGCCGGGCGACCTGCTGCTTGTTCATAGCGCTGCTGGCGGCGTTGGGCAGATCCTGACCCGCTGGGCTACCGCGCTTGGCGCGACCGTGATCGGAACGACGAGCTCTCCCCACAAGCGCGATCAGGCGCTGGCGGCCGGAGCCGTCGCGGTCATCGACACGAATGATGAGAATTGGCCAGAGGCATTTGTGAAAGCAGCAGGCGGCCGCAAGGCCCGCGTTGTCTATGATGCCGTTGGCAAAGACACGCTTCTCAAGTCCCTGGACTGCGCTGCGCCTTTCGGTCTCGTCGTCATTTACGGTGCCGCCTCGGGACGCGCACCTTCCATCGATCCCGAATTGCTGAACAAGAAAGGCTGCCTCTTCCTGACGCGCCCGTCCGTCTTCCCGCACAATGCCGATCCGGAGACGTTCCGCGCTAACGCGGCCGATCTGTTCGATGCCATCGGCAAAGGACATGTCACCGTCGACATCGGTGCGCGCTTTCCACTTGAGCAGGTCGCCGACGCCCATAGAGCCGCCGAGGCACGCAGCGTAACCGGCGCTATCGTGATCACGCCGTAGGCAACGTTCGTATCAACGTACGCCTCATGGGCGGGGTTCGAACTTTCCCCGCTCCCGGCCAAAGGGGGCTCCGACACGGCGGGTGAGCGTTGATGCGTCCGCTATGGCACGAACGCGATTGCCCGCGCGGGTGCGCCGGACCCCTTCGCGATCTTCATCGGCAGCACAACGCCCCACGCTCCGGTCGCAGGAAGTTGGTCGAGATTTGTCACGTTTTCCAAGCCGACCACATTGGCGGCGCCTGCGATGCGGTGGACGAGGAAGTCCTTCGAAGGCCCGTTGTCAATGCTGGCGGTGTCGACGCCCAGGACCGCAACACCGCGGTCGACAAGGAGGCGCGCCGCCTCAGGCCCATAGGAGGGAAAGTGCAGGTTGCTGGCATCGCCCGGCGTGTCGTCACCGAGATAAGCGCGCTTGTTAGGCCAGCGGTTGCTCCAGCCCGTCCGCAATAGAACGATAGCGCCGTCTGGGATCTTACCGTGGGCATGCTCCCAGTCGCTAACATCCTGTGCGCTTAACGTGTAATCGGTATCCTCGGCGGCCTTTGTCGACACGTCGATAACGACCGCTGGCCCGCTTAAGCGATCGATGGGAATTGCAGCGGTCGTCTGGCCACGTTCGGCAAAGTGAAAGGGTGCGTCGACGTGCGTGCCCCCATGCTCGGGTGAGCAAAATCTGTAGGACGCATAAAAGAAGCCCCGCTCGGTGACGCCTTTGTGTACTTCGTCGAGCTGAAAGGTTTTCGTCTCCGTCGGCCAATAGATTGTATTGGCGTCGATAGGATGGGTGAGGTCGACGATCGTCGCCTTGGAGACATCAAGGGCCTGCGCCGCTGGAGCTGAACTGAGTGAGGACGAAGTGACTATCAGCACGATGAACGCGAAGGTGAAGGACAATCGGAGAAATATGGTCATTGCAGCCTCTCGGAATCATTGCGATGGAGAGCGTATATGAACGCTGGCGCCGTCCACTATGCCGACCTGTTTTAGGCCAGCGTACCCCGTTACGTCCGCTTCCCACACGATCAAGTTGCCGAGACATACAGGGCGCCCGAGACGTAAGGGGTATCCGGTTCTATGGTGATTACGCCGTAGGGCTGGGACGATAGCTGTGCTGAGATGCAGAACCCTAACGTTAAGAGTTAGGAGTTAGGATCTCCGCCGTTCGATCATGTTTCCGTGACGATCGCGGACTTCGATCTCTAGCGAAACGGTGGCGCTAGTGGCAGCCGCTAGCCCAACGTGTACGAACTCCCCGATCTGCGCGATCCATTGCTCACGTGTGCTGTCAGGTCGAAGCTGAACGTGCTCGATGCGGCTAGCAGCCGCCACCTTGGCGGCACCCTGCTGCAATGGGAATGGGCTGACCGTAATGCCACCGTCTGTGCCGATGTCGTCAATCCTGTAGGCGACTGCGGCTAATGCCTCTTGGTTGAGACGGCGCTTGTATCGGCGGCACTCCACGAGGACGATTGCGCGATTGCTTTCGCGGATGCCCTTCGCATCGATTTCCCAGTCTGTTCCGCTCTTGCGGCCAGAAGCCCTCTGTTTGCCTTCGATTTCCGCGAGCCCAAAATGTTTGCCGATCAGCTGCAGAACGTATACCGCAACTTCCTCGTAGTTTTCCCATGCTTTATCGCGCTTGGTCGGACGGTGCGGTGGTGCGATGGACTTTTCCTATTGGCTAGACTTTCACTGTCAAAGTAACCGCGACTTTAATGTCCACCCGGGCGGAAGTCGACACTGGCTAGTCTTCCTTTGTCATCAGCTAAGTTCCCTTAGGTCAATCGTCCAACAGATCCGTCGGCTTCGCCCATTTATGCTATGTTAGAGCGCGTTAGATCGCAGCGCACCATTGCGCGGCCTTCAATCGCCGAAACAGAACCAGCGGGTAACCGCTCACTCTTAGCTTTTCCGATCATGAGCGCCAAACTGACATTCAATACAGACATGACGTTTTCGTACGGCGAACCGGCGCAAATGGCTCCGGGCGTGCAGCGGATCGTTGCGAATAATCCGGGTCCGTTCACGTTCAAGGGTACGAATACGTATCTGGTGGGGACCGAGGCACTTGCTGTCATCGACCCCGGTCCGGATGATCCAGCCCATCGCGATGCCATTCTTGCCGCGGCGAAAGGACGGCCGATAACGCATGTCCTCATCACGCATACGCATCGCGATCACGTAGATGGTCTTGCCGCACTGCAGGACGCGACCGGCGCCAAGAGCTACGGCTATGGCCGCCGAAAGTTCGCGACGCAAGTGAAAGGCACAAGCCCCTCGGGCACGGAATTTATCGATCTTGACTTTGCGCCAGATGTCGTGGTGCAGGATGGCGATGTGATCTCGGGGCCGGACTGGACTTTGCTCGGCCTTTACACACCTGGGCATGCGCCCGATCACCTCTGTTTCGAGCTTTGCGACCAGGGTGTGATCTTTTCGGGTGACCACGTCATGGGTTGGAATACGACGGTTATCGCGCCGCCCGAGGGACACATGGCGTCATATATGGCGTCTCTGGAACGTCTGCTTGAGCGCCAGGGTGAGTTCTATCTGCCTGGTCATGGCGGGCGTATCGAAACACCCCAGCGCGCCGTGAAGGCCTATCTGCTGCACCGGCAATGGCGCGAGCAAGCCGTGCTCCGCGCCGTGCGCGGTGGAGTTGGCAGCATTCGCGATATCGTCCGGCTTATCTATCCCGACCTTTCGGACAAGCTGATTATCGCAGCCTCGCTGTCCGTCCAGGCGCATGTCGAGCATCTGATGGACAAAGGTGAAATCGAAAAGCAAACGCCGCTCGATTTCGATACGCCGCTCAGCGCGCGCGCCTAGCGCTGCTGCGGCGTGGCGTGTCGCCCTCCGCAGTCGGTACTGTCGCTTCCAGCCGAACAACGATCTCCTTCAGTATTCGCCGGATGCGTTCCGTATTGCGTCCGAGATCATGGGCGCCGTAGCGCGAGGCCGACCGCACATCGATTTGCGCAGTCTGGCTGTTGCCGGTCACGCGGATCGCGACGTCATCGTAAAACCCCCAGATAGGTGTGCGGTCATAGGCTTCAATCAATCCGGTAGCCGGAAAATCCTCGCCAGGCGGTTCTTCATTAACGAGGGACAAACGCTGACGGCGCAGGGCGTCAGCGGAAATTTCGTAGGCCTCCGCTACGGAGCGATTGATCTGCAGTGGGCGCAGGTCCGGATAAGCCCGCATCTGCGCTTCCGCAAATGCCGCCCCTGGATACTTAGGGTTGTTCGCATCACGCGCGCGGGCGGCAGCCAACTTCTTGAAGGGTGGTGGGGACTTCGTATCCGTCGTCAAATCATTGATTTCGGGCTTGTCTCTGATCGTCGCCAACTGCGGCAGCGGCCAGCCAATGACGGCCAGTGCAATCAGAACCCCCACAAAGACCCGCGCGCCCCCGGCAGCGCCGACCCGCCATATTCGAACGCTGGCGATGAAAGCCAACGCGAGCGAGATAAACCCGCCGAGAATTGAAAGCTTGACGAGATTGAGCGCCACGGGTGTCGGAATAGAAAACAGCCTGTGAAGGAACAAGGCAGACAAAACAAGCGCCGCGCTGAAGAGCGCGATGCGCGTTGTCCAGCGTGCTGACACTGGTGTGGTCTCACTCGCATCCTCAGTAAGCGGCATCGTGAGGTCATTCCCCTTGCGAAGTGGTCGCGTGACGCACATCGTCACCGTGCAAAATTAGCTCATGACGACTGAGCCTGCGCGCCGCTCTATGGGAAGAGGCACTGCTTGTGCCATTCCACATCGGCTGTGGCTCGACGAAACACCAGACGATCGTGGAGACGGTAAGGCCGCTCGTGCCAGAACTCTATCTCCAGGGGGACCAGACGGAAGCCCGACCAATGGGGAGGACGCGCGACGTCGGAGCCAGAAAACCGGGCTTCCTGTTCCGCAACGCGACTTTCGAGAACCTCGCGCGAGGGTAGCCTGCGCGATTGATCAGACGACCATGCCCCGATCTGACTCCCCCGCGGGCGCATCGCAAAATAGGCGTCGGCCTCATCGGGCGTGACGGATGAAAGAATACCGCGCACGCGGATTTGGCGCTGCAGAGATTTCCAGTGAAACAAAAGCGCGGCCTGCGGGTGTGCCTTGAGCTCTTGAGACTTTGCACTGGTGAGGTTGGTGTAGAAAACAAAACCGCGGTCTGGACCGGCCTCGTCATCGAGACCCTTAAGCAGCACCATGCGCACATTCGGCATGCCGCGCTGATCGACCGTCGCCAGCGCCATTGCATTGGGATCGGCTGGCTCGCTCGCTTCCGCTTCCGTCAGCCACGCGGAGAACAAAGCAAAAGGATCATCCGCTCCGAGAAAGTCTTCACTGGCCGCTTGCCCCGGCTCCGTCTTGAAATTGCCGTCCTCTTTCGATTTCACTTCGCCACCGATCATGGTTAACGCCTCAATTTCCCGAATCGCACGAATGACGCGACCGTTTAGTTGCTCTTAACGCGTAACGTGCACACTTGGAATCTCGCGGCTTAAGTTTGTGGGCCGATTGTCTTGTCTTTGCGTTCTGCTTGATGTGAGCGTCATGCGTCATTGTAATTGCTTGCCTTCATTGCTGGCCATATTTGTGGTCATTGCCGCCGCCTCTATGATGGGCGCGGCTTCAGCAACTGCTGCGGATGCGCAAACATCATCTGCAAACGCCGAGTGCAAAGATACGCAAAACGGTGGGCAAACGCTGCGTCCCAAGTTTGCTGGGCTTTCCGCTCCCGCAGTTACCGTATTCGATGTCTCTGATCAGCGCGCGGCGCTCGAAAGTGTGCAGTATGCCCTGACTGAAATCAGTGACGGGGCTAGCTATGTCTGGCATCGTGGTCATGGTAAACTCTCCGGTGTCGTGCAGCCGACCCAGTCATTCAAGGACGCGAATGGCAAAATATGCCGTCATTTCGTCGTCATGCTCGCCTCGGGCACCTATACAAAACGCACGGAAACTGTCGCGTGTCGGACGGAGGATGGCATCTGGCAGCTAGACGGCTAAGAAATCATTGGCTTTTTTGATATTTCGGCGCTCGCCACCCCGCGGGCGCCCCTTCGTGTCACTTAGCCGCCGACTTCCTATCACATGGCCATCTGGACCACGGGGCCCTTTTGTGTAGGATGCGCGCGAAACATCATAGAAACTTAAAAAGGGCTTAGGGCTTATGACCGAACCTGCGCCGGGCACGGGCGCCGCCACTGGCACTCTGATGACTGGCAAGCGCGGCCTTATCATGGGGGTTGCCAACAATCGTTCAATCGCCTGGGGTATCGCCAAAGCATGTGTGGCGCAGGGCGCTGAAGTCGCTCTGACTTATCAAGGCGACGCGCTTAAAAAACGCGTTGAGCCATTGGCTGCTGAGCTTGGCTCCAACCTCGTGCTCCCGTGCGATGTCACCAATGCGGCTTCGATGGATGCCGTATTTGAATCTCTAGGCAATGCCTGGGGTGGCCTTGACTTCCTGGTCCACGCCATCGCGTTTTCCGACAAATCCGAGCTCGACGGCCGTTATGTCGACACCACGGAAAAAAACTTCTCACAAACGATGCTGGTGTCGTGCTTTTCGCTCACGGCATTGGCCCAGCGCGCTGAAAAGTTAATGCCGTCAGGGGGATCAATCCTCACGCTTACCTACTATGGCGCAGAAAAGGTCATGCCCCATTACAACGTGATGGGCGTTGCCAAGGCCGCCCTGGAAGCGTCCGTCCGTTATCTCGCCGCCGACCTCGGGCGTACGGGAATCCGCGTCAACGCTATTTCTGCCGGGCCGATCAAAACGCTGGCGGCATCGGGAATCTCGGACTTCCGGTATATCTTGAAGTGGAACGAGTATAATTCGCCGCTACGCCGTACCGTAACGATTGAAGAAGTGGGCTCTGCCGGGCTCTATCTTTTGTCAGATCTCTCACGTGGCGTAACCGGTGAGGTCCATCACGTCGACTCCGGCTATCACGTGCAAGGCATGAAGAACGAGGACGCGCCCGATATTACAGTGGCTAAAGGGGATTAGCTGGTTGCGGCCTTCCGCGGCCGCCTTTATCCCGCTTTTCGGATCATTCAGGGTCTACGGCATCAGCCTATCGATGCATTGCGCGCGTGTTGTGAGCTACCATATGCCTGAGGTGGCGGGCACGAAGCATTACGATGGGGACCATGCTTGAAGATGTCACAATATACTGCATCCGACACGGTGAAACGGATTGGAATGCAGAGTCGCGCTATCAAGGCCAGGCCAATATTCCCCTAAACGCGCGAGGGCGCGCGCAGGCCAAGCGCAACGGCGAAGCACTTCGGCAATTTCTGCCCCAGATCGCCGACGCGGACTTCGTCGCCAGCCCGCTCGACCGCGCGTATGAGACCATGCGTATCGTGCGCCGTGCGCTGGAGCTTCCAGAAGACGACTTCCGTCTCGAAGACAGATTGCGCGAAGTTCACTATGGACATTGGGAAGGTAAGCTGCTCACCGAGCTTCCTGAGCTCGATCCGGTGGGCGTGGCGGACCGGCGGGCCGATCCCTTCAAATGGCGTCCCGACGGGGGCGAGAGCTATTCAGACCTCATGGAGCGTGTGGCGGAATGGCTGGAGACCGTTAAGCGGGATACAGTTATCGCGGCGCATGGCGGCGTCAGCCGATCGCTCCGGGGGTATCTACTCGGTGCGGACATGGGCGGTGTCTTACGTGTGCCCGTGCCTCAAGATCAGGTCCTGATTATCCGCAACGGTGAAATGCAGTGGCTCTAGCGGCCATGCGCGCTCCCACACCTCTACCGTCTCATAAAAGCAGAAAGAGCTGAAGCAGCGGCCGCCTCAGCTCTTTCCAACGCTGGTTAAAGAATCGCTCCTACGGGTTGCTCAGACCCACAAGAGAAACTCCTTTTGCATGGTAATCACGACGCTCCCTTCGTTGTATGTCGTTCAGCTTGGTTGAACAAACGAAGGCGCGACGGACTCTTTACCTACGCGGCTGCGTGTTCCGGCTTAGCGTTCCTCATCCTAAGCATGTAAATGCCAGCCGGTTCCCTGTGGAATCTTCGGCTCGGTCATTGAGGTTGAAAACCCGGAGTTTGCCGAAGACACGCCTTGGGTGGGCTGTGTCGACGGGAATCACGCTGTTACTGAATCTGAGTCATAAGCTGCGTTGCGGGGCATTGTCATCCAGAATGCCCGCTACGGGTGGGTTGCGACGCGCTTGCCGGCCCCGTAAATGTCTTTTGCAACACACTCCGCTATAGAATCAGCGGGCAACCGACACCGAGGATGTATCATTCTCGTCGTCCCTTTTGCCGTACGAGGCCCATGTCACACAACTCATTCGGTCATCTTTTCCGCCTTACGACCTGGGGCGAAAGCCACGGTCCGGCGATCGGCGGCGTCGTTGATGG
Source organism: Filomicrobium sp. (assembly GCF_025698805.1). Lineage (NCBI taxonomy): Bacteria > Pseudomonadati > Pseudomonadota > Alphaproteobacteria > Hyphomicrobiales > Hyphomicrobiaceae > Filomicrobium > Filomicrobium sp. The sequence continues at coordinate 11,063 of NZ_JAILWT010000004.1, forward strand.
CTGTCCACCAGGAATTCCCCTTGAGGCCTCGGAAATTCAGACCTACCTCGACAAACGTAAACCGGGGCAATCGCGCTTTACGACGCAACGTAAAGAGCCGGATACAGTCGAAATCCTTTCGGGTGTTTTTCAGGATCAATCCGGTCGACAGGTCACGACCGGAACACCTATTTCCCTGATGATCCGAAACGTCGATCAGCGGTCGAAAGACTATGGTGAGATTGCCCGCACATTCCGCCCGGGACATGCCGACTTCACATACCAGCAGAAGTACGGAATTCGCGATTATCGCGGCGGCGGCCGTTCGTCTGCGCGCGAAACGGCTGTGCGGGTCGCGGGGGGTGCCGTCGCGCGCAAGATCCTCGACGGCGTGACATTCAAAGGCGGATTGGTCCAGATCGGCCCACACAAGATCAATCGTGACCGGATTGACTGGGGGACCGTCGATGACAACCCCTTCTTCTGCCCCGATCCGAGCGTGGTCGACTTCTGGTCGACCTATCTCGACGGCATCCGCAAGGATGGTTCCTCCATCGGCGCAGTCGTCGAGGTGATCGCGGAGGGTGTGCCGGCGGGCCTCGGCGCCCCGCTCTACGGAAAACTCGATCAAGATCTCGCGTCAGCGATGATGAGCATCAACGCCGTTAAGGCCGTCGAAATCGGTGACGGCATGATGGCGGCGACGCTTACGGGAGAAGAGAACGCTGATGAAATCCGTCTCGACAGGGATGGGCAACCAGTGTTCCTATCAAACCATGCAGGCGGCATTCTGGGCGGTATTTCAACGGGGCAGCCCATCGTCTGCCGGTTCGCGGTAAAACCGACGTCGTCAATTCTCAAGCCGCGCTTGACGATTGATGCCGACGGCAACGAGACGGAAATCGTCACAAAAGGCCGGCACGACCCGTGTGTTGGAATTCGGGCCGTGCCAATCGGGGAAGCCATGATGGCAATCGTACTTGCCGACCATTTGCTGCGTCATAGGGGACAATGCGGACCGGGCGGCTAGCCAAACAGTACTTGAGGGCAGAATGGGCATTCCCGCGCGAGATATTGAACACGCCGAAGGTTACATCGTCCGCTACGATAGCGCGAAAGCGGGTACCCGCGTTTATGCAATGGCAGCGATCGGCGTGGGCGTGTGCGCCGCCGCTATTTTGCTGGGCAGCGAAATTTTGATTGCCCTTGGCCTCGGCGCTCTCGCCACGGCTTATTATTTCTATCCGTTTCTGGAAGCACGCCGCGCCCGGCTGGGGGCCAATGAATACGGCATCTTCATAGAGGGTTTCGGCCTTATCGACTGGCGATCCATCCGGCGTATCGAGCTCGTTCCCACTTCCGTGAGGAGTATCATCCTCCACGAGTTGCAAATCCAGCTTAGCCAACCGGTCTCAAGAGCACTGCTCGTCGATTGGCGCCGCATGCCACTTTACCGCCGGCTGATGCGCCTTCCCTGGGTTATAACTCCTGATGACAACACGCTCCACGTCGAGTTGGACTCATTCAAGCAGTCCCCCGAGACGGTGCACCGCACTCTGCAAAGCATCTGGCAGCACTATCGCGGCTGGTGAGCTTCACTTGGGAACCGGTGTGCTCTCATTCTGTACCCGGGTCTTCGCGGGCAGAGGTACACCTGCAGTTTTGAACGCTTCTGCCTGACGCGCCTCGACGACTGCAGGGTCGAAGTCTTGAATGGTTTCATTAAACAGCTCGTACCAGTTGAGCTTGGCGCCAAGATGCAGGAATACGCCACCTAGGCCAATCGCAGCGCGATCCATGAAGACGAACTCGCGCGGGACGGTCACTGGCCCCTTTTCCTTCAGCATCTTGCTCACAGTGAAGGCTTCCTTGCGGCCATACTCGCCCGGAGCGGTATCCTCGGCGATGGTGCGCTCGCGATCATCGAGTAAGGGGCCGTAGATGAACCGCGCCCAGATCGTCAGCGCCTCGATTAGTTCGTCGTTGAGGCCCCGAAAGCCCCACCTCTCGTAGGCATGGACGATGAGGTCGCGGTCGTTGCGTTGCAATCCCGTATAAAGATCGATGACGCCGCTGATGAACGAGATCGGAAAGGTCCGGATGCATCCGTAATCCAGGAGGTTCACGCCGCCGGGTTTCGCGTCAGCCTCGGAGGATGGGAAGATCGTGTAGTTGCCCAGATGCGGATCGCCATGAATGGCCCCGAAATGACTGAAGGGGTACCACCATGCTCGGAACATCGCGCGCGCAATCGTATTGCGGTCTTCGAGTGCGTGCTCCTTGAACTCCAGCAGTGGGCGCCCTTCCAGCCACGTCATGGATAGCAGCCGTTTGGTCGACAGCTCCGGCACGACCTCGGGCACCCGGATCGCCGCGTCGTCTCGGAAGATCAAATCGTAGAGCGCGATGTGGCAAGCTTCGAGTTCGTAATCGAGTTCCTCGCGCAGGCGCAGTGAGATCTCCTGATAGATTTCTTTCGTATCGATGCCTGGATCCATCCGGGCGTGAAGCTGGAAGATGACCCAGAGCTGATTGAGATCCGCCTCCACGGCCGATTGCATATCGGGATACTGCAGCTTGACCGCCAGATCGCGGCCATCGGCTGCGACAGCGCGATGGACTTGCCCTAGCGAGGCCGAAGCTGCTGCTTCCGTCGAGAAGTCCTTGAACCGGTCACGCCATTCCGGCCCAAGCTCCGCGACCATGCGCCGACGCACGAATCCGGGGCCCATCGGCGGTGCCTGGCTTTGAAGCTGCGCCAGCTCTCTGGCATATTCCTTTGGGAGAGCCTCTGGAATGGTTGAAAGCAGCTGGGCCACTTTCATAATCGGTCCCTTAAGTCCTCCGAGTGCCGCGGCAAGATCCTGCGCTGCCTTTGATCGGTCAAACTCAAGACCAAGAAAGCGTTGCCCCGCAAACCGCGCGGCCACGGAGCCGACGTTGGAGCCAACACGGGCATATCGCGCAGCGCGCGCTGAAAAGCGATTTTCTTCGTTGCTCATGTAGCTTTCCGGTTTTGACTTCAGGACTTCTCTCAACGGATATCGCCACGCCCGTCGCGCGCTTCAACATGATGTTATGCCAACGTGAGATCGGCTTCACCGGCATTTCATGCTATCGCAGACCCAATACAAGAGGCCGCCTTTTATTCAACGTGCGAAGCGATAGAAACGGATTACACCTATGTTCTTCCGAGCCCCCGTCTTAGTCGCCATCATGGGCCTGGTTTGGGGCGGCGTTGCTCTTGCCGCCGAAACTCAAGCCCCGCCATTGCAGGTCTTCAAGTCCGCCACATGCAGCTGCTGCTCAGCCTGGATCAAGCATATGACCCAACACGGCTTTACAGCTGAGGCGCAGGACGTTGCCGCAGGTGAACTGGCGCGGATCAAGCAATCCGCTGGCATCGGACCGCAGCACGCCTCCTGCCACACGGCCAAGATCGGCGGCTATTCCATCGAAGGTCACGTACCGGCCGCCGATGTGAAGCGGTTGCTTGCGGAAAAGCCAGATGCCGTTGGGCTTGCGGTTCCGGGGATGCCGATCGGATCACCCGGAATGGAAGCGGGCGACACGCGCGAGCCGTACGAGGTGCTTCTCATCAAGCATGACGGCACGAGCGAAGTCTGGTCGAAGCAGAACCAGTAGTTCTCAGCGGTTCATTGTGCCTTCGTCGAGGGTAACGCTGAGCGAGATCGCCGAAGCTCCCGCGAACAAGTCGCGGGATGACCGATGTGTGGGTGCGAGCGCATTACCCCCGCAACCCGACGTCCCAGGCCACACCGGGCCGCATCTGATCGAGAGTGACGGCGGAGGCATAGGCTCATAGGCTCCCGCCGTCCTCGTATACTTCTAAGCCGCGCGATCCATCGCCTCGAGTTCGTCGATCATGCCTTCGATGACCTTGAGGCCCTTCTTCCAGAATTGCGGATCGCGGGCATCTAGGCCGAAGGGTGCGAGCATCTCTGAGTGATGCTTCGAGCCACCGGCTTTCAGCATGTCGAAATACTTTTCGACGAAGCCCGGATGCGCTTCTTGATACAGACCGTAGAGCGAATTCACGAGGCAGTCGCCGAACGCATATGCGTAAACGTAGAACGGCGAATGGATGAAGTGTGGCACATAGGTCCAGAAGACCTCATATCCATCCTTGAATTCGATCGCAGGCCCCAGGCTTTCTGCCTGAACTTCCATCCAAATGGCGTTGATCTGATCCGAGGTCAGCTCACCGCTGCGTCGTGCTTCATGCACCTTACGCTCGAATGTGTAGAACGCGATCTGACGGACGACCGTATTCAACATGTCCTCGACTTTGCCGGCCATCATCGCTTTGCGCTCTTTCGGGTCGGTCGTGTCGGCCAGCAGTTTACGGAATGTGAGCATCTCGCCGAAGACCGATGCGGTTTCTGCAAGCGTCAACGGTGTCGGTGCGAGCAAGGGACCCTGATCGCGCGCAAGCCACTGGTGAACACCGTGGCCTAGCTCATGCGCCAACGTCATGACGCAACGCGGCTTGCCGAGATAGTTCATCAGCACGTACGGGTGGGCTGAGGGAACCGTGGCCGCAGAAAATGCCCCAGGAGCCTTGCCGGGCCGGACCGGCGCATCGATCCAATTATTCTCGAAGAAGCGGTCGGCGATCTCAGCCATCTCGGGCGCGAACCCGCCATAGGCAGAGAGCACCATCTCACGTGCCTCCGGCCATGAAATCACACGCTCAGGACGGTCCGGAAGCGGTGCGTTGCGATCCCAGTGGGCCAACTTGTCGAGACCGAGCCACTTCGCTTTCATCGCGTAATAGCGGTGGGACAGTCTGGGGTAGGCCTCGCGCACGGACTGTACGAGGGCGTCGACCACAGGGGCTTCAACGCGGTTGGACAGATGGCGGCTGTCCGCAACGTCCTTGAAACCGCGCCAACGATCCGAGATTTCCTTGTCCTTGGCGAGAGTATTCGTGATCAGCGTGAAGACACGCACATTGTCCTTGAAGACTTTCGCCAGCGCTTCCGAGCCAGCTTGCCGGCGCGCCCGATCTGAATCCGACATCAGATTGAGCGTCGGTTCCAATGCTAGAGGCTCGTCTTCGCCTTCGACGTCGAAGCGGAGGGCGGACATCGTTTCATTGAAGTGACGCGTCCAAGCGCTCCGTCCAGTCTGGCCCTTTTCGGTGAACAAACGCTCGATGTCTTCGGAGAGCTGATATGGCTTCTCTTTGCGCAGATCCTCGAACCACGGTTTGTAGTGCGCCAGGTCCGGGTGTGTCAGGGCCTTATCAAGAACAGCGTCATCGATCTGGTTGAGTTCCAGCTCAAAGAAAATGAGATCCGTCCAAATCGCGGTCAGCTTCTCTGAAACATCACCGTAGAACTTCGCAATTGTCGGGTCGGACTGGTCGGCGGCGTAAAGCAGACCGGCATAGGAGCCCAGGCGTCCCAAAACATCCGCCAAATCTTCATAGGACTTTACCGCCTTCGCTAGAATAGCGCCGTCGGCAGCCATGGTCGCAAGCTTGCCTTGGCACGTCTCTTTGATGCGTGCCGCGGCCGCAGCTGCTGCTTCCAGGTCGCGCTGAACCTCTGGCGCAGTTGGAGCCGTATAAAGATCATCAAGTCTCCAGTTCGGCAGATCGCCAAGCTGGGCCGTCGCCGCGGACGCGGCCTCAGGCGGAGACATCGTTACAGTCATCAAGTCGGCGAATTTCGCACGCGGCGTCAACGTCATATCGTGCTCCGGCAAATGGCAGGGAAATCGGTGTTAATGTGCCGATCATGGTGTCGAACTTCAAGGTCGACGTTTCACGGCGGGACAACATAAGGGGCATGCCCTTGTGCCACTTTCGAGAAAAAAGCACCAAGACGGCAAATTCGGAAACGGCTTCTTTACCCTTATCGGGCAATTCTCATCCCGCAAGTCGAGTAGCTGCTTGCTGCGTTGGTACTCGGAGCGCCTGTCCATGGCGCCGATGTGTATCGCGCTCTGCAGCATCGTTTTAGTCGAGTTTGAGTACGAGTGCCCCCATGGCAAAACGCGTCCTTGTTGTCGATGACGACCCAGTACAGCGCCGTCTCCTTGAGGAAGTCATTAAACGCCTCGGTTATGAGACGAAGACCGCCGCATCCGGCGAACAAGCCCTATCCCTTCTTGATGACCGTGAAACGAACGCCATTGGGCTCGTTCTGCTCGATCTGGTGATGCCGGAAGTAGACGGCATGGCCGTTCTTGACCGGATGCGCGAAAAGCCAGGCATGCCGCCGGTGATCGTTCAAACGGCTCATGGTTCTATCGATGCAGCCATCAACGCCATGCGCGCCGGCGCCGTCGATTTCGTGATCAAGCCGGCAAGCCCGGAACGCCTTGAGGTTTCCATCAAGAGCGCGCTCAAGATTGAAGCCCTTTCGGGTGAAATCTCCCGGATGCGCAAGACCGTCGAGGGGACTATGACTTTCGCCGATCTGGTCATGCGTGGCGATGCCATGAACCGCGTAGTCGCACTCGGTAAGCGTGCCGCAGCTTCCAACATTCCGGTCCTCATCGAGGGGGAGTCGGGTGTCGGTAAAGAGTTGATCGCACGGGCCGTGCAGGGTGAATCCGATCGCGCAGGCAAGCCGTTCATCACGGTCAACTGCGGCGCAATTCCCGAGAACCTCGTAGAATCCGTCCTGTTCGGGCACGAAAAGGGCTCGTTCACGGGTGCCGTCGATAAGCGCATCGGTAAGTTCCAAGAAGCCGACGGCGGAACGCTGTTCCTGGATGAAGTCGGTGAGCTGCCACTTGAAGCTCAGGTCAAACTCCTCCGCGCTCTGCAAGAGGGCGAAGTTGACCCGGTCGGCAGCAAGCGTCCAGTCAAGGTGGACTTCCGCCTGATCTCGGCGACCAATCGCGACATGATCCAGCTCGTCAAGGAAGGTAAATTCCGCGAGGACCTGTATTACCGGCTCAACGTCTTCCCAATCTGGGTGCCGCCCCTGAGAGAACGTGCGGATGACATCCCCGAACTCGCCCACCACTTCCTGGCCCGGTTCGCGGCTGAAGAGGGTAAACGGGTCACCTCGATCAGCGAAGACGCGCTTCGTCTGCTCAAATCCTATTCCTGGCCGGGCAACGTGCGCCAGCTCGAAAACGCCCTGTTCCGCGCTGTCGTGTTGACGGATGGCGCTGAACTTACGGTCAGCGAGTTCCCGCAGATTGCTGCCCACGTCGAGGGCTTCAAGGTTCAACCGCCGGAAGCTCCGGCAGCACCGATCTCAACCACGCCCACTTATACGGGTCCGGCGTTGCTCGGCGCGGAGAACACGATCCCACAGACTATCGAAGTAAAGCCAGGCGCGCTCGGTATCCCGGCGATGGACCCAGGCGGCAATGTGCGGCCGCTTGATGAAATCGAAGCCGATATGATCCGCCTGGCACTCGGACGCTATCGCGGTCACATGACGGAAGTTGCTAAGCGGTTGAAGATCGGTCGCTCGACGCTCTACCGAAAAATGCAGGAATACGGACTGGAGCCCAGGGCCAACTAGGGCACTCCAAACTCCCAGAACTCTCGAAAGCCCTCTTTCGAGTTTGCGAGAAGGGCTCGGCCACCTATGAGTTGCCGGGCCCTTTTGGCATGCATGCGCGGTCCCGTGTCGAAATTTGAGCGCAGAACAATCCATCCGTGGGCGCAGCTTCGACTATTTGCGGTCAAATTCAGCTGTAACATCCTTGCGAATGGCATTATCGCCACACGTTCTGCACGACGTTGCATCAACAGACCCATCTCTGCCCGCTTAGTCTGGCCATCGCCCCTCAGGTCAATTATTTTCCGGCGGCCTGAGATTTTGGAGATTCATAATGCGCGCCCGCCTGGTTGCCCTCAGTATTGCTACCTCAATTTTTTCACTCACGCCTGCGCTCGCCATCGAACCCAACGCACCGGAGCGGTTGATTTCGGTTGATCAGGCGGCCGGAATTTCAGCGCGTCAGATGCTGGAAAGTGGCTCAGGAGTCGCCGCGCGTGCCTATAAGTCCGACCGCGAGGCGCTGGTCGCCTTCTATACTGCGCGCGAAAGCCACCCATTATGGATCGACGGAGATCATCTCTCCTTGAAAGCCCAGGCCGTAATTGGGGAAATCAAAAAGGCCGCTGACTGGGGGCTCGATCCTGCTGAATTCACGCTGCCGGGGACAAGCGTTCAGACGAGCAGTGATACTGACAAGCGCGACACTCTCGCAGAAGCCGAAATGACGCTGTCACTTGCGGTGTTGAAGTATGCACGGCATGCGCGTGGTGGTCGGATTATGGATCCGGCGGGGGATCTGAGTTCCTACCTTGATCGTAAGCCCCAGCTTAAAGACCCGGCTGCTGTCCTCGAAGATATTGCGGCTGCATCGGAAGCAGATGCTTACCTGCGCGGGCTGCATCCTCAGCACCCGCAGTTTGCCAAGCTTCGCGCTGCGCTCTTGAAGATGCGCGGTGGTGGGGCGGAAGCTGAAGAAGAAAAGATCGTTCGCCTGCCGAGCGAAGGCCCCCTCTTGAGTGTTGGCAAACGACATCCCGATGTTGCCCTGCTTCGTCAACGCCTTGAAGTGCCCCCGCCAACAGGTGATGGCGAAGAAACCCCTGCGGAATTGTTTGACAAAGACGTCGAAGACGCGGTCGTCGCGTTCCAGCGCGAAGCAGGCATCTCCGCCGACGGTGTTGTCGGCAGCGGGACGCGTGCAGCGTTGAATGGCGATACGCCAGCGGAAATAACCGAGGCTGCGATTATCGCCAACATGGAACAGTGGCGCTGGATGCCGGAAGACCTCGGGCGCTTTTATGTGACCGTGAACCTCCCCGAGTATACGATCCGTGTGGTGCGCGACGGTGATGTCATTCACAGCGAGCGGGTCATCATCGGCGAAATCGCAAAGCAGACCCCCATATTTTCAGATGAAATGGAAACGGTAGTGTTCCACCCCTTCTGGGGCGTGCCCAATTCCATAAAGGTCAATGAGATCCTTCCTAGCCTAGCGCGCGGCGGGAACGCTATGTCCCGGCATAATTTGCGGCTTCAGTACAATGGGCGGGACGTCGATCCTAATTCCGTCGACTGGAGTCAGGCGGACATCCGTAGGTTCCATGTGTATCAGCCTCCGGGCGGTGGCAACGTGCTGGGCCAGGTGAAATTCCTGTTCCCCAATCATCACCAAGTCTACATGCACGATACGCCGACGAAGAACCTGTTCAACTCTACGCAGCGTACATTCAGCCATGGTTGCATGAGAATTCGCGATCCGCTGAAACTTGCTGGATTCATTCTCGCGGAAGACAATGGGTGGGACGAAGCAAAGGTCCAGAGCATCGTGCGTGGTGGTCCGCAGAACAACCACGTGAGCCTGGAAAAGAAGACGCCCGTGCACATGACGTACTTCACCGTTGTTGCGAACGATGATGGTAGCGTCCACGCGTTCAAGGACATTTACGGTCACGAGAAACGCATCAAGCTTGCGCTCGCTGGCAAGTTTGACCAGATCGCACGGCATCGGGATCATCTTGCGCCGGTCACCTACGACCGCGCGAAATATGCCGGCATGAAGAAATCCTATGAGCCTGTAACGGATATCTTCAAGGCCGTGTTCGGCGGCTTCTAGGGACCCGCAGCCGTACTATTCATAGTGAGCCAGAGCCATCGCGTGCTGGAACAAATGCATGCGATGGTTTGCCATGCTCATGCCGCAACTCGCTTCTAGATTCACCCTTACGACATTTTAACGGTTCCACGTTAATCGTTAATTTGCCGGTATTCGGGAGACGACGCTTCGCCCACCGGCACAATTCCGGTGGACCTTGACTTCGCTAGGGGGCGAACGGGGGCGCGACGTCGAAAATCGACGGGGCAAATTTACTCGTGCAATTCAGCTTGAGACTGCGCGCGACTTGCTTGCTTGGCGTTCTGGCCTTAGCCGGTCTCGCAAGCACGCATCTGCTGGCTGACCGAAAGGATGAGCGGCGGATCGCGCTGTACAATATTCACACCAAGGAAACGCTCGACATCGTCTATATGCGCGATGGCAAGCGCATTCCGGAAGCCATGACCAAGATCAATTGGATGTTGCGGGATTGGCGCCGCGACGAGGCCACCAAGATGGACCCAGAGTTGATCGATATCCTCTGGGAATTAAAAACCGAACTTGGCGCCACGAAGCCGATCCACATCATCTCCGGTTACCGGTCTGAAAAAACCAACAAGATGCTTCGCCAAACTCGGGGTGGCCAGGCGAAGAAGAGCCGACACATCCTTGGCATGGCCGCGGACGTGCATTTCCCGGACGTCCCCCTGAAGAAGTTGCGTTATTCGGCGCTCGTGCGTGAAAAGGGTGGCGTGGGATATTACCCCACTTCGGCAATTCCGTTTGTACACGTCGATACTGGTCGGGTTCGGCATTGGCCGCGCATGCCGCGCTATGAACTCGCGCTCTTGTTCCCCAATGGACACTCAAAACACGTACCGGCCGACGGGCACGAGATTACAAAATCCGATGTGCAAATTGCGCGGAAGAAAGAACCTGCACTCGCGACGCAAATAGCAGCCTTTCACGATTTCCGCGCGCGGCCCCATGCCCCGGCTCCGGTGCTCGTGGCCAATGGCTGGAACGCAAACGTACAAGCTCATCAACACGATACGCCTGAGATGCCGACGCGGCCCTACCAGGTGGCGTCTCTGGGTCCTATTGCGCCCCCAGCGCCAAGATTGGCAGAGCGACCCTCGCACTTTCGGTCTGGTCCTGATGAAGCCGACCGCCGGCAGCTCGCCGATCTCGTAGCGCGCGCGTCCGTCAATCCTTTGATGGGATTGTTCAGTGCGATGGGTAAAAAGGAGCCGGCGGGGGCCGCGTTGGCACGCGCGCCAGCGAAGCCTCAGGACGAAACAGCTCGACACGCCGACAGTCGCTTTGGTTGGAGCAACGGCTGGGTGACCGCGCCGGCTTACGATGAGGAGCATCCGGACGAGTTGTTCTACCGACCGTTCCCGCTTGCTCCGTTTCTTACGGCATCAGAATCAGCAGACGATCCGGCTTTGGCTCAAATGCAGCATCCCGACGTCTCGGCGACTCTTGAGTTCGTAAGCGATGAGATCAGCGCCTTACCTATGCGCTTCACTCCCGGTGGGGGCATTGCGGAACTTCTCTGGACTCAACAGTTCACACCCGCTCCCGGTGGGTCCCCAACCACTATCGGTCGCGGCGGCCTTGAGAACAGACGTGTTCAAACCTCTATGAGATAAAGGAAGACATGCGGCGCGAGCTTGCGCCCTGGATGCATATCGGGGGTGTTTAGGCTGCCTCGTTGCCCTTGCCCTTTGGCACGAATGTCCCTGCAGCTTCCAGCAATTGCGTCGCCGACTTCTTCACGATTTCGCCGAGTTCGATGAAATCCTGCTTGCGTGGCGATGTCGCGCGCCAAACCAATCCAAGCGTCCGGCTCGGTTCGGGTTCGACGAAGCGCATCAGCTTAAGTGAGCGCCCGCGCGTTTCAATGCCGAGGCTAATCTCAGGGAGCAGCGTGATGCCATATCCGGCGGCGACCAGCTCAACAATTGTGGCCAGACTGGAAGCTCCAAAAGTATTGATCTTCCGGACTTGCTGCAGGTTACAGTAGGTCAGTGCCTGATCACGAAGGCAATGCCCTTCCTCCAGCAACAAGAGACGCTGCTGTTCGACGAAGTCTGGCGTAGCACGCACGCGCCCTGACAGCTCGCGGCCCGCAGGCAGCGCCAGGACGAACCGATCTTCGACCAAATCCATCGTCTCGATATCGGCATGCTTGACGGGTAATGCGAGCAGCAAAACGTCGAGCTTGCCGTCGACGAGTTCCTGCAAAAGTGTGTGTGTCTGTGTCTCGCGGACTGCCAAAGTCAGGTCGGGATAGCTCTCGCGCAAAGCCGGCAAGACGGGCGGCAACAAATACGGCGCCACGGAGGGGATGACGCCCAATCTCAATTCACCGGTAAGCACTTGATCGCCGTGTTGTGCCACCTCAATGAGTTCGCGAGTATCCGCGAGAATCCGTGCAGCGCGCGCGGCGATTTCAACGCCGTGTTTGGTGAGCTGAACACCTGATCTCGTCCGCTCAAGAAGCGTGAGGCCAAGGTTATTCTCAAGCTCCTGAATCTGCATGGAGAGCGCAGGTTGGGTGACGGAACATGCCTCAGCGGCGCGCCCGAAATGCAGCTCGCGCGCCAACGCATCGAAGTAGCGCAACTGTTTCAAGGTAATGTTGATCATAAGCCAACCTGATAGCCTCGGCCACAACTTCATATTAGAACTTATCTAAACAAGTGTCTAGTTTGAAGGCGTTCTAACTTGAGAGGTAGTCATGACCAAAAAGACCCTAACGACCTCCGCTGGCGCGCCAGTGGCGGACAATCAAAATTCCATGACTGCTGGTGCACGTGGCCCGGTGCTGCTGCAGGACTACCAGCTTATTGAAAAGCTTGCGCATCAGAACCGGGAGCGGATTCCTGAGCGCGTCGTGCACGCCAAGGGTTGGGGGGCCCATGGTACGCTCACAGTCACGCACGACATTTCCAAGTACACGCGCGCCAAGCTGTTCTCGAAGGTCGGGCAAAAAACCCCGATGATTGCCCGCTTCTCAACGGTTGCCGGTGAGTTGGGCGCGGCAGACGCCGAGCGCGACGTTCGCGGTTTTGCCCTGAAATTTTACACAGAGGAAGGTAACTGGGACCTCGTCGGCAACAACACGCCTGTCTTCTTCGTCCGTGACCCGTTGAAGTTCCCTGACTTCATCCACACGCAGAAACGCCACCCCAAAACCAACCTCCGGTCACCCACCGCCATGTGGGATTTCTGGTCGTTGTCACCCGAAAGCCTTCATCAGGTGACGATCCTGATGTCGGACCGCGGTATCCCAGTCGCTCCGATGTACATGAACGGTTACGGCAGCCATACCTACAGCTTCTGGAACAATGACGGCGAACGATTCTGGGTGAAGTTCCACTTCAAGACCCTGCAGGGCCACAAGCACTACACCAACGCTGAAGCTGAAGCTCTGATCGGTAAAACCCGCGAGAGCTATCAGGAGGAACTGTTCGGCGCCATCGAGCGCGGCGAGTTCCCGAAGTGGCGCGTGTGCGTGCAGATCATGCCGGAAACGGATGCTGAGAAGACGTCCTACAATCCGTTTGACCTGACCAAGGTCTGGCCGCACGGGGACTATCCGCTCATTGAGGTTGGTGAACTCGAACTCAACCGGAACGCAGATAACTATTTCGCGGAGATCGAAATGGCAGCGTTCTCGCCTTCGAACGTCGTTCCGGGCATTTCGTATTCCCCAGATAAGATGCTGCAGGCGCGAATCTTCTCGTATGCGGACGCGCACCGCTACCGTCTTGGTACGCACTACGAGGCGCTTCCGGTCAACGCTCCGAAGTGCCCGGTTCACCACTATCACAAGGATGGGGCGATGCGCTTCTTCCCCAATGATACGGGCAATCCGGACGTCTACTACGAGCCGAACAGCTTCAACGGTCCAACGGAAGATCCTTCCGTGAATGAACCGCCGCTCAAGATCTCTGGCGATGGCGACCGTTATAATCACCGCATCGGCAATGATGACTTCTCGCAGCCACGCGCGCTGTTCGAACTCTTCGATGCCGGTCAGCGCGCACGTCTATTCAGCAACATCGCAGCTGCGATGGGCGGCGTTCCACCAGTCATCAAGGAGCGGCAGTGCCGCCTCTTCGACCAAATCCATCCTGAATACGGTGCAGGCGTACGGAAGGCGCTTGAAGCCGCTGGCGAAGGGTATGATCCCAACGCTATTCCTGTGACGGACGCCACGCCACAGGAAGCCGCAGAGTAATCTGAGGCTTATGGCTTAGAATTATGGGGCGCTCCAACTGTTGGTTGGGGTGCCCTAATTCTTTTTGCCGCTGCTACGCCATGTCAGCCGCAAACGGCCCGCACAGACGCTCACCGGCTGGACTATTTTCCCAGCGGTCGCACCTGTTGCAGGCGGAAATCGGTTTGGTCGCGGAAGCTGAACCGAATCAGGCTCAGGCCGCAGGCACCCGGCCTATTCGGCGGCCATCAAGGCGTCTACAGCTTCATCGGAAGGCAACTCATCGAGCATTCCTAGAGCATGCATGTAGACTTCGAGGATGCCATCCTCTTCCTGGCGCTCGGTCTTCGATTTCTTACGCAGAGATATAATCTTGCGCATTGCTTTGACATCGAACCCCGTCGCCTTGGCCTCTAGGAACTTGTCCTTGATGTCGCCAGCGATGGCCTTTTTCTCTTCTTCAAGCCGCTCGATCTGTTCGATGAACTGGCGCAATTGCGCCTGCGACGACGCTTGCAGCGTTGTCATGGCTCAAACCCCACTGAATGCTTAAACGATGAACGCGATGTACTGGAGGTCAATGCACCGCCCCGCCGAAGCGGCACGGTGCTTGCTGCCAAAAACCCTCTCTTCTGGCGCATGACTTCACGCTAACGGGGGCTGGCGGCGCTATCAAGGCGCAGTTGAAAACCATCCAAAGGTTTCGAGGGGTCCAGAATAAAATCAGTGGTCCTTCGGGCGGTTTTGCTCGAAAGCGGCCTTCTGGTCTGAAGAGGCCTCGATTTGATGTTTGGCCTGCCACTGCTTGTAGGGTTCGCCGTAGATGATCTCTCGCGCCTCGTCCTTACTCAACGTAATCCCGTGATTGCTTGCCGCCTCCATATACCAATTGGACAGGCAGTTACGGCAAAAGCCAGCAAGGTTCATGAGATCGATATTCTGGACATCGGCGCGTGTGCGGAGATGGCTGACCAAGCGGCGAAATGCAGCAGCTTCCAGCTCGGTGCGGGTTTTGTCGTCGAATTCTTGCGAGCGGTCGGTCATTAATCCGTTTTCCTTGTTATGATTTCGCACTTCTAGATATGGTTATGGTGCTTGCTGGATATCAGGATAACGAGGGTGCGGCCTGCGGCCAAGACGCGGACAGCGGCGGAGCGACTTGACGGCCTCGCGCCGATCCCGCAAACCAGCCCGGCAATTCGACTAAACGCTAACACGAAGGACCGCCCATGGCCGCCAGTCCCGTCCGCGACACGCGGGCGTTTCTCATGCAGCTGTTCGATATCGCCGTTAAGGCCGCGCATCCACATGCTTGCGTTCCACCACATCTTCCAGAAGTTCCTGAAGGCGGCCGCATAATAGTTGTAGGAGCTGGCAAAGCCGCTGCCGCCATGGCGCAAGCCACGGAACGGCATTACGAGGCCAAGGGACAGATCGATCGCGTCAGTGGTTTTGTTGTAACGCGGCACGGGTACGGCCTACCCACGAATGCCATCGAAGTTGTCGAAGCTGGACACCCGGTACCTGACGCCAACAGCGTAGCCGGCGCCAAGCGCGCCATGGAGCTGGCAAAGAGTGCCGGGCCGAACGATCTCGTGTTGTGTCTGCTTTCCGGCGGCGCCTCTGCACTCTGGTCGGCTCCTGTCGATGGAATCGATTTCGAAGCCAAGCAAATGCTGACAAAGCAGCTCTTGGCCTCGGGGGCCCGGATTTCAGAAATCAACTGCGTCCGTAAGCACCTCTCGCGCATCAAGGGCGGACGACTTGCTGCTGCAGCCTATCCAGCACGTTTCATCACGCTGGCCATCTCCGACGTTCCCAAGGACGATCCGGACGCTATCGGTTCGGGGCCGACTGTCGCGGACAAGACCACCCTGGCTCAGGCAAGGGCGGTTATCGAACATTATCGGATTACGCCGTCCCCTCAGGTCATGGCGGCGTTAAACGATCCTGCCAATGAAACACCCAAGCCAAACGACAAGGCATTGTCGCGCTCGGAATACATTCTTGTGGCGGCTCCCAAGGCTTCGCTAGAAGCAGCCGCAGCCCTTGCGCGTGACCAGGGATTCCGCGTCGATATCCTTGGCGACTCGCTGGAAGGCGAGGCACGCGACGTCGCGCGTTTTCACGCGGAAATGGCTATGGATGCGAAACGCCGTGGCGAACGCCTAGCGCTCATGTCGGGTGGCGAACTGACGGTCACGGTACGGGGCAACGGTAAAGGCGGGCCCAACCAAGAATATGCTCTGGGGTTGGCCGCCGCCCTCAATGGCGCAGAAGGAATAGCCGGCCTCGCGGCAGATACCGATGGCACTGACGGTGGCGTCGGCTCAGCAGATGACCCGGCGGGTGCCCTGGTTTTGCCCGATATTCTAGCACGCGCTAAAGCGAAAGACCTCGATCCGGTCACCTTTCTGCAGAACAACGACTCTACAGGCTTCTTTCGCACGACCGACGATCTCATTTTGTGCGGCCCGACCCAGACGAACGTGAACGATTTTCGCGTGATACTTGTCGAGCCCTGAGACCGGCGCGGCTGCGACCTGCCTTTTACTCCGCCGCTTTGCGGCGGAGACAGCGCTTTTCGATTGGTGTCCGCGGGGACCTATGACTGTGTCATATGAGGGATCGGTCCGTTTTCGTGTGCCGCGCTCTGCGCGATGGCTGGTGATCTTAGCTGTTGCCATGGTGGCCCTTGGCAGCATAAGCAGCGCAGCGCGCGCGGATCTCAAACTCTGTAACGGGACAACGAGCCGCGTAGGCGTTGCTGTCGGCTACCAAGATGACACGGGCTGGACCACCGAAGGATGGTGGAACATAGCGTCGCAAACATGTGAGACACTGCTCAGAGGTGCAGTGCCGAGCCGCTTTGTGTATGTGCATGCGGTCGACTACGATCGCGGTGGCGCTTGGGTCGGCAAGCACTTCATGTGTACGCACGACAAATCGTTTGCGATTCGCGGCGTGCAGAATTGTCGTAGCCGAGGCTACAAGCGGACAGGATTCTTTGAGGTGGACACCGGAGAGGCAAAAGAATGGACGATCCGTCTGGCCGATCCGGAAGCGGAGGGGGAATGAGGCGCAATAGACGTGTAAAGCTGGTTGCCACTGTAGGACCGGCGTCTTCATCACCGCAAATGCTTGAAAAGCTATTTCAGGCCGGCGTCGATGTCTTTCGTATCAACATGAGCCATGCCAGCCATGAGTTGGCGCGCGAGCTGCATCTGCGGATTCGCGAACTATCGGCAAAACACAGCTTCCCAATAGGTATTCTTGCCGACTTACAGGGTCCCAAGTTCCGCCTAGGCGCTTTCCAAGATGAACGCGTGAAGCTGGAGCCAGGCTCAACATTCACATTTCTGCGCTACGAGAGCCCCGGGAAGGCGGATCAGGTCTACCTGCCGCATCCTCAGATTTTCGAAGCTGTCGAAGCCGGACACACGCTGCTCCTAGACGACGGCAAACTCAGGATGCGCGTCGACAAAGCCAGCGACGACAAAATCGTCGCGGAAGTGCTTGTCGGCGGCATGCTGGCCAGCCGTAAAGGCATTTCTCTTCCTGATACGCTTCTCCCTGTCGGTCCGCTGACGGACAAAGATCGTCTGGATCTCGATTTTGCTTTGCAGCTTGGTGTCGATTGGGTGGCATTGTCGTTCGTGCAACGCGGTGTCGATGTCGAGGAAGCAAACGAGATCGTCGCCGGGCGCGCTTCGGTCATGGTCAAAGTCGAGAAGCCTCAGGCCATCGACGACCTCAACGCTATCATCGCTGCCGCTGACGGCTTCATGGTGGCCCGTGGCGATCTCGGCGTCGAGATGCCGATCGAGAAGGTGCCCGGCCTACAGAAGAAGATCACCCGCAAGGCTCGCGCCGCGGGTAAGCCCGTCGTAATCGCGACGCAGATGCTGGAGAGCATGATCTCCTCGCCGGTCCCAACGCGTGCCGAGGTGTCCGACGTGGCAACGGCCGTGTTCGAGGGCGCAGATGCCGTCATGCTCTCGGCGGAGTCTGCCGTCGGCAAGTACCCGGTCGAAGCAATCGAGATGATGAATCGGATTGCCGTCGAGGTCGAAAACGATAAGGGCTATCAGGCGATCCTCTACGCTTGGCAAACCGAACCACAGCCAACCGCGGCGGACGCCATCGCTGCGGCCGCACACGCCATCGCCAACACGGTGCAGCTCGCAGCGATCGTCTGCTACACCGCAACGGGCTCGACAGCCCGGCGGGTCGCGCGCGAACGTCCGAATTTGCCGGTGATCGCATTGACGCCTGTGCCAGAAACGGCGCATCAGCTATCCGTCGTTTGGGGGCTGCACTCCATTGTGCTCGATGCTGATCCGGATACGACGTCAGACATGACGCGCAAGGCGTGTCAGATCGCATTCAGTCAGGGCTTTGCAAAGCCTGGAGAAGGTGTGCTGATCACGGGCGGCGTACCGCTGGGGACGCCGGGCACCACGAACATGATCCGCATCGCATACATCAATGAGGATGGTGAGCCGATGGCTAAAGGGTAATCCCTTGCACGCGTCCTAATCGGCGACATGAATGCGGCCGTGGAGATGGAAGCTCCCACGGCCGCATTTTCTTTCAGTGGAGACTAACGGGGCGCCCGCTTAAATTCCCTGCCCCTCGACTTCACGCTCAAGCTCTTTCACAGCATCACTGGCACCGGGCCAGTAGGGATTGATGCTCATAATCTGACGATAGGCCTGCAAGGCCTGCTTATCTCGATCCAGTTCCCGAAGAATCTGGGCGAGCCCATCAAGCGCCTTGTAGTGGTTGGGATCCAAAGCCAGCACCCGGCGCAAGTCTCCCAGCGCTCGCATGTAATCGTTGTTGGCGTAATAGACGATGGCGCGCCGATTCCACCCTTCCGCATAGTCCGGAGCCAAATCCACAACCGCGTCGAGCAGCTTCAAGGCAAGGCCGCTGTTCTTTTCCGCCATCGCCTTTACGGAACGATCCATGAGCACGGCGATGGTATCGCTGTAGGACAGCGACCATACCTGTTCGATGGTTTCGGTTATCATCGAGGCCGACTGCGCATCCGGCGCGGCTGCCAAATGGGCGTAGAGGTTTGCTAAAACCTTCGCGCGGTCAGCCGGCGTCTTTGGCAGCCCTTCACGGACCTGCTTGAAATAAGGCTTCTCAGCTTTGGGCTGATCTTGCGCGAGCTCCTGCGCCGAGGCTGTAACGCCTGAAAAGGCGAGCAGGATCACCGCGAAGAATGTGGAGGTTTTGATATGCATCCCGCCACGATAGGCTTGCGCCATGCGCGATGTCAAAGCTGATATTTCAGCCTTAATCGCGCCGGCTTCTCGCCAGCGTATACGCGAAATCTAGCTCGCGCGACATGCAGGAGATCAGTGGCTTAGCCCTGACGCGCCTTGAACCGACGCTGCGTCTTGTTGATCACGTAAAGCTTACCCTTACGGCGAACAAGACGGTTGTCGCGATGACGCGAGCGAAGCGATTTCAGAGAATTGCGGACCTTCATGGTGACACCGGTATATTTATAAAAGCTGCTCTTCGATATGGCCTTACTACGGGGCCATCAGGAAAGGACCGCCGCACCGATACATCAACCGATGCGGTGTAGTCAGCCGCGCGCCCTTTCGAAAGATTGCGCGACCCTATTCATCCCAGCGCATATGTCAACAGTGGCAATGCTTTCCGGACGGCTGTTACCGCCTCGGTTGCTTCGTGCCGCCCTACTGTTGGCCGCGGTTGGGATGGTGGGCACTAGAGGGATCGAACCTCTGACCCCTACCATGTCAAGGTAGTGCTCTACCGCTGAGCTAAGTGCCCGTTGGCGCTCGGCGCCTGAGGAAGGCCTCCTATATCGACATTGCGGCCGGGAGGCAAGCCAATCATAGACATTTCGATGGCGGCAAATAGATCTGAGATCGCAGCCGAAGAAAGATCAAGCCTCCAACAGCGTCTCGACCTGCGTGACCAGGTCTTTGAGATGGAACGGCTTGGAGAGGACGCGGGCATCCTCAAGCGCATCCGCTGCATTATTCAGCGTGACGGCAGCAAAGCCCGTGATGAACATAATTTTTAGGTCGGGATCCAGTTCACTGGCACGGCGGGCCAGCTCGATCCCATCCATGTGCGGCATCACGATATCGGTCAGCAGCAGAGAGAATGGCTCTTCCTTCAAACGCTCATACGCCTCGGCGCCGTTTGCGAATGAGGCGACGTCGTAGCCGGCTTTCGTCAATGCGCGTTCGAGAAAGCCCCGCATAGAGTCATCGTCTTCAGCGAGAAGAATGCGGCTCAGGGGAAGGCGCGATGGCTTGGCGGTCATGTTCGATTTTACCAGACTAATCTGCTACGTTTGTGAGGCATCCGATGCTCGGACAGGCGACAGTCCATACCCGCCATCGGTCGAAATTACGGCCACGCAGCTCGCATTTTTCCCGGCATCGGGAAATGTCCACAGCGTCTCGCATTCAGAACCAATAGCGCGTTACCTGCCAACTTGTCGCGAGTTTGGTAAAGGTAAGGTTGAGGCGGAGACACTTCCGCGACGAGCGTGGCACGGTAAAGACACTTGAACGTGCATAGCTTTGCCCAGCGGGCTCAACGAGCATAGACATACCGCAATGGCGTTGGCAGAGTGTGGGCGGCCGCAACCCGCCACCCTGCTTCAATCGAACAACACGGAATTACGCCTACGATGCCCGCAAACGAACGGAACGCAATTCTGGCCGAATTGACGCCTGCATTCACTATTGATCCGCCGCAGGAACTGAATTCGCCGTTCGTATTTTGCTCACCGCACTCGGGGCGCGTGTATCCGCGCAACTTCCTGCGGCAGTCGCGGCTCAGCCCTCACGCATTACGCAAGTCCGAAGATTACTATGTCGATGAGTTGTTTGCTGGGGTCCCCCGGCATGGTGCGCCGCTGATCGCTGCGCGGTTCCCGCGTGCGTATCTGGACGTTAACCGTGAGCCGTATGAGCTTGATCCGTACCTGTTTACCGAACCCGTACCCGATTATGCCAACTGCCAGTCAACACGGGTTGTCGGCGGGCTGGGCACTATCGCACGTATCGTCGCTGACGGCGAAGAGATCTATGCACAGCGGATGTCGCTCGCCGCAGGGCTTGAGCGGATCGAAAGATTGTACAAGCCATTTCACCGTGCATTGAACGGCCTTATCGACGATGCGCGGGAAAAGTTTGGGCACTCAATCCTGATTGATTGCCATTCAATGCCGTCTTCTTCGATGACAGCCGTCTCTGGACGCCGACCGGACATCGTTCTTGGCGACCGCTTTGGCGCGTCTTGTGACGGTCGTATCACGGCCTTTACCAAGGAAACATTTGCCAACCTTGGGTATAACGTACAGATCAATCGGCCTTATGCCGGCGGGTTCATTACCGAACACTACGGCCAACCGTTGCAGCGCTCTCATGCGTTGCAGATAGAGATCAATCGCGGCCTTTATTGCGACGAGGCGAAGCTATCGCCCACGAGCGGATTCGAAGCCTTGCGTCGGGATCTCGAGGTGGTGACGTCGCGGCTTCTCTTTGCGTTGCCGCTCCTCCTCGAAAGCCGGCAGGCGGCCGAATAACTGCACCGCGGCAATAACATGCTGCAGCGCAACATCAGAACTCAGACGGCACGCATAAGTCTGCCTACGCCAGCGCGTTGGCATACCAGCGAGCAGTAATTTTCTGAAATCACCCGGGTTTAGTGCGCTTTGTCGGCTTTGGGTTGCGCCGTAGCGTCGATGTCCGCCCCAAAAAGAAAAGGGGCCGCTCGAAAACGAACGGCCCAAGTCTAGGGAGGAAACGCCCAAGGAGGGCTGCGGCATCGAGAGCATATGTCATCGATGTCGCATTGCACAAATAGCGCTGCACCGCACAACAATCAAGCGCCTTTTTTGCATTGCTGCCCTGCGGAGCGCGGGCATCTCGTGACCGGTAAAGCTCATCAATGAACCGCAGTGTCACGAAACGCCTTGAGCGCTTTGAGATATGGGGCGTTTTTGAACGTCTGCAAGGTGCTAGCTATCGCTGCCAAGCTCGATCGCTGACGATAAAGTCGGGCCGAATTGCCGCAGGCTGAAATTTATAAGGTTTAAGAAGCGATCAGCTTCCGCCTACGCGATCCAAGCCAATTAAACAGGCTATACGCAGCGTAAAAGGGGCCGTGCGACGCCGCAGCGGCCCAAGTCTAGGGAGGAAGCACCCGAAGCGGGCAAAAACGGCAGATGCGAAAAAGTTCAGCTTGCCGTTGCATGCTGTTATGCGCTTATTCGTGGGATCGCGCAATTCGGTCATTCCATCTTTGCCTAACACGCAGGATTTCGTTGCCGTTGAGCCACTCCGCCGTTGCGTATGAGCAAATCCGATCATCCTGGTGACTTTCGTAGACTTTCCGGCTACGCAAGCACCGATATAGCGCCTAATCCGCTTTCACCTCCTCTAGCTTCATCCACAGGTACTTTATCGCTGTGCCCATAACAACACACTCTACTGCACCCTCCCCAGATGAATTTCTGGAATTACTAGCCTGTGCGCATAGCCTTGCGGACCTCGCTGCTCCGCTCACCCTCCAGTATTTCCGTACCCCTATGTCGATCGACAACAAGGCGAGCGAGAGCGATTTTGACCCTGTGACGGCCGCCGATCGGGCAGCGGAAGAGGTGATGCGCCAGGAAATCTCCCGGCGCTTTGCGAGCCACGGGGTTATCGGAGAAGAGTTTGCCGACACAGGCATCGAGGCGCGATTTCGCTGGGTTATAGATCCGATCGATGGCACCCGCGCCTTCATTATGGGTTGGCCAATGTGGGGCATGCTGATCGGACTTATGCATGACGACATGCCCTACCTGGGCCTCATGGATCAGCCGTTCACCAAAGAACGCTTTTGGTCCACGAAGGACGCGGCACACTTTCGCTATGGCGACGGGACGACCGGCGAACTGAGAACGAGGGCCTGCGGCGGACTGGGAACCGCAGTACTCTCCACCACGCACCCAGACCTGTTTGCCCCCGGAGAAGAGGCCGATGGTTTTGGACGGATCAAGTCTGAAGTCCGCATGACTCGTTTCGGGGGAGACTGCTACGCCTATGCGATGCTGGCGGCAGGTCATTGCGATCTCGTTGTCGAGGCGGGGCTGAAACCGCACGATATCGCCGCACTTATTCCGATCATAGAAAGGGCCGGCGGGGTGATCACGACGTGGGCGGGTGACCCAGCCAGCAACGGCGGCAACATTGTCGCTGCCGGAGATGCAAAAGTGCATGCAGAAGCCGTGGCCCTATTGTCGCGCTGACCGCTCCAACGCTGGGCTCTGGATTCAACGCCACGTGGCTCACACAAACTCCATGTCATAAGGTGGCGCTCGGCGATCCCGAATCACAGCGTGGCAATCCGCGAGGGCAGGATGGAGCTTAAGTCCCAAGCAAAGAACCCGGTCCCAAGCGGTCCCGTCGTCGGCGCCTTTCGGGGATATGACGGACAGCCCCTGCGCTTTGCCCGCTGGGACGCGACCCAAGGGCCGCGACGTGGCACTGTTTGCCTATTCCATGGCCGTAGCGAATTCATAGAGAAGTACTTCGAGACGGTTGCCGATCTCCGGCGCCGCGGCTTTGCCGTCGCGACCTTCGATTGGCGTGGCCAAGGCGCTTCCTATCGCAGCCTCGACAATTTCAGGAAGGGCCATATCAACGACTTTTCCGAATATGAAAGAGATGTTCTGCGGTTCATGAAGGATGTTGTGCTGCCGGACTGTCCACCGCCTTACATCGCGTTGGCTCATTCCATGGGTGGCAACGTCATGATGCGTATGGCGAGCATGCAGGGTTCGTGGTTCGAGCGGATGGTCCTTGCCGCGCCCATGATTGCCATTTCAGAGGAAGAACTACGCCACAGGCGCCGATTGGTACGCCTTTATGCCGAACTCAGCGTGCTGGCTGGCCTTTCGACATCATATATCTACGGCGGCAGCGACGCGATCGTCGGAACGGAGAGGTTTGAAGGCAATCCGCTGACCTCGGACCGGGAGCGGTGGTCGCGCAACAAAGCTATCATCGAAGTTGCTCCGCAGCTTGGGCTCGGCTCTCCCACCAACGGCTGGCTGCGCGCTGCTTTGCGCTCTTGCGCCAAAATCTCCAACCCAGATTACATTCGGCGGATTAATCTTCCGATTTTGATGTTTGCGGCCGGTGAAGACACCGTTGTCTCAACTCGGGCTATCGAGGAGCTTGGCGTGCGGCTGAAGATGGGCAGCCATATTCTCATTGCCGGATCACGTCATGAGATTTTGCAGGAGCAAGACCGCTTCCGTCAGAAATTCTGGGCTGCCTTTGATGCATATCTTGGAGTGGCGAGCGCCGCTGCCTGATAGCGCAGCGCTCGCCACTCATGAGATCTTAGTAGCGAGAGCCATGCCGCCGAGCCCAACGGCGGTCTTCGGGTTTCGCATCGACGATGTTTCCTGAGCAGGCGTCGAGCACCAAATCAAACTCTCGATCAGTGTCCACGCGCCGGGCCTCCAGCTGCATGAACCGGCCCTCGAACTCGACATCTTCGATGTCGTGCCAGCCATCCTCATACAGCACCCGCTCGATCTCTTGAGGGCTCAGACAGGGCGCTGGCTCGCTGACATAGCGCTCGCGCACGCGGTAGTGCCGCTCCTCTCGCTCCTCGTAATGGCGAACTTGAGCTCTAGGCGGCGGGTACTCATAGATCTCACGATAGCGCTGATCTTCGTAAGCGTACGGCCTGCGCTCACCACCATCATATAAGTCTGCGGCAGTGGCTGGCACGGTGCCCACCGCGGCAGCGGCCAACATCACGGGCGGGAGGAAGAAACGCGTTAAGTGCGTCATGTTCGGGTCACTCCATAAACTGCGGCGCGCGTCCCCCCGGGCCCCTTAGCGCTCCATCCGCCAAACTCTCCGGACTATAGCCCGGACTAACTGCAAACAGCCCCATCAAATCCGTCTACAGAAGCGTTGACCGTAACACGGCTTACCCGGGATCGCATCCGTATAATTTCAATGAAAACAGTGCCCTGGGTTAAATCTCAGGAAAGAGAGGCATGTGTGCTTCACCCCTCTTGAAAGGGGCGTATGGCCTCCTAAATCAAGCTCGTGCGCTCGCCGCTTGTTGGGTGTGCACGGTTATGTCTCCGGCCGGCAAAAGCAAATGCGGCCGGGAGTTCACATGTCGCTTCTTCAGGAGGATATGTCATGCGACACATCGATTTTCCGTCTCTTTATCGTTCTACCGTTGGCTTTGACCGGCTCGCACAGTTGCTAGACCAGGTTTCCGGAGAGGACAGCGGGTACCCCCCTTACAACATCGAACGTCTCGCCGAGAATGAGTACCGCATCTCGATGGCGGTCGCCGGCTTTACGCGCGATGAATTGGAAGTGGAGGTCAAGGAACAGACGCTTAGTGTGCGTGGCCAAAAGGCTGCGGAGAGTACAGAACGACAATTCCTACATCGCGGCATCGCCGCCCGGTCCTTTGAGCGCCGTTTCCAGGTTGCTGACCATGTTGAGGTCACCGGGGCCGATCTGAAGGATGGCATGCTGCACGTTGACCTTGTCCGCAATCTGCCGGAGCGGATGAAGCCGCGTACCGTCAGCATATCGGATGGCAATACCGGTGACACCGCAAAGCAGATTGAGGCTCACGCCTAAATCTGGTTCTTCCGTTCGTTCCCCTATCTTCCCAACTCGGCCGCCACCGTCATCAGTGGCGGCCGATTTTTTTTATCGTAAACGGCCTTAGCCCAATGCCGGTGGGCACAGCGCGTCCGGAAAGTTTGGGCAGTTAGATTTTTTCTTGTGCGATTTTCCGAAATCTGCAACATAAGTGCATTAGGTCAGCACTCCTGTCCTTCTTTTGCAGAGAGTGTGCGACCTGAGTGGAGATTGTTTTGCGTGCTTTCCAAAGGCTGTTGCGGTGAACCCGAGCATGGTTTGTGCCGTACGACCAGGGAAGTTCGAGGGGCAGTAACCAGGGGAAACCGGGCGGTGGTCGCGGTCGTCATGTTGGATGACCTCAGACCATTATAATGCGGCGACACGCTTGCCGTTTCCGGCTTACTCCTCCACTCTGACTATCGTCAAATACGGGCGACGTGTGCCGTGACCTTTTTGAGGCCGGTACTCGGGTGGCCGCCGGTGTTGTCATGCCTGTGGCCTCTTACGTTTCGGCTGCCGCAGCCGACGTAAGCCTTCTCAATAACGCCACGAGAGACAAGGCCGAACCATGAACGAACACACCCTGGCAAAGAGCAGCGCGACGAGACAAATTGAGCTCGCGCCTCCAGACGCCGAGGGCTTGTTTGATCCCAAACGCGAGTTCGATGCATGCGGCGTTGGTTTCATCGCCGACATGAAAGGCCGCCGCTCGCATAAAATCGTACAGGATGCGCTACAGATCCTCGCTAACCTCGAGCATCGCGGCGCAACAGGCGCCGATCCTCTGGCTGGTGATGGCGGTGGCATCCTCGTACAGATTCCGCATGCCTTTCTCGCGCAGGAATGCCAGCTCCAGGGCTTTTCGCTACCGCAACCCGGCAACTACTCCGTTGGCCATGTTTTCATGCCACGCGACGAGCGGCTGCGCGCGCATTGCGAGAGGGTCTGGGCCCGCATCATAAAGGAAGAAGGGCTCAGCCTGCTTGGCTGGCGCTCTGTTCCTGTCGACAATTCATGCCTGTCCGAAATGGTCGTCGGGACCGAACCGGTACACCGTCAGGTGTTTGTCGGGCGCGGTTCGTTCAGCGGCGATCAAGACGATTTCGAGCGCCGGCTTTATCTGGTGCGCAAGCGCGTGTCGAACGCGATCGAGAACGCGTACAAGGGCCGTGACATCGGTCATTACACCGTGTCGCTTTCAACGCGCACGCTCGTCTACAAGGGCATGTTCCTGTCGTATCAGGTGAAGGCCTACTACAACGACCTTTCCGACCCGCGCTTCACCAGTGCGATGGCGGTGGTTCACCAACGCTTTTCGACGAACACCTTCCCGTCCTGGAAGCTCGCACACCCTTATCGAATGGTCGCGCATAACGGCGAGATCAACACGTTGCGGGGCAATGTGAACTGGATGGCGGCGCGGCAAGCTTCCGTTTCCAGCACGCACTTTGGCGACGACATTACGAAGCTCTGGCCCATCTCTTATGAAGGGCAATCCGACACGGCCTGCTTCGACAATGCGCTCGAATTTTTGGTGATGGGAGGTTACAGCCTCGCCCACGCAGCAATGATGTTGATTCCTGAAGCCTGGGCCGGTAATCCCCTCATGGATCAGAAGCGGCGCGCTTTCTATGAGTATCACGCCGCGCTGATGGAGCCGTGGGACGGCCCCGCCGCCGTCGCCTTTACCGATGGCCGGCAGATTGGCGCGACGCTCGACCGCAACGGTCTGCGGCCCGCACGTTATCTCATCACCAAGGACGATATCGTCATTATGTCTTCGGAGTCGGGCGTGCTGCCCGTGGCTGAGGAAAACATTGTACGCAAGTGGCGCTTGCAGCCCGGCAAAATGCTTCTGATCGACCTTGAGCTAGGACGCATCATCTCCGATGACGAACTCAAGGCCGAGATCTGCGGCAGCCATCCGTATGAAGGCTGGCTCAAGCGCACCCAGATCATGGTGTCGGACCTCCCTCTGCCGCAGAGGCCGGTCGTTGCGCGCCGCACCAACGTCGCCCTCCTCGACCTGCAGCAAGCGTTCGGCTACACGCAAGAAAGCGCCAAGTTCCTCATGTCGCCAATGGCGGCTACGGGACAAGAAGCTATTGGCTCGATGGGAACCGATACGCCTATTTCGGCTCTGTCATCGAAGTCGAAACTGCTGCACACCTACTTCAAGCAGAACTTCGCACAGGTGACTAACCCGCCGATCGATTCGATCCGCGAGGAACTGGTGATGAGCCTCGTCTCGTTCATTGGACCTCGCCCGAACATTCTCGATCTCGAGGGGACATCACGCCAGAAGCGGCTGGAGGTCTACCAGCCGATCCTTACCAACGAGGACCTTGAGCGCATTCGAGGTATCGGCGAGGTCAAGGACAACAACTTCTCATCGATCACAATCGATATTACGTACCCGGTCGAACGCGGTGCCGCGGGTATGGGTCCGGCTGTCGATTCCGCCTGTGCGGAAGCTGAGGAAGCCGTTCGCTCCGGCGAGTACAACATCATCATTCTGTCTGACCGCAGCGCCGGACGTGACCGGATTCCGGTGCCGTCTCTGCTGGCGACTTCGGCGGTACATCACCACCTGATCCGCCAAGGCCTGCGGACCCGCGTCGGGCTCGTGGTGGAAACGGGTGAAGCCCACGAAGTCCACCAGTTCTGCACGCTCGCCGGCTATGGCGCAGAAGCCATCAACCCCTATCTCGCGTTTGAGACGCTGGAAGCAATGCTGCCAGATCTCGACGAGGAACTGACCGAGAAGGAAGTCAAGAACCGCTACATCAAGGCCATCGGCAAGGCGATGCTCAAGGTGATGGCGAAGATGGGTATCTCCACCTATCAGTCGTACTGCGGCGCGCAGATTTTCGATGCCGTGGGCCTCAAGTCTTCGTTCGTGGATCGCTATTTCACCGGTACGCATACTCAGATCGAGGGTGTAGGCCTGAGGGAAATTGCGCGGGAGACAGTGGAACGGCACGCGTCTGCATTCGGCGATTCTCCTGTGCTTTCCAGCATGCTCGATGTTGGCGGCGAATATGCCTACCGCACGCGTGGCGAAGCACACATGTGGCGTCCTGGTACGGTTGCCGACCTGCAGCACGCCGTACGCGGCAACCTGCCCGATAAGTATCGCTCCTTCGCGAAGGCCGTGAACGAGCAGTCGGAGCAGCTTCTGACTATGCGGGGTCTATTCCGCATTAAGTCTGCCGATGAAGCGGGACGCAAGCCCGTGCCGCTGGATGAAGTTGAGCCTGCATCCGAAATCGTAAAGCGGTTTGCGACAGGCGCGATGAGCTTTGGCTCCATCTCACGCGAGGCTCATACGACGCTCGCGATCGCCATGAATAGAATTGGCGGACGGTCGAACACCGGTGAAGGCGGTGAGGAACCGGATCGGTTCAAGCCAATGCCGAACGGCGACTCCATGCGCTCAGCCATCAAGCAGGTGGCTTCCGGCCGGTTTGGCGTGACGACCGAGTATCTCGCCAACTCGGACATGATTCAGATCAAGATGGCGCAGGGTGCTAAGCCCGGTGAAGGCGGTCAGCTGCCTGGTCACAAGGTGGATGCGACTATCGCCAAGGTCCGGCACGCGACTCCAGGCGTCGGCTTGATCTCTCCACCACCACACCACGATATCTATTCGATCGAAGATTTGGCTCAGCTCATCTTCGACCTGAAGAACACCAACCCGGCAGCGGACGTCTCCGTCAAGCTGGTTTCGGAAGTCGGTGTGGGTACGGTGGCGGCTGGTGTGGCTAAGGCACGTGCCGACCACGTCACCATCTCGGGCTTCGAAGGTGGCACCGGCGCGTCGCCATTGACGTCTATCAAGCACGCGGGGTCGCCATGGGAAATCGGCCTGGCGGAAACGCATCAGACTCTCGTTGGCAACCGGTTGCGCGGGCGTATCGCGGTGCAGGTTGATGGCGGCTTGCGGACAGGCCGGGACGTTATCATCGGCGCACTTCTGGGTGCGGATGAATTCGGCTTCGCCACGGCTCCGCTTATCGCGGCGGGCTGCATCATGATGCGCAAGTGCCATCTCAACACCTGCCCGGTCGGCATCGCCACGCAGGATGAGCGGCTCCGCGCGAAGTTCACGGGCACGCCAGAGCACGTCATCAACTATTTCTTCTTCGTCGCCGAGGAAGTGCGCGAGTATATGGCAGCGTTGGGTGTGCGGACGTTCAACGAACTGGTCGGGCAATCTGACCTGCTCGATAAAGAACGAGCGATTGCGCATTGGAAGGCCAAGGGCCTGGACTTCACCAAGCTCTTCCACAAGCCGAACGTGCCGAAGTCCGTCGCGATCTACAATTGTGAGCGACAGGACCACGGGCTTGAGAAGCTGTTGGACAACAAGCTTATCGAGTTCTGCCGCCCTGCTATCGACTCCAAGGAACGGGTGTCGAAGGAGATCGCGGTCAAGAACACGGACCGGTCTGTCGGCACGATGCTCTCGGGCGTCATCGCGAAAGCGTATGGTCATGCAGGCCTGCCGGAAGACACCATCTGGCTAACACTCAAGGGCACCGCCGGACAGAGCTTCGGCGCGTGGGTTGCCCGTGGCGTGACGTTAGATCTTATCGGCGAAGGTAACGACTATGTCGGCAAGGGGTTGTCGGGCGGCAAGCTGATCGTACGTCCGGATGCGCTCTCAGGCATCATTCCGGAAGAGTCGATCATCGTCGGCAACACCGTGCTTTACGGCGCAATCGAAGGTGAATGCTATTTCCGCGGCATTGCGGGCGAGCGCTTCGCCGTGCGCAACTCGGGCGCTTATGCGGTTGTTGAAGGCACGGGCGATCATGGCTGCGAATACATGACGGGTGGCGTGGTCGTGGTCCTTGGTCCGACGGGGCGTAACTTCGCGGCGGGTATGTCCGGCGGCATCGCCTACGTCCTTGACGAGGCTGGCGACTTCGAAGCGAAATGCAATTTGGCCATGGTCGATCTGGAACCCGTCACCGCAGAAGATGCCGTGATGGCACGCCTGACAGATCAGAAGGGTGAACTTGAGAGCCACGGCCTCGTCGAGGTCATGGAAGACATGACCAGCCACGACGTCGAACGGCTACATCAGCTCATCACGCGGCACGCACACTACACGAACTCGCAGAAGGCTCAGCAGATCCTCGCGAAGTGGTCCGAGTATCTGCCTAAGTTCCGCAAGGTGATGCCCGTCGAATATCGCCGCGCTCTGGCCGATATGGCCAAGGCTCAGCAAGCCGATAAGACGGGACTTGGTGTGCTTGAGATCGGTGTAACACGCGCCAAAGCGGATTAAGCCGTTACACGGCTAGGGCCGGCTGGAAATGATCCCGGCCGGCTCCTCGAATGTTCGACGCAGGCAGTAAATAGAACGCCACGACAGGGCAGAGAAACGGACTGAAGAATGGGCAAGGTTACGGGTTTTCTGGAATTTGCGCGCGCTGAGCGGAAATATGCGCCAGTCGAAGAGCGCATACAGCATTGGCATGAATTCGTGCTGCCGATGGCTGAGGACGAAACCAAAACTCAGGCCGCACGCTGCATGGATTGCGGGATTCCGTATTGTCAGACGGGCTGCCCGGTCAACAACCAGATCCCTGACTGGAACGACCTCGTCTATCATAGCGATTGGCAGAGGGCGGCAGTCAACCTGCACTCAACCAATAACTTCCCTGAAGTGACGGGACGCGTTTGCCCGGCACCCTGCGAAGCAGCCTGCACGCTTAACATCGATGACACGCCGGTCACGATCAAAGCGATCGAGTGCGCCATTGCCGATCGCGGCTTTGAGGAAGGTTGGATCGTACCGAAGCCGGCCGACAAGAAAACCGGAAAGAAAATTGCTGTTATCGGCTCCGGTCCGGCTGGGCTGGCTGCCGCGCAGCAGCTGGCGCGTGCGGGTCATGATGTGCATGTCTATGAGAAGAACGCTCGCCCCGGCGGACTTCTCGTTTACGGCATTCCCGATTTCAAAATGGAAAAGAGCGTGATCGCCCGACGCGTTCGCCAGATGGAAGCCGAAGGTGTCACCTTTCACTGCAACGTCAATGTTGGCGTCGACGTGACGGCGAAGAGCCTGGATAGTTCGCACGACGCCGTCCTGCTCGCCATTGGCTCGGAGCGCCCGTTTGATTTCTTCGCGGATGCGCCCGGCCGGAACCTCGACGGCATCCACTTCGCCATGGATTTCCTGCCTCAGCAGAACCGGCGCGTTGCCGGCGAGACTATCCCGCCGACGATCAACGAAATCTCGGCGAAGGATAAGCATGTGATCGTTATTGGCGGTGGCGACACGGGCTCGGACTGCATTGGCACGTCGATCCGTCAAGGTGCGAAGTCCGTCACTCAGCTTGAAATTATGCCGAAGCCTCCTGTGAAGGAGAACAAGGCGATGAGCTGGCCCAACTGGCCGATGAAGTTGCGGATATCGAGCAGTCAGGCGGAAGGTGCGGAAACCGTTTACTCCGTTTCGACGACCGGATTTTCCGGCGAAGACGGCAACGTGAAGAAACTCAACTACGTCCAAGTGGACGAAAAACTGCAGCCGATCCCGGGCAGCGAAGCTTCACTCGATGCGGATCTCGTGTTGCTCGCGATGGGCTTTTCCGGCCCCATCGAGGACGGTCTCGTCAACGAACTTGAGCTTTCTGCCGTGCCGCGCGGCCGCTTCAAAGGCCTCGATGCCGACGAACAGAACTACAAGCTTCCTGGCGACAATGCTCTGTTTGCTGCCGGGGATATTCGCCGCGGTCAGTCTCTGGTCGTCTGGGCGATCCGCGAAGGCCGCCAGGCCGCGCACGCCATCGACAAGTTCCTGATGGGCTCAACGGTCCTGCCGCGCTAAACGCAGCGTCCTGATTTTAGGATTTATGCCGAGATATTCCGGCCTGGGTTAAGCCCTGGGCCGGAACGGGCTGACGTCCGGCAGCGGCGTTCCGCCATTCTCTCCGTCTTGGTCCGGTTTGGAATCGCTTGGGCGCTTCAAAGGTGGCGGCTCAGGGCGCGGCCATGCAAAGTCATCGGCGCGACCCGCACGCGCTTCGAGCCGTTCTCCTTTAACGAGTACACGGAAGAAGGGGGCTTGCGCCGGCGAGAACTTCCGCATTTGACCGTCGATCGAAGCATCGCTGGCAGCTGTCACGGAGCTCATGATGTTGAGGCCTCCGGCGATCTGATCGACGAGCACCGCACCCATAGGAGTCGGACGATCCGGGCTCTGCTTGCGGGTGACAAGGGCAACCACGGAGCCTGGAATAGCGGGACGCACGATCTCCAACGGCACGATGTTTTCGCGACCGTTGGGTCCGATGGTCTTCAAGTTGATGCGGCTGTTGTCTTCCTTCTGTTCGCCGCCCCCGGCGCGCAGGAAAAATGAGCCTTCGCTGCTTTGCGTGGCGGCTTTGGCCTTTGCCCGATCAATAGAAGCGCGCCACCCTGTCAGGTTGGCCTGCTCGTCCTGTTTGACCATGGCGCTCACGCGCTTTTGCTCTTCCTCAGCGCCCGCAAGTGGAATGGACCGATCAGCTTTGGCCTGCGCCAGATCCCGCTTGAGTTCGCGCTCCAAGAAGTGCGCGAGCTTCTCATAACCGCGGTAGGTAAAATGGATGCCATCGCGCCAACGCAACAAGCTGATCTTACCGCTAAGGTCGGGCCCATAAGCGCTATAGCCTTCTTCACCGTCTGAGAAATTTGCGACCGTGTCGATAAATTTCAGGCTGTTGAGGTAGGCCCGCTCACGAATGATTTCGTTGATGATCTGGGTTTCAGCATCGGCACTCGTGGAGCGCATGGTCGGCGCACCCATCCAATAGACAGCGATACTCTTGTTTTTCAGTTCTTTCATGAGTTGATCAACTCGGCGGCCGTACTCTGTGCGCCAATCCTGCGAACCGAACCGATAGCTATTGCCATTTGGCGCGCGGACGGACCGGCGGTCGTTCACGCCGAGCATGATGACCGCGATGTGCACCTTGTCTCGCTCAAGATCAGAGACCAGCTCCTTCAACTCGGACGGGAAGCGATTGGTCGTTATTCGACTCAGGGTCCACAATTTACGGTTGACGTTTACGCGCGCTTCCCTCGCCAGGGTGTCGGAGTCGACCATGGCTCCCAACAGCCCTTCTGCGAGCGTGTCTCCCACAACCCGGATCTGATACGTGTCGCCTTCCGGAAACGGCGTGATGTAGCTCGCCCCTGCGCCCATTTGCGCACGCACCGCCATCGGCGTCATGACCGCAATGGTCACGCAAAACGTCAGTGCCCAAGTCAAACGCTTCGACATTGTCACGTCGGGGTTGCTCCATCGAATCGGCGCATGCGCCACCTGTGTCCCTGACCCGGCACGGGTTGGCACGGAACCGGCGGATCGCGGGTAAGATACCGCGTGGTCGTCTCGCGTTAAAGCTGGATGTTAGCCAACTCTGCGCGTCATCCGGAAGTCTTTTGCAGGTGGTTCAAAACAGCATCGGACGGCCAGCAGTCAACGCGCAGGCCATTGTCTTTCTGGTATCGCCCAACCTGACGCCGCGTATTGGAGCCGATAAAGCCATCGACGATCTCGATGCCATAGCCGCGGTCTTTCAATCCCTGCTGTATACCACGGATCAATGCCGTGCGTTGCGGTCCGATCGCTTCCCACCGGGTATGGAAATCGCCGCCTCCAGCAATGCGGTCGGCCAAATTACCGACGAATGTCGCGTAGAGGTCCGATGTGTTGTAGCGACGAATTACCTGGAAATTTTCCAACGCCAGGAAGGACGGGCCATGAGCGCCCGCCGGTGACATGAGATACGCATTTTCATTCAGCATGGCGTCTGGAAATTCGCGGCCGCCCGTGCGGCGGTATCCCAACGCCACCCACTCGCGCAGCGGACGCAGGCCGGGAGGGCCTTCGAGGGAACAATCTGACGTTTCTGGGATGGCGACCTCATAGCCCCACGTCTGACCACGCTGCCAGCCCTTGTTCTTTAGCTGGCGTGCAGCGGAAGCTAAGGCGTCGGGAACGGAATCGAAGAGATCTGCATAACCATCGCCGCCCATGTCATGCACATGCGCGAAGAATTCCGAGGGCATGAACTGAGTCAGCCCCATCGCGCCAGCCCAAGAAGCGCGCATTTTGTTCCGGGGCACGCCCTTTTCCAGCAATTTCAAAGCGTAAAGGAACTCGTCGCGAAACATTTCCTTGCGCCGGCCGGTCCAGGCTTGGGTGGCAAGCACAGTGATCGCATCATATTTTGGTGTGTACGCGCCGAATGCTGTTTCGCGGCCGAAAATCGCCAGCACCGAATAGCGATCGACACCGAATTCCTGCTCAATGCGGTCAAGCGCGGCCTTGTGTTCAGAGGCTAGCCTCTGTCCCGTGTTGGCGAGACGGGCAAGATAGGCCGCATCGATGTAGTCGCTTGGTTCGCTGGTGAACTCCGACTGGCGCACCTGCGTTTTCTGGCGGCCTGGGATCTCCAAATCGGGCAGGGACAGATCCGGCTTCAGGCTTTTGACCACCTTGTCGAAGGTCTGTCGCGAAACTCCGTATTTATCGCGCGCTTCCGGCCAGAGGTTCTCCAGGAAGGTCTTGAAATCCTCACGGGCTTGAGCCGGAGCTGACCAGCTCCAGAAGCTGGCGAGCATCATGCATACGACCAAAGCTTGGAACGCGAAGGGGCGCGCGCCAAGCTTGTCTGCCGGCCTACCGATTGTCATGCGTTGCACCGCATCTGCCTTTATTTGTCGGGCCCAGTTTCAAAAACGCTTTCGGGCACTCCTACTGGCTAGGCAGTCTGCGAGGATTCGCGGCGATTTTAGGACTTTTGAGCCCAACTACGAGGCCTCGCGGAGCCCAACGAGATGGCGTTCCCAGGCGAAGGCCTGGGCGACAATCACATCGAGGTCATCATATTCGGGCTGCCAGCCGAGTGCTTCGCGGATTTTGGCGGATGCCGCAACGATCGCCGCGGGATCTCCGGGACGCCGCGCGGTCATTCGCACGTCGAAGTTCGCTCCGGATGCACGCTTTACGGCCTCAACCACCTCGAGCACCGAAGCGCCGCGCGAGTAGCCGCAGTTGAAGATTTCCGACGCGCCGCCGCTCCGCAAATGCGCGAGCGCCTTCATGTGAGCGCGCGCCAGATCCTTCACATGGATAAAATCGCGGATGCAAGTGCCATCTGGGGTCGGATAGTCCGTTCCAAATACTTGCATGTAGGGACGCATACCTAACGCCGTTTCACAGGCGACCTTGATCAAATGCGTCGCCTGCGGAGTGGATTGGCCAGTGCGGCCGTCCGGGTCCGCACCAGCCACGTTGAAATAGCGCAGCGCCACGTAGTTGAAATCGTGAGCCCGCGCAACATCAGCGAGCATAAATTCCGTCATCATCTTGGACGTGCCGTAGGGCGACATCGGCCGCAGCGTCGCGGTCTCGCTTACAGGGTTTTCTTCCGGCATGCCGTATACGGCTGCTGTCGAGGAGAAGATGAATTTGTCGATCCCTGAACGTACGGCGGCCTCGATGAGATTGCGCGAGTTGCCAGTATTATTCTGATAGTACTTCAGAGGATTGCTGACGGATTCAGGAACGATGATGGATCCAGCGAAGTGGATGATCGCTTCTACGTTCCACTCTTTGGCGATCCGGCAAACGAGATCCATGTCGCCGACATCGCCGACGATCAAAGGTACGTCGTCGGGAACGGCCCAGCGGAACCCGGTTGAAAGGTTGTCGAGTACAACGACGCTTTCGCCCGCGTCGCGCAGCTCAAGAACCATGTGACTCCCGATGTAACCCGCCCCGCCTGTTACCAAAATCGTCATTTTCGACTCAATCCTCTTGCTAATTAAGGACTATGTTCCCGGCGATCAGGAAGTGCAAAAAAATCGACACAATGTCCCGCCTAGTAACCGCCGGCGTCCTTTAGCCTTTGATATCAAGGCGCAGCAAATTCCGAATTAACGTGATATCAGCGCTTCGGTTGTCCTTTTCAACTCATTAACAGAACTACGGGAATCCGCGAATGGCTTCACCACACCGCCCAATCCGAAAGGCCGTACTCCCTGTCGCTGGACTTGGAACCCGATTCCTACCGGCTACGAAAGCGGTTCCAAAGGAGATGCTGACGGTCGTCGATCGTCCCGTTATCCAACACGTGGTGGACGAAGCTCTCGCGGCGGGCATCGAGCATCTGGTTTTCGTAACTGGTCGCAATAAAGCAGTTATCGAGGATCATTTCGACAGCCAGTTCGAGCTGGAATGGACGCTACAGGATCGCGGTAAAGAGCGCGAACTGGAGAAATTGCGCGCGGAAATGCCCAAGCCCGGACAGACGAGCTTTACGCGCCAACAAGCGCCTCTGGGTCTTGGCCATGCCGTATGGTGTGCACGGAACATCGTCGGCGACGAACCCTTCGCTTTGCTCTTACCGGACATGCTTCATCTGGCCGATACGCCATGCCTCGCGGACATGATCACAGCCTATAACGCGTGCGGCGGGAACCATATCGCGGTGTCGCCAGTCCCCGAGGACCAGACGCAAAACTACGGCATCGTCGGTGTCAAAGACGCATCGGCTCCCGTGAGCGAAATCACCGCAATGATCGAGAAGCCCAAGCCGGGGACTGCGCCCTCCAACCTGCACATCACCGGCCGTTATATTCTGCAGCCGGAAATTTTCAGCATTCTCGCCGATCAGGAACGCGGCGCCGGCAACGAAATTCAGCTCACGGACGCGATGATAAAGTTGCAACACGAACAGTCTTTCCACGCCGTGCGCTTCGACGGGACGATTTACGACTGCGGCTCGAAGATGGGCTTTCTGCTCGCCAACGTCGCCTACGCCCTGGAGCGTGAAGATCTCGCCGATACGTTCCGCGCAGAGCTCAAAAAGTTCATATGATCTGACGGCTGATCAACCTCTAACGCCTCAGCCGCAAGCCAATCCGGAATTCGTCAGAATTGTAGTTGCTATCGGGGAAATCCGAGCGGAACGCGACGTGCTCATAGCGCGAGAAGACAATCGCTTCTCGGGTCATGAAATATTCAAGCCCCAGCCTCAGTGCCAATTGGCGCTCATCGACATCTATACCGGCGTAGCTTCGGCGGGTTCCCTCGATACCCGCTGAACCAACGAGGCTTGTCATGAAGGCATGACGCATTTCTACGCCCGCACGGTGTTCCAGGACGCCGCCGGAGCCAACGGTCGTGGTTTCCGAAAAATTGGTTCCCGCCGTGAAGAGGAAAGACGTTAGTGCGTTGAAACGGTAAGCGAGGTTGGCTTCCAGGATCGTACCGTCAACATCTGCGAGATCTGCGGCGTCAAAATCCTGGCTGCCGTATCCGACGCTGACCTCGCCGCGCAGAACCTGCCCCGTCTCACCGAAGGAAATACCGCCGCGGTAACGGCTACCATGGGAATCCCGGCTCAATCCGTCGGTCGTCGCGACTTGTTCGAACTTGCGCGTATTGCCGTCAACCGCGGCAAACACGGACAGCGTCGGTTTGAACTCCCATGATACACGCGCGCCCGCGGCTCGCTCCGTAAAGTCACGATCGTCAGGATTGCTTATGCCGGGCGTGTCGTACTGAGTATCGGTGAGCGTTCCGTTCAATTGAACGGTCAGGCGGTTGAACCGGTGGGTGAGTGTCGAAGCCGCCAGGTCCTGCGTGACGTAAGAAGCGGGACCGACCGACGAAGCGTCGATGGCAGACCGGCTCTCTTTTGCATGTTGCCGGGTCAGGACGGCCTGCAGGTTCGTCCGACGTGTGACATCCAGGCGACCACGTCCCTCTAAGAGATAGCCACGGTCGTTCTCGCTCGTGAACTCGTTGTAAAAACTGAAATCACCAGCTGCTCGCAGTTCCAACGCGTGGTTGGACCAATCGGACACCAGGCGCCCTGTCGGCAGAATGTCGAGAGCCCAGTCCGACTCTGCGTTGGGCGAGGCGAATACGTTGGAAAATCTTGCGCCGCTGAGCTCTACCTCCGGGAACAGCACGAAAGATCCCAGCCGGATACCGATGGGATCGTAAGGCTCGATCTCGAACAAGCGGCGAGGCCGCCGGTTGAGGATAGGGTTTGAGGGGGCGATGTCCTCAATCTGAAACAATAGCGGATCGTAGCCAGCCGGCGGGTTTTCAAATGCCGCTATAGCTTCCGGCGCACGCTGATCCACAAGGGCTGGGTCGTCAACAGCGCCAGCCTCCTCGGGCGCAGGCGCCGTTAAGATGCCATCTTGAACATCTTGGGGCTCGGGCGGGTAGTTAAGATCACCATCTTGTACGATAGGCCTGCCGGAGGGAATTGTGCCGCGTAATCCCGCACTTGGAATAATTGTGTCGCTGGGATCACCCGCAGTTTGATCTCGGGAATCGACATTCGGCGCCTGGCCGAACGCTGGCGTGGCGACAAGCACCATCGCAGCCGCACAGGCGACTAGCGCACGACCGGCTCGGAGTCGGACGACCTGTGCAAAATGACGCACTGCAGCAACGCTCCTGGATCAAGCAACGAAAAACGCAATACGCCAGAGCCAAAGCTAGGAGGTTGTGGTTAACCATCCGTTTAGCGTTGGTCACATCACCGCCCGCATTGGCGGATCAAAATGTGTCTGATACACAGACATGACCCAGAGGGATTGGGACCTAAAAGGGGCTGCAGCCGCGGGCAACCATCGGCTGCGAAAGAGGGAGCCGCCACGGGGGCGGATAGGATGGCGCAACAACGGGTCAAGCTGAGGGCTATCGAGGGCGGCGCCGGGCGCGCACCTGCGAAAAAGCCGACCAAGTCGAAATCCAAGACCTTGGCATCGGTGGAAGCCGCTACACGCACGGTGCGGCTAGAAGTCGAAGGGCTTGCCGCTCTTGATGAAGCGCTGCAGAACGGACTTGGAAAGCCGTTTAGCCAAGCGGTGAAGCTGCTCGCCGCCGCACGTGGCCGCGTGATCGTTTCCGGCATCGGCAAATCAGGGCATGTCGGCCAGAAAGTTGCCGCGACGTTTGCCTCGACTGGTACGCCATCGTTCTTCGTGCATCCGAGCGAAGCCTCCCACGGTGACCTTGGGATGATTACGCCAGATGATGTGATCCTCGCGATCTCATGGTCTGGCGAGACCGTCGAACTCAAGAATATCATTACGTATTCGCGGCGCTTTTCCGTGCCGTTGATCGCGATTACATCACGGAAAACTTCGGCGCTCGGCGGGCAAAGCGATGTCTGCCTGGAGTTGCCGCGGGCTAAAGAAGCCTGCCCACACGGATTGGCTCCAACCACGTCCACGACCATGCAACTGGCGATGGGTGATTGTCTGGCGGTTGCGCTCTTGGAGGCCAAGGGCTTTACGGCCCATGACTTTAAGGTGTTTCACCCGGGTGGTTCGCTCGGTGCGTCGTTGAAATACGTCGGCGACCTGATGCACAGCGGCGAAAAGCTTCCACTGGCCCGCAGTGACGAGCCGATGGCCGCCGCTCTCGTCACGATGACAGCCAAGGCGTTCGGATGCCTTGGGATCGTGAACGGGAAGGGTAAAATGGTTGGTATCGTCACCGATGGTGATTTGCGGCGCCACATGGGGGCAAGTCTGGTCGATGCGGTTACCCGCGATGTGATGACTAAAAACCCCAAGACCGTCGAACCAGGGATGTTGGCCTCTGCCGCGCTTGAGCTTATGAACTCAAAACGCATTACGGCATTGTTCGTCGTCGAGAAGGGACGGCCGGTCGGGATCGTGCATGTCCACGACATGCTGCGCGCAGGCGTTGTCTGAGCGCAATAACGGCGGCCCGCAGGGGACCGCCGTTCGGTAATTCGTTCTATTGTGTCTCTAAACTCAGTCGCCCTGGAAGATGGGGTTATCGCATCCCTGACCGCTGTACGACAGTGGAGCTGCTTGCGCTGCACCGAATGCGCCAGCGAGAACTACGAGGGAAAGAGCAGCCAGTCCGAAGGTCTTTGCGATCATGTTCATCTCATTGTCTCCATGTGTTTACGTCACCCGTTGTGACTGAAGGGACAATGCTCCGAGCTCCGCCATTCGCATGTTTCTCAGGGAACATTCTCTGGTGGGTTCACGAGAGTGTGACGTATGCCGCCCAACTCCAACGTCATTCTCAATGAATACGGCGGTCCCAATGGAACCGCCGTACCGTCTCCGATCGATCTATGCGAAGTCCGGGATCAGTTGCCCTGGAAAACAGGACTATCGATGCCCTGGCTTCCGAAGGGTGCGTGCTTGGTATGCGCCTGAGCAGCCCCCATGACGCCCAGTGACATCGTCGTTATGGCAGCTGCTACGATCAGTGTCTTTGCAATGGCTTTCATCATCATCTCCACTTTTTAAAAGCGCCTTTTATTCTGACGCTTATCTGGATTTAGGCAGTGGAGATGATCCGCCAAGAGCGAATACGCGCGTTTCACCGGGGTGTGACGCACCGTGATTTTTACGGAGACTAATTAATTTGCGAGGGCTACTCGGCGGTGCGCTGTACGATCAAAACAGTCGCATTGACGCCGACAACCTTCACTCTGGTTCCGGCAGGTAAATCTGGGCCTTCCGCTTGCCACAAGCTATCTCCCACCTGGACCTTGCCGCGCCCATCAACGATGGGTTCGACGACAGTGAAGGTGCGTCCTACGTAACGAAGCGCGCGCGTATTAAGGCCAGGCTCATCGCTAGGGTCCAAATCGGGACTCGAATAGCGCCGGACGAAAAGTACGGCTGCCATTGACAACAATGCAAACGCAACGAGTTGAAGTTGCCATGTAAAAAGCTCGGCGGCTTCTGGAACAAAATTGGCAAATGCCAACGTGACCGCGCCGATAATCATCGCGGCGAGCCCGAACCAGATCAAATAGACCCCTGGCAGAAGGGTTTCCATGACGAACAACGCAACGCCGAGTATCACCCAATTCCAAGGACCAAGGCTGCCGAAGAAATCTGTTAATCCAGCCATCTTGGGTTACCCCCATTGCACCCGAACACAAGTCTAGATCAAACGGACGAAGGCACAATCTCCTTCGTCCGTGCGCGAGCCTGCTTAGCCTCAGGTGCGGGGCACCGAGCCGCGTGACGCAGGCGTGGACGGAGGAGACTGATCCTTCTTGAAGGCCTGTCCTGTAATCTCCGCGAGCCCGGCGATGGAGCCAATCACCGATGACGCTTCTAACGGCATCATGATCACTTTCTGGTTCGGAGAGGCCGCCAACTTCTCCAGCGCCTTCACGTAATTGTTGGCGACGAAGTAGTTGATGGCCTGGACGTTGCCATTGGCAATCGCTTCAGACACCATCTGCGTGGCCTTGGCTTCGGCCTCGGCTTGGCGCTCGCGTGCCTCGGCGTCCTTGAATGCAGCCTCACGGCGTCCTTCCGCCTCTAGCACCGCTGCTTGCTTCTCGCCTTCGGCTTCAAGGATGGCGGCTTCCCGTGCGCCTTGAGCTTCCAAAATCTGGGCCCGCTTTTCGCGTTCGGCTTTCATCTGGCGGGCCATCGAGTCGACGAGGTCACGCGGGGGATCGATATCCTTGATTTCGATGCGGGTGACTTTGATGCCCCAAGATTCAGTCGCCGCGTCCACGACGTGGAGTAGCTGCGCGTTGATGTGGTCACGGTTGGACAGGAGTTCATCGAGGTCCATCGAACCCATAACGGTACGAATGTTCGTCATCGTCAGATTGATGATCGAATGTTCGAGCATATCGACTTCATATGCGGCGTTAGCAGCGTTGATGACCTGATAGAACGTGACGCCGTTGACGCGCACCATAGCGTTATCGCGGGTGATGACATCCTGCGAAGGAATATCGAGCACCTGTTCCTTCATATTCATACGGGTACCGATACGCTCCATAACCGGAACCAGAATATGCAGTCCCGGCTGTAGCGTGCGGGTGTAACGTCCAAAACTCTCGACAGTATAATTGTACCCCTGAGGTACGATCTTCACAGTCGACCAAAGCGCCGCAATGGCCGCCAAGATCAAAAGGGCTCCAAGGAGGCCCAGTCCGTCCAACATGCTTTTTCTCCAAAACGAGGCGTCGTGAGGCGACTTTAGCTCTGCAGTCAGAGCTTTTTTACGGCACGGCGTGCAAAGTCTTGGTTAACAAAGCGTCTATAAGCTATTAAATTCCTGATAAAAATTCCCTCTCTCTGGGGGGTAGCCCCCCGGTCCCAGCGGCCGGCTCATGAATTAAGGCGCTTTTGTTTAGATCCAGCCCATCAATTCACGACGCACGACCGCTTCGATGACCTTCAGGCCTTCTTCGCTGTCGTTGAGCGCAGGAACGTAAGAGAAGCGTCGCCCACCATTCTCGCGGAAGATGTCACGATTTTCGACTTCGAGTTCTTCCAGGGTTTCGAGGCAATCAGCAGAAAATCCGGGGGCGATGAGCAGAATGTTTTTCACGCCTTCCTTTGCCAACGCCTCAACCGTTTTGTCCGTATAGGGCTGCAGCCAGGGATCGTTTCCGAAACGGGATTGAAATGTGGTCAGCCAAGTCTCGGCGGGCCAATTCATCTTCTCGCGCAACAGCCGCGATGTTTTCTGGCATTGGCAGTGATAGGGATCACCCTTCTCCAGATATTCCTGCGGCATACCATGGAATGTCGCGATGATCCTTTCGGGCTTGAAATCGAGGCCGTCGAGATGGCGCTGCATGCTGGTGGCGAGCGCCTCGATATATACAGGGTCGTCGTGATAACTGGGCGCAACCCGCACAAACGGCTGCCATCGCATTTTCATCAAGGCGCGAAAAGCTTGATCGCATGCCGTCGCGGTGGTTGCCGCCGCATACTGCGGGTATAGAGGAACAAGCAGAATGCGCTCGCAACCTTGCTCCTGCAGCCACTTTAGGCGGCTTTCGGTCGACGGGTTTGCATAGCGCATCGCCCAATCGACAATAATTCTGGGATCTCCGGACAGACGCTCGGCCAGGACAGTTGCCTGATTTCGAGTGATCGTCTTAAGCGGACCTTCGTCGCGTTCTTTGTTCCAAATAGTCTCGTAGTCTTTGCCCTTGGTGGAGGGCCGGCGCGTCAAAATAATTAGATTAAGAATTGGCCACCATTTCCAGCGTGGCACTTCGATAACGCGTGGGTCGGATAGGAATTCATGCAGATAACGGCGCATCGACCAATAGTCGGTGCCGTCTGGCGTTCCGAGATTGAGAAGCAAAACACCAATGCGACCGCAGTTTGTCTTGGGGTGACCGGCCGGCCACGTGGCGCGGTTAGGCTTCGGCGCAACGGCCTTGGTCATCTCGTTCATCAACGTACCCATTTCTCAATCAAAACAGCATTGCGGAAACGAGCTGCGTGCCCGGATCAGGCTTAGGCCTCCTATAATGAAGCCTTTGGCTCGCAAAAGCAGGACTATGATACGACTAAGCGCTTCGCCAGCGTACGGTTTGACGTTGAACTCGCGTTCTGGTCGCTTGGGGTGGCCGCCTCGCCAGTTTCTTGTTCAACTTGCGCTCGTCGGGCAGAAATTGCCCGGTAGCGCTGCACCCGTTCCGCCAACTCTTTCGCACCATCCGCGAAAAGGAGTTCACCCTTCGCGAAGGCCTTCGCACGCAATTCCTGCTGGCGAGCGCTAGCTAGCGCCGAGATCAATTCAACTCGACGCGCACCGATAGCATTTCCTTCACCCTTCTCAACAAAGGCGATCAGGACGGCAAGGTCATGATCCAGTCCCAGCAAATCTGAGAGCTCCTTGGCCAAATTCGCGCGTACGGTTAAGTAGGCCGGCCACGCTTCCGAGAGCAGAAGAGCGTGCCGCCAGTGAGCCTGAACGGTCTTTCTCCAGTCGTGCATCGCGTCATCGTTGGGCCGCTCCTTAGCGGCCGCCAGTGCGCGCTGGCCCGACTTGTAACTGCGCTTCAAACCGACCGGAAGCGGGTCCTTAATCCGGAACTGGACGCTCTTGCCCTTTAGGTCTTTCTTCGCCTCATCCAGCGCGGCGATGGCTGTGGCAACTGACTGATCCGCTACCGTGTCTGTGCCGTCCTCCATGTCTTTGGAGAGCACTTCGGCCAAAGCTTGAAGCGCCTTTTGATGTTGGACATCAGAATCTCCCGCAAGGCTCGCCACGGTTTCGCGCATAACCTGCCGATCGCGCGAAGCCGACAGCATGCGGCCGATATCGCGGAAGCGCGCGTTTTCCCGACGATATCGCTCGTCGCTCAGCGCCGGGCGCACAAGCCGAAGAAGGGCTCGCACGCGTTTCAGGCATTTGCGCGCCTCATGGACGGCAACGCCGTGATCCTGACCTTCAGCGAGTTCTCGACGGGCGCGGCTAATCTGGCTTATGGCGAGACGCCGGAAACCTGCCGCGGCGCTTTCTTTCGTCCGGAAGCAAAATGCCATTTCTGCTCTAAATCAACGTTTGCCAAGTTATAGATATGCCTGCGTTTTCGCAGGTGCATCGCAAAAAGTAATATCGCTATTAATTGGATGAAAGTACAGATCCCAGCCGCTGTGAC
The DNA here is from genome assembly GCF_025698805.1 of Filomicrobium sp. Classification (NCBI taxonomy): domain Bacteria; kingdom Pseudomonadati; phylum Pseudomonadota; class Alphaproteobacteria; order Hyphomicrobiales; family Hyphomicrobiaceae; genus Filomicrobium; species Filomicrobium sp. The sequence goes on from NZ_JAILWT010000004.1 coordinate 56,005, forward strand.
CAGATCAGCCATTCTCGGACACGGTCTTCCGGATCCGGATGTGTGATGAAATCGGTAATGACTGCAATACTGTCGGCGCCATGCTTATGCGCAAGTGTCGCGCGCTCCGGCGTCAAACCACCAATCGCGACGAGTGCAACATCACCGATACGGTTGCGCCATTCCGTGATGCGATCCAATCCCTGCGGGGCCCATTTCATCACTTTGAGCTTGGTTTCGTATATCGGCCCCAGCGCCACATAATCCGGCTCTATACGCAATGCCGTTTCCAATTCGGAATGATCGTGTGTCGAAATTCCAATTCGGAGGCCGGCGGCACGAATGGAAGCGATATCCGCGACCGCCAAGTCTTCCTGACCTAGGTGAACATAATCGGCGCCCAACGCGATCGCGTCCGCCCAGTAGTCGTTGACAATCAGCTGGCACGCGTATTGGCGGGTGATTTCGATGCTCTCTGCAATCTGCCGCTTTACTTCGTCGGGCGCAGTATCCTTGAGACGGAGCTGAATTGTGCGCACCCCTAGAGGTACCAGCCTGCGCAGCCAATGAACATCAGGTGCGATCGGATAGAAGGCATCCAGCCCTGCAGCGGATTCACGCGTCATCAGTTGTTACGAGCTCCGCGCGGCAAGGAACCGGAAGGCTCCAAATCAAAAAAAGCTGTTCCTGCGACGGGCGTTGAGGGGGCGGCCATGTCGCGCATCTCCATCAGCCCGGCCTCGTAAGCTTCCCGACCACATTCTATGGCACGGGCGAAGGCGCGCGCCATGCGTACCGGATCGATAGCCTTGGCGACGGCGGTATTCAGAAGGACGGCGTCGAACCCCATCTCCATGGCCTGAGCGGCATGAGATGGAGCCCCAATTCCGGCATCCACGACCAGCGGAATATCCGGGAAATAATTGCGCATAGTTCTCAAGGCGTACGGATTGGCCAGCCCTCGGCCAGTACCAATAGGGGCACCCCATGGCATCAGAACGCGGCAGCCAGAAGCGACTAGGCGATCGGCTGCGCCTAAATCTTCCGTGGTGTAGGGGAAGACTTTGAAGCCTTCGGCATTGAGGGTGGTTGCCGCTTCCACGAGTCCGAAGAGGTCCGGCTGCAACGTGTCATCGTTGGCGATGACCTCGAGCTTGATCCAATCTGTGCCAAAGAGCTCGCGCGCCATCATCGCCGTGGTCACGGCGTCTTTCGCTGTGCGACACCCAGCCGTGTTCGGGAGTACGTGAACACCCAGACGCTTAATAAGCTCCAAGAACCTTTCGCCCATGCGGCCACGTGCGGCCTCTCGGCGCAAAGAAACGGTGACGATACCGCACGCTGATGCTTCGACGGCATCAGCCATGACTTGGGGTGAGGGATAGAGCGCAGTGCCAAGCAGCATGCGCGAAGCAACCGGCTCGTCGTAAAACGTCAAGCCGGTGAGCGCCCTGTGGGTCGTCGTATTCATAACGGTCATCTGCGAGCCTTGTCCTCAACCACCCTGGCGAGCGGACAGAATTTCTATGCGGTCCCCTGGGGTCAGTCGGACTGAGCTGCGTGCCTCGCGCCGCACAAACTCACCATTCACCGCCGTAGCGACGCGTTCATCGACAAAATCAAGCTCCACAATCAAGGCCGCCAAATCAGCGGCGCCGGTTTCTACGTCGGAGCCGTTAACCGACACGTGGATGCCGGGGGTAGTGATTGCAAGCAACGTCGTCTCCTATTGGTCGTGCTTCACGACTAGAATATTGCTCTTGTTGCGGGTCTTTGAAGGGTGGATGCACCTTGGCATACCACCGCGCGCAGGCCAAATCTGCGGTAAATTTTCTACCTAAGCAAATCTTGCGCTGGCGGGACATGAACCCGGGCTGCTATTGCGGTCAAGACGGAAGACAGTAGGGGGGCGGGGCGGTGCCCATTCGGAGCCGTCCTTTCAACATGTTCGAGCGCAAAGCTGTCTTCAGCATCCGCCTCTCTTGGTGCATTGCAGCCGCGTTCGTTGCCTGACAGGACACTAAAAATGTTTAGCGACCTCATGACTTCCCGCCGTTTCGCACCCTTGTTCTGGTGCCAGTTCCTGTCGGCGCTGAATGACAATTTCATCAAGAACGCACTGGTGATCCTGGTGCTTTTTAAGATCGGCGCGGATTCCGGGGCTTCGCTCGTGACGTTGGCCGGTGCCGTGCTGGTGGTGCCATTCTTCTTCCTCTCCGCTTTAGGCGGGGAGCTCGCCGATAAGTATGACAAGGCCAAAGTGGCGGTCGCCATCAAGCTCGCCGAATTCCCGATCGCCGTCCTGGCCGCCGTTGGCTTTGTGATGAGCGGCAGCACTGATCCGGATATTGCCCGCTGGTCGATACTGGTATTGTTCTCCGCGCTTTTCCTGTTTGGGAGCATGGCGGCGCTTTTCGGACCGATTAAATACGGCATTCTACCCGACCATCTGCAGATCAAGGAGTTGCCGGCGGCCAACGCCTTGGTGGAAGGTGCCACGTTCCTTGCCATCCTCGGCGGCACCATTGCCGGCGGCTATGCGATGACCAGCGAAGCAGGACAGGCTGTTGTTCCAGAGTGGGTGGTCGCCCTTCTGATCGTCTCGTTCGCGTTGTGCGGATGGTTGACGGCCAAATGGATCAAACCAACGGGCGGGCAGCACGATCTGCGGATTACGCCCAACCCGCTCTCATCGACTTTCCGGCTTCTATGGGAATTGCACGCGGAACGGCGCCTATGGATCGGCGGCCTGATCACGTCGTGGTTTTGGACGGCCGGGATTGTTGCATTGTCCTTGCTCCCCACCCTCGTAAAAGATGTCGTCAACGGCACCGAACATGTCGTCACCCTCGGCCTTATTGTCTTCGTCGTCGGCATCGCGATCGGCTCGTTTTTGGCAGCCCGGGCGAGCCACATGCGCCCCAATCTCGCGTTGGTGCCGATTGGCGCTCTTCTCATGGGCCTGTTCTCTCTCGATATCGCGTGGGTTGCTTCGGCGATGACACCGGCGCCTGTGCCGCTTTCGCCCAGCGACCTGCTCAAGACGTTTTCCGGCGTGCGCTTGATGTTCGATCTGGCCGCATTGGCCGCGGCCGGCGGGTTGTTCATCGTACCTGCGTTCGCGGCCGTTCAAGCGTGGGCGAAGCCCGATCACAGGGCGCGCGTCGTGGCTGCCGTCAACATTCTCAATGCGGCTTTCATGTCCTTGGCCACGCTCGCCGTGTTTGCCGCTCAAGTCTATGGTGCAACGGTCGCGATGCTGTTTGCGATTGTCGGCATCGCAGGTCTCATCGTGACGGTAGGGGTTCTACGCGCATGGGGGCGTGAGGGTGTTCGAGACGTCGCGCGCTTCATTTTCAAAAGCCTGCTGGGCCTCGAAGTAACAGGGCTCGAAAATCTGCCACCTGATGGCGAGCGAGTCATTATCGCGCCCAATCATGTCTCCTTCCTCGACGCGCCGATCCTCTATTCCATTCTACCGGGGCACGCGGGCTATGCCATTGACACACAGATGGCGCAGACGTGGTGGATCAGGCCATTTCTCGCGCTCGCCAAAACCTGGTCCATCGATCCGACACGACCGCTTGGTGCGCGGAGCCTGATCGCTCACGTCAAAGATGGAGAGACGCTGGTCATCTTTCCGGAGGGCCGCTTAACGGTTACCGGCGGACTGATGAAGGTCTACGACGGCACCGCAATGATTGCCGATAAGAGTGACGCGATCGTGGTACCGGTACGCATAGACGGCCCCGAGCGCTCTCCATTCGGCTACATGAACCGCATGCAGACGAAGAAGGTGTGGTTGCCGAAGACACGCGTCTCGATCCTGCCTCCCGTCAAACTGGACGTACCGGAGGACCTCAGAGGGCGCGCGCGACGCCAATCGGCGGGGGCACGGCTCCAGGACATTATGGTCGAGGCCGCCGTCGCGACTGCGTCAACGGAGCAGACGCTGTTCCAAGCTCTGGCGGAAGCCCGGAGAACTCGCGACACGGGCCGCGCTGCGATCGAAGATCCGCTCGGTACGAAATTATCCTACGCCAAGCTCATCACGTCAGCGCAAGTGCTCGGTGCCAAGCTGAAACCGCTGGCTGGCATCGGCGAAAGCGTCGGTGTGCTGCTGCCGAACTCAGCTGGTGTGGCCGTGACCTTCTTTGCCCTACAGACGATCGGTCGCGTGCCGGCGATGCTCAATTTCACCGCCGGCAGCAGCAATCTGATCTCTGCCTGCAAAGCCGCTAAGATCAAAGTCATTCTCACGTCGCGTGCGTTTATCGAAAAGGCACGCCTTGGTGACGTCGTTGCTTCGCTATCGGAGCATACTCGTATCATCTATCTGGAAGATGTTCGCGTGAGCATCTCTGCGGGCGATAAACTTCGCGGCGTGATGGCGGGGTCGTCTCCGCAGGTGAAACGCAAGCCTGACTCCCCCGCCGTTATTCTGTTTACGTCGGGCAGCGAAGGCGCTCCCAAAGGGGTCGTGCTGTCTCACCGAAATATGCTGGCCAACGCGATGCAATCGCTCACGCGCGTGGCGGTGAACGGTCAGGATCGCGTGTTCAACGTGCTGCCCGTCTTCCACTCGTTCGGCCTTACGGCGGGGCTCGTGATGCCGCTCGTGGCAGGCGTGCCGGTGTTCCTCTATCCGACGCCACTGCACTACCGCATCGTGCCGGAACTCGTTTATCAGACCAACGCGACGATCCTGTTCGGCACCGACACCTTCCTCAACGGCTACGCGCGTACGGCGCATCCTTATGATTTCGCGCGCGTGCGTCTCGTGCTCGCTGGCGCAGAGCCGATCAAAGATCGCACACGCTCGCTCTACATGGACAAGTTCGGCGTTCGCATTCTGGAAGGCTATGGCGTTACCGAGACGGCACCTGTGCTGGCTATCAACACACCCCTTGCCAACAAGGCGGGAACCGTCGGCCGGCTTTCGCCTCTGATGGAGGCGCGGCTGGAACCGGTGCCCGGAATCGAAGAAGGTGGGCGGCTATTCGTTCGCGGTCCCAACGTCATGCTCGGCTATCTGCACGCGAGTAATCCCGGCGTTCTCGAACCGCCGGAGAATGGCTGGCACGACACAGGCGACATCGTCACCATTGACGAGAACGGGTTCATCACCATTCGCGGCCGCGCCAAGCGCTTTGCCAAAATCGGTGGGGAAATGGTGTCCCTTGCAGCCGTCGAGGCGCTTGCAACGGAGCTATGGCCCAGCGCCACGTCGGTGGTGGTCGCGCTTCCCGATCAACGCAAAGGCGAACGGCTTATTCTGATGACGAACGAAGCCAAGGCCACACGCGCTGAATTCCTGGCGCACGCTCGCACCTCCGGGGCCAACGAGCTCTCGGTCCCCGCAGAAGTGTTAGTCGTTTCAGCGGTTCCGCTTCTTGGCAGCGGCAAACCCGACTATCCGGCAGCGCTGGTGCTTGCGAAGGAGCGGCTCGGTCTGGCTGATATTAACGCGGCCTGAGGGTGAACAACTCTCAAGCGTTGTAATGTCAGATGCACTTGAGGCTGCGCTCTTTGCGCCGCCTCATCGGCCGTCGCTCTCTGCAAAGCCTGCAATATTCCTTCGGCGGACATCCTCTGAGAGTTCAGACACTTTCCGCCGCATACTTTTGTTGTCGAGGTCCTGCTTGGCGAGCTGGGTGAAGTTAGAAATATGATGATGGAGCAAGCTATAGGTGTTGGCGAACGCAGCCAGCTTATTTCCATCACTGCCTTCCGTGCGCGAGGGATCCGGCATACCCCAATGTTCCGTTATAGGATTGCCCGGCCAGACGGGGCATGTTTCAGCGGCGGCCTCGTCGCAAAGCGTAAAGACAAAATCAAACTCCGGGGCGCCCGGTTCTGTAAACTCATCCCAAGATTTAGAGCGTAGCCCGTCCGTCTTGAGACCGTAATTTTTGAGAATCTTGATGGCAAAGGGATTGATCTGGCCTGCCGGGGCGCTTCCTGCGCTGTAGGCGTTAAATGCACCCTGACCGAGCGAGTTCATCAAACACTCACCGATAACAGAGCGTGCTGAATTGTGCGTGCACAAGAAGAGCACGTTGTAGGGCCTCTCATCAATCATGACGCTCTTCTCCTTCACAAACGCATTCTAAATTACGATCGGGTTGCCAGCCTTCGCCGCATAGTTCCGGGTGTCCGCCACAGCAGTCCTCTGTGAGATACGTCAGCAGGGCACGTACCCCTTCGACCTGAACCGCGTAGCGGATGTAACGCCCATCGCGCCAGGAGCGCAGCAAGCCCGCGCGGTCGAGTTCCTTTAAGTGAAATGACATTGCCGTCGGACCGACCCCGATGGCCTTGGCGATGTCGCCAGCTGCCATCCCTGACGGACCGCGCGCCACCAGCAGGCGGAACAGCGTGAGTCGGCTTTCATGAGCCAGAGCTGACAGCGCTCGTACTACGTCCTGTGTCTCCATAATTTCATTGTTACAATAATCCTTGAATTATTCAATTATTATTTTGAGAGACCTGGGACGTTCAGCAGTTCGGGAGGCTGGAGAGCGTTCGAGGACGTCTGGTCAGCGATGGCGTTCGCGATGGTTATTGCGAACGCCTAGGCTGCCGCGCTGAAGGCCGCGCACTCTGGCTCGATCGCGTTTGCTGAGCATGCGACACTGCGTTGACACGCTTCCGGACACCGTGTCTGCGGTTGCAATTGTGCGCGACCAAAATTTCAGGTGTTCAAACGATTTTACGCACGGATTTGAAATCGCGGGGCCAAGGGACGTCCTCGCCATCACGATATTCGCTCGTTTCGCGTGCTCCACCTTGGGCACAGCACAATTCAGAGGGACCCACCGATGCACCTTTTCAATCCCGAGAACCGCACCCGGTCTGCCGAGCATATCCGCATCTACATTCTCTTCGAGATCTGGTACACGTTCGTCGATTTTACGGCTGCGCTTTGCTTCCTCATCGGGAGCGTTCTTTTCTTTTGGGACAGCACCATGTTTGTAGGAACGTGGTTGTTTGTTGTGGGTTCTGCCTTCTTTGCTTTGAAGCCAACGCTGCGATTGCTGCGCGAGTTGAAATATCTGAGCATGGGGGAGATCCCTCCAGCTCCCGAAAGCATCCCCTGACGCTTTACACTCACGCTCAGGTTTGACCGACACACAGCTGCCTTTGATCTCGCGGCGATATCGGGCCATAAGCTTCGCAACGCACATGCCCGCCCCAATCCTGCCAACCGGCGGCGCGTGCCCTGCAGAACAGACAGCGGAGGTAAGTAACGATGGATCACTGGACCATCTATCTTTCGGGCGAAATCCACACCGACTGGCGCGCGCAGATCGAGTCCCAGGCGCTTGCTGCCGGTTTGCCAGTTTCGTTCACGGCACCGGTTACAAACCACGAATATTCCGACGATTGCGGCGTCGCCATCCTTGGATCAGAACCGAACAAGTTCTGGCACGATCACAAAGGTGCGCAGATGAACGCAATTCGCACGCGTACGCTTATTGAGAACGCCGACCTCGTGATTGTGCGCTTCGGCGACAAGTACAAGCAGTGGAATGCGGCCTTTGATGCCGGCTATGCCAGCGCGCTCGGGACGCCGATGATCATCATGCACGAGCCGGAAAATGCGCATGCGTTGAAAGAGGTCGACGCGGCGGCTTTGGCAGTTGCACGGACTGTCGATGAGATCGTTGCCATCTTGCGGTACGTCATCGCCGGCGAACTGAAGCTCACGAAGGCCGCCGCAGAGTAAGGCGTGGCGAAAGAGACCGGCGTGCGCGTTTCTCAATTGCGAGCCGCGCACGCAGGTCAAGTCTGCTGCTGCAGAAGGGTCGAGAAGCCCCTTCCGATGAGCAACGAAAATGGCTCGACGACCTAGCGTTCCGCGAACGCCTTTTCAATTACCTACTCCCCCGGCTCTCCGCTCGACGCTTCAAAATAATGATCCTGCTCATCGGTTCCTTATCTGCGATCATGCGCGCGTTCCGTCGGCTTACCGGGTGACGTGATGCTCGGGAGTTTCTCCGCCATCTTGGCGTTGAGGACATCTTTCAGCCGGACGTCATTCAACAGATTGTTATGGGAAAGTTTTCCTGACGACGGCGCACGTATTCTGCGAGCGGCGGGGGATCCAACCACAGCCGAGATGTTTGACCGCATTACAAACAAGGCTATTAGGGTTGGCGTCTTCGTTTCCCTCACCTTCCTCATAGATGGCGAAATGTACTTCGGCCAAGACCGGCTTGATTTCGTCGCTGAGCGCCTAGGAGTTTCATGATGAGCTTGCCGATTGTCATCGTCGGCGCAGGTCAAGCTGCGGCCCGCGCCATCGAAACATTGCATGGCCTCTCATGCGGGCGGCGCATCGTGCTTGTCGGTTCTGAACCCCACCTACCCTATCAACGTCCACCGCTCTCCAAAAAATTTCTGACGGGGGACGCAACCGAGGAGCAGCTTTGGCTCCAAGGGGAAGCATTCCTTGAAAAGGCGGGCGTGGACTTCCGGCGCGGTGAAACGGCGCTCGAGCTCGACGTTACGGCGCGGAATGTGACGTTGTCCGGTGGCGAGACACTTGCATATCATCAGCTCCTCATCGCCACAGGGTCGCAGCCACGGCGGCTCAACCTCGCTGGCGAGGAGCTTGCGCGCGTGCACACCCTCTATTCGATTGCGGATGTACAACGCCTTGGTGCCGGCCTCGAGGACGCGCAGCGTGTCGTCATTATCGGCGGAGGGTATATTGGCCTCGAAGTCGCCGCGTCACTGATCAAGCTCGGCAAGGATGTCACCGTGCTCGAACAGCAGGACCGCCTCCTGTCGCGTGTCGTCAGCCCAGTGCTATCTGATTTCTTCAAACAGCTACACGAAGGGCATGGTGTTACGCTACGGTTTAATGCCCGCGCGCAACGTATCGAGGGCGACACGGACGCCACGGGCGTGATGCTGGATGATGGCGGTGTAATCAGCGCCGACCTCGTTCTCGTCGCGGCTGGCGCGGTGGCCAATGATCAGATTGCGCGCGAGGCCGGACTTGCCTGTGACAATGGAATCTTTGTCGACGAGGCCTGCCGCGTTGCGCCGCATGTTTTTGCCGCTGGCGACTGCACGCGCTTCCCGTCCCGGCGCTACGGCCGCCACTTGAGACTTGAAAGTGTGCAGAATGCCAACGATCAAGCACGTGCGGCAGCAACGGCCATGTGCGGAGACGAGGTCAGGTATGATCCGGTTCCGTGGTTCTGGTCCGATCAGTACGACGTGAAGCTACAGATTGCTGGCCTTTCAGATGGTTACGACCGAGTTTCAGTTGAAGGCGACCCGAAGGCGAACTCCTTTGCGGTATCCTATTGGCGCGGTCCGCAGCTTCTCGCCGTTGACGCGATCAACACGCCGCGCGCTTTCATGCAGGCCCGCCGAACCTTGCAACAGCCCCCGTCTCAATCAACGCCTTCGATGGCGGCCTCCGGTTAAACGGTCTGTCGGGGCTCAAGCACGCTCGCTCTCATTTAAAAACCTAACGCGGCTCATCTGCTGACGCGCGTGGCCGGGACAAACGTCAGGGATGTCGAGTGCTCCGGCTTTAACCGCGCCAGAGCTTTTGCTTCCCATCCCTCCATGGACCGCACGAACCCCATATAGGCCTCCGGACCAAGGTCGATATCGGTCGCGAGCCGGTGAAGACGGCCCGCCATCCGGGCCTCATAGATTAGCTGCGCCATGCCGCGCCCCTAGCTTTCCTTGCATGAGAACGCATTATGGGCGGCCGAATGATCCGTCGCCAGATCTATTTTGGCGCAGGCTAAGCAAGAACATGGACGAGAAAGGGGCCGCCCTACGAGAACGGCCCTGCTGGTAATCTGGAAGCGTCTCGGCTCTGGACGCTTCGCCGTAACGCGTCAGATCCGGAAGACCGCGCCCGAAACGGAGCGGGCACGCTCGCGGACCTTTCCGCCATCGTTGCCGGACTTCACGATCCACTTACCATTCGCGGCACGACCCGTAATGATTCCGACGTGGTGACGCCACACGACGACTGCTCCGACTTGCGGCGACGTCGGACGGCCATACTTGCGCCAGTTCCAAGCAACGTTGAATTCAGGGCCGCCACCCAACTGTGTGCGCATCCACCAGCCGCACCACCTCGACGGACGTGGGCCTACGCCACGGCTCGCCATCGGTGCGGCACTGACCTTGGTCGTAGAATATGTCCGCGCTTTTTTCTGAGGTTTGGAATTTACATTGCCGAAGTTTGCACCCAGCGAACTCCGACCAGAAGATCTCGCGTAAGATGGGCCATCGACTTTATCGAACATGCCCCCCGTAGACATTTGCGCAGAAGCCGGACCAATACCGGCGCCTACTAGAAGTCCCGCTACCGCGGCAAAGATCTTCATGTTCATCATTACGCTCCTACTACCTGTTGTTTTTTTTCGGGAGCGCACCGGCACCAACATTGAGGCGAAAAAGTGAGGGTACGTCGTGAGCGCGTCAAAACGCCTCGCCGTAGAGTAAATGTAGAGCCCTGACCGTCTGTGACCTGGAAAATCAATAATTTGTCCCGTTTCATGGGACCGATGCAGCGTCGGGTTGTAGGTGAACGTGCTTCATAACACTGATTTGAAGATAACTTCATTCGACGCGGGCACGTATTCGGGCGATTCTGAGTCAGATTCGAAGTGCCGCAGGGCGGGGGCATGCATCAGATGCGGCTCGGAAATACCGAGACTACTTGGTCGCGACTTGGGTTGCAGACGGGACTAGCGCTCGTACTGCTGCTGAGCTGTGTCACCTTGATCCTAGCTCAGACGCCAGCATCATACGCTTCGGGCACCACAACCTATAATTGCCACTCACGCACGCTCGAATTGCGTAGTGGCAATACGGAGCATGGCTCAGTCTGTTGTCGTCGTTTGGGGTTGTGCCCATCACATACATTCTCGGGACTGAACACCGGCTCCCCGCTCAGCATTCCTGCGCCCCGCAACGATCAAGCTTGGAATTTTCTGGTTGGCGCACCGCTGCGCGGGCTCACCTTGGCACCAGAGCCTCCCCCTCCGAGACGCCACGTCTAGCTCACTCTATCGCCCAATCTGATTTTCAACTTGGCGGGTCACCACGCCCGCGAGAGGGGATTTGTGCCCTTCGCTCGGAGGTCTTTCACATGTTGTATCGTCCTGAGCGTATTAGCGTGCCGCTCATCACACCCGCTTTCCGTTCCCGTATCAGTCGTCGGATGGTGTGCTCAGCCGCGGCTCTCGCAGCTCTAACGTCATCGTTCCTTGCACCTCAGGTTCACGCGCAAGGTTTTCTCGATAGCATGGCTCAGTCGCGGATCAGCAAACAGACTGTCCGGCTAAATACGGAGTACCCGGCAGGCACAATCATTGTCAGCTTTGGTGATCGTCGGCTTTACCGGATTGAGGAAGGGGGGCAGGCAACCTCATACCCAATTACCGCCCCTGCCAAATACGCGAATTGGGAGGGAACGCTTCCCGTCACCATGAAGCGGGTCAACCCATCGTGGCGGCCAACGCCGTCCATGATCCGCAAGAATCCGAAACTACCGAGTTACGTGCCAGGTGGTCATCCGCAGAACCCGTTGGGCGTTCGTGCCCTTTATCTTGGCGACACGCTCTATCGCATTCACGGCACGGACGCTCCGTGGACAATTGGGGAAGCCGTCTCTGCGGGTTGTATCCGAATGTATAATGAGGACGTTAAGGACCTCTACAGCCGAACAAAAATCGGCGCAAAAGTCATCGTGACGCGAAAAAAGTTCCAACCTGAGCGCGTTGCGGCACGGTGACACGCAAAATTTTTTCTTGTTGGCGGATCGGGAATACCGTCCCTGATCCGCCGAACTTGACGATCTGCGTATTGTCCCGCGACGGCAAAGCATGAAATTCGTTTTTACGATTCAATCTATTCGCGCTGAAATTGCGTCGATTGAGCGCCTCGAGGGGCCCGTTGACTGTTCTGTTAAAGGGGCGCACATGATGCTTATTCAAAAACGGCCACGGTGGCGGCGGCTCGAAACACGCTAACTGATTTTGCGTATTGAGAGCTTCTGCCATCCAGAGAAACACTGGAAACAGGGCCAGCCTTCGCGTCAAAGAGGGCGCCTTTCCAATACCTACGCAATTCTTTAGGGGATCTGGTCGATAACCGTTCTGGTCCCTTGAACACCAGACCTGTGATCGGAGATGCGATCGTGAGCGCTTTTTACGAAGAAACCGTTCTGTCGGTCCGCCACTGGACTGACACGCTGTTCAGCTTCACCACGACACGTAGTCCCTCGTTCCGCTTCGAGAACGGACAGTTCACGATGATGGGACTTGAGACAGAAGGTGGTCGGCCGTTGATGCGCGCATATTCGCTCGTCAGCCCAAACTACGAAGAGACCCTGGAATTCTTTTCGATCAAAGTTCCTGACGGGCCGTTGACTTCGCGCCTTCAACACATCCGCGAGGGCGACCGCATTCTGGTGTCGAAAAAGCCCGTTGGCACACTTATTATCGATAACCTTAAACCAGGGCGAAATCTGTTCCTGTTCAGCACGGGAACCGGACTTGCTCCATTCATGAGCATCATCCGTGATCCTGCGACGTATGAACGTTTCGAGAAGGTTGTTCTCGTGCATGGCTGCCGGCAGGTGGCCGAGCTAGCTTACAGCGAACGGATCGGCAGAGAACTTCCCGAGGACGAGTTCATCGGCGAACTCGTGCAGGGGCAGCTTATCTATTATCCTACGGTGACCCGCGAGCCCTTCGAAAATCGTGGCCGGATCACCGATCTTGTGACCAGCGGAAAGCTGTTCTCAGATCTCACGTTGCCACCGATTGACCCCGAACTTGATCGCGCCATGTTGTGCGGCAGCCCCGAGATGCTTCGGGAAATGACGCAAATTCTGGAAGATATGTCCCTCACCGAGGGGAACAGCGGAACGCCCGGCGAATATGTGATCGAAAAGGCGTTCGTCGAAAAGTGACGATCGAACAAACGCGCACCTGAGAGCCGCTTATCATAGGCTTGTCGAAGCGGTTTCGCCCGGAGCGGAACCGCTTTTTTACTGAAGCGCTATTGGCGGGCGCACCTCAGATGACTTCACCTCTGGTGAGCTCATCCTCGGCATCATCAATCGAAAATCCGAGGTTTTCGAACCCATTGGTGAGGTAGTCCGCGAGCAGAGGAAGCCCCAGCAGATAATCCGCCGTCGGGTTCGTACGCTCTTCGCGTGCAGTCCTTAGCGCCTCGCCAAATTCTTCCGGTTCAAACGTCCCGCGCCCGACCCATGCTATGGCAACGAGCTCGGCTTGCTCATCATCGTTCAGTTCGGCGATGAAGGTCGTAAGTTCGGTGCGCACCGGATCATTCGCGAGGTTTTCCAGTATTGCATCGCTGACGTCATTTTCGTCGCTCGCATCCGGATCGTTCCAGGAATCAACTTTTGCGTCGAACTCGCGGGCCTTGATAATGACATAAGCGACTTTTTCGGGTGTGATATTGAGATCCACCTGATTGCTGTCCATGTGTCGTCTCCTAACGCAGCAATGCGAGAGCTTTCTACGCTCTGCCTCAAGAAGCGGCTGCGGGCTTTGATCGACCTCAAAGCGCTACCCGCCTCCCAAACCTCAATGAGGCGAACTCAGCCAAACAACGCACCACGACGTAATTGGTTGAGTTTCATCTTGTCTGGTGGTTTCACATCTCTGTTTGGAACGTCTGTCACGCTTGACCGTTAACGCGGATTTGCAGCAGTGGACCGCAAGATTGCGGACCGACATCGAGCGTTGTCACTGGAGGGTAGCTCAAGAATGGCTTCAACGGTCCCGGAAGCGAATGGCGCCCAAGCGGACGTAATCGCGTTTCTAGAAAACCCGGCGAACTATGCGCCTGCGCCGGAAGGCGTCGACCGCATCGATACACATGGGGCCATCGTTTTCCTTGCCGGCGACTATGCCTACAAGATGAAACGCGCCGTACGCCTTCCCTATCTCGACTTTTCGACGCTTGACCAACGTCTGAGGGCCTGCAATCGCGAGTTCGAGCTCAACACAAGAATTGCTCCTGAACTTTATCTTCGCGTCTGCCCGATCCTTAGGCAGCCCGATGGGATGCTGTCCTGGCAGGGTGCAGGAGAGATCGTTGAATACGTCCTGATCATGAGACGTTTCGAGCAAAGCCAGCTCTTGGATGAAATGGCTATCGCGGGGAAGCTCGATGAAAAGCTTATGGTCCCGCTCGCCCATCACATCGTCGACACGCACGGAAGTGCCACCGTCCATAAAGACGTTGATCCAGCGAAGAGCTTTGAAACCATCCTGGAGCACGTGACCGCTGCACTTACCCGCGACATCAGCCCGATCCCTGTTGACGACGTGGCAGCTTACAGGGCTGCAGCTTCAGCGGCGCTCCGCGAGACCACGCCGTTGATGCGAGAACGGGCGCGCCAAGGCTTCGTGCGGCGGTGTCATGGGGACATGCACTTGCGCAATATAGTGCTTCTCGAAAGCGGGCCGACGCTGTTCGATGCACTCGAATTTGACGAGACCCTGGCAACGATCGACGTGCTCTACGGCCTCGCCTTTCTGCTCATGGACCTTTACCGGCGAGGTATGCGCCGTCACGCATGCCAGCTCTTCAATCAATATCTGCAGGATCAATCCGGCATTCGCCACCTGGAGGGCCTAGCTCTTCTGCCGTTCTTCTTATCCTGCCGGGCGGCGATACGCGCGATGGTGGGTTTGGATAGAAAAGCCAATGTCTCCCAAGACCGGACAGCTGCGATCGATGACGATGTAAGGCAGTATTTTGCATTTTCCCGACAGTTTTTGACGCCGCCCCGGGCTCGTCTGATCGTGGTCGGTGGATTATCTGGAACGGGCAAAACCACGGTAGCGCGCATGCTCGCGCCCGACATCGAACCTGTTCCCGGCGCGCTGCATCTGCGCAGCGACGTGGAACGCAAGCTCATGTACGAATGGGATCCGGAGGAGCCTCTGCCTGAGTCTGCGTATGCGGAAAAGGTAACGGCGCACGTTTATCAACGGCTTGGAGATAAGGCCGAGTGCGCTCTAAGAGCTGGCCACTCAGTTATCGTCGATGCGGTTTTCGCGACGGAGAGCGAACGCAGGGATATTGAAGCGCGCGCCCGGAAAGCCGACGCCGAATTCTTAGGCCTATGGCTAACTGCGCCGGCTGATGTTCTGTATGCCCGCGTTTCCGCGCGCGAAGGGGACGCCTCAGACGCTGACGTTCAAGTCGTCCACCAACAGCTTTCTTACGATATAGGAGTGGTCGACTGGCAGCATATAGACGTTGACGCCGGCCCAGACGAGGTCCGTTTGCGTGCTGCCAAAATCATAGGATTGCCGCAGCACAATTAGCGCTTATTAGTTTCCGACTTCGAGTTCAAATCGGTTCGGTGGAACAATGATATCGTGAAAAGAGATTGGAGCATCACGGAATGTGAAGCTCCTGGCCTTTATTCTAATGGCCACTTCACCTGGTTTGCAGCCCAACATTTCTGCCTGTTTCGGATCCAGTTCGCAGCGTGAAATCAGATGCGTGGAACGAAATGTCGGGGCATTGAACCGCTCATGCAAGAAAATCCGAAGATTTTTTCCAGCGAGAATTGCCGGAGGTGTATCGAGGATCGGACGAAAACGCTGGCCATCGACATAAAGATCCGACCACAACCGAAATTCATCCGCTACCGACACCACGCGCGAAATCTTCACATAACTCGGGGATTCCCCCAAAAATTTTGACCAGTCACCTTTCTCTTTCACTTCCTCGACGAAAAGTTCCCTGGTTTCCCAGGGCATTAGCCCAGATCCATCCGGGTTACGAAAACGGAAGTACCATACTGTTGAACCTTGTTCGCGCGTTTGGGAAACGAATGTCCCAGAACGCCGAGACCGCTCTACCAGGCTCGCATTCTGCAGAGCCCGCATTGCAGCCTGCACTGTGCCAACACTGATATTGAGCTCGTGACTCAGTTCTTTTTCCGTGGGGAGCCGGTCTCCGGAACGCCAGTACCCCCGCTCAATCAATTCTGAAATAGCATTCACCAAAGCCTGAATTTTGGAGATGCCGGCTTCCGCAGAAAAATTTGACAGGGTGCGTATGAGCACGTCAAACCGTGCGGTGTCACGCTGATCAGACCGCGTAAAAGGCACTGTAACCTCATGGTTTTGCGCAAGATTATTTTCAGTATCAGCCATAGCAATAACCCGTCTTTCGTGATGGAAACTATACTGCAATCTAAAGACGCATACCAAAAAGACGTATGATTTAGATCAAGACGGTTGATCTTTAATACCCTTGTCGGCGATCCGCGCAAATATGCGTGTGTCGGATACGGACGGATAAGACCCGCACATGTAATTGGCAGCCCACTGGGCGGAGATGCACAGTTTGGCAGATTTTTTGCCCAGCGCTTAAATAATTTGCTGTGTGTCGGCGAGGCATTGTCACACTTCAGTGACACCTCACTGGCATCTACTAGCTCCGCCGTGATAGTGGCTCGCATTCTGGGTAATTGGCAAAGTTCCGGGCCAGCGGAATTTATGGCAGAGTTCTCCTTGTGCGCACTGCCATCGTTCGAGGGATCATATGTTCATCAGTGTGCTTGAAATTTTTAAAATCGGCATCGGACCGTCGAGTTCACACACGATGGGGCCGATGGTGGCTGCCAATCGGTTCCTTGATGAATTGCGGACAGGCAAGGGCACAAGCGTTGCCCGCCTTGGCGTGACGCTCTACGGATCGCTTGCGTTTACCGGGAAAGGACATGCGACTGACCGGGCTGTCATCTTGGGGCTGGCCGGTCTTTTGCCAGAGGTGCTTGATTACGACCACGCGGAGGCGACGCTCGCAGCAATCTCCGGCACAAAACAAATTAGTGCGCCTGGGCTGCCTACGTACAGTTTCGATCCGGCCGTGGATATCGTTTTTGATTATGGTCCGGCCCTGCCGGGCCACGCCAATGGCCTGTGGCTTCATGCCTACGATCAGGACGGCCAGGAGATTCACGCGACGATCTATTATTCGATCGGCGGCGGTTTCGTGCTCACTGCGGACGAACTTGAAGCCGGGGTGACCTTATGCACAGAGCCCGCAATTCCGAAGCCTTTCCCATTCAAGAGCGCGCAGGAGATGCTTCGATTAGGCAAGGAGTCGGGCAAGAGCATTCTTGAGATGAAGCGCGCCAACGAGCTTTGCCTGAACGGGGAAGAAGAGCTAACGCACCGGCTCGATAAAATCTGGTCGGTTATGAACGATTGCATCGACCGTGGGCTCGCGACTGAAGGGACGTTACCGGGCGGGCTGGCCGTCAAACGCCGCGCCAGCGCCATCTATAAAAAATTAAGTCAACATCGCTCCAATGCTCTCTATGCACATGAGATCAATGATTGGATTTCCACCTTTGCCATGGCAGTGAACGAAGAGAACGCTGCAGGCGGACAGGTCGTGACAGCCCCAACGAACGGTGCGGCCGGCGTTATTCCGGCAGTGATCCGGTATTATCTTGAGTTTTGCCCCGGGGCGCAGCAGAGCGACGTGCGAGATTTTCTGCTGGTCGCCGCTGCTATCGGAGGCCTAATCAAACACAACGCTTCGATATCTGGAGCTGAAGTCGGGTGCCAGGGCGAGGTGGGCTCCGCTTCCGCGATGGCGGCGGCAGGCTTGTGCGCCGTTCTTGGAGGCACAAACGAGCAGATTGAGAACGCGGCAGAGATCGCACTTGAACATCATCTCGGCATGACTTGCGACCCCGTGAAAGGATTGGTGCAGGTTCCGTGCATCGAACGCAACGGGTTCGGCGCTGTTAAAGCTGTGACGGCTGCGTCTCTTGCACTCAAGGGAGATGGGTCACATGTGGTCGAATTGGACAAGTGCGTTGAGACAATGCGACAGACGGGCTTCGACATGAGCCTCAAGTATAAGGAAACATCTACGGGCGGGTTGGCTGTGAACGTCGTAGCCTGCTGAAGCATCGCGACTTTGCCGTTGCGAGGGAACCTGTAACGATCATTTAGCGGCGCGGAGCCTTCGTTTGCTCGAAATTTTGGTGGCCATTGCGCCGATTTTTCTCCTTATCGTGCTTGGCCATATTCTGCGCAGGGGCGACATCCCCAGCCTTGAGTTCTGGAGTCTGAACGACCGATTGGTCTATTGGGTGCTCCTTCCATCTCTATTGTTTCAGAAGACCTCTACCAACGAATTTTCGCCAGATCTTATCGGCTCGTATGCCGTTGTGATCCTTGGATCGTTTGCGGTCGTGTTTGTTTGCGCGCTGCTGGTTTTGCGCGTGATGACGATTTCCCCGGCGGCGGGGACTTCGTTTCTGCAAGGCGCTGTTCGCCACAACATGTTCATCGCCTTGGCGGTCGCTGGATCGCTCTACGGTCCGACAGGGCTTGCGCTGGCGACGCTCATTCCGGCCCTTCTCATTCCGGTCACGAATATAGCGATCGTGACGGCCATGGTCGCCATGCTGCACGACGGTGAGGAAAAGGGCTTAACGCGGCATATTCTGCGGGACCTCGTACGGAACCCGTTGATCATCGCGATCGGATTAGGCGTCCTGACGAATATGCTGACCGACGGGCCTGTCCCGGTGTTGAATGAGGCCGCAACGCTTCTGGGGAATGCGTCGCTGCCCGTGATGCTACTTTGCGTAGGCGCCAATATTCGTGTGCGCGGCTTGGAGACGGCCGTCGTCCCGATGTTGATATCTTGCGTTATAAAACTCGTCATATTCCCCGCTGCGATCCTGGTGCTCGCTATTCTCATGGGCCTTTCCGAGATGGAGACCGTCGTCGCGCTTCTTTTCGGCGTGGTGCCCACATCTGCTTCGTCTTACACATTCGCGAAGCAGATGGGTGGAGACGCGCCACTCATGGCGGCGATCGTGACACTGCAGACCGTCTTTGCTTTCCTCACTATGCCTCTAACCCTCACGCTGGCCCGGCAATTTATGTAGTCCGCAAAGTGCCACAAGGTCTTGCCTGAGTGCTCACAAAGGCTATTGAGATAGCGCATAAGCGTACATCAGCAGACTGGCCGCCACGCCGTCAGCCAAAATCCATGACATGCGGGCAGATATCGTTTGTCTTGTCCGCCAACGAGACAACGTCATGCAAAAGGAAAAAGAGCACGTCGCCCTGATATCGGTGCTGGCAAGCGGCGGTTTGGCGATCGTCAAGTTTGTGATCGGCTTCATGACGGGCAGTATCGGTCTGATCTCGGAGGGCGTTCATTCTTCCTCGGATTTTGTCGCGACCCTGATCACTTGGTGGGCCGTCCGCGTCAGCCACAAACCCGCCGATGACGACCATCACTTCGGCCACGGCAAAATGGAAAGCATGGCGGCGCTATTCCAGGTCGTTTTGCTTTTTGGCGCTGCCGGATGGATCGCTTATGAAGCGATCAAGCGGCTTCTCGGTGAATCCCACGTCATTGAAGGCGCTTGGATGGCTATCGCCGTTCTGGTCGGCTCCATCATTGTCGACTTCTGGCGCGTACGGGCTCTCCGTAAAGTCGCTAAAGCCACGGGTAGTCCGGCACTCGAAGCGGACGCGCTGCATTTCCTTTCGGATATGCTGTCTTCCGGCGTCGTGCTAATCGGCATGATTTTCGTCGCGTTCGGGCAAATGTCGGCTGATGCGGTTGCAGCTCTCATTGTGGCCTGTTTCATTATTTTTGCGGCGTTTAAGCTGGGGCGTCAGACTTTTGACACGCTGGTTGACACGGCGCCTGAAGGGGCTAGCCGCGCCATTGCCGCGCACGTTGAAAGGATCCCTGAAGTTCTGGCTGTTGAGCGAACCCGTGTACGTAGCGCAGGCGCGACGCTCTTTGTTGAACTCGCTGTCGCCGTCAGCCGGTCACTTCCCCTTGACCATGTCTCGGCGCTAAACGCTCAGATCGTCGAAACGGTCCAGAATGAATTTCCCAACGCCGAGGTGATCGTCGTTGCAGAGCCGCGCGCGGTCGACGATGAAGCCATTGAAACGCACCTGCGCGTGATTGCCGCGAATCTCGGCGCCGCCATCCATCGCCTGACGATCCAACGGGTGGCCGGACGGCTTTCGATCAGCGTCGACATCGAGGTTCAAGCCGATCTCAGCGTCGACCAAGCTCACGATGCCGCCAGCGAACTCGAAGCCGCCATCCGCAAAGAACTCGGCGATGACATCGAAATCGATACGCACATCGAGCCCATGGCAGCGAACTGGCTGTCCGGCAAAGAAATCCCGGACGAGCGCTATCGCACGCTGAAAGACTCGCTCATTGCTTCAGCCGATGAAGGCGGCGTCGTGCGGGACGTGCACAACGTGCGTATTCGCTCGACCGAGCTTGGCCTTATCATGAACTTCCACTGCCGGTTGCCGCCGGACATGCTGGTGAGCGATGCCCATACGGCTGTCGATGAAGTGGAGCGGCGTGTACGTTCGCTCCATCCCGATGTTGTACGGGTTATCGGGCATGCCGAACCGCAGCGTGCGATTTAGGCATGCCCGTTGCCCGGAGACGGCAGGCAGCGGCCGGCTTATTTCTTCTTCATCGAGGCGATGTAGTCGGAAATTCGGGTTTTGAGCCCCGGCTCCATGACCGAGCGGGCTAATTCGGCGAGATCAGAATCCCGGCGATCGTCGTTCGTCAGTTGCAGGACGCGTTCCAGTCGCGACGCACTCAGAATGGATGCGGCTTCCGTTGCTTCTGTCACCAGTTGCGGCCAGTTATCCTGTTCCGCAATTCCCGTTAGGAAGCCGATGCGCAGAGCTTCGTTAGCTTCCAAGATCTTGGACTTCGACAGCACATCACGGGCATTGTCCCGGCCGATGACTTCGGCCAATCGCCGCGTGCCCAACACGACACCAAAACGCAAGCCCGGCATGCGGAAGCGCGCGCCTGGCGCAGCGATACGATGCGTGCACGAGGCGACCAAATCGGCGGCTGCGCCGAAGCAGGGTCCGTGCACAAGAGCCATCGTCACGAACGGAGCATTGTGCACTGCCTGGAGAAGTGCCTCAACACGCAAGAAGCGCAGAGCGAGATCGCCCTCTGTCTGTTCTTCCAGGCCAGTAAAGTCGAAACCTCCCGAAAAGCCCTTACCCGCGCCACGGAACACGACGAGACGCGTTCCGTCGCCCCGGCAGACTTCAAGCGCAGAGAGAAGTTCTTCGACAATACCGCTATCGAGCGAGTTGAGCTTGGCTGGCCGTGACAACGTCAGCGTTGTCGTTGTTCCGTCCTTGCTAACCTCGACGCTGTTCGCGTCGAGCCGTTCATCTATGGTCATAGACAGGTCTTAGCTTTCCTGTTGCGTTTCGGAGTTTCCGAGCTTCAACGACCGGTTCCACCCTGCGCCACGACGCGTGCAGGCGAGCTGAGCCACTCCTCGAATACCTCTTCGGTGTGAGCACCGAGTTGTGGAGGCTCACGGGAGATCTCAAACTCGTATCCCGTCATCTTCACCGGATAAGCCGTTGTGCACGTCTGAACGCCATTCGGCAACCGCAACTCATGTATCAGTCCCATTTCACGGACATGCGGATCAGCCAGGATCTCCCGATAGGTGTTGATAGGCGCCGACGGGACCCCGCGGCGATCCATCTCCTCGAGCCACTCGCTCGCAGACTTTTGGGAAAACGGAGTATTTAGGATTTCCGCCAACGCCTCCTGATTTTGGGCGCGGTCAAGCTGAGTTTTGAAGCGTGCATCTTCGGTCAGCTCGGGCAAACCGACAGCTTCGGCAACTTGCTTCCAAAGCTCATTGTTACCGGCGGCGATCACGAAATAATCGTCGCTGGCGCGATAGGCTTGGTAAGGCGCGTTGCGCGGATGCGCGGAGCCCAGGCGCCGCCCGTCACGACCGGTGCCGAAAAACTCACTGGTCTGGAGCGCTGCAACGCCGACGAGCGAGCCCAGCATCGAGCAATCAATGTAGGCCCCTTCACCCGTTTCGCGGGCACGCATCAAGGCCGCGAGGATCGTATAAGCCCCGTACAGACCAGCGCAGAAGTCGCCGACCGGCACGCCGCATTTTACAGGCGGGCGTCCCTCTTCTCCTGTCACGCTCATCAGGCCGCTCATAGCTTGCACCGTCACGTCGAAAGCACCGCGCTGCGCATATGGGCCGGTTTGCCCGAAACCCGATATGGAGCAATAGACGAGACGAGGGTTGAGGCGACTGGCCTCATCATAGCCGAGCCCGAGCCGACGCAACACGCCAGCGCGGAAGTTCTCGATGATCACATCGCTGGCAGCCATCAATTCCTTGAGGTGCGCGATGCTCGGCTTGTCCTTCAGGTCGACGGCGATAGAACGCTTGTTGCGATTAAGCGAAGCGAAGTTCTCGCTGTAGACCTCGCCATCCGGGCTCGGCGTCAATGGCGGCCAACCGCGCATGCCGTCGCCCCCGACGGGATTTTCCACCTTAACGACGTCAGCTCCAAGGTCGGCTAACAGCGAGCCCGTAAACGGGCCCGCTGCGATTTGACCGAACTCAAGAACCTTCACTCCGGCGAGTGGCCCGTTGGGCCCTCTGCTCTTAGCCATTTCTTGTTGTCCCCTTGCCGAAGCAATCTTATTCCGCGGCTTCGGCTGGGCGACCGGCCGTCTCCTCGCGATGCATATCGGCGAAGATCTTACGTGCGCGACGCAGGGCAAGATCCGGCTTGAGGAAGACTTCAGAATAGCCCTCGTCAGGGTATTCAAACATCTTCTGTTGCTCAGCAACCGCCCAGAGATCCTCTGCCGCCACATCGGGGAACATTTCAGAGGCGCGGCGCGCGGTCGATTTGGAAGGATCACCCTTGGACATATGATGTGCGGGGCAATTGATGATGATGCGCCACACGTGGTTACGCTCATCAATCGGGGTGTGCGTATGGATCAGCACGTACCCACGCTCAACACCCTCGACGTTCATCTCCCCGGGGTATTCCTGGTCGCCTTCACGCGGTGCGAGCTCGCCTGGAGGGGCGTTGCGCATAACCACGCGCGTAACACCAGGATTCATAAGGCAGTGCGTGTGGTGCCGGTCAACGACATCGTAGTGGAACCAATCTACAAGGTAGGGCGGCTGGGCGTAGTCGTTGGTCTTGCGAATGGTCATTACATACTTGTTGCCGTCAACTTCGCCCTCTTCCAACTCGATCGGAATACGGCTGTTGGCGATATCACCGATGTTGCCATCGTGCAGCGGATAGAAGTGCGTGATATCGAGCAGGTTCTCGATCAGAAGCAGATAGTTCGAGTCGACGGTCATGGGGCCGACGCAGATCGATTCCCATTTGTCATCGCCAACCTCAGGCACGCGAGGCGGCTTGCGTGTTTCAGACTTATCGGGATCACCCGGCCAGATCCAAACTAAGCCATCCTGCTCTATCACAGGAAACGCGCGGACTACGGCTTGCGGGGAGATAGGCCCGGTGGGGTGAGACGGGATCATCACGCACTTGCCGGACGTGTCATAGCGCAGACCGTGATAGGCGCACTCGAGCGTGCCATCTTCCATCAAGCGGCCCTTGGACAGCGGAAAGCGTTTATGAGAGCAGCGATCGTCATAGGCAACGACATCGCCATCCTTCGTTCGCCACATCACGATCGGACGTTTGGCGATCGTGTGCCCCGTCAGCTTCTCTTTGGGAAAGTCAGACGAGAGCCCGGCAACATACCAGCAGTCTCGCACAAAAATCTGTTCGGTCATTTCGTTTCCTCGCTCGTGTTTATTGTTTTGTTCTGGGGTAACTTGCAGCTCCGGGCCTCGGTTAGAGATCCAATTCAAGCACGCCGCCCTTGGCTCGCGCGCAGCAGACCATCACGTAGCTCTTGCGCTCTTTGTCGCTCAGAACGGTGTCGCGATGCTCAGGATTACCGGAGAGGTAACGTGTAATGCAGGTGCCGCAGTATCCATCCTCGCAGTCGGTATCGACGACGCAACCGGCGTCCTTCAGGACTTCGGAAATTGAGCGATCGGAAGGAACCGGCAACGTTTGCCCCGTGCTCTTGATCTTGACCTCGAAGGGCACATTCTCCGACTGATCGTATTCAATGCCGGCTGAAGCGAAGTATTCGCGGTGGACGGCATGGGGTGGCCACGCTTCCGTGCATTCGCCACAGGCG
This sequence comes from Filomicrobium sp., assembly GCF_025698805.1. Taxonomy (NCBI): domain Bacteria; kingdom Pseudomonadati; phylum Pseudomonadota; class Alphaproteobacteria; order Hyphomicrobiales; family Hyphomicrobiaceae; genus Filomicrobium; species Filomicrobium sp. Next base: position 80,095 of record NZ_JAILWT010000004.1, read on the forward strand.
TTCATGAACCCCTGGGGACCACAGAAATAAAGGTGCGTTCCAATCTCGTAGTTGGAGAGAAGAGCTCTGATGTCGAGCCCATTCTGAGGCATCCCGCCATCGTGATGGATCGTGACCTTGCCAGCCTCGACGTAAGGCGCGAGCTGCTTGAGAAACGCTGTCCGCTCGGGACTGCGGGTTGCGTAGTGCATCGACCACCGCGCGCCCTTGGCCTCCAGTTCCGCTATCATGGCCATCATTGGCGTTACGCCGATGCCACCTGCCAACAACAGGTGCGCGCGTGCCTCCCGGCCAGCCAAAGGAAAGTGATTGCGCGGATTGCTGACCACCAACGAGTCGCCCTCGCTGATTGCCTCATGCATCAACTTCGAGCCGCCGCGGCCGTTTTCTTCCTTCAGGACTGCGATGACGTACCGGTGCCGTTCCGCCGGATCGTTGCAAAGTGAATAGGAACGAATGGTTCCATCCTTCAAATGCACTTCGACGTGTGCGCCGGCCGTAAACGGAGCCAACGGCGTCTCATCAGAAGCGACGAATTCAAAGGTCTTTATGCCTTCTGCAACGTCTTCGATTTTAGCGACACGTACCGTACGCTTTTCCTTGCGCCGTGCCAGATCGTCATCCGTTGACGTCTCATTCATCTCGTTTTCAAACCTGTCCGTCTCTTCAAGCATGTCCACCCTCCGGCGTGATAAGCCGTGTTGCTTTCATGCTCATGCTCGCCCATCCCATCAATCGACGCAAACGATATTAAAAGAACGAATATCATCAATTTTTTTGATCATCATGACACCAAAACGCCGTAAAATAAGGGCCGGCGCCCTGCACGCCATGCTTTGCAGGGCACCGGCATCAGTAGCTCGTTAGGCGGGCCAGCTGAAATTCAGTGAACGTGCGTGGAGGAAATCTCCTTCCGCAACGGTGGTGTAAGCTTTCTGCTCGCCACGGAACTTGTTCATGCTGGCAAAGATCTTCTTCGCCAACGCATCCCGTTCCGTGATCTCGTTTAGAACCTCAGCAGACGTTTCGCCGAGTTTCGTGATCTGCTCGTCGTTGAGCCTCCGGATCTCGACGCCGTGCTTGTTCACAAACTGATCAAGGATGGGCCCAGAGCGCGCCTGGAATTCACTCAACATGACAACATTCGCAGAGAATGCACATTGCTGAACGATCGCTTTGAGATCGTCTTCGAGCGAATCCCACTGCTTCTTATTGACGAAGAGTTCGAGCACTGTTCCCGGCTCGTGCCAGCCCGGGGTGTAGTAGTACTTCGCGTGGCGCCAGAAGCCCAAGGATGCTTCACCGTAAGGGTTGTTCCACTCGACCCAGTCGATCGCACCAGAGGCCAGCGCGGTCGTTACTTCGTTGGCCGGCAAGTTAACAACGGTGGCACCGAGACGCTTCATCACCTCGCCACCGAGACCCGGCATACGCACCTTCAGACCTTTAATGTCGTCGAGCGTATTGACCTCTTTGCGGCTCCAGCCCGGATGCTGCACGCCGGTGTTACCGCAGGGAAAGAACTTGCAGCCAAACGCATCGGCATAAAGTTCATCGCACAGCTTTTCACCGCCGCCGAAGTGATACCAGGCATTGTATTCCTGAGCGGTCAGACCGAAGGGGAAGTTACTGACAATTTCAGCCGCGGGTGCTTTGCCCTTCCAATAATAAGGGCACCCATGGCCCATCTCGACGGTACCCGTCTTCACCGCGTCGATGGATTCAAATGCCGGTACGATTTCGCCGGCAGCGAAGAGCTCAACGGACAAACGTCCGCCGGTGCACTTGGTCACCTGATCCGCAAAGTACTGCGCTCCTGTGCCGAGCCCTGGCAGGTTCTTTTGCCAAGTCGTCACCATCCGCCATTTACGCTTGTTTTGGGCAATTGCTGGCTTGGGGAAAGTCGCAGCGGCTGCCGCAGCCGTTGTCGCTGCAGCAGACACCATGAATGTCCTGCGATGCATGGGTATTTCCTCCGACAATCATTTTTATCGGGAGCCCCGCTTACTTTACGACACCCCCTTTTTTGCAGGAACCGACGCTCGCTGCCGCTGCGTCGCGGAGCGTTCGACGATCCCATGCGAACACTATCGGAGACGAAACGCATCACTACAATCGATTATTTTCAATCTAGACTCTCCATTAAATCTGATAGGATAAAATTGAAACGTCGGGGGTGTTCCATGAAAATCAGTCGATACACACCCAATCATTTCAGCGAAGATCGGGGAGGCTGAACGCATGGCGCGCGTGGGCGAATTAGACGGGTCGGCATTGCCGGCCGACCTTCAAACGCTTTGGAAAACGTTCTCAACCCCTCCGCGCGACTTCACGAACCAAGTCCGCGTGCTTGCCCACTCACCGGATGCGTTTCGGCATCTCTATGGATTGATCGAGGCCTTACGATCATCGCCAAGCCTCTCGCCACGACTGATTGAAATCGCTGTGGTTACGACGAGCCGCGTCAACGCTTGCCCTTATTGCGTCGGACATCACGGAGCCGCCTTGGCTGCGCACGGGCTAGAGCCTGAAACCATCGAAAACATTTTGGAGCCCGATGTACCCGGCCTCAGCGAGAAGGAACGCCTCGTACGGGATTATGCGCGGCTTGTGTCCGAACGAGCCTGGGGCATCAGGGACAGCGTATTTGAGGATCTCTCCAAGCATTTCGACGAGCGGGAGATTGTCGAACTCACCGTGCGCATCGGTTTGTGCACATTGTTCAACAAGTTCAATCAGGCACTGCAAATCGACGCCGAGACAAGTCTCATGACAATGCTCTCTGGCTCTGGATTGGAGGCTGGCGAAGGTATGCCGACATCGCCCGCGCGTACGAACGACAAAACATCGCGCGAGGAAGCCCAATGAATTTCAAGCAATTGGAAACGTATTATTGGGCCGCCAAACTGGGTAGCTTCTGCTCGGCGGCTCAGCGGCTCAATGCAACGCAATCTACTGTCTCCATGCGCATCATAGAGCTTGAGCGCGATTTGGGCGTCGAACTTTTCGACCGAAGTCAACGCACAGCGCGCCCGACGGCCAAGGGTCGCGAGCTAATGGCCTACGCAGAACAGGCGATGCGGCTTTCGGTTGAAATTCAGCAAACCATTGGGGCAGAAGACGCCGCGACCGGCATCTTGCGTATCGGTGTCGTTGAGATGATTTCGGTCACGTGGCTTCCCGCGCTTATGAAGCTCATCCATGAGCGGTTTCCATCCATCACCGTGGAGCTGGACGAAGCGCTCACCCATAATCTTATTGAGCGATTGAATCAGGGCTCACTTGATCTCATCCTGATTCCCGGTCGTGTTCCCGGCTATAGCACGACGCCGGTGCCGCTCGGATACGTCGATTTCGCGTGGGTCGCCAGTCCGTCTCTTGGCGTGCCGGATTCAGTTCTCACACCCAAGCTTATGCAGGAATATCCGATCATCGCTTTATCGCGAGAGTCGTATCACTACACCTCAATTGAAGATTGGTTTCGCTCGGGTGACGCTTATTGCCGCCGCGTAGATACGTGCAAAAGCTTCGGCGTCGCTGCCTCGCTGGCAGCAGCTGGCCTCGGCTTAACGCTGCTCCCGCCTCGCTGCCATCAGGACACGATCGATGCAGGACGATTGAAGATCCTCGAAACCGATCCGGCGGTTCCTCGCGTGGAATTCACCGCAACGACGGCTATCGGCAGCATTCAACCAGTCGCGCGGAAAATTGCGCGACTGGCCGCTGCGGTGAGTAACTTTTCCGATGTGCCGCCGGCCAAATCCGGCCGGCGGGAAAAACGTTCATCCTTACCCGCGTCTTAGCCCAAAAGGACTGACGGCAGCCAGGTCGCAATTTCGGGGAAGGTCCAGATGATGGCCAGCATCAGGATCTGTATTGCGATAAACGGCATCACACCCCGATAGATCGTCGTGGTCTTGATCGACGATGGTGTCACGCCTCTGATATAGAACAGCGCCCAACCAAATGGTGGTGTCAGGAAGCTCGTCTGCAGGTTGATACCCATCATCACGCCGAGCCAAACAGGGCTGATATCGGCCATGAAAAGCGCTGGTGCTACGATGGGCACAACGATGAAAACGATCTCGATAAAGTCGAGCACAAAGCCCATCACGAACATAACAAGCATGACAATGAGCATGGCGGTGAAGAACCCGCCCGGTAGGCCCGTCAGAAACTCATGAACCAAATGATCGCCGCCAAAGCCGCGGAACGTCAGCGAAAAGATCGACGCGCCGATCAAGATCGCAAACACCATTGCGGAAATACGTGCCGTTGAACTTGCGACCTCACGCAATACGCTGATCTTAAGTTGCCCGCGAAGGAAAGCCAACAGAGTTGCCCCCACGCCACCGAATGACGCTGCTTCTGTTGGCGTGGCCAGACCTCCCAGGATGGACCCGAGCACTGCCAGGATAAGGAAGATCGGTGGCACGAGAGCCTTTGCGATCTTGAGGATCAGCTCCGTCCGCCCGACATCCTTGCGATAATATGCCGGGCTCGTCTCAGGGTTAAAGATAGCCATGTAGACGAGATAGAGGATGTATAGGCTGCTCAGCATTAGCCCTGGGATCAGGGCACCCGCGAACAGATCGATGACACTGAACGGTTCGACGATGAAATTGCCCTTTGCGAGCTGCGATTCCGCATATACGCCAGATAGCGAGTCAGCCAGCACGACCAAGGCAATCGACGGGGGGATGATCTGACCCAGCGTGCCCGAGGCACAGACCGTTCCGCAGGCCAGCTTGGGATCGTAACCTGCCTTCAACATCGCAGGCAGGCTCAATAGCCCCATGGTGACAACTGTTGCTCCGACAATGCCCGTCGAGGCCGCCAGCAACATGCCGACGATGGTTACGGATATGCCTAGGCCACCGCGCAACGAGCCGAAGCATTGGCCCATCGTTTCCAGGAGTTCATCAGCAATCCGCGAGCGTTCGAGCATCACGCCCATGAACACAAACAACGGTACAGCAACAAGAACCTCGTTGCTCATCACGCCGTAGAGGCGACCAGGGATTGCGTTGAAAAAGAACAAATCGAACACGCCCATCGAAGCCCCGATGAACGCAAACACAACCGATACTCCCGCCAACGTAAAGGCGACGGGAAAGCCGAGCATCATGGCGGCGCAAACTGCGACGAGAAGCAGAATGCTCATAAGTTCGTTTGTCGGCATCTTATTCCCCCGAATGAGCTGCAGCTGAGCCTTGAGGCGCGGCGTTAAAATCCGGACTCCATTCTTCGGCGCCACGGAGCACCAAGATGCTTCTCAGCAATAACGCTAAGCCTTGAAGACCAACGAGGACGACGAAGGCAAGGATGCAGCTCTTAAGCAGGAACAGGCCGGCTAATCCGCCAGCCTCCTGAGAGCCTTCAAGCCGGCTCCAGGACAGCTCGACATAAGGGTAGGAGACCCACCAGATCAAAATGAGTGTCGGAAACAGGAATGCGAGCGTTCCGAAACCGTTGATCAGGGCTTTTGTTTTTGGGCTCGCGGCGCCGTAAAAGACGTCAATGCGGACGTGCCCGTCGTGGAGAAGCGTGTAACCCGATGCCAGAAGGAAGATGATGGCGTGGGTCCACAAGTAAACTTCCTGCAGCCAAACCCAGCCCAGACTGAACCCATATCGCAGCACAGCGACTAGGCACGTGTTGAAGACTAGTAATATGCTGAGCCACGAGATGACGCGACCAACGCGTTCGTTAAACCACTCTATGGCGGTTACCGCCGCAGCAAGACCTTCCATGTCCCCCCGAAACCCAAAGCGCTTCCACCCTAACCGGCTTTTTCAAGCTCTATAATTTTAGTGCGCATCATGTTGCCACCTGGATCAAAGCCCAGCGTTTTCAGCACAGACGCACGTCCCAATCCAGCCCCGAAATGGAAACCGAATTCAGTTTGGGTCGACAGTCGCAAAGACGACCCATCAACTCAAACGAATTTATTGAATAAGGATTCAACAGGAATTCTGTATTGGTGAGCGTCCCGCGCTTTAGAGTCATGAAGGCTTACGCGACCTCGTACCAGCTGCTCATACCGCCGGCTTGATGCTCAAGCATATGGCAGTGAAGCATCCAGCGTCCCGGATTATGCGCCAGGAAGGCGACCGTTACCTCTTCACCGCGCTCCATCAAAATCGTATCGCGCCAATAGGGTAGAGGCGTTCGCCGCGCGTGCGCGACCTCCTTTACGTGATGGCCATGGAAGTGCATCGCGTGCGGCCAAGCCGTACGATTGACAATGCGTACTTTTACCGTTTTCCCAAGCGGTATCTGCATCAACGGCGATTGGGGCATTCCAACAATTCCGTTGAATGCCCAAATTTTATGATGCTCGCGGACCAGCTCGCGCGCACCATAGCGCTTACCTTTGTACTCGGCGGCTTCAAACGCCGACATCGCACCGCCGGTCATCTCAAGATCTACGTTGATGGCACGATCGAGGTCCAATGCGACCGGCATCGGGTTTTGGGGCAGTAAAGGAATGTCGGTCAGGATATTCGGCCGTTCGCGCTTTTCCTTATGATAGACAAAACGGCCAATACGCAACTTCTCCCGACCGGTATCGGCCAGGATCGAAGTCTGCGCCCCGACGTCCTGGTCGCAATCCAAAATAAGATCTGCGCGTTGTGCAGGGGCTAGGCGTACGAGGTTATTGCCCGGCGCAAACGGACGATCTAATGGCTGCCCATCGAGCGCGATCACCATCGGGACATGTCCCTCGAACGTAATCCCGATAATGCGTGCGTTGGCAGCATTGATGAGCCGTAGGCGCAGGCGCTGCCCAGCGCGTACCGGGATATCCTGTTCGCCGCGCCCGTTGAGCGTCAGGACGTTGCCCAGTCGTCCCGCATGCGAAATGTCGTGCATGCTTCCAAGGGACGCCTCGTCGATGTGACCGTTGTCCCCGAGGCGCCAGTCATCGATCATCAGGACCAGATCTTGATCACAGGGCGGTGGCTGCTGCTCTTCAACGATGAATGGGCCATAAAGACCGCGTGCCAACTGCTCCCAGGTCCGGTTATGCGGATGATACCAATAGGTGCCGGCATCAGGTGGCGAGAAGCGGTACGCGAAAGTTTCGCCCGGAGTGACCGGGGTTTGCGTGAGCCCTGCAACGCCGTCCATGCTGTTATCGATCCGAATGCCGTGCCAGTGGATTGTCGTCGGCTGAGGCAGCGAATTGACGAGATCAATGGCGACTGGTTTGCCCTGCGCAACGCGCAATTCAGGCCCAGGCACATGGCCCTCGTAGCCCCAGATCGGCGTGCGCGGCGCATCTGTCTCCAACAGTTCGGCTTCACCCAGCTTAGCGGTTAATCGCCGTACCTGTTCATTTGTGGAAGGCTGTTGCGCTTTCAGCGACCCCGCCAAGACTGTCGCAGCGGCAAAAGCCGAGGCACCCCCAGTGAATTGTCGTCGCGTGATCGTGAAGCGCATCATCCCTCCGCGCACTGCGGGTGCCGCCAGCTCTTGCCAATATAACGTTATTCTGCAGTTTAGCCGAATTTCGCGGTCAGGTATTGAGGCGTCACTCCAGACTTTGCATTGCGAGTTCGAAGGTGGCATCAAGCGGCTTGTAAATCCGGCTCTGCCCGCACATTCAGTCAGTGCCTTGCCACAGGATCCCCTAGATGAAGTTGTTTTTCAGCCCTACCTCGCCATACGCTCGCAAAGTGCTCGTGGTTGCACATGAGAAGGGGCTCGTGGATGCGTTCGAACTTGTGGAGGTCAATCCCTGGAAGGACCCGGAGGACCTGCTTGCGGTGTCGCCATTCTGCAAGGTTCCCACACTTGCGACGAAAGAAGATGGCGTCATCACTGAGAGCACGACCATATGCGAATATCTGGACAACATTAGTGCCGCGCCTTCGCTCGTTCAGCCGAACAGGCTGGAAGTCCTTACGCGCGCAGGAATAGCCCAAGGGCTGAAGGATGCCACAGTGGCATCGGTTCTGGAAGGGCGCCGTCCCGTTGAGTTCCAGTGGCATTCCTGGCTTGAAAGGCAGCGTAACGCTATCACCCGCGCCTTGCCCAGGGTACCAACTCCGCCGTCCGGCCGCTTCGACCTGGGCGATATTGGCTTGGCCTGCGCGCTCGCCTATTTGGACTTGCGGCTGAAGGAGCTCGATTGGCGTAGCCTCCAGCCTGGTTTGGGGCCCTGGCTGGAAGAGGTTAGCACGCGTCCTTCGATGCTGGCGACGAAGGTTTAAGCACTTAGATCTTGAGCTGAAGCTTGCGCAGTTTCGAGTAGAGCGTTTGCGGATTTATCTGGAGACGCTCGGCAGCGCCACCTGCGCCCGACACCCGCCCTTGGCTCGCCATAAGGGCACGTTCCAGATTGCTTCTTTCAAGCTCATCCAATTCCTGCGCCGTCAGTATCCGATCTTCATCGACAGATGTCGCTGCCTTGGCGGGCGCGCGCACCTCTTTCGGCGTATCTGTTCTTCCCGGAAGGTTGAGCTGCAATTTGCCCCGCGTCGACAAAATCGCGGCCCGCTCCATGACGTTCTGGAGTTCACGCGCATTGCCCGGCCAATTGTAGCGTTGCAAGGCCTCCATGTCGGCGCGGGTCATACGTGGCTCAGATATATTCATTCGCCGGCAACTGACGCTCAGGAAGTTTTGAGCCAGCGTTGCTATATCTTCCGGCCGCTTCCGTAGCGGCTGGCACTCTATGGGAAACACATTGAGACGGAAGAACAGATCTTCGCGGAAGCGCCCCGCCAACACCTCCTTCTCAAGATCACGGTTCGTCGCGGCGATAATGCGAACATCGACGCCGCGCGTGTGCTCCTCACCTACCCGTTCGAAATAGCCCTCCTGCAGCACGCGCAGGAGCTTCGACTGGAGGTCGATCGGGATCTCGCCCACTTCGTCGAGAAAGAGGGTTCCGCCATCGGCCAGTTCGAAGCGACCGACGCGGTCACGCAATGCGCCGGAGAACGCGCCTTTAACGTGCCCGAAGAATTCACTTTCAAACAGTTCACGTGGAATTGCCGCGCAGTTCACACGAATTAACGGACGGTTCTTCCGTGCTGACGCCTTATGAATCGCGACCGCGACCAGCTCCTTGCCCGTTCCGCTCTCCCCAGTGATCAGAACGTTGGCGTCCGTCGGCGCAACGACGTCGATCTGGCGAATGATGCGCATCGTACCAGCCGACGTCCCCAGAATTTCGTGGTGGTTCGAATGCGTGAGAATTTCTTCCTGCAGGTAGGCGTTTTCCTTTTCCAGCCGCTCACGCAGGGCAGCGTTCTCATCAAGCGCCTTCATGAGCTTATCTTCATTGCTCTTGCGTTCGGATATATCGCGAAAGATCACGACAGCGCCGATGGAGCGGCCATCCTGCATGAGCGGCGTCGACGTGTATTCGATCCACAGGGGCTTGCCGTCCTTGCGCCAGAACACCTCGTCATCGACGCAGGTCACGACGCATTCCCTGAACGCATTGTAGATTGGGCAGCATTCCACCGGGTAATGCGAGCCATCCGCATGCTTGGAGTGAACGACGTCGTGGATCTTGCGGCCGATCAGCTCCTCCGCAGTCCATCCCAACATTCTTTCAGCCGCCGGATTTACGAAGGTCGTAATGCCGTTGTCGTCAACACCATAGATGCCCTCACCCGCGGCGGACAGAATGAGCTGATTGCGCTGCTCGATTTCGCGAAAGATGCGCTCGGCTTTGCGCCACTCTTCCAGACCACGACGAATTGTGACGTTGGCTTCGTTGTCCACCGCACGCCGCTGCATGGCATCGAGATCATGAATTTTGAGGATCAGCACGGCGCCCCTGCCTGTTCCGCAGGCCACAAACTCGTGCTCCACCGACTTCGGCGCATCCTCTGCTGCCTTTGCGACGAGGTCTCGCGAAATCGTATGGCCCTTTACCATCGCCGCTTCCGAGGCCACGTGCAGCTCGCCGAAGGAGTCCGGGTAAAGGTCGCTTACTCTCGTCGTCAGGAGTTCAGCGCGTGTCAGCCCAAAAAAGCGGCAGGCAGCCTCGTTGGCACGCAGAACTGCATTCTCCAACGGGAAGATGATTAATTGTGCCTGGGGTGATGCTTCAAACCCCGTAAGAAGCAGCCGCGCCGCGGGATCGTCAGCCAAACCCGGAGAAGCTTCCGCTCCGAGGATATCGGTTGGGATTACATTCATGACAAAGCCCCCTGCCGAAGAGCATAAAACTCGATTTCTATTTTTTAAATTCATAATTCGATTTTGAAAACTGATAATTTATGAATTTAGATAATACCCATCCGCACCCTGCGGCCTCCACCCATCATGCTGATTTTAAATGTAATTTTTCTCATATCGAGTTTTGGCACACGTCTTGCTGAGAGGTTAACCAGTTTCGGAGGTCGGATCCCCGACGAACAGCAACGATGGAGTGTCGTCCATGACAACAAAGAGCCTAGGCAATCCCTACGATCCAAACCTGGATCTACGTCACGGCAAAGGTTGTAGTTGTTCTGAATGTGGGACCTCCGGTCATCATCATGACAGTGCCGCCAACGCGAGCACTCCTCAAAACAACGAAGAAGCTCTTGAGCGCGCCATCGAAAGCGCTGTCGTCCGCTCCGTCTTCGGTCACAACGAACTATCACGCCGATCCTTCGCCGGCCTGCTCGGCGGTTCCGCTCTCGCAGCTGCGATCGCAGCCGTGTTTCCCATGGACGCTGCGAAGGCTGCCATTCTCGATGAACTTGGCAAACCGGAAAAGGCGAAACTCAAGGTCGGCTTTGTTCCCATCACCTGTGCGACGCCGATCATCATGGCTAAACCACTTGGGTTCTATGAGAAGTATGGCCTCGATGTTGATGTGATCAAGACGGCGGGCTGGGCCGTTGCCAGAGACAAGTCTCTCAACGGCGAATACGACGCCTCTCACATGCTGACGCCTATGCCGCTCGCCATCACCATGGGTGCGGGTTCCACAGCGACGCCTTTCATCATGCCTGCTGTCGAGAACATCAACGGGCAGGCGATCGTCCTGCACAACGATCACAAAGACAAGAACGACCCCAAACAATGGAAGGGCTTCAAGTTTGGTGTTCCGTTCGAGTACTCGATGCACAACTTCCTGCTGCGCTACTACGTGGCCGAAGCAGGCCTCGATCCCGACAAGGATATTCAGATCCGTGTCGTTCCGCCGCCCGAAATGGTGGCCAACCTGCGCGCCGGCAACCTCGACGGCTACCTCTCGCCCGACCCGTTCAATCAGCGCGCGGTTTGGGAAAAAGTTGGCTTCATCCATATTCTCACGAAGGAAATCTGGGACGGACATCCTTGCTGCGCTTTCGCTTGTTCGCAGGAATTCGCGACGAAGCTACCCAACACCTACGGCAACCTGTTGAAGGCCCTGGTCGACGCTACGCAGTACGCCAGCAACAAGGATAATCGCAAAGAAATTTCGACTGCGATCGCTCCCGCGAACTATCTCAATCAGCCCGTGCCCGTCATCGAGCAGGTCATGACCGGCCGCTACGCTGACGGTCTCGGCAATGTCAAAAACGTCCCCGATCGCATCGATTTCGATCCGTTCCCGTGGCACTCCATGGGCGTGTGGATCCTCACCCAGATGAAGCGTTGGGGCTATATCGAAGGCGATGTCGACTACAAGAAGATCGCAGAGCAGGTCTATCTGACGGCCGACTGCGGCAAGCTCATGAAGGATCTCGGGATGCCTGTGCCCGACAAGACCTACGAGAGCTACACGATCATGGGCAAGACGTTCGATCCTGAAAAGCCGGAAGAGTATGTCGCCAGCTTCCCGATCAAGCGCGGGGTCTGATGCCATGGCGATCGCAGACAACTTAAAGGCCGTGCTGCTTTCCGTTCTGATGCTCGTCGCTACGCTCGGCATTTGGGAACTTGCGACGCCGAACTCACAATCTTCGGGAGAGCTTTCCGAATACGAACTTATGACCGGTGGCGGGGGGCAGCAGGCGCGCGTCCCTCCGCCTTCGGCGGTGATCGAGAAAGCTGTCTCCGAACTGTCGAAGCCGTTTTACGACAACGGCCCAAACGACAAAGGCATTGGTATCCAGATTGGGTATTCACTCTACCGCGTGCTGACCGGCTACTTCCTGGCGGCACTCGTGGCAATCCCGATCGGGTTTCTGATCGGCATGTCGCCCCTGATGTACAAGGCGCTCGATCCATTCATCCAAGTGCTGCGGCCTATCTCACCCTTGGCTTGGATGCCTCTCGCCCTGTTCATCATTCAGGACAGCCAGGCCTCAGCCATTTTCGTAATCTTCATCTGTTCGATCTGGCCGATGCTCATCAATACAGCGTTCGGCGTGGCGGGTGTGCGCAAGGACTGGGTGAACGTCGCGCGGACACATCAGCTTTCACCTCTCAAGACCGCCTTTCTCGTCATTTTGCCGGCGGCAGCTCCGACGATCGTGACCGGCATGCGGATTTCAATCGGCATCGCTTGGCTCGTCATCGTCGCGGCGGAGATGCTCGTGGGCGGTACAGGCATTGGCTACTACGTCTGGAATGAGTGGAACAACCTCGACCTGACGAGCGTGATCTTTTCGATCCTGATGATCGGGGTCGTAGGCATGCTCTTAGACGCCGCCTTCGGGCAACTTCAGAAGGCCGTGCGGTTCCAAGAATAAATCGGCCGGACGAACGAAAAGGATAAGCTTCATGAGCAGGTCATTCATAGAAGTCTCCCAACTCGCCAAACGTTTTCCGGGCCCCAAAGACGGCCAGCCCCTAACGGTTTTCGAGAACGCAGACTTCACTATCGAGCGCGGCGAGTTTGTCTGCATCATCGGCCACTCCGGCTGCGGCAAGTCCACGATCATGAACATCCTCGCCGGGCTCGATGAGCCCACCGAGGGCGGCATCATCATGGATGGCAAGGAGATTTCCGGACCGAGCCTGGAACGCGGCGTCGTGTTTCAGAACTATTCACTCCTGCCGTGGCTTTCAGCACTTAAGAACGTCATGTTCGGCGTTCGTGCACGGTATCCTCAGTGGACACGCGCACAGGTCTACGAGCATTCGCAAAAGTTTTTGGGGCTCGTGGGGCTGACTGGGGGAGCCGAGCACCGCAAACCGGCTCAGCTCTCCGGCGGCATGCGGCAGCGTGTTTCGATTGCGCGAGCGTTTGCTATCCAGCCGAAACTGTTGCTGCTTGACGAACCGTTCGGTGCGCTCGATGCGCTTACGCGCGGCACGATCCAAGACGAGTTGACCCGCATCTGGTCCAGCTCCGAGCAAACCGTCTTCATGATCACGCACGACGTCGATGAAGCCATCCTTCTCGCCGACCGTATTCTTCTCATGACCAACGGGCCCTACGCGCGCATCGCCGAAAGCGTGGTGGTTGATATTCCGCGGCCGCGGCAACGCGGAGAGATCATTCATGATCCCGGTTACTACAAGATCCGCAACCACCTCGTGGATTTCCTGACCAATCGGTCCAAGAAGCTCTCGGGCTCACAGTCCGATGGTTCAACGAATAGCCCGATCACTGTCCGGCCCGCTTTGGATGAGGTCCAGTCCGACGGCCGCCCTACTTCGCCGCGCCCGCTGGTGTCGGTCGCGGTTTAAGCGCTCCCCAAGATCAACAACCGTCGAGGAAAACGACAATGAATAAAGCCGAAGTCACCGAAATGATTCTGGCGAAGAAGAAGCAGACTGGCATCACCTGGGCCAGCATGGCTGAAGCGATCGGCATGTCCGAAGTGTTCACGACTTCCGCGTGCCTTGGCATGAACTCTATGCCGCGTGACAAAGCCGATAAACTCGCCACCCATCTCGGCCTTCCGCAAGAGGCTGGTCCCGTCCTCGCGGAATTTCCGACGAAGATGTTCGAGCAGTCCATTCCGACAGATCCGTGCATTTATCGTCTGTACGAAATCGTCGGCGTCTACGGTCAGACACTTAAAGAACTCATCCAGGAGAAAGGTGGCGACGGGATCATGAGCGCCATCGACTTTGAGATGTATGTCGAGAAAATCCCTGATCCGAAGGGTGACCGCATCGAGATCAAGATGAGCGGCAAATTCCTGCCCTACAAGAATTGGTAAGTTCCTAATCACGTTAGAAACGAGGGGAGCGGGTTCTGTCTCGCTCTCTTTTTTTGCCTAATTGCCTTTGATGCTCACTTTCTATCGCCCTGATTTAGGATGCTCGTCATGCGACCTCCCTTGCCTCCCTTCACCGCTGAAACCGCGGCTCAAAAAGTCCGAATGGCCGAAGATGCGTGGAACACGCGAGACCCCGAGAAAGTCTCGCTCGCCTACACGCCAGACACCGTTTGGCGCAATCGTGCTGAATTCCTCAAAGGACGCGAAGCCGTTCAGGCGTTCCTGACGCGCAAGTGGGCCCGCGAACTCGAATACCGGCTGATCAAGGAGCTCTGGGCGTTCGACGGAAACCGGATTGCTGTGCGCTTCGCATATGAGTGGCGTGACGATTCAGGGCAGTGGTACCGCGCTTATGGCAACGAGAATTGGGAGTTTAGTGACGACGGCCTGATGGCGCGCCGCATCGCGAGCATCAACGATCTCCCGATCGCTGAAAGCGAGCGCAAATATCACTGGCCACAGGGCCGCCGGCCAGACGATCATCCGAGTCTCAGCGATCTCGGCCTTTAATCCTTTAATTAAGTAAGCGCTCCGCGGCAGATGCCTCCTGCTGCCGCGGTTCCGGCCGCTTATCGCAGAGGGCGGCGATAGGTTTCCACGCGGGCAAGCCAGCCACGCTGCCATCTCTTGTCGGGTGGGTTGTTGGAGATCCGGCGCTTCAAAGCAAAGCGGGCGGCATCTGCAAATTCAGCGAGCACCTGCTTAGGATCTTCCGACGTCCCATTCATTGCAAGGAGGACGTCTTTCAAACCCCAGCCTTCGGGTTCACCGGTGCGCCGATTGGGAAACGTCTCTTTATCGCTGATGCCTTCGCCCTTGAAATTTATGTAGTCGATCAGCGGGTAGAGATCCTGTGAAACTCCGACAAGCCTATAGAACTGACGGCGCACGTGAAGGCGGTCGTCCGCATTCGGCAGGCTGTCCAAAATCTTCGGGAGCGCTGCCTTCGTACGCTGCGCAAGATACTGGACTTGTAGATCCACGGTCTCCAGGAGGAACCTGCGCAGGCTCGTCATTTTCGGCGAGTAGAACTCGCGGCGGAATTCCTGCTGCGTCTTCCAAGGACAGGGTGGCACAGGCGAAACGTCCAGCCACGCCGGCGGCTTCGCGCCACGGCTGCGCAAGAACTCCAGCATCGCTGGAAAACTCTCCCTGAACCGCGTATCAAGCCCCTCGGAAAACCAGATGAAATGACCGATGCCGAGAGAGGCAAAATCCTCGGTCGTGTTCCAGGCGGTGATCGCCTCACGATCCCCACCGGTTTCATTCAGCCAAACCTTCTGGCCGACCTTTTCCGCCAGATCCTGCGAAATCTCGATTGATCGCATGGGCGCCGCCACCAGCTTTGGCTCTTCGACGAGAACTGGAGGCGTCTCCGTAGCAAACGCCGGAGACGTCAATACCAGAATTATACCGGAAGCAACAAAGGGGTTCAGTCGCAGCACGTTTTGTCCTTCGTGTTCCCCGTGCTCGTTAGGCCAACGCTCGATCATGCTGAAATGCATGGTAGCCCGCGGCACGCATCCTCTTTCACCCTATGCCGGAACAGAACGGCGGCAGTGTGATCATGCACAGGAGGCCGAAATCTGCGGCCTAGATGTTGGCGCAAAGGGGTAAAAGTTCGGTTTGTGAGTGGGAATATCGGTCGGAACTGGCGGCGCTCAAAACGAGCAAAGTTCATCGCCGTCCAACCCTGATAATTTGCGTGGAAAGACAAAGTGGCTGGGGAACCTGGATTCGAACCAGGACTAACGGAGTCAGAGTCCGTGGGTCTACCGTTAACCTATTCCCCAACGGCGCCAGAAACGGCGCTTCGCAATGGAGCGAGGCATATAACAATTCCGGACGCGGGGCGCAACCAGCGGCGTGCGGAGAATGCACTATCCCTTCGCGCTATCGCGCAATCGGCAGCAATTCCGGGCGATATTCGAAGTGCATGGTGTCGAAGTGGTGCCATTTTCCGCCCCATATGAAGCCATGACGTTCGAAGATCTCGACGATTTCGTATGGAATTCGGTTGCGGTACCGTGGGGACGCACCGCTGGCCGGCTTTGCCCAGCGCCAATAATCCGTATGCTTTATGGCGATGTCGATGGCGATGCCGTAACCGTGCGCCGAGATGCGATCGGTCCCGGCGATAACACGGCAATTGTACGTTCCTGCTGAGGGGATCAGGAACTTATCGAACTTTGACGAGAGCTTATCTAGCTCGTCGCTGACCCGCTGCAATTGCTCTGCAACCCCATTTATGCGCGTGACGCGAAGCCGCTGACTAGACTTCTTGGGAAGCCAAATAACGTCGACGAGCTCCTTATTCACCGCACCGGACCGACAGTCCCCGTACACTTTTCGAAAGAAGGCTTGGTTCCGTGCCCGCCCTGGATCGGCACCAGCATGGGGTGGCTGCGCGAGTTGGCCGAGCGGATAAGGCACGCGTAGCATGTCGGCGACGCTCGGTTTTTCAAGCCATTCGGCGCTGCCTGGAGGTTTCGGCTCCACATCAAGCGGCATGCGCGTACCATCCCGCCAAATGAGTGTCGTTTCGTCTGCGCCATCAATATAATCTTGGTACGTCTCAATTAGCCGTCCCGAAATTTCTTTAAGGGTCTGCGCCCCCTCGACGCCGCAATTCGCGGTGGTCGCCAGAGCCTGAAGCACCGCAACCATGAGAAACATGACAACGTAATTCATTGATACTTTTATACTTTACTCAATCATTAGGCGTTCACACGCTTGATACTACCGCTCTTCAGCCTACCGAGTACAAAGTCAGGCATCCTGCTTTACCACTCCTTGCGACCTGCTACACTCAGTTCAAGACGAATCCAGACGGCTGTCTGATGACGCAACTTCCTCCGACTGCCTGTGCCCTACAGCACGGGTTGTTTCGGAGCCAGCGCCAGACACTGGAGATAAAGCGGTGGAGGATTTTAAAGACGAGGGAGAGCCCCGCCCTGCGTCCGTGGACGAGAAAGTCCCGGCGCGAAAACCTGTATCTGCAGGTCCTCTGCACCATGAACGCGAGCCCGTCGACGTAAGGACGCTCGATGTGCGCCATTTGCTTACTGGCTCCCCCGCGCCAGAACCTCGAACAGCCGCGCTGGATTGCGTTCGTGATCAAAAGAAGCAAGCTTGTCTGAATGGCAACGCCAACGAGCGCGCGTTAAACCGCGGCGCCCGCCAGGAGACGGTTGAGCAAGTTTACGGCGCTCTCGATCTCGGCACGAACAATTGCCGCCTATTGTTGGCCCGGCCAACACGCCGCGGATTTCGCGTTGTAGATTCTTTTTCACGCATCATTCGGCTTGGTGAGGGTGTCTCGCAATGCGGTACGCTTTCGGAACCAGCCATGCGCCGGACGATGGACGCACTCAAAGTCTGTGGCTCCAAGCTCAACCGCCATGGTGTCCGCCGCGCTCGTCTCGTCGCGACGGAGGCTTGCCGATTTGCGAGCAACGGTCCGGATTTCCTCGCGCGTGTTAAGGAGCGCCTCGGTCTCGATATTGAAGTGCTCACCCCCGAAGTCGAGGCACGTCTCGCCGTCTCCGGCTGCGCCTCGCTGATCGATGACCGATCTGACTACGTTCTCGTTTTCGACATCGGCGGCGGTTCTTCCGAACTGATCTGGCTCAATCTGTCGGGTGCAACACGCAAGCGTTCGCGCGGCGCGGATCGGATCGATGCACAGAACCATATGGCTGCATGGACGTCTTTGCCGGTCGGTGTTGTGACGCTTGCTGAAAGATTTGGCGGACGGTTCGTCACGTCGGAACGCTTCGAAGCGATGGTCGAACACGTCAGCAACTTGCTCCGCCCCTTCGAAGATAAGTACCAATTCGCGCCCCTGTTACGTGATCGTCCGGCGCATCTGCTCGGCACGTCAGGTACGGTGACGACCATTGCAGGCATCCAGATGGGCTTGCCGCGTTATGATCGCAATCGGGTCGACGGATGCTGGCTCTCAGTCGCAGAAGCACGCGACATCACCTACAAGCTCGTCGGTAGCAGTTACGAGGAGCGCGTTGCCCAGCCCTGCATCGGGCGCGACCGAGCGGATCTCGTGCTCGCCGGCTGCGCTATCCTCGAGGCCCTGATACGGTTGTGGCCCTGTGAACGATTACGGGTTGCCGATCGCGGGTTACGCGAAGGCATCCTGACCACATTGATGATAGAAGACGGTGTCTACCGGACACGGCGACGGCGCGGGCGCCAGCATCGCTGACAGCACATCTTAACTCTTAAAAGCACTTGCTAGACGAGGTCACTCCTTGGCGAAGAAAGGCAGCGGCGGGATTACCGGCCCGACAGGCGGGCAGCGCCAATTGCATGTTCGTGTGAAGACCGCGCGAAAGCGCTCAACATCGTCTGCTCGATGGCTCGAACGTCAGCTCAATGATCCTTATGTGGCCGCGGCCAAACGTGAGGGCATGCGCTCGCGCGCCGCTTACAAGCTCTTGGAAATCGATGACAAGCACCGAATCCTCAAACCCGGCCAGCGGGTGATCGATCTCGGGGCAGCGCCAGGAGGCTGGAGCCAGATCGCCGCGGACCGTGTGAAGGCTTTAGACGGACAAGGTGACAAGCGCGGCCAGGTGGTTGCCATCGACTACCTGGATGTCGAACCGCTCCCTGGCGTGGACTTCGTCAAAATGGACTTTACGGACGAAGACGCGGAAGATCGGCTGAAGTCCATGCTGCGAGACGGAGCAGCCGATGTTGTCATGTCTGATATGGCAGCGCCGACTGTGGGACATACGCGTACTGACCACTTACGCATTATGGGACTTGCCGAAGCGGCTGCGCACTTTGCGTGCGATGTCCTAAGCCCTGATGGCGCCTTTCTCTGCAAGGTTTTCCAAGGTGGGGCGGAACGCGATCTGCTTGACCTTCTAAAGCGCAACTTCAAAACCGTGCGTCACATCAAGCCGCCAGCCAGCCGCTCAGACTCTGCGGAACTGTATGTTCTTGCGACAGGCTTTCGCGGAGACAAGAAAGCAGAAGACGCGGACAACTAGTACTTTTCCGAACGAGCCGAGCGGCTTCGAATTTGGCAGCTGACCAGACGGTTCCTCAAAAAAGACATCGCCCGCGATGGGAGCCATAGCGGGCATAATTCCGGTTTTTATGATGATACGTGTGTCTGCTCTCAGCAGGACGGCTTGCGCTTGACCGGCTCACTAAATCCAAACACACGCCACGCCCAGGACGGCATTGCACAGTCGCCGGTCTCATAATACTCGGCCGCTCGCTTGTTGGCGCGCGGCTGAACCTTTCTTTGACGGCCAGCGCTTCTGGAAGACGAGTCATTCTTGTTACTGGTCTCGCCTTTTTCGTCTTCCATCTCTATCACGTCGATTTCAGGAGCCGCGCGGCTCGACCTGATCTCGCCCGCATCGCTATCGGGACGCGCGATAGTAACTGGCAGCTGGCTGGGATCTACGCCGCCTAGATTTTCAGTTTCCGCGGGATCAGCATTGGTCGCTGTATAGCCAGCAACCCGTGGCTGACCGAGCGATCCTGTTTCGGGCGGCGTACGGTCGGTTGCCGGACGGGGTGCTGTAGCCAGATCCTGATTGGCAGGCTGAGCGACAGGGGGATCTTTTTCGACAGCTATGATCGCCGGGGCCGAAGGCTTATCGGTGTCGCCGACGTCGACTGGAACCTTTTCTTTAATGGAAGCGACGTCTACACCCGAGGATGTGCCTGTCGCCGTTGCTGGCCCATCGTTTGGCTCTGGAGACCAGGGGATCATCATCAGGGCCGCCGTTGCTCCGGCGAGCCCCACACCGGCAAGCCAAAGCGCGCGCCGCGGACGCCGCGTGCGCACCGGCATGGAATTTGTAGATTCCAACGCCTGTCGGGCGGCCGCAGCGACCGCCGACTCGCGCACCTTGGTTTCGCGCTTCTCTGGCACGACAAGGTCGTGCGCATACCAGACGCGCGATTCCGTCGGTCCGGATGGTTGTGAAGGTTTCACGGCTCTTTCTTTAGCTCGCAGAATGTTGATCCGGATCCCAGTTGAGAGCCAGGAAACCATGATTCGGCGTTTCATAGCTGACGGGAAAAGGCTTTGCCTTCGTGAGCGGCATGTATTTTTGATTCTAGTTGCGAAAACGCTGCCTATTGCCCCGAAAAAGGCGATCGACGTACACGCAAAGCATATAAGTGCCGCAACGCCCTCTACTCAGGCATGAATGCGTTTACAAACTCGTGTCGAGCATCACATAACCGCCTGCGGTTGTAAGATATATAGCAATCTCATCTATTCAGGAGTTAGGACGTGAAGATTCTCGTGACTGGAGCCGCCGGCTTTATCGGGTATTTTGTAGCGCGGCGATTACTCGACGAGGGTCATGACGTCATTGGTCTTGATAATCTAAACGATTACTACGATCCGTCGCTGAAGCAGGCCCGGCTGGCTCAGCTCAAGCCGCATGAACGCTTTTCTTTCCTGCGGCTGGATATTGCCGACCGCGCAAGCATGGCTGAGCTTTTTGGCGCGCATAATTTCGATCGCGTTGTTCATCTCGCCGCTCAGGCGGGCGTACGTTACTCACTTAAGAATCCGAATGCCTACATCGATTCAAACGTCGTTGGATTCATGAATATCCTTGAAGGATGCCGACAAACCCAAGTCGGGCATTTGGTCTACGCGTCATCGAGCTCTGTTTATGGGGCTAATGAAAGCGTTCCCTTCTCGGTGCATCAGAACGTCGACCATCCGTTGAGTCTCTATGCCGCCACCAAGAAGTCCAACGAACTCATGGCGCATACTTATGCGCACCTTTACCGCATTCCGGTAACCGGGCTCCGTTTTTTCACAGTCTACGGACCCTGGGGGCGCCCCGACATGGCGCTGTTCCTGTTCACCCGCAAAATACTCGCAGGCGAGCCCATCGAAATATTCAATCACGGGCGCCACGCGCGCGACTTTACCTACATTGACGACATTGTCGAAGGGGTCGTGCGAACGATGCATTCCATCGCGCAGCCCAACTCACAATGGTCTGGGTCGGCGCCTGATCCCGCTACATCTTCCGCACCCTACAGACTTTATAATATCGGCAATCACGAACCCATCGCGTTGCTCGACTTCGTGGCTGCTATTGAACGCTCTCTTGGCAAGACAGCTGAAAAGATCATGTTACCCATGCAGGCAGGCGACGTGGAAAAAACGTTTGCCGACGTGGATGACTTGGCCCGGGATGTGGGCTTTGCTCCCGCAACACAACTGGAAGCCGGAATCGAGAAATTCGTAACCTGGTATCGCGACTACTACGCCCAGTAAGACCGCCGAGTTCCGTCATAGAGCAAGGCCTAGCGCATTTTTTGATCACAGATGCTAGTGTTTAACGAGACCGGCCTGAAGGACGTGCGTGTGCCCTACCCCGCACGTCAGGCTCTATCATGATGGACACGGATCAATGGCACTCACTCCTGAGGAAATTCAGCGTTACAAGCGCCATCTGGTACTCAAGGATGTTGGGGGACCAGGGCAGCAACAGCTCAAGAAAGCGCGGGTTCTTCTTATCGGCGCGGGTGGATTAGGCTCGCCAATCGCGCTTTATCTCGCGGCGGCAGGCGTTGGTACGATCGGCCTTATCGATGACGATATCGTCTCGCTCGACAATCTTCAGCGCCAGATCGTCCATGACACAGCAGACGTCGGCGTGCCGAAGGTCGAAAGCGCCCGCAAGACTATCAACCGTCTCAATCCGCATGTCGACGTCGAGACATTCAATTTTCGACTGACATCGGACAACGCACTGCAAATCATTGAGCAGTTCGACTTGGTGTGTGATGGCTCGGATAATTTCGCAACACGCTATCTAGTCTCTGACGCCTGCTATTTTGCACGCAAGACGTTGGTGTTCGGTGCTGTTGGGCCATTCGACGGCTATGTGACGACACTCAAGCCGCACGAGAAGCGGCCGGACGGGACACCTTGGCCGAGCTACCGCTGCATTTTCCCCGAGGCTCCACCACCGGGAACGGTAGCGAACTGCTCCGAGGTCGGCGTCCTTGGAGCCGTCGTTGGCGTCATTGGTACTCTGCAGGCAACCGAAGTCCTCAAGGAGATCACCGGTGCCGGTGAGACCCTGGCCGGCCGCTTGTTGATCTACGATGCCCTGGGATCACGTGTTGAGAGCGTCTCAATCGGCTGGGATCCCGAGAATGAGCTCTCGGGCAAAAATCCGACCATCATCGACCTTTCGATGCATGATGGCACAGAAGCTACCGCGGCCTGTGCCGCCACGTAGCGCATTCAGCTTCGATCGTTCCGAAAAGGCCTCAGAACATCGCAGGATGGACACGGTCAGGCGGATTGTGACCGTCCATGAACGTCTTGATGTTGATGATGACCTTTTCACCCATGTCGACGCGGCCTTCCAGCGTCGCCGACCCCATATGCGGTAACGCGACAACGCGGCTTGAGCGCAGCAACTTCGGGTTCACGGCAGGCTCGTGCTCAAATACGTCGAGGCCGGCCCCAGCAATTGCTTCGGCTTCAACTAATCGTGCCAGCTCGTTCTCATCAATCACCTCACCGCGCGCTGTATTGACGATGTAAGCCGTCGGCTTCATCAGCCGGAGCCGGCGTGCAGAGAGAAGATGGTAGGTCGCCGGGGTGTGCGGGCAGTTCACAGAAATAATGTCCATGCGCGCCAGCATCTGGTCCAGGCTATCCCAGTAGGTCGCCTCGTATTCCTGTTCGATCTCCTCAGGCAGCCGGCGGCGATTGTGATAGTGGATCTGCAGCCCGAACGCCTTGGCGCGCCGTGCCACAGCACTTCCGATGCGCCCCATTCCGATGATTCCCAACCGTTTGCCATAGATGCGATGGCCGAGCATCCAGGTTGGCGACCATCCGTGCCACTCGTTCGCAGGATCTTTCAGATACTGCGTCGCTTCAGCGAGACGCCTGGGGACGGCGAGGATCAGCGCCATGGTCATGTCGGCGGTATCCTCGGTCAATACACCTGGCGTATTGGTCACGGTAATGCCGCGGTTGCGGGCTGTATCAAGATCGATGTTATCGACGCCAGTACCGAAGTTTGCGATAAGCTTCAGCTTTTCACCCGCCTGAGAAATCACGGCCCGATCAATCCGATCGGTCACCGTCGGCACGAGAACGTCAGCCGTTTTGACCGCCTCGACAAGCTCCGCTTGCGACATCGGCTCGTCGGCAACGTTCAAGTGGGCTTCAAACAATTCACGCATGCGGGTCTCGACGACCTCTGGCAACTTGCGCGTAACGATGACAACGGGCTTTTTGGGGCTGTTGGGCATGGGTGTCTTGCTGGTCGGAGGTTTAGCTTCCGGGTCGCGCGATGGGCTTGAATGTCGCGGTCGACACGGGCGCCGTCGGTAGGTCCGAAAGTCGGATCGGCCTTCTCTAACAGATGGTCATCGCAATGACAAAGCTAGCGGACAGATTGAGCTTAAACACTGGATTGGTGGCAGGTTCCTCACCATGTACGCGCTTTCAAGGAGAAGTCAGAATTAAAATGCGGGCACGAGCAAGCGGGACAACAGCGCGAAACAGCGGTTCGCGAATCAAACGGCACGGCCGATTCGGCGTCTCCACCGCCTTCCTCCTCTCCGTGGCCCTGATGGCTGGAGGCCTTTTTGCCGGATCTGCGGCTGCCCAAGAAGGCGGAACGCAGTTTAAGGTTCCGCGCTTTGTCAGCCTGAAGTCCAACCGCGTTAACCTTCGCAAGGGACCAGGCACGGACTACCCCACATCCTGGGTCTTTCGCCGAGCGGGCCTTCCCGTTGAAATCATCAAAGAATTCGAGGGCTGGCGGCAGGTGCGCGATGCAGAAGGAACGACGGGATGGGTCCTAGGGTCGCTTCTCTCCGGGCGCCGAACGGCACAGATTCTTCCTTGGGATGTAAAGTCATCCCAAGAACGGCCTCAGGTTGCACTTGCGTCTCGAGAAAGTGAGGGTTCGAGACCGGTTGCGATGGTTGAAGCGGGTGTCGTCGCGGACATTCATGAATGCGACGGCGAGTGGTGCTTCGTTTCCGTCGACAAGTATCGGGGGTACGTCGCGCAGAAGAAGCTGTGGGGTGTTTACCCCGATGAAATCATTAAATAGCGGAATATCTTCCGCTTTCTGCACTGAGTGTGACGACTTATTCTTTCACGAGGCGCACAATTACGTCGATGTGAGAAATCTTTGTGCCTTCCGGCGGTTCCGGGAGTCCGTCGACCCGAATCGAATGGCTGGGGATGTCCACCAGAACACCTTCCGGCTCTAGGAAGTAATGGTTGTGATTCGAGGTGTTGGTATCGAAGTAGGTCTTTGTACTGTCGATCGCCAATTCGCGCAGCAGCCCGGCACGCTTGAATTGATGTAGCGTGTTGTACACCGTCGCCAAAGAAACTTGCTCGCCCGCCTTCTCAACCTCGTCATGAAGCAATTCAGCCGTGACGTGGCGATCTTGCCCGCAAAAAAGCAGTTGAGCGAGCGCAACACGTTGACGCGTTGGCCTTAGCCCTGCTTGGCGAAGAATCTTTTCTATGTAGCGGTCGGCTTCCGTGCGCATATCTGCGTTATCACTACCTCGCGCGAGGCGAGTTCCTTAGGTTTCGTCGTACAATGGGGCATCCTGCCACTTTCGCACAGACGCCCCAAGCACGTAATCTTAGACGGCTTTTGCCCAGCTAAGCGGTATAGAATGCTCTGCTTAATATATCTGCAAGCGTTACGTCCTGCAACTTGGCCGCGTTCTACAGACAGTTAGCGGAAGGTTAAAGCACCTTGACGACCCAACCGTTTGCCATTTGAAGGTCTTGGTGAGTGTGTTACCAGATTGACCCCATGTGCGTCGGCGCCTTCTTGGTGCGCGCCACAAGCGGCAGGTTAATGAAACAACTACGGGGGATTCGAAACGAGGCCCATGGCTGAGCGGCGACCAAACTTTGACTACGACGATCTGATCGCCTGCGGACGCGGAGAACTGTTCGGACCGGGCAATGCCCAGCTTCCGCTCCCGCCCATGTTGATGTTTGATCGCATAACTTCGATCTCTGAAACCGGCGGCGCGCACGGCAAAGGACAAATCGTGGCCGAACTCAAAGTGGCAGGCAATCCGAAGCTCGACTGGTTCTTCAAATGCCATTTTGAAGGTGACCCGGTCATGCCGGGGTGCCTGGGACTTGATGCGCTGTGGCAGATGACTGGTTTCTTTCTGGGTTGGCTCGGCGCCCCAGGACGCGGCCGCGCTCTTGGCGTTGGCGAAGTGAAGTTCACCGGAATGGTGGTGCCAACCGTGCAACGCGTGGAGTACATCGTCGATTTAAAGCGGGTTATTTTACGTAAGCTGAAGTTGGCCATCGCCGATGGAACCCTAAAAGCCGACGGACAAACTATCTATACAGCCAGCGACCTGCGTGTCGGACTGTTCGAGACAGGGGACGCGGTAGCGGGGGCATAAACTCCGCCCGTGGAGCCCCGCTCCAAAACTGCGACACCAATTCAAATCCGGGGCCTCTTCAATGCATGGGCTCCGTGAGGGAAAGGGATTTTGATGAGACGCGTCGTCGTCACCGGGATGGGCATCGTTTCCTCAATCGGGAACAACACCCAGGAGGTCCTTGCGTCTTTGCGCGAGGCCAAATCCGGCGTCGTCAGGGCAGACAAATATGCCGAACTCGGGTTCCGCTGCCACGTTCACGGGGCGCCGAATATAGACTGGGAAACCCAGGTCCCCCGTAAGCCGAAGCGCTTCATGGAGGCCGGCGTCGGCTGGAATTACATCGCTATGGATCAGGCCATTCGCGATGCCGGTCTTGAGTCCTCCGAGGTCGTCAATGAGCGTACCGGCATTATTGTTGGTGCGGGCGGCCCTTCCACGGTCGCGATCGTACGTGCTGCTCAGACGACCCAGGAACGTGGCCCGAAAAAGGTCGGACCATTCGAGGTCCCGAAGGCAATGTGTTCAGGGCCTTCGGCGGTTCTCGCGACGAGTTTTGAGATCAAGGGTGTAAATTACTCAATCTCCTCGGCATGCTCGACGTCAGCGCATTGCATTGGCAATGCTGCAGAGCATATCGCCTGGGGCAAGCAGGACATCATGTTCGCCGGTGGCTGCGAAGAGCTGGACTGGACCCTGTCCGTCCTTTTCGACGCGATGGGCGCGATGTCGTCCGGCCACAACGATGCTCCTCAACGTGCAAGCCGGGCCTATGACAAGAATAGAGACGGCTTTGTGATCGCAGGGGGCGCCGGCATGCTGGTGCTTGAGGAGCTGGGACACGCCCGTGCGCGCGGCGCCAAGATTTATGGCGAACTTGTCGGTTACGGGGCCACTTCGGACGGCTTTGATATGGTTGCCCCCTCAGGCGAGGGCGCGGCGCGGTGCATGAAATTGGCGATGCAAGGCCTTGATGGTAAAGGCCTGGGCTGCGATATCGATTATATTAATCCACATGCCACTTCCACACCGGTGGGTGACGCACGCGAAATTGATGCCATTCGCGCCGTTTTCGGAGAGAATATCCCCCACATCTCGGCGACAAAATCACTCACCGGTCACTCGATGGGTGCTGTCGGGGTGCAGGAAGCCATCTATTCACTCTTAATGATGAATGCCGGCTTTGTTTGCGAAAGTGCAAATATCGACGAATTAGACCCTGAGTTCGAAGGGGTGCCGATCGCGCGCCAGAGGTTGGACGACGTAACGCTTAACTGTGTAATGTCGAACAGTTTCGGTTTTGGCGGAACAAATGCGAGTCTGGTGTTCCGCCGCTACGAAACCTGATCTCACTTATGTCGCGGCGATAGGGGGACATCAGGTCCCTGCTTAGAGGTTCGTCCGACATGAAACGCGACACTACCGGCACTGGCTGGTTCGACACTGTTGGACGCGCCGCGGGCGCAGAAAGAAGGGCTCGCATGACCCAGACTGATTTTGCAAAACCCGGTCCTTTGCTTGCGGGCAAACGTGGCCTTGTCATGGGCGTCGCTAATGATCGCTCGATCGCATGGGGCATTGCACGGGTATTGGCCGGGCAGGGTGCGGATCTGGCCTTTACCTATCAAGGAGAGGCGTTCGGGCGCCGCGCCATTCCCCTGGCTGAATCGGTGGGCTCTAAGATCATTGTGCCTTGCGATGTCAGTGATCTCGATAGTGTCGATAAGGTTTTTGAAGAAATCAAAAAAACCTGGGGCAGCCTGGACTTTATCGTTCATGCGTTGGCTTTTTCTGACCGCCGTGAGTTGCATGGCCGATACGCGGATACGACGCGTGATAACTTCGTGAATACCATGGTTATCTCGTGCTTCTCCTTCACTGAAATCGCGAAGCGGGCCGCAGAGCTGATGCCAAACGGCGGATCGTTGCTTACGCTTACGTATGGTGGGGCGACGCGATGGGTGCCGTCCTACAACGTGATGGGCGTCGCTAAGGCTGCGCTGGAAGCCTCGGTACGATATCTCGCGGCCGACCTGGGCCCGCAAGGCATTCGTGTCAACGCCGTGTCGGCGGGGCCAATGCGAACTCTTGCCGGCTCCGGCATTTCGGATGCGCGCGTCATTTTCAACTATCAGCGCGATCATTCGCCCTTGCGGCGCACGCCAACGCTCGACGAAGTCGGCGGCTCGGCGCTTTATCTGCTGTCCGACATGGGAGGCGCGGTAACGGGCGAAGTTCACTTCGTCGACTGCGGTTATAGCACAGTGGCAATGCCGACGCTCGAAGCTCTTAAGGAGCAAGAAGCAGATGCAGATGCCGCCGGCCGGTCACCTTCGGAAGCGGCCGAATAAGGCTCCAATTGCTAGTAACTTGACGCATCGTCACGGCGAGCGCAGAACGCTTCAATGATCGGGGTCTTCGATTCAGGGTTGGGGGGACTGACTGTGCTGCGCGAACTCGCGGCGCGGTTCCCTCAGATTTCGTTCACGTACCTCGGCGATCATGCTCACGTACCCTACGGCAACCGGTCGTCCGAGGAGGTCGTGGACCTGACGCGTCAAGGTGTCGAGACGCTGTTTCGGCTTGGTGCGCGTCTCGTCATCTTGGGCTGTAATACCGCAACGGCAGTGGCTGCCCGGCAGCTTCAGCAGAATTGGCTGCCGAAGTCCCAATGGGGCGGACACAACATCCTGGGCATCGTTGCGCCGACGGTGGAAGCTGCGACGCAGACACCCTGGGCCGTTACAGCCCCGCAATATCCGCAGAAGTACAATACCGACATCATTGCCGTGTTCGGCACCACCAGAACAATTTCTTCGAACGTCTACAGAGAAGAGATTCGCAAACGCTGCCCAAAAGTCGTGGTCGTGCAGCAGATTTGCGCGAACTTAGCTGGAGCGATTGAGCACGAGGCGCCAGAAGCGGAACTGGATGCTCTGGTGCAAGAGGGGGTAGCCGGTTTACTGTCCCAGACCCACGACACGCCGCCGCATCGTGCGATTTTAGGTTGCACGCATTTTCCTTTGGTGGAGCATCTCTTCGCGCGTCATCTGCCCCCATTCACGCGCATTCTGTCCCAGCCGCAGATCGTCGCTGATAGTCTCGAAGATTATCTTCACCGTCGTCCGCATTTTGTCGCTGATAGTTCCTCCATAGCGAATCAATCCCATGTCCGCCTCATGACGACGGGCAATGCGCGGGAGGCCAGCTCGCTGGCCCAAGTTTTCTGGCCAGATGCTCCATCCTTCGAATCTGCATTAGAGTACACACGTTCCTAGGCTTGCTTCCTTGCCACAATTGCGTTGCATATCCGGCGCGCTTCACTTGAACTGAACGATTGTAAGCGAAAGGGCTCGACAAGCCCACCTGGTCTTTGTCTACAATCGGTGCGGGAACGGTGAAATGTGGCGGTGACGATGCCCAAATGGCAGATACTCACGATACGGAGCGGGCAACCGGAGACCTTACTGGAAGCCTCAAAAGACTGGAGCTGGGAACAACGCCTATCAGCGCGGATGTCTTTCTCGCTAGTCTATCACGACATGCTCAATGATCTCATGCGGTATGGCACACCCCAGCGATTCTACACGCGTGATTTTGCTGGTGCCGCAGTCAGCGCGCACGCGTGGCGAACGGGCAGTAATGTGTGTCTGTACGCAACCACAGTTGCATTTGACGGGACACTGCCTCCCGCGGATAGCGATGCTGGTCTCGACGCGTTAGCTTACGAAGCCCTGGATCAGACTTCAGTTTCGATCATCACGTGCTTCGGCAAAACTTGGCTTTTCGAGCAAACGCAGGGAGAGCCCATTCTGTCGCCGTTGTTAGCAGCGTATGTGGATGTCGCTGCCGCACCGAAGGGTTTTTGT
The DNA here is from genome assembly GCF_025698805.1 of Filomicrobium sp. Classification (NCBI taxonomy): domain Bacteria; kingdom Pseudomonadati; phylum Pseudomonadota; class Alphaproteobacteria; order Hyphomicrobiales; family Hyphomicrobiaceae; genus Filomicrobium; species Filomicrobium sp. Next base: position 109,505 of record NZ_JAILWT010000004.1, read on the forward strand.
GAAGATGGGGAACGCCAATCGCCTTTCGAAAGCAGTTCCCGCACCGGTCTAGCCTCTAAAAACGATACCATCGACGTCAACGAAAACTATGCGTGGCTCGATACGTGGCTGCTTCGCGGCGAACCTATGCCCTTCGGCTCACCCAGGAACCGATAAACATCTGGCGGGTGGCGAACAAGGGATCAGCCGCTGAGGCCGTAACATTTCCAAGAAAAAAGCGCCGTTGGATTTCAACGGCGCTTTTTTATTCTTTTATCGAGAAGGCTTACGCATCGCGGCGCGGGCGACGGTCACGACGCGGACGATCTCCGCGGTCTCCGCCGCCTGTATCTTCAGCTTCGCCTTCAGCACGGGGAATTTCCTGGCCCGTGGACTGATCGACAACCTTCATGGACAGGCGAACCTTGCCACGGTCGTCGAAGCCAAGGAGTTTGACGTAAACTTCCTGACCTTCCTTGACCACTTCACTGACGGTTTCAGGACGACCCTGGCTCAGTTGCGAAATGTGAACCAGACCATCGCGGGCGCCGAAGAAGTTCACAAAGGCACCGAAGTCCATAACCTTAACGACCTTACCCTTGTAGATCGTGCCAACCTCAGGCTCGGTGGTGATGGAGCGGATACGGCTCAGAGCTGCTTCAATCGACTCACGCTTAGCGGCTGCGATCTTCACCGTGCCGTCGTCATTGATATCGATCTTGGCACCCGACTCTTCGACGATCGAACGAATAACCGAGCCACCCGAACCGATGACTTCGCGGATCTTGTCCGTCGGGATCTGGATCGTTTCGATACGTGGCGCGTGTTCGCCCAGTTCCGAACGCGCATCCGTCAGAGCCTTCGACATCTCTTGAAGGATATGCATGCGGCCATCTCTGGCCTGATCAAGTGCCACCCGCATAATCTCTTCCGTGATGCCGGTAATCTTGATGTCCATCTGAAGCGAAGTGACGCCGTTGGTCGTACCCGCGACTTTGAAGTCCATATCGCCGAGGTGGTCTTCGTCGCCGAGAATGTCGGAGAGAACGGCGAACTTGTCGCCTTCCTTGATCAAGCCCATGGCAATACCGGCGACGGGCGACTTGAGCGGGACGCCAGCGTCCATAAGTGCCAAGGACGTGCCGCACACCGTCGCCATCGAAGACGACCCGTTACTTTCGGTGATTTCGGACACCACGCGGATGGTGTAGGGGAATTCCTCCGCCGTCGGCATCAGAGGATGCACGGCGCGCCATGCGAGCTTGCCGTGACCGATTTCACGACGGCCGGGGCTCCCCATACGGCCCGTTTCACCCACGGAGTAGGGGGGGAAGTTATAGTGAAGCAGGAAGCGCTCCTTGCGCGTTCCTTCGAGCGAATCCACAAACTGCTCGTCTTCACCGGTGCCAAGTGTCGCCACGACCAGAGCCTGGGTCTCACCACGCGTGAACAGCGCGGAGCCATGCGTACGCGGCAGAACATCAACCTCCGACATGATCGGGCGAACCGTCTTAAGATCGCGTCCGTCGATGCGATGCCCCGTGTCGACCACGGATGAGCGCATGATGTCGGACTCGAGCGCTTTGAATGCGCTGGCAAGCAGACCCTTGTCTTCAGGCGCATCTTCAGGAACTTCGATTTCCGCGAAGACCTTTTCCTTGACGGCGGCAACCATGTCGTTGCGCTTTTGCTTCTCGGGCGTCGAGAAGGCAACCTTTAGATCTGCCTCAGCAATGGCGCGGACAGCTTCCTTGTACTTGCCCGTGTCGGGAAGCGTGATGTCCCAGGGTTCCTTGGCGGCAGTCTCAGCCAGCTTGATGATGGCCTGGATGACCGGCTGGAAATGCTCATGGCCGAACATCACGGCCTTTAGCATAACGTCTTCGCCCAGTTCCTTGGCTTCAGACTCGACCATCATGACCGCGTCTTCGGTGCCTGCGATCACGAGATCCAGCTCGCTTTCGGCCATCTCGTCCAGCATGGGATTGAGGACAAGCTCACCATTGATGCGACCAACGCGTGCCGCAGCGATCGGCCCGAGGAAGGGAACGCCGGACAGCGTCAGCGCTGCAGACGCAGCGACCATGCCGAGAACGTCAGGATCGTTCTCCATGTCGTGGGAAAGAACGGTGACGATGACCTGAACTTCGTTTTTGAAGCCCTGCACGAACAGCGGGCGAATGGGGCGGTCAATGAGCCGCGACGTCAACGTTTCCTTTTCCGTCGGCCGGCCTTCGCGTTTGAAATAACCACCGGGGATCTTGCCGGCCGCGTAGGTCTTTTCCTGGTAATTTACGGTCAACGGGAAAAAGTCGATGCCCGGCTTGGGCTGCTTGGCAGCGACTACGGTCGCGAGCACGCTGGTCTCACCGTACTGTGCATAAACGGCGGCGTCGGCCTGGCGCGCCATGTGGCCCGTCTCGAGGCGCAGCGGACGCCCCCCCCAGTCAATTTCCACGCGATGAATGTCGAACATGCTTTTCGTCTTTCGTTTCGGTCTTTGTTTCGTACGAGCGCGGTTCTAGCGCATTTTCAGCGATAGCAAAAAGTTTCCAGTCACAAGGCGCGCCCTATCGCGGAGCGGCCGAGACCGTCCCGCGTTGCAGGCACAAAAAGTTCACTAAAAAGCGAACCGCACAAATGTTGGTGTTTGTAGAATTCGCACTTGGACAGGCTCGGGCGGTAGATGCTGCCGCCAGACCTGACGGCAGCATCCCACATGAGCGGACGTGTCAAAATTTGCGCCCTAGGCCAAGCCGCGCGCGATAAAACGCGCAAATTAACGGCGGATGCCGAGGCGTTCGATGAGCTTCTGATAGCGAGAAACGTCCTTAGCCTTGACATAGTCCAGGAGATGGCGCCGCTGGCTTACCATTTTGAGCAGACCACGACGTGAATGGTTGTCTTTCTTGTGGGTCTTGAAGTGCTCAGTAAGGTAAGTGATGCGTGAGGTCAGAATAGCGATCTGAACTTCTGGAGAACCGGTATCGCCTTCTTTCGTTCCGAACTCCTTTACGAGTTCGGCCTTGCGTTCTGCCGTAATCGACATCGGGATCGTCCTTTCAATTCGAGAAGATACGGAAAGCTTCAGAGCTTTCCCTAGGCGGCCACAGCCGGGATGTCGTCCAGCTGGGTCACAAACATACAACGCGGGCCCATGGGACCCGCGTCGTTGGGGGCTTTATACACGAATACGCGCTCGTGACCAGCATCTTTCGATGCACCTGCGGGCTTGATTCCCGGTAAAGCTGCGTCGCAGGGCAATCAAATTAACGATAAGATGATCACCGCCCTAGATTGAAGACGCGGTTCGGCCTGAGTTGACCTTTTTCCGCGTCACCGATGGCGACGAGCTGTCCCTTGCACATGGCGAAAAACCCGCCTGTGAACACGGGGGCGTCGCGACCGCGCAGAAGTATGGTCTTGCCACGGGCCAGTTCAGACGCGTCCGAAGGGGTTACGGAGAGTTCCGTTAGGTCTTCGAGGGCCGACTCGACGGGTTGGAGATATGAGTCCAACGCTTCCGCTCCGCCTTCCTCGTGGGCGGCCACAAGCTCATCCATGGAAACGGCTTCTTCCTCCGTAAATGAGCCGACGGCAAGGCGCCGGAGCTCACTTACATGGCCATAGCAGCCCAAGGCCCGTCCGAGGTCGCGCGCGATCGCCCGCACATAGGTCCCCTTGCCGCACTCCGCTTCAAAAATCGCGGAGTTCGCATCGACCGCGCCAAGCAGACGTAGATCGTCAATGTTAACAATGCGCGGCTGCAGCTCGACAACCTCGCCGTCTCGGGCGAGATCGTAAGCGCGGTTTCCTGCCACCTTGATCGCTGAGAACTGCGGCGGTACCTGGCTGATTTCGCCTGTGAATTGCGGCAACAGCGCTTCGATCTCAGCAACGGAGGGGCGCGTCTCGGAGCTTGCTACGATCTCGCCTTCCGTATCGTCCGTCGTGCGCTCGTTCCCCCAGGTCACAGTAAAACGATATGCCTTCTCGCCATCAACGGCATAGGACACAGTCTTCGTTGCTTCACCGAAAGCGATCGGCAGGATACCTGTTGCCAACGGATCGAGTGTCCCGGCATGGCCTGCCTTCTGTGCATCGAACAGGCGTTTCACTGCGCCCAGCGCTTGGGTCGACGTGCGACCGAGCGGCTTGTCGAGGACGAGCCAACCGTTGACCGCCCTACCTTTCTTTCTTCGTGCCATATGGTGCTCTGCTGATCGGCCGAGAGTGACATATCCAGCCGCGCGTTGAAGACTAATGCTCAGTCGTTTTCCAGGTCCCGTCGGACGGTGGGGCTGTGCAGCAACTCGTCGATACGCAGCGCTTCATCAAAGCTCCGGTCGGCACGGAAACGGAGTTCCGGGGCATACTTCAAGTTAACGGCATGCGCAATCTCGCCACGTAAAAACCTCTTATTCCGATCGAGCGCGGCAAGAACAGGTTCCATCGCCTCGCCACCGCCAAGCGGCATGACGAATATCGTCGCAAGCTTCAGGTCCGGTGACATACGAACCTCAGGAACCGTGATGACATGTGCCCCGAGGACGTCGTCGTGAATCTCACCGCGCGTTAGCATCTCGGCTATCGCATGCCGGATCATTTCTCCAACGCGCAACTGCCTTTGCGACGGGCCCGCTCCGGCGGGAGATTTGGAGGATCGTTTCGCCATATCAGTTCCGTTGACGGGTCGAAGACCAGCCGTGCCGGTCAACTTCATCCATGACATCGCGGCGGGACAAGCCATTGCCGCTATGACGTCAAAGGGGTCGTGCCGTCAGCCGGCCCGACCCCAAACGATCGCCAAGCGATCGGATGTGACTACAGGGTGCGAGCCAGTGTCTCGACCTGGAAGCACTCGATCACGTCGCCCTCGCGTAGGTCCTGATAATTCGCGAAGGACATACCGCATTCCTGACCTACGGGAACTTCCTTCACGTCATCCTTGAAGCGCTTCAGGATTGACAGGCTGCCCTCATGGATAACGACATTGTCGCGGATCAGGCGAACTTTGGCTCCGCGCTCAACCTTGCCTTCCGTTACACGGCAGCCAGCTACTTTGCCGACCTTAGTGATATTGAAGACCTGCAGGATCTCCGCATTTCCAAGGAATATTTCGCGGATCGTCGGCTCAAGCAGACCGGACATCGCCGCCTTAACGTCATCAACGAGGTCGTAGATGATGTTGTAGTAGCGGATCTCGACACCCTGACTATCGGCGGCCTGTTTGGCTTGGGCGTTGGCGCGAACGTTGAAGCCAAAAATGACAGCGTTCGAGGCGTTCGCCAAAACGACGTCGGACTCTGTGATACCGCCAACGCCGGAGTGCACGATACGCGCTTCGACCTCGTCGGTGCCCATCTTCTTGAGAGCGCCCGCGATGGCTTCGATAGAGCCTTGCACGTCACCCTTGATGACGAGCGGAAACTCTTTCTTGCCCGCTTCGTCCTTGAGCGTTTGCATCATTTGCTCAAGCGTACGCGGCGACCCAGCGGAGCCCAACTTTTCGCGCCGTTTGCGAACACGATAGTCGGTGATCTCGCGGGCACGAGCTTCGTTCTCAACAACGGCGAACTGATCACCTGCTTCAGGCGCCGCATCGAAGCCCAAAACCTCGACAGGAACAGACGGGCCCGCCTTAGCGACGTTCTTTCCGCGATCGTCAATCAACGCGCGGACGCGGCCCCATGCGGTGCCGGCAACGACGATGTCACCAACGGCCAACGTACCGCGCTGAACGAGAACGGTGCCTACCGGACCACGACCGCGTTCGAGCTTAGCCTCGATGACAATACCTTCCGCATTGCGCTCGGGATTGGCCTTGAGATCAAGAATTTCAGCCTGCAGAGCGATAGCCTCGAGTAGTTTGTCGAGGTTCATTTGCTTCAGCGCGGAAACCTCAACTTCGAGTGTCTCACCCGACATGGTTTCGACAACAACCTCGTGCTGCAGCAGTTCCGTGCGGACGCGGTTGGGATCGGCCTGCGGCTTATCAATCTTATTGATAGCCACGATCATCGGCACATCCGCAGCCTTGGCATGGTTGATCGCCTCGATGGTCTGAGGCATCACACCATCGTCGGCAGCAACGACCAGCACGACGATATCCGTGACCTTGGCGCCGCGTGCACGCATGGCCGTGAAGGCTGCGTGGCCTGGCGTATCGATGAACGTGATTTTCTGGCCGGAGCCCGTCTCAACCTGATACGCGCCGATATGCTGCGTGATACCGCCAGCTTCTCCCGAGACGACATTCGCCTTCCGGATAGCGTCGAGAAGCGAGGTTTTACCGTGGTCGACGTGCCCCATAATAGTGACTACGGGAGCACGCTGCACGAGTGTCTCATCGGCATCTGTTTCACCGATAAAGCCCTCTTCAACGTCGGCTTCGGAAACGCGCTTTGACGTATGACCAAACTCGGAGACGAGCAGTTCCGCCGTGTCGGCGTCGATCACGTCGTTGATCTTATGCATCTCGCCCTGCTTCATCAGGTACTTGATGAGATCGACGGCGCGTTCGGCCATGCGGTTGGCGAGTTCCTGAATAGTAATCACTTCAGGAATAATCACCTCACGCGCAATCTTTTCGCGCGGCTGAGCGATACCCATCGCCTTCAGCTTCTCGCGTTCGCGCTTACGCTTCAGAGATGCAAGCGAACGTTCGCGGTTTTCGCGATTAAGAAGCTGATCAACCGTCAGCTTACCGCGCTCACGACGTTCATCACCGGTGCGTGTCGCTGTACGCGATGGCTTGCCGCCACGCTTGTTGCGACCGTCCTCGTCCTCCATCTGCTGTTGTTGCGGAGCGGGAGCTGGCCGTTGCGCACGCTGCGGCTTGGCGACGATCGGCTCATCACCTCCATCGGCCTGACCGCGAGGCGGACCGGGCAATCTAATTTCTTTCGGCTTGCCGCGCTCGCGCGGCTGGAACTGCGTGTCGAGCGAGCGTGGCGCGCGCTGACGTGCAGGCGCATCGCCTTCGGAAGACCTACCCGATGGCCGCCCTTCCCCGCGCTGCGGGCCGTCGCTCTTCCTCGCCGGTGCGGCCGAGCTTTTTGCGCGTGGCTGTTCGCGAGCCGGAGGCGCAGACTTCGCCGGTTCAGGTGCGGGCGCGCTCTTTACTTCTTCGACAGCTGGTGGCGCAGGTTCCGCAGCGACCTCTACAGGCTCGGGTGGAGCTTCTGGCGCTGCCGTCGGCTGTTCGCTTTTTTCGGCGACAGGCTCTTTAGCCGCTTCCGACTCTTTTTCCGCCTTAGCCTGGCTTTCTTCGCGCGCCTTTCGCTCAGCCTCCTCAGCATCTTGTGCCGCCTTAGCCGCCTGCAAAGCGCGCTGACGAGCTTCAACTTCGCTGCTGGATAGCTTGTCACCAGACGCCGTATCAGCACTTGGTGCAGGACGCGGCGGTGCGCTGGCCGGCTTGCGCGCTACAGGCGCGGCTGGCTGCTGCGGGGTCGCCGGTGTTATCTCTTCTGCGCCTTGTTGACCTGGCGTAGCGAGCTTGCGCGATTTGCGCTTCTCCACCACGACGGCCTTCGAGCGGCCATGGCTGAAACTCTGCCGAACATGACCGGACTCGACGGTGCGTTGTAGAGAGAGCTGTTTGCGCCCACCTCGAATGGTCTTGTCGGTGGAGTCTTTCGTGTCCGTCATTCGATATCCGTTCAACTCTCTTCGTGTGATCTCAATCCGCGGCGTGATCTAAGATCGTGTCACGGTACGCCGTTGCGCGTTTGGCAATAGCGTTGCCGTATGATGATCGCGTCATCGGTTCTGGTCGGCACCACAGGGCGGAAATAGTCTCCCCATAGTAGAAGTGCCGGGGTCTTGATCCGCAGCGTTTCGCTGCCGGTATTCGGGCTCGGGCTCGGAATAACCCCTGCGCGAGAGCCAATCAATTCTTTGCAGCCTATCATGGCGAACCAACCTTTGCTTCGCCAGAAGCTGCTTTAGCGGTTACAGGAGGGGCAATGCCTCGACGGTAGCGGGCTAATCTTTCAGCTTCACCCACAAATCGCTTCGCCGCCCCTCCGGGTGTGAGGGCAGCATGTACCACATTTGAGCGCCCCATGGCCAAGCCGATTTCATCAATTGTCAGAATATCAATGATGATTGGCTTAAAGCCACGGTCCGCCGCGATAGCGGTATACTTGCGATCCAACTTGTCACAACCGTCGCGGGCAGCATCAGCTCCGTGTACCAGGGTCGCGATGCGTTCGCGTTCCAACCGCGTATTTATCTTATCGAAGCCACAAACAACGAGGCCTGCCTTGTTGGCGAGCGCGAGGGCTTCGACAACGCGCTGCGTCAATTGACGCTCAACCAAACCGGGAAGATCTTCGGAAACTTCTACCTTACGCTTTAGGCTTCGGGCAAAAGCACGTGCTTTAACGGCAGCGGAGATACTTTCCCTATCGGCCGTAACCCATACGCCGCGACCAGGCAATTTATGTGTCAGATCAGGATATATAGTGTCGCCGGGGCCGGCGACAAATCGGATCAGATCGCCGGTTACCCGCTCAGAACGCGTGAGGGCGCATTGACGGAAGAGGTCTTTCCCTTCCATCCGGCTGGCCTCTCGAATGTCTGGCCGTTCATTTGCGACCACGCGTTGCTGCTCCAATCGTTGAACATCTCCATCGCCCTAGTCGGACGAACCGGCATCGCCGGCATTCGTTTTGCCTGCAGGCTTAGGTGTACCTGAAGAGAAAACGGCTTCAATTTCTTGCGCCTGTGCATCTGCTTCGGAAGGCGCGGCTTCTTCAGCCTCTTCTTCCGGCTCAGCAGATGATGCGAGGTCTTCCGCACTGATCCAGCCTGCCTGAACGCGGGCTGCCATAATCAGTTCTTCAGCCTCTGTGCGTCCGATCTCCATGCCATCAAGGATTCCCTTGTGGCGCACCGGCTCGCTATCTTTTTCGCGCTTACGCTCGACCCAGCCGACGAGGTCATCTGTGGCGCAGTCGGCCAAATCTTCGACGGTCTTGATGCCGTTTTCACCAAACGCGACCAGCATGGCGCTCGTTACGCCAGAAACCTGGCCGAGTTCATCGGCGACACCGAGCTCGCGACGACGCGCATCACGCTCATTCTCGATACGCTCAAGAAAATCGCGCGCACGTGTCTGGATCTCGTTCGCGGTATGCTCATCGAAGCCTTCGATATGTGCGATTTCGGAGAGATCGACGTAAGCGACCTCCTCAATCGAGGCGAAGCCTTCGGTCACCAATAGCTGCGCGATCACCTCGTCAACATCGAGTTGGTCCATGAACATGTTGGACCGCTCGACAAATTCCTTCTGGCGGCGTTCGCTTTCTTCCTGCTCCGTGAGGATATCGATATCCCAGCCCGTCAACTGCGACGCAAGACGCACGTTCTGACCGCGACGGCCGATCGCCAGTGAGAGCTGATTTTCCGGGACCACGACCTCGATCTTGTCGGTATCTTCGTCGAGGACGACCTTGCTCACTTCTGCAGGCGCGAGCGCGTTAACGATGAACTCTGCGGGATCGGGACGCCACTGAATGATGTCGACCTTCTCGCCCTGCAGTTCATTGACAACCGCCTGGACGCGCGAACCGCGCATACCGACGCAAGCGCCGACCGGATCAATGGACGAATCCTTGGAAATAACCGCGATCTTCGCACGTGACCCGGGGTCGCGAGCAACCGATTTGATCTCCACAATGCCGTCGTAGATTTCAGGCACTTCCTGCGCGAACAGCTTCGACATGAATTCAGGGCGCGCACGCGACAGGAAAATCTGCGGGCCGCGTTGTTCCTGACGCACATCGTAGATGTAGGCGCGTGCACGGTCTCCGTAACGGAAATTTTCACGCGGGATCATCTCGTCGCGACGGATGATGGCCTCGGCGCGTCCGAGATCGATGATGACGTTGCCGTACTCGACGCGCTTTACGGTACCGTTGACGATTTCGCCGATGCGATCCTTGTATTCGCCGTATTGGCGCTCACGCTCGGCTTCACGAACCTTCTGGACGATCACCTGCTTGGCGTTCTGCGCAGCGACACGGCCGAAGTCCAACGGCGGCAGCGGCTCAACGATCAGGTCGCCAGCTACGGCGCCCGGCTGACGGCGTTGTGCGCCCTGTACCGAAATTTCAGTCGAGTCATTTTCGACGTTCTCGACGACCGTGATCACACGGGAGAGCTTCGTCTCGCCAGTCTTGGGATCGATCGTGCAGCGGATATCGTTTTCCGCGCCGTAACGGGACTTTGCCGCCTTCTGGATCGCATCTTCCATCGCCTGGATCACGATCGTTCGATCGATCGATTTCTCGCGGGCGACAGCGTCTGCAATCTGCAAGAGTTCGAGACGGTTGGCGCTGATACCTGCCATCGCCATGTTGCCTAGTCCTCCAAATCCACTTCGTCGCCGGGACCTACGTCGTTACCGGCATCGTCTGTTTGCCTTGACTTCTTCGCCCGACGCAAGGCTTCGCGCACAAGTTCATCCGTCAAGACCAGCTTGGCATCGCTCACCAGCGAAACCGGAAAGCCAACAACCGTCGGACCAACCTCAGGAAGATCGACCTCCATACGGATCTCACCATCCTCGAAGCCTTCAAGCCGCCCACGGAAGCGTTTGCGGCCGTCCACTATTTCGCTCAGTTCGACCTTCGCCTCGTGATCAGCCCAGTCCTCAAAATCGGATGGACGCACGAGAGGTCTATCAATCCCGGGCGAAGAAATCTCCAAGCGATAGCTGCCTGAGATAACGTCGTGAACATCCAGCAGCGGTGATAGCTGGCGAGAGATCGTCTCGCAATCATTCACCGTAATTGTACCGTCGGGGCGTTCGGCCATGATCTGAACGATCTTGCCTTCACGTCCTTGTATGTGTACTCGCACGAGCCGGAAACCAAGATCCTCCAGGACTGGTTCAGCAAGTTCGGCCACTGCCGCTGCCAATCCTGTCTCCCGGAAAAAGCGCTCGCGCGACGCGCTCGTATCGCCCGCCACAGAGGCCCTCGTCAAATACTGTCGCTAATTCCCAAATGCCATTCCCAAAACAAAAAGAGCGGACCCAGAGGGCCCACTCCCAGAGTTGAGATGATCATGAGCAATTCAAGACTACGTGAAGACTTAGGCACTTGCAAGCGCCTTGTGAAGTTTTTTGAACATTTTGATGGCACAAAATAAGCAGTCTGCGGCTGTACTTGCTCAAGCATTTCGCAGAAAGCGGAAGAAATAGCATCGCCGACCTTCACGGAGGGCTTTTGCTTGGTAGCGGGTCGATGGCCAGTCGTCGGGGCGTAGGCGCCAGTCTTGAGGGCTCGCCGCTTGCCAAGAAAACGGGCTGTCTTGCAAAGCGATGAGCGCTGTGCGGGCATAGTCGCCAATATCGGTGGCGATCCGTAACTCGCCCCCTGCCGCCATGACCCGTGCCAGCTCCGAGATCAGAGATGCGGACACCAAACGGCGCTTATGATGCCGCCGCTTCGGCCAGGGATCTGGAAATAAGATAAACGTTCGGTTGATGCTGGCCGGTGGAAGCCAACGCAAAACCTCGCGCGCATCATCGACATACAAACGAATATTTTGGAGTTCATTCTCCTCAATGGCCGTCAAAGCCTTGACGACGCCGTCCTCGAACGGTTCGCAACCTATCAAACCAACAGAGGGATGATGGGCCGCCTGCCAGATCAAGTGTTCCGCCCCGCCGAAACCGATCTCTAGCCAAACTTCACCGACATTCGCGGAAAAGAGCTCTGTTAGTGACCGAGGCCTCGGTTGGGTGACTTCGAGAGCCAACCTGGGCAGCAGTTCTCGCATGAGCTGTTGTTGGCGCGGACTTAGCGTCCGCCCACGTCGACGGCCGAAGGAACGGAGATCAGCTGGAATTCCTTCACCCTTTTGTGTGGTTTCGCCCATCGCCCCGACCTACGTTGCGCAATTGCTTGGAGAATTCGGTTTCATCAACACAGCTGAACGCGTGAATTTCTATTTCTCTCTAAAAAATAGAACAAAACGGCCGCAACGCATGCGCTGCGGCCGTCCAGGTTCGTTCGACAGATTAAGCCGGCTGGATTTACAGCGCCGACTTAATGGCTGCGGCAAGATCGTCTTTTTCCCACGTGAAGCCACCCTGATCGTCTGGTGCACGGCCAAAATGGCCATAAGCTGCCGTGCGAGCATAGATCGGGTTGTTCAGGTTCAGGTGCTCGCGGATGCCGCGCGGCGTCAGCTTCATGACTTCGCGGAGAACCTTTTCCAATTGGGCTTCATCCACCTTGCCTGTGCCATGCGTGTCGACGTAGATCGACAGTGGCTCGGCAACGCCGATTGCGTAGGACAGCTGGATGGTGCAGCGCTCTGCGAGTTCCGCCGCCACGACGTTCTTTGCCAGATAACGTGCCGCATACGCAGCCGAGCGGTCCACCTTCGTCGGATCTTTGCCCGAGAACGCGCCGCCGCCATGGGGCGCCGCACCGCCATAGGTATCGACGATGATCTTACGTCCCGTGAGACCACAGTCACCATCCGGGCCGCCGATCACGAACTTACCCGTTGGGTTTACGTGCCAGACGGTATCGTTCGACACCCACTCAGCGGGAAGAGTCTTGAGGATATAGGGCTCGACGATTTCACGTACCTGTTTGGACGTGAGATCAGGATCGATGTGCTGCGTCGACAAAACGATCTGCGTGACAGCAACGGGCTTGCCGTTTTCGTAACGCACGGTCACTTGGCTTTTCGCATCCGGTCCAAGCTTAGCAGCGGCACCCTCTTTCGCTTTGCGCGCCTTTGCCAGAACCTCAAGAATCTTGTGGCTGTAGTAGATCGGTGCCGGCATCAGCTCCGGCGTTTCACGGCAGGCATACCCGAACATGATGCCTTGGTCGCCGGCACCTTCGTCCTTGTTGCCGGCTGCATCGACGCCAACTGCGATGTCAGCGGACTGCGGATGCAATAGAACATCAATGTTCGTGTTGGCCCAGTGGAAGCCTTCCTGCTCGTACCCGATGTCTTTGATCGCTTCGCGAATCTTCGCGCTGATCATTTCGGTGGTGACCGTGGACGGCCCACGCGTCTCGCCGGCAACGATTACCTGGTTGGTCGTCGCCAATGTCTCGCACGCGGCACGAATCGACCAGGGATCGATGCCTGCCTTGGGCCCTTCACGGTAAAAAAGATCGACGATCTCATCAGAGATACGATCGCAGACCTTGTCCGGATGACCTTCAGAGACCGATTCACTGGTAAATAAATAGGATGTGCGTGCCAAGCTCGCTCCCTCCATTTGCATTTCATTTTCGATGGGAAGTTGCGGGCCTTGTCGCAAGGTTTTAGGGGCGGGTCAAGGCTAGCCCCTGAAACGGGGCCTTGTCGCAGGACGTCTCAGTCCTGCGATTCTTCGTTCGCCAGCGAGCGAACTAGCTCGACAACAGCACGTCGAACGCGCGCGTCCGGAATGCGAGCGAACGCCTTGTTGAGCTCAAAGCCTTCGCGGGTCGTAATGAGATCCGGCACATACTCCGCGGACGCGTCCGCCATGCCTGTGGCTTCGGCAGAATCTCCATTTGGCACCTCGTCATAAAAGAACTGAATCGGCACCCCTAGAACGCGCGCCATGTCGAACAACCGACTTGCGCCAATGCGATTTACACCCTTCTCGTATTTTTGAATCTGCTGGAAAGTCAGTCCCAATCGTTCGCCAAGTTTTTCCTGGCTCATCCCCAGCAGCATACGCCGTAATCTGACACGAGCACCGACATGAACGTCTATCGGGTTCGCCCGGCGCGCATTGCGCTCTTCCTCCACAGTATTCTTGTTATTAAAATCGTTGCCCATGCGAAATACCGGCTCCAAAGTTTACCTTACAGCCTACAGCACGATCGCGTCAGTAAGCAGGACGGACCACGCTCAAACAATTTAAGCTTTGTTATTTGCTGGGTGATCTATACTATAGAGTGCATCAATGCCACCCACTTCGGCAAAATCGTGCCAAGATGTGGTCATTCCTTACTATGAAAGTTGCATTTCATAGTAGAAGCGGTGCTGTGAAGCCACACCTTTGACACGTCTTATCGTGCCGCATAGCGATTATACTGGACAATAATCCACGTCGTTAGGCTCAACGCGAGCACGCAAAGTAAAAATAGACCGTCGCCATATTGAGCATAAATGGTTGCAGGGCGTGGCTGGGGAAGCTGCGTATCGAGTGTTCCGACCTCGTTAAGATCGAGCTTTCCAATAATACGACCGAACGGATCGATCACAGCGGATATACCGTTATTGGCGACGCGTAATAGGGCCACGCCTTCTTCAACCGCGCGCAAACGCGCTTGATGTAAATGCTGGTGCGGGCCCGTCGTATTACCAAACCAGCCATCGTTGGTCGCATTCACAAGTAGAGCTGGACGATCCTCGCCTTGAACAACTGCTGCGGGAAAAATCGCTTCGTAACAAATCAATGGAGAGAAAGGCGGAAGCCCCGGGACGGAAACTAAGGGACGTGGCGTAGGGCCAATTGAAAAACCGCCGCGGATCCGCGTCAAACTTTCCAAACCAATGGCTTCGAGGAATTCTTGAGCAGGCAGATACTCTCCAAATGGCACGAGGTGAATCTTGTCATAGATTGCCCGCGTCTCCCCCTCAGGTCCAAAAGCGATGATCGAATTATAAACCTGACGCTTAGGGAGCGTACTTGGCCGCAACTCATCACCAACGCTGGCCTTTTCCAAGCGCAACGCGCCTGCTACGAGAAATGTGTTTGCAGGCAATAACGTGCCAATTGCAGAAAGCGCGTCCGGCGTTGAAAGTGGTAGAAAAGGCATCGCGGCCTCTGGCCAGAAGACATGCGTAACGCCTTCTAAATCATCCTGTTTTCCAGATTCGGAAATGCGCGACAGACGCAGATGTTCTGCGAAAATTCGTGGCTGCTCGCTCGCCAACCATTTTTCGTGCTGAGGAATGCTCGGCTGTACGATGCGCAATTTTACGCCGTCCACAAACGAATTGGGACCTGGAGCGAGGACCAGTGCTCCATAGATGAATAGTGCAGCTAAAGGCGTCACGGTGAGCGCGACAATTTTCGCTCCGGGACGCGGGGTGCGTGGGTCGGCCAGTACGATCACCGGTGTCGCGGCAATCAACACAGTGAGCAATGTCAATCCGTAGATGCCGAACACGGCCGTAGACTGCATCAAATACAACGGCTGTGTTAACGCATAGCCCAGCACGTTCCAGGGGAAGCCTGTGAAGATATGACCTCTCAGCCATTCCCCGACACCGAAGGCGACAGCCAAAACCGCAACGCGGGATAGTCCGGGCACCCAGAAGCTTCGCGCCGCAGCTGCTGTCACCGCGGTGAACAGCGCAAGGCCCGCTGGCATAAGCGTAACGGCAACGGGCAAAAGCCATCCGAAGATGTGCGCTTCCACCAAGAATGCTTCGCCGATCCAAAACAATCCGAAGAAGAAGTAACCGAAGCCAAACCACCAGCCGTCGAACGCTGCCCTCTTCAAGCTCGTGCGCCATGCCCGCGTGTGTGTCGCTTTGTCAGCCTCAGCATGTGCAAGCGCTTGATCAGATGTTCCATCGATCAACCAGATCAAAACTGGAAGAGTAAAGAACAGTACCGGCCAGAGAAAGAATGGTGCCATGGCGAGCACCGATAGGGCTCCTGCGAGAAACGCGATGCCACGGCGGCGCCATCCTACGGCTTCTCTGACAACCTTAGCCACAGAGGCCAATCGCCGAAGGACACGAGGTGGCTTACGCGCGCTCCGCTGCGGACGATCGATTGTTTCGCTCCCCGTCACGGACGGTTAGCTTTCGCCGACGGACGCGGTCGCAGGACTCGGCTCGGAGTCGGCTTCCGCAACAGGAACGTGAATTTTCAGCTTCTTGACGCGGCGCGGATCAGCGTCCAGCACCTCGAACTCCAGGCCGGAGTGATGTTTGACAAGTTCCCCCCTCGCTGGGACACGCCCCACGATCGTGAACACCAAGCCGCCGAGCGTATCGATCTCTTCCTCTTCTTCGCTCGACAAAATCTTACGATCGAGGAGTTTTTCCAGCTCTGCGACCGGCGCGCGTGCAGACGCCACAAGGCCCAGCTTCGGATCTTCGGTGATGTTGGGAACTTCGGCCTCGTCGTGTTCGTCTTCGATATCGCCGACGATCTGCTCAACCAAATCTTCAATCGTCACGAGGCCATCCGTGCCTCCGTACTCATCGACGACAAGCGCCATGTGAATACGCGTCGATTGCATTTTGATGAGCAGGTTCATAGCGGGCATGGACGGAGGCACATACAGAACCGGGCGTTTGATCCGAGCAACCGAGACTGGCCGGGTCAAATCTATGGTGCCTAGATTGAGACTGGCAACCGTGGATGACAGCGCTTCTTCAGACGGATCTCCACTCGCACTGTCTGCGGCCTCTTCAACCGGTGCAGGCGGTGTAACCTCTCGGCCGGCTTCGGTCATGACCCAACGGAAGAAATCCTTGATGTGGACCATTCCGCGCGGATCATCGAGTGTCTCTGCGAACAAGGGAACGCGAGAGACGCCCGCGCGCTCGAACGTCTCGAGCAGATCGGCAATGGAGTCGCTTTCGTCGATCGCGATGATATCGGCACGTGGCACCATGATGTCTTCGACGCGACTGGCACTGAAATGCAGCAAACGCAGCAGCATCTGCCGTTCCTGCGCACTGAAGGAATCGCTCGGTCCTGCCTCGCCCTGCAATGCGTATTCAAGCGTGTCACGCAGTGTTTGGCCGCCCGGCAGTCCAAGCCGTGAGCGCAGAGTGTTAAACCATCCAAAGGCCGTCGAACTTCGAGCATCGTCAGATGTGGACGTCGCGTCGCCGTTGGTGCTTGTCGTGTCGTCGGTACTCATTTCCGTATCACTATTTTCCAATACAATCGCACACTGAGTTCATGATGCTCGGACGTGCTCAGCACGTCAGGTGTGCGTCTTCATTCTTCGGAATCGGCTTCGATGGGCGCATATGGATCAGCAATATCGAGTGTCGCCAGAATGCGCGTTTCAAGTGCTTCCATGCGTGTCGCCTCTTCGTCGGTTTCATGATCGAAACCCACGAGATGGAGAAGACCATGGACGACCAGATGCTGAAGATGGTGGCTTGTCGGAATGCGCATGGCCGCGGCTTCGGCCGCCACCGTTTCTGCAGCGAGCACGATATCGCCAATAAAACGCTGCGCTCCGCTTCCAACAGGGAGGCCTGAAGCGACAGGGAACGACAAAACGTTGGTAGGGCTTGGCTTTCCACGATAGGCAGCATTGAGCGTGGCTACATGCTCATCGGAAGATAGAGCCAATGCGGCACTGGCCCCTGCAAGCTCTGCTTCGGGCTCTGTTGCTGCGGCTTGGGCAGCACGACGTATGATGTTGTCGATATCGGGAACGCTGGACCAATCACCAGCTTCGTGCACGACATCGAGTTCAATAGTCTGCGCAGCTGGACTAGGAGGTTCGCTGCCGTCTTGCTCGCTGCCTTCGCTTGAGCGTCTACTGTCGCAGGGATCGTTCATCGCGGGCGCTGGCCCTCAGAGGCCTTATCGTACGCAGTTACAATGCGCGCCACGAGATCGCGGCGCACGACATCCGTATTGGAAAACCGGATTGACTGAATGCCTTCGACGTCTTGCAGGAGACGAACTGCCTCTTCCAACCCGGACGTTTGCCCTGGCGGTAGATCAATCTGACTTGGGTCGCCTGTGACGACCATTTTTGCGTTCTCTCCCAAACGGGTCAGAAACATCTTCATCTGCATGCTCGTCGTATTCTGCGCTTCATCCAGAATAACGAAAGCGTTGGCGAGCGTTCGGCCGCGCATGAAAGCGAGTGGAGCGACTTCGATGACACCCGTCTCGATGTCGCGCTCAACCTTCTCGGGCGGCAGCAGATCATAAAGCGCATCGTATAGGGGACGCAAATAGGGGTCGACCTTGTCGCGCATGTCGCCGGGCAGAAACCCCAGACGCTCACCTGCCTCTACGGCTGGGCGCGACAGGATCAAGCGTTCAACGAGCCCACGCTCCAGGCAGTGGGCGGCATAGGCGACGGCAAGATAGGTTTTCCCCGTGCCCGCAGGGCCAATCCCGAACACCAGATCGACACGTTCCATCGCGCGCATATAGGTGCTTTGGGCGGGTGTCCGCGCCTTGACGACACGACGGCGGGTCGCGATCTGAGCTTGTCCATCCGTTGCTGGTGTTTCCTGCCTGGCATGGCGGATTAGGCCATCGAAATCGCCCGCGCCGATCGGTTCGCCATTCGCGATCCGCCGATAAAGCTGTTCCAGAACGTCTCGGGCCAACCCGACTGCTGGCTCCGAGCCTGTCAGAATGATGACGTTGCCATGAGCATGCGCCTCTACGCCAAGGCGATCCTCAATAAGAGCTAGGTGACAATCGAACTCTCCCAACAACTGTGTCAGGAAGCGATTGTCTTCAAAGGGCACGACGATGCGTTTGGAAACGCCTTGCGATCTTTGGGCGCGCCCAGGCCCGGTCACGGATTGCCCGCGAAAGCCTGTCAAATTAGAGGTCTCCCATGCCCGGCCCTTACGTTGGCTTCACAACCACCCAGTTCTTCAGTTGCTAGCATAACTGGCCGCGATTCCGAATCAACCTGATAGGTGGACATTCATACTCCGCTTTCAAGCAGCTCGTATGACACCCGACAACGACTTCATGCCGGCGGCTGAGATTTCCACTGGAATGACACGTCCAAGGTATTCTGGAGCCCCTTCAACATGAACGGGTTGCAGATACGGCGAACGACCAACGAGCTGTCCCGCCTGACGGCCTGGACGTTCAAACAGCACCTGCACTATTTTGCCAACACAGCCCTCATTGAAACGCGATGCCTGAGCTTCAAGACGTTCCTGAAGGCGATGGAGGCGCTCGGTCTTGACGCCTTCGGGCACCTGTTCTGCAATTTTTGCAGCCGGTGTACCAGGACGGGCAGAATATTTGAATGAGAAGGCCTGGGCGAAACCAATTTCCTCGACGAGCGCAAGCGTTGCGTCGAAATCTTCCTGCGTTTCACTCGGAAAGCCCACAATGATATCGGTGGACAATGCGATGTCCGGCCGGACTTTGCGCAGGCGCTCGATCACGCGACGGTAGTCATCCGCGGTGTGTTTGCGGTTCATGGCGGCCAGAATGCGGTCGCTGCCTGACTGAAAAGGCAGGTGTAGGTACGGCATCAGTTTTTCCTGATCCCGGTGGGCCGCAAACAAATCTTCGCTCATATCGTTGGGGTGGCTGGTCGTGTAACGCAAGCGCTCAAGGCCATCGATTTCGGCTAGGCGATTTATCAACCCGGCAAGCGAACATGTGGCTCCGTCGGGTCCTTCGCCGTGGTAGGCGTTTACGTTTTGACCCAGCAACGTCAGCTCGCGAACGCCACGCGCGACGAGGCTTTCCGCTTCCGCGACGATCGCGGCGACCGGACGCGAATACTCCATACCTCGCGTGTAGGGTACGACGCAGAACGTGCAGAATTTATCGCAACCCTCCTGAATCGTAAGGAATGCCGACGCGGGTGCGATTTGAGTTCCAGGAACCGTGGCCGCGCGCGCAGGAAGATTCGCGAACTTGTCCTCTTCTGGAAAAGCCACCTCGACAATGCGCCGGGATTCGCTTTGCGCTCGGAAAACGAGTTCAGGCAGACGGTGATAGCTTTGCGGGCCTATCACGAGATCAACGACCGGCGCGCGGGCGATAATCTCAGATCCCTCGGCCTGAGCGACGCAACCGGCTACGGCGACGACGGTGTTCTTACCAGCCTGGCGCCGTTCTTCCTTCACTTCACGGATGCGTCCGAGATCGGAATAGACCTTCTCCGCCGCTTTTTCGCGGATGTGACACGTATTCAAAACAATGAGTTCAGCGGATTCCGGCGTATCGGCCACGGTATAGCCGTACTGCGCCAAAGCCTCGGTCATCCGTTCGGAGTCGTAGACGTTCATCTGGCAACCGAACGTCTTTACGAAGACCTTCTTGGTCCCCGGCATTGTGCACTCTCCGTCAGAGTCAGAATTAAACTCCGTCAGCTTGGACACGTCGCACCCTTATATTTTCCAGTATTGCAGCGCTTTGCGCCGGGGTCTTCCATGACGATCCTGTGATGGGTAAATTCCCGTAAAAACAGGTCTTTGCCCTCATTGTGACGGTCGTCACCAAGGATTTAGTGACACAAAGAATTTGTTGGTGCAATGCACCCGAATTGAGGTGGTGAATAGCGTGTGTTTGTCGCAGGGCACGCTGAAACGCCGACGTTTCTTACCCGTAACTACGTTTCGCTTCCGACTGTGGCGGAGAAGCACCCTCAGCCTCGGACGGCGTTTGGGCTGGTTCGAGCAACTCGTCGGACGTTACACCGCGCATGATGCGTACGTGTTCCTTGCGGATTTCTTCCTCGCTGTATTTGGCGAGCGCTTTGCGGTCCATGAAGGCATCGAGCGGTACCGGCCGCCCAATCTTGATCACGGCATCTATCGGTCCAGCCTGCAACAGCTGCCAAGCGTGCGGCGCCATGTCCATATCGCCATACCAGCCCACCAGCGGCCGGTCTGCGCGTGACAAAGGGATGCCGTGCAACCGTGTGTAAGCAATGGTGAGCGTTTGCACGAGAACCTGACGGTTCTCCGGCGAACTCCCAGCCGCGGGCGCGCTGGTCGCGTCCTCTTTGTCGCGCCGGATAGCGGCACGCAACGCGGAAGGCTTTGCTGCGGCAAACAACGACGTCTTGAATGGTAAGACGCGGTTGCCATCACTTGATGTCCCTTCGGCGAAGAGCACGAGCGAGTCCCCCGCACGTAGTCTTGTCAGGATTTCCTCTGTGGTGTCCCCCACAGATGCGCGCCGCTCGCGATCGATAAATATCGTTCGCTGCAATTTCGCCAATGAGGAAACGAATGGCCAAGCACCAACTTCCTTCTTCGCGATGAAGGAGACCGGCGCGACCGAGGAAATGACGGGGATGTCGAGCCAGGACGTGTGGTTTGATACGATAAGTACAGGGTTGTCGCGCGCAATATTGCCTTCGACCTGAACCCGCAAGCCCAGCAGCCGACAAACTTTTTTATGGTACCAGCTGGGGAAGCGCCTCGCGTAACGCGGGCTGAACCGGACAAATACCGCCTGTAGCGGCATCAACGGCAATGTCAGCCCCATAAACAATACCAGGATATTGCTGGCGCGGAGCCAACTCATGGGACGTTCGCAGGTTGGGCGCCGCAGCAAATGCCGCGCGCAAAGGGCCAAGTTGTGGTTTCGGCCATCGGCATGCCGAACTCCGTGGAATCGGGTTTATCGTAATTGGTTATAGGCCAGTGGGTCTGACCACGTCTATCGCCTGCGCATCACAGACTACAAGACAAAGTCAGAGCATCGCAGGAGGTCCCATCACTACGCTGGTAATAATTCTTGCGCAGACCGATCTGCTCAAAACCTAGTCTCTCATAGAGGGCAATCGCGGCGACATTATCAGCGGCGACCTCCAGATGAAGGCGTTCACCACCGCCGGCGGCTACGGCGCGCATCAAGCCTTCAACGAGACGTTTGGCAATACCTCGCCGCTGGAAAGGCGCACATACTCCAAGGGTCAGAATTTCTGCTTCATCGGCTGCTATGCGACCGATGATAAACCCAGCTGGCGCCGGAGGGTTTTCCGGGTGCAACCGCAGCTTGGCCACAAGCGCCGTGGCGCCAGGTGAGGCCAATAAGTTACGCAGGCTCTCCTCGCTCCAGGCTGGATCGAACAAGCCTGCGTGCATGCTGGAAACTTCAGCTGCCCCCTCGGCCTCGACCCACAGAAGACTTAGGTTCTTAAAATCCAGCTGATACTGATCATCGGACATCATATCGTAACTCGGGCTATTGATTTGCCGACTTGAGGCTTTGCGTCAGCCGGCCGCAAATAAAGTGGGTTCGGCGAACCAGCGGGTAGAATATGAGGTGCCATTGCTGCCAAGTCTTCGGCGCGAGGCAGCTCAATTGAAGCAAACACCCGATACTTTGCAGGCGCGTGACGAGCGACGGCATCCGCCGCGGAGCCTGCCAAGGCATAAATTCCCTCTGTGGCCTGGCTGGCTGCCTCTTCGGGGGTGAGGACTTGAGGTTCGCAGAGCGCTGCAAGTCCACCGCCACGCGAAAAGCGCTGCCAATAGACCTGTCCGCGACGCGCGTCGGCGGCGACTGCGATTGCTGACACGTCCGGCATATTGTTCAGATGCCGGGCAACTTGCTGTGCAACGACAGCAAGGCTCGTGGCGGTCACGACTGGAACATTCATCGCCAGCGCCAATGCGCGTGCTGCTGCTATCGCTATGCGCGTGCCGGTGAACGTCCCAGGCCCAACGGTTACAGCAATCCGATCGACATCCTCGAACGTAAGTCCGGCCGTGTCGACGACCTCAGAGATCATAGGAATCAAACGTTCCGCCTGACCTGTCGCCATCGGTTCGAACGCGCACGCGCGCACGCCTTCGCCGCCGTCGGAGAAGACGGCAGCGGAACAGGCATCAAGGCACGTATCAAAGGCCAGAATATTCATAGGAGGAGAGCCTATACTCTCCGAATTCAGAATTCACCTGTTTCGCACGGCGAATAGAATGATTTCGGCTGTCTATGATCGTGCAGGTTGCCTATCAAATGATCTGTGCCATCTCGGCAAATGCGAGACGCGGTCCTCTTGGGCGAAGCCCCGTGGGGTCGCCATAGCCGATATTGCAAAGGAAGTTCGACTTCGTATTTGTGCCGGCGAAGAATTCCTTATCAACGCCCGCGTTATCGAAACCGGACATGGGGCCACAATCGAGGCCCAGTGCTCGCGCCGCGAGGATCATATAGGCTCCCTGAAGCGAACCGTTGCGAAATGCCGTTTCTTGAATTTTAGACTCTTTGCCGGTGAACCAACTCCGAGCATCCGTGTGCGGAAAGAGTTTTGGTAGCTGTTCATAAAATTCGAGATCGTAGCCAATAATCACACACACGGGAGCCTGCATCGTCTTTTCGGCGTTGCCGGAGGACAGATACGGTTTCAACCGCTGCTTTGCTTGATCCGACTTCACGAACAGGAAGCGCGCCGGTGAACAGTTGGCGCTGGTCGGCCCCATTTTTGCGATGTCAACGAGACGTTCCAGAACCTCGTTGGACACCTCCTTATCCTGCCACTTGTTGTGGCTTCTGGCAGACAGGAAAAGTTGGTCGAGCGCGGCGTCTTCAAGCGGGTTTTTCTGCGTCAAAGCGGATCACCTCAGGCCAGTTGTTTCGATCGTAGGACTGATAAACGAAAAGCCCCGCCAATCTGACGGGGCCTCCCAAACTTCCTTCCAGGACAGGCCGTTGCCTGTGAGAGGCTAGACCGCCTGAACTTCCTGAACCTCTGGGCAGAAATGCCGCAACAAATTCTCAATGCCATGGCGCAGCGTCGCTGTTGATGACGGGCAGCCGGCGCAGGCTCCTCGCATATGTAGATAGACGACGCCGTCGCGGAACCCGGAAAATGTGATGTCACCACCGTCCTGCGCAACGGCAGGGCGAACACGCGTTTCCAAAAGGTCACGAATGGTAGCAACTATTTCCTCGTCCTTCGGATCGTAGCTACCGACAGCTGAATCATTGCCGGCTTCACTTTCTACGACCTGAGCATCCGACATATAGTGCTCCATGATCGCGCCAAGGACCATCGGCTTGAGATGCTGCCAATCGCCTTCGCCCTTGGTCACGGAGATAAAGTCGGCGCCGAAGAAAACGCCGTCCACACCGTCGATTTCAAACAGCCTCTGAGCAAGCGGCGACCCTGTGGTTTCGGCGCGGTCCCGATAATCGGCCGTACCGGATGCCAGGACCTGCCTGCCGGGGATGAACTTTAGCGTTGCGGGGTTCGGCGTTAGCTCGGTCTGGATAAACATGGGTCCATCGTCTCCCGATTTATGGCCGTGCGCCGACGTTATCATAACTTACGTCGATCCGGCCTGCACGGCAGTTATTAGAATTATTCTAGTCTTAGATAGACGAGATGATGGAAAAAGTCGATACCTGCGGAGAGAACCGCAACCCGAAAACTCCCATTCGACCATCAAAATCACACGCTTAGGCGAGTGATTTGATCTCTTCAAGGGTCAGACTTCCTGGAACGATCGTTGCAGGAATAGGGAAGGGTCCCCCGGTGGAGCCAGATGCCAGGGAGGAAACGAGCGGGCCTGGACCGTCCGATCCGGTAGCGGCGCCGAGAACAAGGATGGCGATGTCCTCATCTTCGTCAATGACGCGGACGATCTCTTCAGCCTCATTACCCTCGCCGATGACCTCTTCGGTCGACACGTCTTCGAAGCCGGATTGATTGAGCTTGCGACGAAAGAGGCGGAAGAGCGCCTTTGCTTTGGCAGTTTCTTCTTCAATGTGGACCTGACGCACGCCCATCCAGTGTTGAAATTCCTGCGGCTGAATGACGTACAGCATGACGATCGAACCGCCAGAATGCTGCACACGGCTTGCCGCGTAATACAACGCCGCGTTGACTTCCTCGGAGTTGTCTATGACGAGGAGAAATTTGCGCCGGTGGCCGGCTTCGAATGAAAGGCGTTTTTTCATCATGCTTATGCTGCCATCTCATAGTCGTGGCCACAACGGACCAAGTCTTCAATTTGCAAGCCGCTTTTATACAGCGTGCGCAACGATGCCTAAGAGCGAATAAAGCCCACAATGTCCTTCACGTCGCCCATAATCGGTGCGGCGATAGCCGCGGCGCGTGCAGCGCCGTCAGCCAATATTTTGTCGATCTCTGCCGGATCGCTCGTAAGCCGGTTTATCTCCGCTCCAAGCGGACCGAGCTTTGCAACGCTTAGCTCGGCTAAGTTTGCCTTGAATTCAGAAAACTGACGGCCACCATACTCCGCCAACACCGTATCCTTACTCGAACCAGATAACGCTGCGAAAATACCGATCAGGTTTTCTGCCTCAGGGCGACCCTGCAAACCCGCAGCTTCAGAAGGGAGCGGCTCAGGATCTGTCTTCGCCTTTCTCACCTTCTTGGCGATGGTGTCCGCATCGTCCGTCAGGTTTATGCGTGACAAATCCGATGGGTCGGATTTCGACATCTTCTTGGTGCCATCACGCAGGCTCATCACGCGCGTGGCTGGTCCGGTGATTACGGGCTCAGGCAACGGGAAAAACTCGCCATCATCAAATCCACGAGCGCGGATCTCGGTGTTGTAGTCATTGTTGAATTTACCGGCGATATCACGCGCCAGTTCTAGATGCTGCTTCTGGTCGTCGCCGACCGGAACATGCGTCGCCTTGTACACGAGGATGTCGGCGGCCATCAGGTTGGGATAGGCGAACAGACCCACAGAAGCGTTCTCGCGGTCCTTGCCCGCCTTCTCCTTGAACTGGGTCATGCGGTTGAGCCAACCCAGGCGGGCAATACAATTGAATACCCATGCCAGCTCCGCATGGGCTGCGACCTGGCTCTGGTTGAACAAAATGCTCGTTTTCGGATCGAGCCCGGCAGCCATATATGCGGCCGTCACCTTACGGATGGCCTGGCGCAGCTCCGCCGGATCCTGCCACACTGTGATGGCGTGCATGTCGACGACGCAATAGATGCACTGATGGGTTTTTTGCAGCTCGATCCACTGCAGCATGGCTCCAAGATAGTTGCCGAGGTGCAAACTGCCCGTCGGCTGCATCCCGGAGAAGACGCGCTCTTCAAACGGCATTATCGGGTTCCCTAGATTCGGAGCGCGGTTATCGCGCGGCTGCCAAGGCAGCGCAAGTCTTGAGCCCGGTCGATGCCACAGAATCCTGGATGATCGCCAAAACTCAGGAGGCCCGCCGGAGTTTTCTGACGAACTGCGAGGGGCTTAATACCCCGGTCAACAGGACCGTTCCGAAGAAGACGACAGCTCCTAAGCCTACCAACCCAGCAAGCGCCGAGAGTTGCAGATAGATCGGAGTGGCCGCCGAGAAATAAGGCGCCAACGGCCCCAAGGCGAACCACACGGCAGCACCCATGATGATGCTGGCGAGAATGATCAGTGGCAAGTTCCGCAGGAGACGACGGTCCGCCTGAAAATTGCCAGCGCGGCTTAGTGTTGCCCATAGAAGCAGGGCGTTAATCCAGCCTGCAAGCGACGTTGCCAGTGCAATGCCCACGTGCGGGTGATAACCCATCTGGGCAAAAGCGTAGAACAGCGCCAACGATCCCGCGACGTTTATGATCATGTTGAAGGCCGCGTAGCGCATCGGAGTTTTGGTGTCTTCACGCGCAAAAAAGGCCGGCTGGAAGACCTTGATCAGCACGAAACCTGGCAAACCGCAGGCAAACGCCGCGAGAGCGGGCGCGGTTGCTGCGGTATCGGATGGGGAAAACGCGCCGCGCTCGAAGAGAACACGGATGATGGGCTCTGCAGCCACTGCGAGTGCAACCGCCGCAGGCAGCGTCAACATCAGGCCGAACTCTAGTGACCGGTTCTGGCTATCCATGGCCGCGCGATGATCGCCGGCTTGCAGACGTCGGGACAGATCAGGGAGCAAGACAACACCGATGGCGACGCCAACAATCCCTAGCGGGAGCTGATAGAGGCGATCCGCGTAATAGAGATATGAGACGGCGCCAGCCTGCATCGAGGCGATTACCGTTCCCACGACAATGTTGATCTGCGTTATGCCACCAGAGATCAGTCCAGGGATACCCAGGCCAATCAGGCGTTTGACGCCCGGAGTAAGGTGGGGTCGGCGCAGCGACAAACGCATGCCGGCTCGACGCACAGCAACCCAAAGCAATATTGTCTGGGCGATACCGGCAATGAAGACGCCGATGGCGAGAATGATACCTGCGCCCGGTTTCTGAGAGTAACCCAGCGCGATCGCCAGCGAGATGGCGGCGATCAGAACGATGTTGAGCAGAATCGGTGCAGCCGCCGCAACCCAATACCGATGCATGGAATTGAGAATGCCGGACAGCAACGCGACCAGCGACATACATAGAAGGTACGGGAATGCGATCTGTGTGAGAAGAACGGCAAGATCATACTTGTCGGGATCGGCGACAAACCCCGGCGCAAGAATGAGCATCAGCCACGGCATCGCCAACATGCAGATCGCGGAGAATGCGAGCAGCGTGATAAGCAGGACTGACATTGCTTCTTCCGCGAATGTCTTCGCCGCGTCGGCCCCTTCGCCCTGAAGGCGTTTTGCAAACAACGGGACAAATGCCGCGTTGAATGCTCCTTCGGCGAACAAGCGCCTGAAGAGATTGGGAAATCTGAAAGCGACAAAAAAAGCGTCCGCAATCGCACCGGAACCGAGGGCGGCGGCGATCAGAATATCCCGGGCGAAACCGAGAATACGGCTGACCATCGTCAAGCCGCCAACAGTCACGAAAGAACGATACAGCATGAGGCCAGCGCAATATCCCGGAGGCGTGCCCTGTGCAAGGGACGTTGCACGCCAGGCTGTCACAATCACCTTGATGACGGGAGAAAATGTTGCTTTCGGGACGCGCTTTTTTTGGTGTCGAGGCGGCTAGGTGGTCTAAGTCACCGGCGGTGGGTCATCTTGTGCCAGCAGCTCCGTCAGCCGCTCGGTTATGCTCTGTTGGCGGGTTGGTGCCGTCACCTTTTTGCCGACGAGGTCGGTTACGTAAAACACGTCCACGGCCTTTTCGCCGAATGTCGTGATGTGAGCCGACGAAATATCGAGGTTCAGATCCGACAGAGCGTTGGTGAGATCATAGAGCAGGCCGGGGCGATCAAGTCCCGCGACTTCAATCACCGTGAAGTCGTCCGACAGCGCATTGTTGATCATCACTTCGGGTTCGACGCTAAAGGCATCCAGACGGTGCTCAGCTGGGCGCCGCTTGGACAACATCGGCCGCAGGCGCATCTCGCCGCGCAGCACGCGCCGGATCAACTGTCCGATACGATCCGCGCGCCGCTTTTCATCCTCGTCGCTTTGCAGCTCCCGCTGAAGCAAGAAACTATCGAGCGCATAACCATCGCGCGTTGACGAAATCTGAGCGCCGACGATGTTGGCCCCTGTGGCGGCGCATGCGCCCGCGAACAGTGACAACAGGCGGGCGTGGTTCGGCGCCAGGATGGTTAGCTCCGTCACCGCCGTGAACTCATCCGTCGTGTAGTGGAATGCGAGCTTGTCGTCGGAGCCGTCCGTCCTTGCCATCATCCGAGCGTGTTCGACCTGCCGCGAAACGTCATAGCGGTGCCAGTAGTCGTCATAGAAGCGACCGGTTACGCTTTCGATCTTTTCTGGGGTCCACCCCTCATCCAGGAGCGCCGCGCGCACGCCTTCTTGTGCTTCGGAGATCCGCTCACGATGGCCGTTCTGCCCGTAACCTCCAGAAAGGAGCAGCTCTGTCTCGTAATAGAGTGTCCGCAACAGCTGGCCCTTCCAGCCGTTCCAAGTGCCTGGGCCTACGGCACGGACGTCAGCGACAGTCAGCAGCAAGAGCAGCTTCAATCGCTCCGGACTTTTTACGACATCAGCAAAGTCTCTAATGGTCTTGGGATCGGAGATATCGCGGCTTTGCGCGATGTTGCTCATGGTGAGATGTTCTTCGATCAACCAGGCAACCGTGTCGGTTTCGGCCGCACTCAAGCCCAGCCGCGGACAAAGTTCGCGGGCAATTCGCGCTCCGACTATGGAATGGTCGTCACGACGGCCTTTGCCGATGTCGTGCAGAAATGCTGCGACGAACAGCACACGGCGGTTCAGAATCGTCTCGAACATCGGAGTCGCCAGAGGCAGCTCGTTAGCAGCGCCACCTTGCTCAATGTCCGTCAGCATTTGCACGGTACGGATCAGGTGCTCATCCACCGTGAAGTGATGGTACATATTGAACTGCATCATTCCGACAACGCGCCGGAACGCCGGGATGAAGCGACCCAGCACAGCGGCGTCATTCATCCGCCGTAGCGTGATTCCCGGATACGGGTCGTCGCAAAGCAACTCCAGGAATATTCGATTGGCTTCCGGATCGTTGCGCACCTTATCGTCGATCAGCCGGAGCGATTGGCGTAGCAGCCGAATGGCATCTGGATGAAGGAAGGTGTTGGTCTTTGCCGCCTGCGCGAAGAGCCTGAGGATGTTTACAGGGTCGCGCTCAAAGGCCTGCGGATCGGCAACGTTCATGCGGTCGTTATCGACTCGGAAGTCGGTTCGCTGGCGGATTTGCCTGCGAACCTTCCAGTTCAGCGGGCTCATAATCTCGCTGATGCTGGGCGCGGTCTTATGTTGCTGCATTTCCAGCGCGCCACACAGCAACGTTGTGAGATCACCGACTTCCTTGGCGACCAGAAAGTAGTGCTTCATGAAGCGCTCGGTCGCGCGCAGGCCGCCATGCTTCTTGTACCCGAGCCATTCTGCCATCTGAGGCTGAACGTCGAACGTCAGACGTTCTTCGGGACGGCCAGTCAAGAAATGCAGGAAGCAGCGGATGGTCCAGAGAAAATCTTCACAACGTTTGAAAGTCGCGACTTCCTCATCAGTAAAAATTCCCGCTGCGACTGTCTTCTCACCAACATCCTCACCGTAAATCGTGCGCGAGAGCCAATGCAGTGTGTGCAGGTCGCGCAGACCGCCTTTGCCGTCTTTGATGTTTGGTTCCACGCGATACCGGGCATCGCCGGAGCGCGCATGCCGGGCATCGCGTTCCGCCATCTTGGCGTCTATGAATGTGCGCTGCATTGAGCGGAGCTCATCCTGGAAGCGCTCTTCAAGCTCTGCGAACAGCTGCGCGTCCCCCAGCAGGAACCGCGAATCCAGCAATGACGTGGCGATGGTCATGTCTGTCCGCGCCAGCGCAACGCATTGCGACACTGTTCGCGTCGCATGGCCGACTTTGAAGCCCATGTCCCAAAGGATGTAGAGCATCTGTTCGGGGACGCCACCGCGCGCCTTGCGGGAAGAATGAATCAGAAAGAGCAGATCGATATCTGAGCCGGGGGCCAACAAACCTCGGCCATAGCCACCCGTGGCGACAACGGCCATACGGTCTGCGGCGGTCTGCTTGCGTCCCTTTAGTTCCAGCGACGTCAGCAGCTCAAACAGCATGCAGATAAGGTCGTCTTGAAACTGGCAAAGGTTGGCTGCACAGCGGCGCCCATCGCCATCGCGCTCCAATTGTGCGCGAAGGTGGGCGCGCGCGACCTGCGACATGTCCTTCAGGTGCTGGACGATGTCGTTGTGGGCCGCTTCCAAGCCGCCGTGGCGTTCGATCAAGACCTCAAGCGCAGCACGCACCGCGACTTTGTCAAATCGTTCTGCAACCGAAGTTGGGGCTATGACTGTATCCATAGCGCGAGATTTAGAGGGTTATGACCCGAGAGAGAAGACTTTTACGTGCTCTACTTCCCGTAAAGATCTCGCAGCTGGCGCTCACGCATCATCATCACGGCAAAGAGACTTCAGCTGATAGATCTTTTCGAGTGCCGCGCGTGGGCTCAATTCATCGGGATCTATGCGATCCAAAGCTTCTTCCACGGCGGACCTTCGAGCACCCTCGCCCTTGTCAGCCACTGCGCGACTTGCCGCAAAAAGAGGCAATTCATCCAAGATCGCTTCCGGTGAGTTGCTTCCCCGCCGTTCAGCATCTTCGAGCATCGCCAGCACTTCGGCGGCGCGCTCGGTCACCTGAGGGGGCAGGCCTGCCAGCTTGGCAACCTGGATGCCGTAAGACCCATCCGCTGCGCCGGGCCGCACCTTGTGCAGAAAGACGATTTCATCCCGCCATTCCTTCACCTCGATAGTGACGTTGGCAACCTCTTGCAGCCGCTCCGGCAAAACCGTCAGCTCATGATAGTGCGTGGCGAACAAGGTGCGGGAGCGGCAAACCTCGTGCAGGTATTCAATAGCGGCCCAGGCTATCGACAGACCATCAAACGTTGCCGTACCGCGGCCGATCTCATCGAGAATGACGAGCGAAGACGGCGTGGCGCAGTTGAGTATCGCAGCTGTTTCGACCATTTCGACCATGAAGGTCGAACGACCGCGCGCGAGATCGTCAGCGGCACCGACACGCGAGAAAAGACGGTCGAGCACTCCGATGCGGGCGTAACGCGCGGGAACGAAAGCTCCCATTTGGGCCATCAGACATATGAGCGCGTTTTGGCGCAAGAACGTCGACTTACCCGCCATGTTCGGACCGGTGAGCAGCCAGATCCGCGCGGCCCTGAGCTCTGATCCACCCTCACCATCGGATTGCTGCTGCTCGCCTGCAGCCCCATCCCCCAGGAGACAATCATTCTCAATGAAGGGCCCTTGACGCTCCGACTTGAGCGCCTGCTCCACGACCGGATGCCTGCCGCCTCGGATCTCAAGAGCCGTGCCTTCTTCGATCAGCGGGCGGGTGTAGCCTTCGTCCTCCGCGATATCAGACAAGGCCGTCGCTACGTCCAGTTCAGCGAGTGCCGCGGCGACGGCTGCCAGTGGAACTTCAGCTTCGTCGGCGCGACGGGCGAGGTCGGTAAAGATCGCCTGCTCCAGGCTCGTCGCACGTTCTCCCGCCGTCGCGATCTTGCCTTCGGTCGCGATCAGTTCGTCCGTGGTGAACCGAATGGCGTTGGCCATTGTCTGCCGATGACGAAAGACATCGGAGTGTGGCGGCTGCATCAGCGGCTGAGCGCTGGCTTGGCCGACCTCGATGAAATAGCCAAGAATGTTGTTGTGGCGCACCTTGAGGGTCTTCACGCCAGACTGCTGCTGATAGCGCGCTTCCAGTTCGAGCATCACCTGACGCCCGGTTTCTTTAAGACGGCGCGCTTCATCGAGGTCTGTGCTGTAGCCCTCGCGGATGAAGCCGCCGTCGCGTTTCAGAAGCGGCAATTCTTCATTCAGCGCATTTTCAAGTTCTTCACGCAAGGCAGCCGGTGCAGCCGCGAGGCGTTCCGCTATCGCTTGCAGTTCATTCGGCAATCCGATGGTCCCGGACTTTGCTTCCAACAAGCGCCCACACGCTTGCGCTGCGGATAGTCCATCGCGCACGGCGCCGAGATCACGTGGGCCGCCGCGGCCGAACGACAGCCGTGACAACGCGCGCGCGATATCAGGCGCGCTTCGCAAGCTATTCCGCAAGTCCGTGCGCAACGCGGACGCTTCGACGAGATACCCGACGGCATCAAGACGCGCATTAATGATGCCGACATCACGCAGAGGTGCCGCCAAACGAGCCGCCAGTTCGCGTGCACCGGGTCCCGTCACCGTGCGGTCGATGGCGTGCAGCAGACTGCCGCGCTTGTCTCCGTTTGTCGCCTTTGTCAGCTCCAGGCTTGCCCGGCTGGCTGCATCGATCAGAAGAATATCCTGCGCGCTGGCGCGTTTGGGCGGCCGTATCAGCGGCTTTTTGCCGATCTGGGTAAGATCGACGTATTTCAAGAGCGCGCCGATGGTTGCCAATTCGGCGCGCGAAAACGTACCAAACCCGCCAAGTTCCGCGACACCCAGCTTGGCTTTCAGTTCGCGCTCGCCGGCGCGGTGATCATAGAACGCGCCGGCCACGGGTGTGACGGCGGCCCCAGAAATCGCGACGGCTTGTTTGCAGGTCTCATCGGCGTCGTCTCTGTCGGAGACGAGTATTTCGCGCGGACTTAAGCGCACCAACTCGCCGGCAAGGTCTCCGCTCAGCGTCGATCCAACTTCAAACTCACCCGTTGAGATATCGAGTGAGGCCAACGCGACGCTGGCTCCGTCAGCACCTCGCTGCGCCAGCGGGATCAGCGCAAGCGCGGTCAAGAAATTCCGCGCGCGCGCATCGAGCAGTGTTTCTTCTGTCAGCGTTCCCGGCGTTACAAGCCGAACCACATCGCGACGCACGACGGCCTTGGCGCCGCGCTTGCGGGCTTCCGCTGGATCTTCAAGCTGCTCACAGACCGCGACGCGATAGCCGAACTTGATCAACCGTTGGAGATAATCATCCGCCTTGTGGACAGGAACGCCGCACATCGGGATATCTTCGCCCAAATGCTTTCCGCGTTTGGTGAGAACAATGCCCAAGGCCTCGGATGCAACGACAGCGTCTTCGAAAAACAGCTCATAGAAATCGCCCATCCGATACCAGAGCAGGCTGTCGGGATTTGCCGTCTTGATCTCAAGGTATTGCGCCATCGATGGCGTCGCTTCGGTAACGACGGCTTTGCCGGGACCGGATGCGGAAGGCCCACGGTCTTGCTTCGAGGTTTTGTCGTTACGTGCTGACATTTTGGCGCAAGGATCGTCTCAAAGGGGCCGAACATAGACGCGCAGCCATAGCCCGAGCCAACGTCTATTGAAAAGGGTAGCTAGGGTTTTCCCTCGTCAAAACGGTGGGTTTTCCAGGTTTGCGAACGTTGTCCGACGATAACCGGCTCGACATCCCACAGCGTGCGGTCTCATTCCGATTGCAGCAACATGCTCTCCGAGTTGTCCATACCGTCAACGCGCTGTCGTTTGTGTCGCATTGGTGCGGCGCGCGGCGCGCGATATTGGCGCGTCCGAATTCTCCTGTGTCACCTTTGGAGGAGAGTCTTCAGGGATGGAAGTTTTCCCTTGAGTTATCTCTAAGTGGAGAAAATGCCTACATTTTTTGCAATCCATTCCATCGCAATGACACAATTTTAACGTGTAATTGAATCACACGACATGGAGCAAATGCCGACTTCGTTGGCGCGTCGCATCCATCGGGACATTCAACATCGTTTCGACGCCCGCCCAGCGGGCGGTGACAGACGCAGCTTCAGGCAGACCAGACACCATCATGTCGATCGCTTTCACCTCCCAGCCGGCGGCGCCGCGCGATTTGAGGCTCGATTTCTTCCGGGGCCTCGCGATGTTCGCCATTTACATTGGCCATGTGCCGATGAACGCGTGGAGCGATTTCATGCCGGGACGGTTCGGCTTCGCCGATGCCGCCGAAGTGTTTGTCTTCTGCTCCGGGATAGCATCGGCTCTTGCCTTCGGACGCAGCTACGATCAGCACGGCTTCAGCATTGGGACAGCGCGTGTCGCCTATCGCTGCTGGCAGGTCTACTGGGCGCACATTGGGATTTTCTTCGTCGCTCTGGCGGCGATGATGATGGTCGACAAATGGCTTGGGGCCGGCGCGGATTACGTGATCGGTCTGAATCTGGCTCGGTTTGTCAACGATCTCTCGACCAACTTGCCGGGACTTCTGACACTTACATACGTCCCCAACATGTTCGATATCCTGCCGATGTATCTGGTGCTTCTCGCCATGATACCGGTGGTGATTGCGCTCTCGAAGCTCGGCCCCGTCTATGTATTCTCTGCTATGGTGCTCAGCTGGACCGCCGCAAATCTCAATTGGATCGAACTTAGTGCCGAGCCCTGGTCTGACCGGGAATGGTTCTTTAATCCCTTCGCGTGGCAGCTTGTATTTTTCACTGGCTTTGCTTTTGCGCGCGGATGGCTCCCCGTCCCCCCGGTTAATCGGCGACTTATGACAATCGCTGCCGTCGTCGTCTTGCTCACGATTCCGCTCGCCTATTGGCCGCTTGTTCGTAACGTCGATGTTTTGAAGGCTGCAGCCAAGGCGCTATCACCGCTGACAGACAAAACGCACGCCAGCGCTTTGCGCTATGTGCACTTCCTTTGCGTCGCCTATCTCGCTTATGCGTTGGCTGGTGATCGCGGGGCCAATCTCAGAGGACGTTTCGTGGCGATCTGTCAATTGGTTGGCCAGCAGGCACTCGCGACATTCATGGTCGGCTTGCTGCTGTCCCTTCTGAGTGGCGTCGCGCTCAATCTGATTGGCCGGAACTTCGCGACATATGCGCTTGTCAACCTTTCAGGCTGCGCGATATTGCTGGCGACCGCCTACGTTGTTGCATGGTTCAAGAACGTGCAGGGGCGAAAAGCCGTGCGCGCTGTCAGCATTCCGACCGCCAATGTCGCGCAGCACCTTCCGCAGACTGCACCGCCCCTCTCCAGGCCATTGGTGCAGCCGGTGGAGTAGCGTCGCGCGCACGTCGCTAGAGTGCCGATATAGTTAATAAATATTATACCGAATCGGGCCAAGACTGGCCCCAGAGTGTTGCGGCTCTACTACATCCGTCAAACTGTTGCCCGCTCGAGATCGATTATGGCGCGGTTTCTGTCGCCTGCCGGTTGTCGTGCAGCTTCAGAGGCTGCAATGTCGTAGGCGCAACGTTTCTGCTCGCCCGGACGGTATCGTCTCGGCGAAATTACAGGTCAATTTGACGTTGACGTCGTACAAAGACGGGGATTTGGATCATGAAATGCTTCACCAAAGGGGGCCGTGCGTTGGTCTCAGCTGCGCTGTCTCTGACAATGGTCGCGCTAGCTTCGAGCGCTGCGAACGCCCAGGATCTCTTTTCTTTCCTGTGGAGTGGCGGCTATCGCGATACGGTTTCGTTCTCACCCAAATACTCGCCCGGTCAGATCATCGTTAGCTTTGGTGATCGAAAGCTCTATTGGATCCATCGGCGCGGTGAGGCGATCAGCTATCCAATTGCCGTTCCTCGCGAACAGAGCCGTTGGTCTGGTGTAACCAGCGTCTCGCAAAAGCGCGTCAATCCCGGTTGGACACCAACGCCTCAGATGCGCCGCGAGAACCCCAAGCTACCTGTGCACGTTCCCGGCGGACATCCGCTTAACCCGCTGGGCGTCCGCGCACTCTACCTGGGTTCCAGCCTCTATCGCATTCACGGTACTGACGCGCCTTGGACGATCGGCACGGCTGTCTCAAAGGGCTGCATCCGGATGTACAATGAAGACGTCCTCGATCTTTATCCGCGCGTTCCCGTAGGCACACGCGTGACGGTCACCTGGAAGCGCTTCACGACCTAAAGCAAAGCCAGCTGCTTTCAGCTGTTGGCATCGCTTTCAGTAGCATTTCTCGATAGTTCATAACGGCGCATCGTTAAAACGGTGCGCCGTTTCTTTTTGAGGTCCTGATGGGCCCCCTGGGGGCGGTATCTGCGTCGTGGGCAAACGGAAGGGGCGATCGCTCCCACAAACTAAAAGACGAGCAGCGCTGTGAGGCACCACTCGTCTGGAATTTACCCGCCTTCTGGCGATGGAGGCGGGATCAGCCCCGCAAACGTCCTCTTACGATGCGCGGAAACTCCTCTTCCGTCTCAACTCCGGCGAATTCGCTATAACGGTCCGCGCCGCTTACACCGTAACCGGTGCTCGGCGACCCGGCCATGGACCGCTCAGCAGGGCGCTCGTTCTGCCGATAATCCAGCTGGCGTTCATTTCCCCGGCCCTCGGGCCACCACGCATCGGCCGGCGCCATCTGCCGGTTGCTCGCCTGATATTTATGGTCAGCGTCAGCATACTGCGGGGCGGACGGGGCTGGCGCACCCCGCATCGAACCAGGAGGATTCCCTCCCGACGATGGTGCCGCACCAGAAGGTGGCACTCCCGATCCAGAAGGACGTTGCACCGCTTCGCGCTGCCCGCCTCCAGTGAACCACGCCTCGATGAGGTCAAGTTCGGCGGCGGTCAACTGCAGGCCTTGGCGCTTGCAACGCGCTACGACGAAGTTGCGGAAGCGGCTCGCAAACAGGCTTGCAGAAGCCCCTTGTTCAAACCAGGGGTCAGCTTCGCTCACAACTTCGAGAATGAAGCGTGCATCATCCTTGCGAAGTTCAATGCCGAGTTCGCGTGCACGGTCGCAGATGTTTACCAGCGTGCGTGCGCCCGTCAGGCCGTTCGTCTCGATTTCCTTCGCCATGACATCGAACAGCGCAC
The DNA here is from genome assembly GCF_025698805.1 of Filomicrobium sp. Classification (NCBI taxonomy): domain Bacteria; kingdom Pseudomonadati; phylum Pseudomonadota; class Alphaproteobacteria; order Hyphomicrobiales; family Hyphomicrobiaceae; genus Filomicrobium; species Filomicrobium sp. Next base: position 146,223 of record NZ_JAILWT010000004.1, read on the forward strand.
GGTATTCGGGAGGCGATAGGGGAGGCGCCTGGCAGGCTTCATGAATACGTGCGATCGACTGCTGTAGAGATGAAGCGCTTTCCGCACTCTCCACCTGACCAGACTGCGGGCGCACGGCGTCCTGGCGGGCATCATGCCGCCCCGCATCCTGATGTTGTGGCGATGGTGCAGGTTGCCGTGATGCCGGCGCCTGTGCCCGAGGTGCAGGCGCATGACGGTCCTGCGCCGGGGCGCGGTCGTCATACGTCGGTTGTGCAGCGGGCAAATAACGCTGGCGTGGCTGCTGTGCGGGTGCGGGTTCACGCTCAGGCGCGTGGTGAGCCGCCATTCCCGATTGGCCACGGTCGAGTGGTATCTCGCTGAAGCCTTCAGGCAACTGATCGAACCGTGGCTCCGCACGCAACTGCTGGCGTGGCTGTTCTTGCCGTTCCTCAGCGTGTGATCTGGGGGCCGGTGAGAGCTGACGGCTTGTGTCGTAGACGTAAAACGGTGCAGAATCAGACAGCTTGATGCCGGTTGGTAAAGCGCCAGCCAGAAGATCGCGGAAGCTTCCAGCTCCGCCCCAAGCCGAACCGACAGTGCGCTCGTGCCCCAGCGCGCGCACAGCGCGATCGGCCAGAGATTCCAGCAAAACCGGCTGACTAGCGGAGCGGACCGTTGCGAGCACCTCGCCGATGATTGCCTTACGGGCGTCGGCCAGCATCTCGGGGCTTGGCAGCCCCTTTTGGGGCGCCGCGCGAGCGACGGCTGCCGGGCTCGGTTCCGCCTCGGCGCTTCCCTCCATTAGAAATGCGATAAGATCGCTTTCACGCACTTCACCGTCGCTAATCGCAGTGTAAGGCGCGGCCGTATAGTCGTTCGCGTATACGACGGTGCGGCGCGCGTGCTGACGCAGACGGTGCAGCAACGGAGTGAAGTCGGCGTCTCCCGACAAGATGATGAATTCGTCGAAGTACGTGTCGTGAAGCAGGTAGTCGCGGACATCCATAACCATGCGGATGTCTGCCGAGTTCTTCAGCTGAGCTGTGAGCGGAGGGCAGTCGATGACTTCAAAACCCGCGCGGAGATAGTGGTGGCGAACAAACGGGAAGGAATTCATATCCGTCGCGTTGTCCTGTGCGTTCCGTCGTGGCACCGGATTACCGTAGCAGCGGTTCATCACGATGCGACGTGGCATATCCAGAGAAACGCCATTGGTCGGCGTGATCAGTTTGCCAGAAGCGATCGCCTGAACCCAGCGGCTGGCGTCCTTTGCGAACCGAACAGCCGCTTCCTCACTCTTTCGCTTCAACGACAGATAGATGTTGTCGTAGTCAACGAACACCGTACTGAGCAACGACCCTTTAAACTCCCGATTCATGCGACACCCGCCCCCGCTAGCGATACACTTTTCGCTTCGGGCCACTCGCTCAAATCCGGTGTACTACACATGCACTACGCCGGACCGGAACGGATGTGACGGGGCAATTAGCAGCACTCAGCGCGCTACCTTCCAGCCCCTTCGCCATCTGGCCCTGAAACCCTCACAATCCAGTCTTTATGAGTCGGACATGCGGAACAAGGCGCTGCCAGCCACACACGTACAGCCCCTAAAGACCATATTTAAAATTCATATCTTTCAGAGACTTACATACTAGAATTGAGCTGAACAACCCGTGGAAAACTCTGTGCAGGAACATTCTCGTCATGCCTAAGCTGCGCCACTAGGCGATTCGCCCCCCGGTTCGAAACCTTCGGGTGCCATGACGAAGCTGGAAAACTCAAATCCGGGTGCAACGGTGCAACCAACAAGTGAGAACGTTCCCAGGCTCCGCGCCTGTTGCCAATGACCTGCCGGCACAACGCCTTGGGGGCGCTCACCAGCAGCTAAATTCTTACCCAGGATCGTGCGTGTCGCCGCGCCATCCGGTGGAGCAATGCCCAGCTCTAGCGGTGCGCCGGCATAGTGATGCCAGACCTCAGCAGCATCGACGGTGTGCCATCGGGACACCTCGCCCGCACGCAGGAGAAAGTAGATTGCCGTAGAAGCCGCACGCTCTCCCCCACGAAATGGTGCGACACCCGCAGGGTCACGATAGGTTTCGCGAAAATGCCCCCCCTCGGGATGCGGCTCCAGTCCCAACAGCACAATGATTTCGTCGGCGGTTAATCCGTCCATCGCCTCGCCCTCCCCAATCTTCGTGGCCCGGCTTGCCCCGCCTTCAGGCGTTGTCCTTGCGGGTACGGACTTCGGCAAACACCTGCCAGTCCTCGTCGTCACTCATTCCGATTGCCGCTTTGAGCTCAGGCTCGCAGGCACGCAGGAACGGATTGGTTTCGAGCTCGGCTTCAATCGTGGTTGGCAGCGTCGGTTTCTTGTCCTTACGCAAAGCCTCTACCTCTTTCGCGCGCACTTCGAGCGCCTTATTGTCCGGCTCAATCGTGCGTGCGAACTGGGCATTGGACAACGTGTACTCATGGCCGCAGAAGACAACGGTGTCTTTGGGTAAGCCACGAAGTTTGGCCAGGGACGCCCACATCATCTTGGCATCACCTTCGAAGACACGGCCGCACCCCATCGCGAACATCGTATCGCCGACGAATGCTAGCTTGGCTGCAGGAATATGATAGCTGATGTGGCCCAGTGTGTGCCCGGGTGTCGCGAGAACCGACACGTCAAAATCGCCGAAGCGAAATGTTTCACCGCCACCGACGGGTCTGTCGAGACCCGGGATTTTCTGTGCTTCGTCCCGTGGGCCGATGATTTCACACTCGTGCGTCGCTTTGAGAACGACGTTGCCCCCGGTGTGGTCCGCGTGATGATGCGTTGTAAAAATATGGGTCAGACGCCAGCCCGTGTGATCGAGAGCTTGTTCGACGGCTGCAGCGTCCGGCGCGTCGATAGAAGCGGTCAACCCGGTGGCCGGATCATGTACCAGAACGCCATAGTTATCGCTACGGCAGGGAAATTGATATGTTTCAAGGTTGGTCACGGCGGCTTCCTTCAGTGTTATTCGCCAATCATCGAGCCGACTTCGAACGGCTCGACGACCTTGCTTTTGAGCTGGAAACACTATGGCTGATGCTGTTGTTCCAAGCAAAAGACAGCTCACATGCTCGCCATCGCGTTGAAATCGTGCATCATTCCATGTCTTAGGGTCGAATCGTCAGGGACGAATCATATCAATTCATTTCGACGCCGTTGTAAGCGGATCGTCCGACATCGTTTTTGGTTGATGCCTACATGCACATCGACGTCGCAGTACTGAGAGATTTCTATGCGAGTCCGCTCGGACAAGTGGTCCGGAGGCTGATCGCCGGACGTATTCGTGCACGCTGGCGCAACGGCACCTCGGGGACCATGATCGGACTCGGTTATCCCATTCCATATCTGGGTGCTTTTCGCGGCGAGGCCCGACGTATCGGCGCGCTGATGCCGGGGCCGCAAGGCGCGCTGGTCTGGCCCCGCGAAGGTCTCAAGCAATCGGTCTTGATCGATGAAGAGATGCTTCCGTTACCGGACAATTCCGTCGACCGGCTATTGGTGGTCCATGGGCTCGAGATGGCTGGGCGTGTGCGCCCGGTGCTGCGCGAAATGTGGCGTGTGCTCGCGCCAGAAGGTCGGTTGCTGATGATCGTCCCCAATCGGCGCGGAATGTGGGCCCGCACCGACCGAACCCCTTTCGGCTTTGGGCGCCCCTACAGCCGTGGGCAGGTCGAAACAATGCTTAAGGACGCGCTCTTTACACCCATTGAATGGGGTGAAGCACTCTACGTGCCGCCATTCAGCCGCGATACGCTCTTGCGCACAGCTGTGGCGTGGGAACGCATGGGCGCACGCATCACGCCAGGCTTTGCCGGCGTCATTATCGTTGAAGCTAGCAAGCAGCTTGTGGCGCCTATTGGTAAAGTTCGAAAGGCCCGGATATTGGCTGATCTGGTCCCTGTTCCGGGTCAACTCGCCGGAGCGAAGCGCTCGGACAAGTCGCAAACCGATACCTGAACCACCCGATTTCACCGCGCCGGCTGTGCTTTCTTCAATCGAAAGACGGCCTTTTCTCCCAGCAGGTTCTGGAGACTTAAGGACCTCTTGATCGGTAGTCGGCGGCCCGCGCTGTTGAATGCGACCGCCTCTTCGACGTCCGCGTCGATCGTTTCGCAGAGATCGTAGAAATCGCGGATCGTACACAAGTGTGCGTCGGGGCTCAGATACCAAGGCTCGGGCAGATTCCGCGTGCGCGGCATACGACCGTAGAGCAGCAGATCCGTCCGAATGCGCCAGTGCCCAAAATTCGGAAACGACACAATGGCGTGCCGTCCGATACGCACCAAATTCTCCAGCACAGCTTTCGGATACTGCGTGGCCTGGATCGTCAAACTGAGGACCGCATAATCGAACGCTTGATCGGGATAGTCGTCGAGATCGATATCGGCGTCACCTTGGATCACCGATAGCCCACGCGTCACGCAGGCATTGACCTTATCGCGTGCGAGTTCGACGCCGCGTGCATCAACGTCTTTTGTCTCGGTCAGAAGATGTAAGAGAGCGCCGTCACCGCAGCCGACATCCAGGACTCGGCTTCCCGGTGTCACCATTTCCGCAATCAACAAGTGGTCGACGCGATGGGTCGGCTCGTAATCCGCATGGGCAGATGACATCGATTAAACTGTTTCCCCGTGTTCTCGAGCTTTAGCGCGCGAGCCCGCGCCGCTTGGCGCAGGAATTTATGAAACCTTCAACGGTCGCGGCAAATTCCGGCTCCTCCAGCAGGAAGGCGTCATGCCCTTTGATGGAGTCGATTTCAACGAATGAGACGTTGGCCGCGACGGCGTTCAATGCCTGAACTATGTCGCGACTTTCCCGCGTCGGGTAGAGCCAGTCGGACGTGAAGGACACGACGCAAAACCGCGTCTGCGTTCCACGGAAGGCGTTGGCCAACACGTCTCCATGCTCAGCGGCGAGATCAAAGTAGTCCATCGCCCGTGTGATGTAGAGATAGCTGTTGGCGTCAAACCGATCGACAAAGGTGGAGCCCTGGTGGCGCAGGTAGCTCTCCACCTGGAAATCGGCATCGAACGAAAACGTCCGCTCGGACCTATTCTGGAGGTTGCGGCCAAACTTTTCGTGCAACGCGTCTTCCGAGAGGTAAGTGATATGCGCCGCCATGCGGGCCACGCCCAATCCGTTGCGCGGCACCAGTCCCTTCTCGTAGTAGTTGCCGCTGCACCAATTTGGGTCCGCCATAACAGCTTGGCGACCGACCTCGTGAAACGCAATGTTCTGCGACGAATGCCAAGCGGCCGTCGCGATAGGGATCGCCGAGTACACCCGCTCCATATGACGGGAGCACCAACCGAGCACCTGCATACCGCCCATCGAACCGCCGACGACCGCAAACAGTTGGTCGATGCCGAGATGATCAATAAGACGCACTTGTGCGTTGACCATGTCGCCAATGGTGATGACAGGGAAGTTCAGGCCGTAGGGGTGCCCCGTCTTGGGATCTATTGATGCGGGGCCGGTGGAGCCCATGCAGCCCCCGAGAATATTCGGGCAGATAATGAAGAAGCGGTCGGTGTCGATTGGTTTACCCGGCCCGACCAGTCTTTCCCACCAACCCGGCTTCCCAGTGACCGGATGACGGCTTGCCACGTACTGATCGGCCGTCAGCGCGTGACAGATCAAAATGGCGTTGGATTTGTCGGCATTGAGCTGCCCATAGGTCTTGTAGGCAATAGAGAACGGCGCAAGCAGCTTTTCCCCGTCCAGCTTCAACGGCTCAGAGTCCGGGATGGTCAACACTTCGCACTCCGGCGCAAGCATATGCGCACGGGCCTTGGCAGCCGCGTTTTCTTCCGGGATGTGCTTTAAGGGTGCCGTCATTCCGCTATGTCCTGAGGCCGTTAATTCTGCTCCCAAGGCTCGTTGGCTATGGGGAGGTGTCTGCATGATTTATCCGAAAGTGGTTCCGGTTCGCGACGTTTGCTAGGCCGGACAGCCCAATGTCAACTTTTCTTTGCGTTCGCGAATGTCGAGGCCTATCAACTGTACCCGGCCGATGGCCACCCTTTATCGCTTGGCTGTCAGAGCCGGCGCAAGGGGCAGAAGCCACCAAACCCGAATTGCCAACCTAAGTTAAAAAACGCATGACCGCGCCGCAACCCAAGCCAGGAATCCTGGATATCAGTGCTTATGTGCCTGGTGAAAGCCGCACTATAGGCAATGTGAAGCCAATCAAGCTCTCCTCGAACGAGACGCCGCTCGGGCCAAGTCCGACTGCTGTCGCCGCTTTTCGGGCCGCCGCCGACAGTCTTGAACGCTATCCGGACGGGTCGGCTTCGGCACTTCGGTCCGCGATCGGCGCGCGTTATGGCCTCAACCCTGATCGCATCGTCTGCGGCGCCGGGTCGGATGAGCTTTTGAATCTGGTTACCAGCGCGTATCTGGGCGCCGGCGACGAGGGCATCTATACGGAGCACGGGTTTCTCGTATATCCCATCGCGATCCGGGCAAACGGCGGCACACCCGTCGTCGCGGCCGAACGCGACTTTACGTGCGACGTCGATGCCATTCTGGATTGCGTCACGGATAAGACGCGGATCGTGTTTCTGGCCAATCCTAATAATCCGACCGGCACATACATTCCTATTAAGGACGTGCGACGGCTCCGCGCGGACCTTCCGCAAAATGTCGTCCTGGTGCTCGACGGCGCCTATGCGGAGTATGTTCGGCGCAACGATTACGAAGCCGGTCTCGAACTGGTCGCGACCACCGCGAACACTGTGATGACCCGCACGTTCTCGAAGATTCACGGCCTAGCCGCACTACGGCTCGGCTGGGCCTATTGCCCAGAAGACATCGCGGACGTGCTCAACCGGATTCGCGGGCCGTTCAACGTATCCGCACCCGCTATTGCTGCGGGCGTTGCCGCAATCTCTGACCAAGCCCACATGGAAGCGGCGATCATGCATAACGATCGCTGGCTCGCTTGGCTTACGGAGGAGGTTTCGGCGTTAGGTTTCAAAGTCACGCCAAGCGTTGCGAACTTTCTTTTGATCCATTTCGATGGGATTGCCGGGCTTACGGCCATCGCCGCAGATGATACGCTCAAGGGGAAAGGTATCATCCTGCGCCGGGTTGCGGGGTATGGATTGCCGAATGCTCTTCGTATGACGGTTGGAACAGAAGCTGAAAACCGCGCCGTCGTTGAGGCTCTCAAAGAGATCGTGACGAGGGCCGCAAAGGACGAACTCCACCCGCAAGAGGCTTTGCGCAAATGAGTGCCCCGTTGTTCGACAAGGTGGCGCTGATCGGGCTTGGGCTGATCGGTTCCTCCATCAGCCATGCTACGCGCCGCGCGGGATTGGCGAAGTCCATCGTGGGATCCGCGCGAACGCCGGAGACCCTCGCGAAAGCGCTCAAAATCGGCGTGATCGACAAAGGGTTTGGCTCTGCTGCAGAGGCCGTTCGCGGTGCCGATCTCATTGTTCTCTGCGCACCTGTCGGGGTATGCGGGGCACTAGCTCAGGAGATCGGGGCTCATCTCAAACCCGGTGCGATTTTGACCGATGTCGGCTCCGTGAAAGCTGCGATTGTGCGTGATGTGGCTCCCTCTGTACCCCAAGGGGTACATTTCATACCTGGTCATCCGATCGCCGGTACCGAGGAGTCCGGGCCGGAGTCGGGTTTTGCCGAACTCTTCGATGGGCGGTGGACGATCCTGACGCCGGTGCCTGAAACGGACGCAGGAGCCCTACGCAAGCTCACGACGTTCTGGCAAAAGCTTGGGGCGAACGTAGAGATCATGGACCCGGAGCATCATGATATGGTGCTCGCCATCACCAGCCATGTGCCGCACTTGATCGCCTACAATATCGTGAACACCGCTGCACATCTGGAGCGGGTCGCGGACCGGGAGGTGATCAAATTCTCCGCCAGCGGCTTTCGCGATTTTACCCGTATTGCTGCCTCCGATCCGACGATGTGGCGCGATATTTTCCTCAACAATCGCGAAGCGGTCCTTGAGATGCTCGGGCGTTTCACCGAAGATCTTTCCGAACTGCAAAAGGCGATCCGCTACGGTGACGGCGACACTCTGTTCAAGCTCTTCACCAACGCCCGTGCGATGCGGCGCGGCATCATCGAAGCCGGGCAGGATACCTCCGCACCCGATTTCGGCCGTGCTAGAAAGACAACCGGAATGGGTAGCGACCAACGCTGACAACGTGGACACCGGATCCTCATTCGGATGGTTTACGTGAGCAACAAGAAGGACCGGGGAGAGATTTGAGTCTTTGGGTGTTCGGTTACGGATCGTTGATGTGGCGGCCGGGGTTCCGGTTCCAACGAGCCGAACACGCTCGCCTTGTCGGATTTAGCCGGTCGTTCTGTGTTTTCTCCATGCACCATCGTGGCTGCGAGACACGGCCCGGGCTCGTGCTCGGGCTTGATCGCGGTGGGGCCTGCGAAGGCATGGCCTTCCAAATCGCTGAAGAAGATGTCCCGGCGACACTCGCCTATCTACGTGAGCGCGAACAGGTCAGCGGCGTCTACCGCGAGGTGCGGTTGCCAATTACTCTGCTCAACACACAACGTCAGCACGTGCACGCGCTTACTTACGTCGTCGAACGCGCACATCCCAGCTACGCATCACGGTTGCCGCTCCAGATCCAGGCTCGACTGATCCGAGGCGCGTGTGGGACATCAGGTGACAACATCACTTATGTGCTCAACACCATGTCGCATTTGAGCGACCTAGGCATTCGCGAGCGCCAATTGGAGCGCCTGCTCGCCTTAATCGGGCCGCTCGTCGCATCGCGCCAGACAATCAATGGCGCTCAATGCCCACACGTGACAAGCCTCAGCCGGGCGGTCCGCAATCAGTTCCGCGTACGCCAGCCCCTACGCCTGTCGGAGCGCCGCCGCTTTATCTACCGCCAAAAGATCCGCCAAGATTAGTTTGCTCGCGCAAAGCGATTTTACTGATCATGCCCGCGCGCCAGCGTAAGTTCCGGCGCGCGGGCATCGACCACCCCCTCCAGGCGGTAGGCCCCGTCGTATCTCAAGGTGTAAGCGCGAATGCCACCCGCTGGTCCGACTTTCGCCAGTAGGCGTCTGCCATCGGCGCGAACTCCAACCAATACGCCACTGCGTTTGCGCCTCCCGGCATGTTCGACGACAGTAGCTCCGGCAGATGGCATGATTTCAACAGGCGAACGATCAAGTACGAGCAAACGCTTTGTTCTACTGATGCCTGCGCATGCTGGCCGAGCCTGAGGGGCGACAGATGGCTCAGCTTCCGATGGTGTCGGTGAGGGCGTCTCAGCGACGGCCGGAGCCGGAGCCTCGGCAACGGCGGGTTCTGGCCTCACCTCGGCTGGCTTCTCAGGTACCACCGGCTCAGTCGCCAGCACCGCTGCCGGTGCCATTGGAGCGGATTCCGCAGGCGTAAGTTTGGGCTTAGCTACAGTTTCAGTGGGCTTAGGCTGAGCCTTAGCCGGTTGGCTTTTCTTTTTTCGCAACAGCCAATTGAACATATCGTCCCTCGCCATAACACGCCCTCGTCGGCGATTTCGTGGCAAAACATATGCCAATTGTTAAGGGCTTAATTTTGAATGTTTTTTCATAAAAGCGTGGAGGTTGTGCCTGCTTGATTGGCAGTACTGTGCTGAATATTCGGGCAGCAGGGGGGGGAAGGAACCTCGCGGCTACAATCAATAATGCTCAAGCGGTAGAAACTCTAAAAACATTCAACCTTTATCTCGCTCAACTGAGCGTCTGCATGCCGGCGCCCCCGTGACGAAAAGCTCAAAGAAAAGTCACACGAGTTTGATCGCAAAACGAACCGTGTCACCAGGGAGACCTCACTCGGAAATACATAAGTCAAATTATGTAGTTAGATCTTCTAATTTGGTTCTCGGGAGGACAATCTCCCCCAAGTCAAAACCTGGAACGTCGTATCTAGAAGATTAGTTATCCCTCCATTCTCCGCATTCGCCCCGCTGCAATTTGCGCCCGCGAATGCGGATCAGAACGAAGGAGTAGATTATGTCGTTCAAACCAAAATCGCTGATCGCCAGCGTTTTTGCCTTGGGTATTCTTGGCGCAGGGGTGAGCGCGCAAGCTCTGGCAGCTCCTGCTGGCGGACTAACGAACCTAAGTACCCCTGGCGGGGGCGCCAACAGTTTTAACGTGATCCAAGTCCGCAGTGGCGGTGGAGGTCACGGCGGTGGTGGCGGGGGCCACGGTGGAGGAGGTCACGGAGGCGGCGGCCACATGGGTGGCGGCGGACATGGCGGCCACATTGGCGGCCCGAATGTTCCGCATGGAGGCATGTGGCACGGCGGTGGCGGTCACCACAGGCATGGCGGCCACGGTTGGCGCGGTCCCTATTGGTATGGCGGTCCCATAGTGTATGGAGGCGGCTACGGTTATTATGACGATTACTACGATGACTATGACGACTATGGCTATGCTCCGAATGTCGTGAGTGCATCATCTGCCGTCGCGCGTTGTGAAGAACGGTTCCGCTCTTTCAATCGTCGGACTGGAAAGTACACGACATACAGCGGCGAAAAGCGCGTATGTCCGTATCTGCGCTGATTTATTCAACGGCTTGTAGACTGGCCCGCGTCTCGTCCGGAACCCGGCCCGACGCGGGCCCGAATTCTTTCTTCAAGACACGGCGCTGCGGCAAGTACATCTGCCGTCTCGCAGCATCGGTACGCCGACCTCACAATGATGCGAGCTAGCTCCGTATACCATTCATCATGGAACAGAAGCTTCCCTCTTTCGTTGCCTCCTTGAAGCGGCAGCAGCGTCAAAGTCTGTCGCATGTGTCGAACGCCAGCGTGCGACGACACAAATTACGAAGGAGATGACATGACACTCAAGTATAAGTCACTGATGGCTAGTATAGTTGCTCTCGGGCTCGCAGGTGCAGGCATAAGTTCGCCGGCGACTGCGGTCCCCGTAAGCTCCGGTCTTCAGCAGCTCAACCACGCCGTCGCCAACGATAGCAATTCCGGCGTCGTCCAGGTGCGGCATCGGGGGCGCGGATGGCGGCACCATCGAGGGGGACACCGGCACGGCTGGCGACACCGGCACCGTAATCGCGGGGCAGCTATTATCGGAGGTGTTATTGCTGGAGCGCTGATCGCGGGAGCTATTCGCGAAGGCCGCGCCAGTTCTTCGGCCGTTGAGCGATGCGAAGACCGTTTTCGTTCTTTTGATCGCCGAACGGGCACATATACGACCTATGGTGGTGAAACTCGAGTTTGTCCGTATCTACGCTGATCGTTCACCTTCGATTTACCAATTGTAATCTGAGTCGAAAGGCCGGGCTCTAAGGTCCGGCCTTTCTATGATTATTTTCGAATTTGCACTGCAGCACAATTACTTTGGCACGCTATAACTTGAGGCCGAACTATGGCTCTGGATGCTGCAAAACTCTTGCGCTTCGCTGTATTTCGGGCCATATACGCGCCATCGAATACGCCTTGGTACACTCTACTACACGGCACTACACGGCCTGCACTAGACGTCTCCATCGCGCGATTTGATCCCCGGGAGCAATCCCGCTTCTGGGAAATGCCATACGCTTTTGGAGGCAGTCATGGCGAATGGAACCGTTAAGTGGTTCAACACGCAAAAAGGCTACGGCTTCATTCAGCCGGACGATGGCGGAAACGACGTTTTCGTTCATATTTCGGCGGTGGAACGTGCCGGTATGGCGACTCTGAACGAAGGTCAGAAGGTCGCCTACGAGCTCGAAAAGGGCCGTAACGGCAAATACGCAGCTGTCAATTTGCGCGCCGAATAATTCGTCTAGACCGTCTCAGGTCAGGCCAACTAAGCGGGGAGGGCAGCAACTGCTCTCCCCATTATCGGTTGTACGCAAATATTGAGAATTAGGAGACTTGATGGCCAAAGAAGAGATGCTCGAATTCGAAGGCGTCGTGGACGAAGTTCTTCCCGATGCCCGCTGTCGGGTGATATTAGACAATGGGCACGAAGTTGTCGCCTATACGTCCGGACGCATGAAGAAAAATCGAATTCGCATCCTGGCTGGTGACCGCGTCACGATCGAGATGACACCCTACGATCTCACCAAGGGACGGATCAACTTCCGACATAAGGATGCGAGATCGGCTCCGCCGTCTGCGGGAGCCGGCGGCCCGCCAGGTGGTGGACAACGCCGCCGCTAGTAGTCGCAAGAGCTTTACATCATTGCGAAGCTTTCTTCGTGGCCGCCTTGGCCGCTTCCACAGCGGCCAAGGCGGCCATGTTTACGACACGTCTTACTGTTGCCGTGGACTCCAACACGTGCGCCGGCTTGGCTGTCCCGAGTAGAATAGGTCCCACTGTCACCCCGTTGCCTGCTGTCATCTTGATCAGGTTGTAGGCAATATTGGCGGCATCGACATTCGGCATAACCAATAGATTGGCATCGTGCTTGAGCCGGGAGTCTGGTGACACCTGCCCCAGCAACGCCATAGACAACGCCGCATCAGCGCGCATCTCGCCATCAACTTCGAGTTCCGGCGCTCTGCGATCGAGAATGGCAACGGCTTCGCGCATTACGCGAGCTTCCGGCGTATCCGAACTGCCGAAGCTTGAATGTGAAAGCAACGCCACGCTCGGCGTCAATCCGAAGTCTTTCAGTTCCTCGGCGGCCAACAACGTCATTTCTACGATTTGCTCGGTTGTCGGCTGGCGATTGACGTAGGTATCGCAGACAAAGAGCTGCCGATCCGTCAGCATCAGCATGTTGAGCGCAGCAAGCGTGTTCACACCTTGTCTCGTGCCGATTACTTCGCGAATACACGAGATATGCTCATCGTAGGTTCCGCGCACGCCGCACAACATCGCATCGGCAAAATCGCGGCGCAGGTACATCGCGGCAATCAGGGTCGGGTTCGCACGGATTGTCTGACGCGCAGACGCCTCGCTCTGGCCTTGCCCGTGCATCAACTCGCAATACGCACTTTCAATCTCGGCTTGGCGCGGATCGGAAGAGGGATCGATAATCTCGCAATCCTTGCCGGCGGCGAGCCTAAGGCCCAACGACCTAATGTGTTTGTTGATTTCCTCCTGGGCACCGACGAAAACGGGATACCCCATGTCCTCGTCGACGACCGTCTGAGCTGCCCGCAGAACGCGTTCATCGTCGCCCTCTGCGAAAATCAGGCGCTTCTTTTCACGCTTGGCCGCATCCAGAACCGGCTTCATGCTCGGGCCGGACCGATAGACAAAGCGCGATAAGCTGAAGCGATAGGCTTCGAGGTCTACGAGCGGTCGTGCGGCAACGCCCGAATCCATCGCTGCTTTGGCGACGGCGGGGGCAATACGTTCGATAAGCCGCGGGTCGAATGGCGTCGGAATGAGGTATTCCGGCCCAAACGACTGCGGCTCCGCCCCGTAGGCGCTGGCGACAATGTCTGAGGTTTCCGCTTGTGCCAGTTCCGCGATGGCTTTGACGGCGGCCACCTTCATTTCCTCGGTGATTCCGGTTGCGCCGACATCAAGAGCGCCGCGGAAGATAAACGGAAAGCAAAGAACATTATTGACCTGATTGGGATAGTCTGACCGGCCAGTGCAGATCAGGACATCGGGGCGTACCGCCTTTGCGAGTTCCGGGCGTATTTCCGGTTCGGGGTTGGCCAGGGCCATGATGATTGGCTTGTCCGCCATCTCCGTCAACATTTCCGGCTTCAGGACTCCCCCTGCAGACAGACCTAGGAAGATGTCAGCTCCGGGCAGTATCTCGGCCAGAGTTCGGGCTTCGGTTTCCTGCGCGAACCGCTCCTTGTACTCGTCCATCAGTTCGGTGCGGCCTTTGTAGACAACGCCCTTGATGTCGGAGATCGTGATATTTTCACGCTTGAGACCAAGATTGACGAGCAAGTCCAGACATGCGAGGGCTGCGGCGCCAGCGCCTGAGCCCGCCAGCTTGACGTCCTCAATCTTCTTGCCGACTAGTTTCAATGCGTTCGTGACGGCAGCCGCAACGATGATGGCCGTACCATGCTGGTCGTCGTGGAAGACAGGAATGTTCATACGTTCTCGGAGCTTGCGCTCAACGATGAAACACTCCGGGGCCTTGATGTCTTCGAGGTTGATGCCACCGAAGGTGGGTTCCATCGACGCGATGATCTCGACCAGACGGTCGGCATCGTTCTCGGCGACCTCAATGTCGAACACATCGATACCGGCGAATTTCTTGAACAGGCAGCCTTTGCCTTCCATCACGGGCTTGCCGGCCAGCGGCCCGATGTTCCCGAGGCCGAGCACGGCCGTCCCGTTGGTGATAACGCCAACCAGATTTGACCGCGCTGTCAGGGTCGCGGCTTCGGCGGGCTCATCCTTGATTGCAAGACAGACGTAGGCAACGCCGGGCGAATACGCGAGCGACAGATCCAGCTGGTTCGTCAGATCTTTGGTCGGTTGTATCGAGATCTTTCCCGGCTTCGGACGGCGGTGATAATCAAGCGCCGCGGCGGCAAGCTTCTCGTCCATGTGGCTCCCTTTAGGTGGGCTACCGGTCGGTGATTAGCCGCCGGTTCAGCGCTTTCGCGCCGGAGGTAGATCGGTACAAGTCCCCTCGAAGACCTCCGCAGCCATACCAATGGACTCGGAAAGCGTCGGGTGAGGATGAATCGTTTTTGCGATGTCGACAGCATCAGCGCCCATTTCAACTGCCAAAGCGACCTCGCTAATCAGATCACCGGCATGGGTGCCAACGATGCCTCCACCAATAATCCGGTGGTCATCTACATCGAACATCAGCTTTGTAAAACCTTCATCGCGTCCGTTCGCGATGGCGCGGCCCGAAGCTGCCCAGGGGAATACCGCCTTGGTAAACTTGATCCCCTTCTGCTTTGCTTCGGCCTCCGTGAGCCCCGCCCAGGCGATTTCTGGATCGGTGTAGGCGACGGCGGGTATCTGACGCGCATCGAAATAACTCGGCTTGCCTGCTGCTGACTCGGCGGCCACGTGGCCTTCGTGGACAGCCTTATGGGCCAGCATCGGTCCCCCGGCAATATCGCCAATGGCATATATATGCGCGACATTAGTCTGCATCTGCTTGTTGGCCGCGATAAAGCCGCGCTCATCGACAGAGACGCCAGCCTTGTCGGCATCGATGCGTTTTCCGTTCGGACTGCGGCCCACGGCGACAAGCACCATGTCATAGACCTGCGGATCCTTTGGCGCGTTCTTGCCTTCAAAGGTGACGTGGATTCCGTCCTTCTTGGCGGCGGCAGACACCGTTTTTGTCTCAAGCATAATGGCATCGAACCGATGGGCGTTCTTCTTTTCCCACACCTTGACCAGATCGCGGTCAGCGCCAAGCATCAGCCCGTCGAGCATCTCAACGCATTCCAGGCGCGCGCCCAGCGCGGAATAGACCGTCGCCATCTCAAGGCCAATAATGCCACCGCCGATCACCAGCATCTTTTTGGGGATCTTGCGGAGTTCAAGAGCGCCGGTGGAATCGACGATACGCGGATCCTCGGGGAGGAAGGGCAGCTTTACCGCTTCCGAACCCGCCGCGATGATCGCCTTTTCAAACTTTACGATCTTGGTGCCCGATCCATCACTCAAAGCGACTTCAATGTGATACGGATCAAGGAAGCGACCACTTCCCGTCACAACCGTGACTTTACGTGCCTTAGCCATGCCGCCGAGGCCGGTCGTCAGTTTAGAGACGATCTTATCTTTGTGTTCCCGCAGAACCTGTAGGTCGATCTTGGGCGCGGCGAATTTGATCCCGTGTGCACTGAGGGCTTGGGCCTCCTCCATCACGGCGGTCGTGTGTAGCAGCGCCTTGGAGGGAATGCACCCGACGTTGAGGCAAACGCCCCCCAGAACCGGCCAGCGTTCAATCAGAACCGTTTCCATCCCAAGATCGGCTGCGCGGAAAGCCGCCGAGTACCCCCCTGGTCCAGAACCGAGCACAACCATTTGGCAGGTGACGTCGGCTTTGCCCGCATATTCAGATGTTGCAGCGGCTGGTGCCGGAGTTGTGGCTTCAGGGCTCGCAGCGGTCGATGCTTTTTCGGGAGTACCTGCTTCCTTTGCCGGCTTTGCTTCGGCTGCTTCTCCGGACGCATTCAGCGTCAGGATTACTGAGCCTTTGCTCACCTTGTCGCCGACGGCCACCTTGACCTCGGCAACGGTGCCGGCTTCTGGAGCCGGGATATCCATCGTCGCCTTGTCGCTTTCCAGGACGATGAGCGGATCTTCCGGCTGAACCGTGTCGCCGGGCTTCACCAGGATTTCGATAACGGGAACATCGCTAAAGTCGCCGATATCGGGAATACGAACTTCTTTGACGGTCTCTTTAGCCATTGTGGTCTCCGGGATGTTCGTCAGAGAACGAGCTGACGGACATCGGCAAGTACGTCCGCAAATTTTCTGGTGAAGCGCGCGGCCAAGGCCCCGTCGATAACGCGATGGTCGTAGGACACGCAGAGCGGCAACATCAGGCGCGGCTTAAATTCGGCCCCATCCCAAACGGGCTTCATCGCCGCGCGAACAACACCGAGGATTGCCACTTCCGGTGCGTTGACGATCGGCGTGAAATTCGTGCCGCCGATACCGCCTAAACTCGAAATCGAGAACGTTGCGCCCTGGATGTCCGCAGGCGTTATCTTGCCGTCGCGCATGCGGGCGGAGACTTCGCTCAGCTCCTGCGACAACTCCATGATGCCTTTGCGATCAACGTCCTTGATCACAGGCACAACGAGGCCGTCCGGCGTATCGACCGCGATGCCCAAGTGGTAGTATTTCTTAAGGATCAAGGAGTCTTTGGTCGGGCTCAGAGACGCATTGAACGTCGGATACGCCTTAAGCGCGACGACCGCCGCCTTCATGAGGAAGGCGAGCAAGGTAACGCGGTAGCCTTTCTCCTTGGCAGCCGCGTCAATCGTCTTACGGTAGTTTTCGAGATCAGTGATGTCCGCTTCATCTGTATGCGTGACGTGCGGAATGTTGAGCCAAGCGCGATGCAGTGCGGGTCCGGAAAGCTTCCGCAGGCGTGTCAGGGGGATGGTTTCGATCTCTCCGTATTTGGAGAAATCCTGAGCCGGAATATCGGGAATACCGCGGCCGGACATACCCGCATCCGGTGCACCCGCCAGCGCCCGTTTGACGTCGTCCTTCGTTACCCGGCCTTTTTCGCCTGTGCCCTTCAGTTGGGTCAGGTCGACACCAAGCTCACGAGCCAGCCGACGGACCGACGGGCTTGCATGAACTCCGCCGAAGTCCATCGGTGGTGGCAGTCCGCTCGAAGAGGCGCCGCCGGATGGGGGCGGTGTGGACGGTTCAGTTTTCTGCGAAGCGGGCGGTGTGACCACCTCAGGCGCAGGTGGAGGGGGGGCAGCGCTCTGCTTGGGTGCCTTGCCGCCCGCACTTGCGACATCAGCTGCCGACTCCAGCTTGATAATGGCGCTGCCTTCGCTGACCTTGTCGCCGATGTTTACAAGAACTTCGACGACTTTGCCTGCTGCGGGAGAGGGGACTTCCATCGTCGCCTTGTCGCTTTCCAGCGTTACGAGCGGGTCTTCCGGCGAAACCTCGTCACCTGGTTTCACCAAAACTTCGATCACTGGAATGTCTTGGAAGTCACCAATGTCTGGGACCTTTACATCAATCAGGGACACTGGCTGCTGGCCTTTCATTGACGGGCGATTGTGTGAGGTTCGGCCGAAAGGGCCGATGATGGAAACGGATCGGAACTAAACGGTGGCGGGATCGGGCTTTTCGGGATCAATGCCGTACTTCTTGATCGCCTCGGCGACCTTGGTAGAGGGCACCTTGTTTTCGTCCGCCAGCGCTTTCAACGCCGAGACAGCGACGAAGTGGCGGTCCACCTCGAAGTGACGGCGAAGCTTGCGCCGGAAATCCGAACGCCCGAAACCATCGGTCCCCAGCACGCGATAGGCGCCTGGCACAAAGTCTCCGATCTGGTCCGCGAATGCCTTGGTGTAGTCGGTCGCTGCGATGAAGGGGCCTTCACCGCGTCCGGCGAGTGTTTCAGTGACGAACGGCACGCGCGCAGGCTCCAAGGGATGAAGCATGTTCCAACGTTCGATGGCTCTGGCTTCGCGGCCGAGTTCGGTGAAGCTTGTTACAGACCAGATATCAGCCGAAATACCGAAGTCCTTCTCAAGGAGTTCGGCGCCTGCGATGACTTCACGGAGGATCGCCCCGCAGCCCATCAGCTGCACCTTAAAGCCCTTGGCCTCTGGATCAGCGGCCTTGAGCAAGTAGATGCCCTTAATGATCCCCTCTTCAGCGCCTTCCGGCATCGCGGGGTGTTCGTAGTTCTCGTTGAGAACGGTGATGTAATGGAACACGTCTTCCTGGTCACCGATCATGCGCTTTAGGCCGTTCTGGATGATAACGGCGAGTTCGTAAGCGTACGTTGGGTCGTAGGAGACGCAGTTGGGGATCGTGGACGAGAGAATGTGGCTGTGGCCATCCTGGTGTTGGAGGCCTTCACCGTTGAGCGTCGTCCGCCCCGATGTGCCGCCAATCAAGAAACCACGCGCGCGCATGTCGCCCGCTGCCCAGGCAAGGTCACCGACCCTCTGGAAGCCGAACATGGAGTAGTAAATGTAAAATGGGATCATCGGGCAATTGGACGTCGAATAGCTCGTCGCCGCCGCGATCCAGCTCGACATGGCTCCGGGTTCGTTGATGCCCTCCTGGAGCATCTGACCGGTCTTGTCTTCCTTGTAGTACATAAGCTGGTCGGCATCCTGCGGGCTATAGAGCTGCCCGGCCTGGGAGAAAATGCCGAACTGACGGAACATGCCCTCCATGCCGAAGGTGCGGCTTTCATCGGGCACGATCGGTACGACCCGCTTGCCTAGGGATTTGTCGCGCAACAGCGTATTCAGGATGCGTACGAACGCCATTGTCGTAGAGACCTGCCGGCCTTCGCCCGAGCCCTTGAGTTGTGTTTCAAAGGCCGACAATGGTGGCACCTGAAGCTCAACATCAGATTTTGGGCGGCGCACGGGCAGATAGCCGCCCAGTGCTTCGCGCCGCTCGCGCATGTAGCGCATCTCTTCGGAATCTTCGGCAAACCGTACGAACGGGATCTCATCGATTTCATCATCGCTGACCGGGACCTCAAAGCGGTCACGGAACTGCATCAGGTCCGCGCGGCCCATCTTCTTCTGCTGGTGAGTAATCATCTGCCCTTCGCCAGCAGACCCCATGCCATAACCCTTGACGGTTTTGGCGAGGATCACCGTCGGCATCCCCTTGCTGCTGACAGCGGCCTTGTAAGCGGCGTAGACCTTGCGCGAGTCGTGGCCACCGCGCGTCAGCTTCCAGATCTTGGCATCGGACCAATCCGCAACCATCGCCGCGGTTTCAGGATACCGGCCAAAGAATTTCTCACGGATGTAAGCGCCGTTCTTCGACTTGAAGTCCTGGTACTCGCCGTCGACACATTCTTCCATGAGCTGGCGCAGACGCCCTGTGTGATCGACAGCCAGAAGCTCATCCCACTGAGAGCCCCAAATGCATTTGATCACATTCCAGCCGGAGCCACGGAAATCCGCCTCCAACTCCTGAATGATCTTACCGTTGCCCCGGACCGGCCCATCGAGCCGCTGCAGGTTGCAGTTGACGACAAAAATGAGGTTGTCGAGCTTTTCACGGCCCGCTAGCGTGATGGCTCCAAGACTCTCGGGCTCGTCCATCTCGCCATCGCCGCAGAACACCCAAACCTTACGGTTCTCGGTATCGGCCAAGCCGCGGCAATGCAGGTATTTCAGAAAGCGCGCCTGATAAATTGCCATCAGCGGCCCCAATCCCATCGAGACCGTCGGGAACTGCCAGAAATCAGGCATCAACCAAGGATGTGGATAGGACGACAGGCCCTTGCCATCCGTCTCCTGACGGAAATTCAGGAGCTGCTCTTCCGTGAGACGCCCCTCAATAAAGGCGCGGGCATAGATGCCAGGCGATGAGTGCCCCTGCACCATAATTAGATCGCCCCCGTGCATTTCGCTGGGAGCGTGCCAGAAGTGCATGAATCCGGTGTCGTAGAGCGTCGCCGCGGACTGGAAGCTCGCAATGTGGCCGCCGAGTTCGCTAGATTCCTTGTTGGCTTTTAGGACGATCGCGGCAGCGTTCCAGCGGATTGCGGCACGGAGGCGGTGCTCGAGCGTATAAACACCAGGATACTCGGGCTGCTCACCGACCGGGATCGTGTTGATATATGCCGTGTTGGCGGCGAAGGGCAGCTTGGCACCTGAGCGGCGCGCTGTAGCGACGACGTGCTCAAGAATATCGTCGGCGCGACCGGACCCCTCAAAGGCAATCACTGAATTGATCGCGTCCACCCATTCGCGGGTTTCGGCGGGGTCCGTTTCGTACTCGTTCGACATTCAAATTCTCCAAACGGCAATCGGCACGAACGCGCGCCAGCACATTGCGGCTGCAGGGGCCCTCCGACATCTAACGAACGGCGGCTCGTGATGTGATCATACTATAGGCTTGTGCTGGCCTTATATACAGAGGCGGTGAGCCGGAAACATATCTTCTCGCGCAACCCTGCTGTGCAGGTCGCGTTACGGCACGTGGCGCGGTGTTGTGTAGACATCAGTGATGCCCAACCAAGTTAAGGCGGCGCAATCTCTCAGCCATCACGCGCATGACATGAAACGCGAAATCCGGATCTTCGCGGATGATCGCGAAAAAGGCATCCTTGTCGAGAACCATGACGTCGGTTTTCTCAGACGCCAGCGCCGCGGCGCTGCGCGGTCCACCATCGACAAACGCGATCTCGCCGACGATGCCGTTTGCGCCAACTTTTTCGAGAACTTTGCCAAACGTGATGACTTCGACCCGGCCGGTGCGCACAACGTATAAGACGTTGCCGTGCTCATTCTGTAGGAAGATTTTCTCACCGGCGTCGAACGAGTGGGAACGGGCTCCGAGCCGCTCCATATGATCAAAATCGAAATGCATGGCGGTATTGTCCGACATGGCTGGCGATGAATGCAAGACCAGCCGATCGTGAACTTTAGTGCTGACCCGATAACGCGGCCAGCAAAAAAGGCCGCACGTCTGGAGAGCGGAACGTGCGGCAGTTTACAGGCATGCTAAAAAATCGTTCGCGCCGGCCACTTATCCCAGCCTGCGCAACCGTAGTCGCAGATGCGGCTACCCTCATCGACCCATCTGGCGAGCGTGCTGCGCTGACTGATCAGAATCATCTTCTGACCGCCCCAACAACGCAGCACGCAACGCTCAGTGGGAGCTGCGTGAATTTCCTTCGGACGTGGATGTCTCGCCGAGAAGGCGCATGACATCGTTGATCGCCGAAACATAGCCGTAGTGCCAGTAGGCCTGCTCAGCTGTGCCGGATTCGAGATGTTTCTGATCGAACATCGTGTAGGGCGACTCGTTCTCGAGCCACTCGCTAACCTCGCCCTGGCGCTTGGCCAGGAGACGCATTACTGAACCGTTACTCATTTGACGTGCCCTGTATTTTTTTATGTCTGCTATGCTGCCTTTGTAACAGTGCCAAATTGCGATCACGCTAGCTAAGCCGTGCAAGTTTCGCTCGAATTTTATCTATCTCTCCGAAATGCCCGTAATTCGGGCTTTTTGGTATGAATTGAGGGCCAAAAAAAATTATATTGGCCGACAGAAAACTCTGGAAGTAGGCTCAAAGCCCTTTGAGTTGCCCCTGCAGGCCGGCTAAGTGCTCGCGCAAATCGGCCAACTGCATGTCCAAGCGCTGTTCCTCAGCGAGGGCTTCCCGCCGTTGGGCCTTGGTGTCGTGCAGTTTTCTGTAAACTTTCTCATCGGTCTGAGTAGCATGCGCTACTCCAGATGACGGAGGCGCAACGTCGCGGCCTCGCTCTGTCCTCTTTTTCTCAAACTGGATGACCTCCTCGAGCGCTGCGACGTAGCCTTCGGTAGACTCACGAACCGCTTGCGCCTGCATCATCGCTTTTGTTTGCAGTGCACCTAACTGTTTTTGAAGTGCCAATAGCTCTTGAGTGACTTTGCTAGCTTGAGAACATCCGCCCCTAATCGCAAGCGACGGTGTCTCGCGTTGCAATGAGATGGATTGGCTGGTTTCAATGGCTTCGCTAATATCGCAAACAGCGATCTGACGACCCCGATCCAGAACCACCCCTTTCGTACACAGACCGCGCAGGGTATCGGCATTGTGCGAAACAATAAGAACGGTACGTTCACTCGATATCAGCTGTTCGATCAACTCCTTCGCTCTAGCCCGGAACGCAGTGTCTCCGGCAGAGAGTGTCTCGTCGATCATCAAAACATCCGGCGGAAGATGAAGCGCGAGGCTGAACCCAAGGCGAAGCCGCATCCCAGCCGAATAGGTTGCAACGGGTTGGTCCACCCACGCACCAATGCCAGCGAACTCCACGATTTCCTGAAACTTTGAAACCACCGTCTTGGGGAGATGCCCTTGATAGAGCGACGAATTGTAAACATTTTCCCGGCCGGTCAGGTGGGGTTGGAAACCAGCCCCGGGTGAGAGTATGGCGGCCGACAGATCCGGCGCCACGCCGATCTCTCCTTCGTCCGGAGAAATGATGCCTGCGATGGCGCGGAGAAGACTCGATTTCCCGCTGCCGTTGTTGCCGAGAACGCCGATCGCTTCGCCGCGCTGAACTTCGAAGTTGATGTCACGCAACGCCCAGTGGCGCCGCCCCCACAAACGCGACGCGCCCCGTCCTAACGGTAACTTCACGCCCATACGCGTCACGCGTACGGCTAGGCCTTGAGCGATATCGTTTGCGCTAAGTTCGCGCGGTCTCCCGGACGTCACTTCTTCTTTCTTCGGCTTTCCCCCCCTCACGTTATTGCCCCCTCAAATCACATATTTCGGCAGCACGCGGTCATAACGGATGAGTATCCACTGACCGAACGCTAGCAGAATGAGTGAAACCGCCATCAACAAGCCGAGGAACGCGTAGTTCAATTGTTCCGGCAGCATCAGCGCCACCCGGTATTCCTGGATCAACAGCGCAAAGGGGTTCAGCAGAAATGTGGTTTGCCACTCTGTCGGAACCTGTTCGAGACTAAAGAAAGTACCGGAAACAAAAAACAGCAGCCGAAACGCGTACTGGATGGCGACCTGGACATCACGGACCAGACCGGCGGCAACAGAGACCAACGACGCACATGCGAGGCTAAACAGGAACGCGACTGCGGTTACGATAAGAACCTGCGGGGCCGAAACATCCCCGCTGCCTAAAAGCCAAAGGAGAGCGATGACAAAGGTCGTGCCAATAACAAACTTAAACGCCTCCGCCAAAACATCGCTGATAACGAAAACATACTTGGGCACATAGAGCCGCTCCGAGAGCTTGAATGCCGGACGCAAGGAGCCCGCCCCCTTTGTGATCGCCGACTGCAGGAAGCGAAAAACGAGCAGGCCGATGAGAATATTGAGTGCCATATCCTCATTGCGCATTTGGAGAATTACGGCCGTGATCACATAGAGGATCGCGGTATTGATCAACGGATCAAGAAACCACCAGAGAAACCCGAGACTGTAGTTTCTGATCTCGCTGTGAATGCGCAATGCCGTCAGATGATAGATGTAGCGCAGGCGATCCAAGCCGACGGAACGTCGTACCCTGCCCAATCGGTCATGCTCGTGCATCTTCGTCATGGGTCGCACCCTTTGGCATTATTGGTGCCCATCTCTCATGCCCGCTAAGCGAAGTGCCGGCTTTTCTCTGGAAGCGCTTCAAGAGAAACGTTGCACAGCGAAAGATCAGCATGCAGAAATTCTCGTTAACGGCTAGAGCGAAATCAACCGTTCGCGAAGTTTAGGCAGTTTAGGTCTCCACTTGCGTGGAGGTGCCTAAATGGCGCTAGTGCTGCGGCAAGGTGAAACAGGCCACGCCGCCGCGGGTGGCCTATTTAAAAGCTATCCGGGCAGGCGCTCACATTGCAGTTCTAGGAAAGGCCTTATTCCACTCATGCAAAACGGTACCGCTGCGGAGCGTGCTCCCGTCCCCGTGCTCAATCGTGCGGAAGACCTTCTCGCGCGTTATGACGTCCTCTTCTGCGACGTGTGGGGGGTCGTGCATGACGGCTTCAAGGCTTTGCCGGCGGCCGACGACGCGCTCAACAAGTTTCGCCGCGCCGGCGGCACCGTCATTCTGGTTTCCAACGCGCCCGTCCCCAATCATCAGGTTGCGGCGATGCTCGACTCCCGGAAGCTCTCGCGGACAGCATGGGACGCGATCGTATCTTCCGGTGATATCGCGCTCACACATCTGCGGGATCAGTCTTATCGGCAGGTTTATACGATTGGCCCGCGCGATCGAGACGCAGCACTGTTCGAGGCCGTACCGGCACGATTCTCATCGCTCGAAGATGCAGACGCCATTTTGTGCTCCGGCCTTGACGACGACATTCACGAGACGGCCGAAAGCTATTTGCCCATACTCGAGCAAGCCCGGGCACGGGACCTACCATTTGTGTGTGCGAATCCGGATCTCGTCGTCGATGTCGGGGGGCGGCTGTACCTATGCGCAGGTGCTATTGCTGATCTTTACGCGCACCTTGGCGGAGACGTTTACTGGGCGGGCAAACCTTACATCTCTGCCTACGGCTCAGCGCATGGCCTCGCGGAAAAGCTACGTGACGTGTCGATCGCGAAGGAGCGGATTTTAGGGATCGGCGATGCCGTGCGCACGGATTTAAAAGCCGCAGAGATTTTCGGCGTCGACGCGCTGTTTATTGCTGGCGGCATACACCGCGAAGATACCATGTCGGATGGTGTGATTTGCCGCGACCGGCTGGACGGCTTGCTTCACGGTGCGTCGCCCAGCGCCGTCGCCGCGATGCCGTTTTTGGCTTGGTAAAGCCGTCCCAAAATGCAGCGCGCGCTACTCGACGGGAGGATGCTCTCGGCGAGATATTTCGGAATGGGTGACTGACCGTTCCCAATCCTTTGGCTGCTTCGTACCGTCAGAGAACGCTTCCAACACCATATCTGGCGCAGACGTATTGTGACGCGAAAAGTCATTGCGGCCGAGCCAGACGTCTGTTGCGCTCTTCGCGCCCGAGAAGGACATGACAGGTTCTTCCAGCCAGGATTTTGCCCCCTTCTCCAGAACCGCGACGTCGGCGGCGTCATTATTGAAGCGGGTCACGTACATGGAGCGTAACGCGGCAAAGGGATGATCCGTTATCGGCTTATCGAAAGTCACATCAATGACCTGTGCGTTGTTGTCCAGACGGCTGATCTTCAACCTAGCGCTGCCGCCTCCCGAGAACTTTAGATTGAACGTCAGCGTTTCCGGGTCGAACGTCACTTCATCGAGATCTACGACCGGCCGGCCGTCTTGTTTGACCGGCCCGACGAGGAACGATGAACCATAGGCGCTCCAGCCAAGATGCTTCGGAGGCAAGGGGCGTGCTCGCCAGTATCCGTCCGGCGGATAAAGCACGAGAACCTCCTCTGAGCGCTCATTGCGGCGTACCCACACCTGGATCAGGTGAAAGCCATCATCAACCTTGTCACCAACCCGGACCGGAACCTTACGGTCCCGCCAAAAATTCGGAAACGTGTATCCGGTAATCCAAACATCAATGCCCTCATAGAGTGTCACCTTGCGTGGTGGCGGCGGCTGGCTCAACGCCTCCTCTGCAAAGTCGCACGCAGTCCAATCCGGCTGAAAGCTGTCGCTCTGCAGAGCGTTGATGTAGGCCGGATGCGCTGCTTCGATGCGGAACTGCTTCACGTCGGGCGAAGCAAAGGTCAGCGTGACGTTATCCTTTTCGGCGCAGAGGACCGGCTCGCTCAGGTTCTCGACCTTTACCCCGAGCATGTCTAGCGAAGCGGCTTTAACCGCAACAGCTCCGGAGATCAGCGCGGTCGCCAGGAGGAACATAAACCTCACCGGCGCCTCGATCTTAATTTGCGAGCCTGGCATAGATATCTCCGGAATTAACCTCGTGGGGCAATGCACGCACGTGAGCAGCCATGGTTCGCGCATCCAGCTCACGGCCCTCGCCAAACGTCAGTTGCTGCGTCTCACCTAGGGCTATGTCGTAGCGGTAAGGTCCAAGGGCCGCGAGCCGTTCCAAGCCGCGGCAAGCAACGTCACGATCGATGGTCGTGAATTCAAACGAAAGCGCGGGCACAGGCTCCGACAGTCCCGCCAGAACACGGTCCTCAAAACCTTCGACGTCAATCTTTATGAAGGCTGGGTGTCCATACCGGTCGATCAGGTGATCAAGCGTCACTGCACGGACCTCAATGACCTGATCCCATGTCTGTCCCTCCCAGCCTGCTGCTCCCTCGGCCTGGGCGAGAAAATCACCTGAGGCGGTTGAAACCGTCGGGTTCGCCGTATTGACGTGCATGCGAACGGTTCCGTCGTGGTCGGCGGCTGCGGCGGAGACAATGGTTACGTCCGGATCGCGGGCATAGATCAACCGCAGGGCGCGACCGGGGAGGGGCTGGGGTTCCAGCGCGACGACACGAGCTCCAAGGCTCCGAAAGACGCCTGTGCGGTCCCCAACATGCGCACCCACATCAAAGGCCAAGTCTCCTTCAGAGATGAACGTGGCATAGAGCTCCCGCATCGCTCGCTGGCGCTTCTGGTCCCCGTAATAAACACGCAAGGATCGGGACAAGCCATGCAGAGCGCTGGAAACCATCGACGGTGTTTGCCTTCCTAGACGGTCTCAAGTTCGCGACGAGGAGAAGCGCTTTTTCCCAACGGGAACACACTTTCCTGCTGTACCGTTGCGATCTCGGGTGGTGTGACGAGGTCTTCAGGAATAGCACACAGCCGATTGCGCTGCAGCCAAGCGCCCAATCGCGGCGACGCCGTAAACACAGCAAACGGTATCGCCAAGAGATAACCGGCCGTCAGTGGTAAACTCCACATGAGCGTCTCAGGTGAGATGACCGCCAGAGCGCCGCACACAAGAAGGCCGAATATCGTTTGCGGCCACAAATCAAGGGCGGCTGTTGTCCATGAAAGCCCATATGCATCACGCGACTGCCCGCCCCACACCACTGAACGGCCCAATAGGAGGCCAAACATGAAGACGCTGGTGCGGATCGCGGAAACTGCGCCCTGCAGAAACGAGAAGACGAGTTCCGTGGTCGCGCTGAAGGTGAAGCGAAGCGGCCCGCCGAAACTCGCGACTCCGCCCTTGGTCAGCATGGCATCGACAAGCCCTGCGAGCTTTGGCGTCAAATGCATAAGCATAAATGCCAGATAGAGCGTAATCGCGAGGCCTGCGGGATAATCCGGGATCGTGCGCGCCTCTAACGCTAATGCCGGCAGCAGCGCGATGATGACGGTCAATGCCGGTACACCAAGGAACATCAGGACAGCCCACAGAAGCTGAAAGCGGCTTAGGGGCAAGAGGCCGGGAAGGTTCAGCAGCTTGATGTACTGCAAATTGCCCTGGCACCAGCGCACTTCGCGCTTGGCGAAGTCGAGCATCGTGGGCGGATTTTCTTCCCACGATCCGATCTCGAAAGGCAGCACCCGAACTTCATAACCTGCCCGTCTCATCAAGGTCGCTTCGACCTGATCGTGTGACAGGACATGGCCACCGAGGGGAGGCTTACCTGGAAGCACCGGTAGCTCGCAATCGTTGTAGAAGGGATGAACGCGTACCATCGCGTTGTGCCCCCAGAAGGGACCGCAATCGGCGACCCACCAGGCTTGGCCCATGGTGTAGGAACGCATCCCATGGCGCATACCGAACTGGAAGATGCGCGCAAAGGCGCTCGATGACGGCATGCCGACCACCAGGCTCTGCAGAATGCCTAGTCGCGGATGCGCCTGCATCATACGAGCCATTTTAACGATGGCGTCGCCGGACATCAGGCTATCAGCATCAAGCGGAAGCATCAGCTCGAACTGGTCGCCCCAGCGCGCACAGAAATCTCGAACGTTTCCGGCCTTGAAGCCAACATTATCTGCGCGACGGCGATAGACGATGCGCTCGCCGTCGGGGTCGGAGGCCTGCCATTCGGCTGCAAGTTGCTCCTCAAGCTCAGCCACTTCGGTGACGTTGGTGTCGCTCAAGAGGAAATAGCTGAACGTGGCGCCTTCACCGGTCGCATCGAGACTGCGCTTGATCGTCTGCAGCCGCGCAACGGCGCGTTTGGGGTCTTCGTTGCGCAACGTCATGAACACCGCCGTCTTGACGTAGAGCGGGGTCAGATCATCCGCAGCGCGCGCAAAAGGGGCGACGGCGGCCATGGGAGCCTTGTGACCGTGCAGCAGCCACAAACCGATAACCGCATTCCAGAAGCCGAGTATGGCCCAAGGCGTACCGATCATCAGGCACAGGAATACGACCAGATCGACCGTGGTCCAACCTCCCGCACTCAGCAAGAATGCGGCCGCCGCCATCATTACGGCGTATGTCACTACGTTCAGTGCCGCTACGATTGTTCTGCGGCGCTGAAGTTCAGGCATGGACTGGAGGCCACTGGGTACGCTAAGCGTCGGCTTTCCCGCGCTAAATCGCGGCTCGTTCGCCTGGTCTAACGTCTCGCTCATGATCACATCTCATTTTCGTGGCGCTGGCTCCAGGCCGCGCCAACTTCAAAGGCTCTCGATATGACGGTACGCAAATCGACTGGCAAGCGACACATTGGCCGCGCCGTTTGGTTTACCAATCCTGGCGTCGCAGAGATCCGTGTTGAAACTTTGAAAGCTCCGGCTCCGAATGAAGCGGTGGTGCGCGCGTTGTACAGCGGAATAAGCCGTGGCACGGAACGCCTCGTTCTGAATGGAGCCGTCCCTGAAAGCGAGTGGCCCCGAATGCGGGCTCCTTTTCAGTCGGGCGATTTTCCTTTCCCAGTTAAATACGGCTATTGCGCGACCGGGATCGTCGAGGACGGCCCGGAAGACCTCGTAGGTAAAACGGTTTTTTGCCTTCATCCGCACCAGGACATCTTTGTCGCACCCATCGCCGCATTGGCGGTGGTCCCGGAAGATGTGCCGGCCAAGCGGGCGACGCTGGCGGCCAATATGGAAACGGCACTGAACGCCCATTGGGATGCGGCAACCGGGCCGGGGGATCGTATCGTGGTCGTGGGTGCGGGGGTTGTCGGACTGCTGGTCGCACGGATCGCGGCGCAATTGCCGCATGCTGAGGTTACCGTGATCGACATTGATCCGAGCCGGCGCGCGCTCGTTCAGGACTTTGGTGGCGATTTCGCGTTGCCTGATCAGGCAACGCAGGACGCCGACGTCGTATTTCACACAAGCGCGAGTTCGGAAGGACTGACGACTGCGATCAATTGCGCCGGGTTTGAAGCGCGTGTGATTGAATTGTCATGGTACGGTGCGAGTCAGCAACAGGTCTCGCTGGGCGGGGCGTTTCATAGCCGCCGTTTAACGTTGCAATCGTCGCAAGTCGGCCAAGTCTCCGCCTCTCGGCGCGCGCGCTGGTCTTATAGCCGCCGTCTCGCAACGGCCTTGAAACTTTTACGCGATCCCGTGCTTGATCAACTTGTTTACGATGAGATCTCCTTTCGCGACGCCGCCGACCTGATCCCTGCCATTCTCAATGGACCGGCGAGTAAACTCGCGCCTGTCCTCAATTATGCGTGAGCTTGAAAACCCAATAGGAGCAAATAGCCCATGTTTTCCGTTGAAGTGCGCGACCGCATCATGATCGCTCACAGCCTTCCCGACCCATTCTTCGGTCCAGCGCAAAAAATGCACGGCGCGACATTCGTTGTCGATGTCGCCTTCTTCCGCGCTGAGCTGACGCGGCACAACGTCGTTGTCGACATTGGCGCGGCGCTGCAAGTTTTGAACGACACGCTGAAACCACTTGCCTATCAGAACCTCGACGAATTGACGCAATTTACCGGCAAGCTCACGACGACGGAGTTCCTGGCGAAGCACATTTTCGACGAGATCGCGCGGGCTGCGCGCAGCGGCGGTCTCGGCGAAGGGTCCAGCGGCCTCGCCAAGATCCGGGTAACGTTGAGTGAAACGGACCTTGCGCGGGCATCCTATGAGGGGCCTATCGGTGACTGAAACCTGCTTTGCCATTCCCGGCGATATCGACAGTCCGACGGGCGGCTATGGCTACGATCGGCGGCTCCTGACAATGCTGCCGTCGTTCGGTGTCAATGTGCGTCACCTGGAACTTCCAGGGACATATCCAGCGCCGTCCCAGGGTGATCTCGCGGCGGCTGTCGATACTCTCAACTCGGCACCTCCGAATTCGACGCTTCTCATCGACGGCTTGGCATATGGAGCCATGCCGTCTTCGGTGATCGAAAAGATCAACCGGCGCATCATTGCTCTCGTCCATCACCCTTTGGCGCTCGAAACGGGTCTGTCGGAACGCCGCCGCGCGGAATTGGAAGCGAGCGAGCGCGCGGCTCTCGCCTTGGCCGACAAAGTCGTCGTCACGAGTCCGGCGACACAACGCATTCTGGAAGCCGATTATGGGGTGGCGAAGGACCGCGTGACGGTCGCCTTACCCGGCACGGATCCAGCTCTGCGGGCGACCGGCACCGGAACACCACTGCAATTGCTCTGCGTCGGGACCGTGACGCCGCGAAAGGCGTACGATGTTTTGATCGAGGCCCTGCTGCCGCTGAAGCATCTCGATTGGCGGGTGAACATCGCGGGTGCGTTGGACCGTGACCGCGAGACGGTGGCGGCGCTCAACGCGCAGATTGCCGCCGCCAAGCTGGAAGATCGCGTGAGCCTGCCCGGCGTCGTCGTTCCTGCGACCCTCGACCGCTTTTATGAGAGCACCGACCTTTTCGTTATGCCGTCTCGTTTCGAGGGATATGGCATGGCGCTCGCGGAAGCGATGGCGCGCGGGTTGCCGATCATTTGCTCGACGGGTGGCGCAGCCGCCGAAACGGTTCCCGATGGCGCAGCCCTGAAAGTGCCGCCGGGAGACGTCGCTGCACTGACGAAGGCGCTGGAGTCGGCGCTTACCGACAAACGGCTGAGGGTGCGGCTCGCCGATGCGTCGTGGGAGCATGGGCGTTCGCTGCCGACTTGGAACGAAACTGCGAGACGCGTCGCTGCGGCGATCCTGGATATTCCGACATGAGTGGTTTTTCGGCCGAGTGGCTCGGGCTGCGAGAGCCTGCCGATCACCGTGCGCGCAATCGGGAAATCGCCAGCGCGCTTTCGGCGCGGCTTGCCCAGCGCGAAGCTGTCTCGATCGTCGATATCGGCTGCGGGGCGGCCTCCAATCTCAAGGCCACCGCCCTACTTCTGCCAGACCGGCAGACATGGCGGCTTGTCGATTATGACGCCAATCTCCTGACGGCCGCACGCGAGCGGCTCATGGACTGGGCCGATGCGTCAAAGTCCGAGGACGCGCAGCTCGTCTTGGAAAAGGACGGCAAACACATCGACGTCACGTTCCATCAGTTCGACCTCAATGCCGATCTTGAAGGCGCGCTCGGGGAACATCCCGATCTGGTGACCTCAGCCGCATTTTTCGATCTGACGTCGGTCGCCTTCATGCAGCGCTTTGCTGCGGCGGTCGTCGCGCGCAAGGCAGCGTTTTATACTGTTCTGACTTATAACGGCCGGCAGCGCTGGAGCCCGCACCATCCGAGCGACAACGCGATTGTTGCGGCGTTCCACCGGCATCAGATGCGGGACAAGGGTTTTGGGTCGGCTGCCGGTCCGACCTCCGCGCTTGAACTCGGCGAACAATTCCGGCTGCACGGCTATAGCGTTCTGGAGGGCGATAGCCCCTGGGACCTCGGGCCCTCGGACGCGGCGTTGATTGCTGAACTTCAGGCGGGCCACGCCGCCGCTGTGGCCGAAACCGGGGCCGTGGATGCGAAAACGCTGGAGCGTTGGGTGGGACTGAAACGCACCGGCGCCATCATCGGCCATACCGATACGCTTGCGTTGCCGGGGTAGGTTGGGGTGCGCTCAAGCTCGTTGGGAGTGACGGGCGCGTTCTGCTCCAGGCGCACGAGCTGACCTCGATCTCTTTTGGAGCCTGCGATGCTCTCACCTTGTGCGTAAAGGGAATCCAGGTGGCCGAGCGACATACCGGCACGGGGGGCTTGGCTCGTAGTCTGCTCTGGCCACCTGGTCGACGGAGGCAAGAGGCGGGGGGACCTCTCGCGTCCGACGAATGCTAATCTCTAAGGCTCATTGACGTGGATCGCGGAGCGTTCGACCGCGATCTTCATCTGCCTCAGGACTGTTCCCCTTGAAGTTTGATATCTGCAGGATGCGATATCGGGGCTTTGCCATCGCCTGAGCAAATAGCTGTGACGCAAACCGTCGTCGCGACTAAGAGCCAAGAGTGCTCGATTGAGAGAGCATACAATACAGCGGTGTGTCATACGTCAGGCACCTCGAGCTTCCAATCAGATGGGAACAGCAGACAACTCGTGAGCCGAGTTCTTGAAGGCGACAACGTCGCCAGTTCCAGCCTCATCGATACAACGAAGTTAGCCTGCTGCGGCCGAAAGGGCGGCAGCAGCGGAGATCCTTGGTCAGTTCGGCGACCGTCCGCGCATGGCGGAAACTTCGTCCGTCCTCAATGCGGTAACGAGTGGGATCAACTGCCACAGTGCGGACAATCCAACGAGGGCATAGACGAGACGCGCCAGGGACGAACCTTCACCAAAAATGGCGGCGACGAGGTTGAAGTTGAATAATCCAACGAGGCCCCAGTTCAGGGCGCCGACGATTACGAGTACCAGCGTAATCAGGTTCAACGATTTCATGCGTATCACTCCTTCGAAATGGAGCCAGGCAACCGCAAGCGTCCGCCCGGCAAGTTTTCGTTTCAGCCGGCGGCCTAGATCTTCGGCGGCATGATCACAGTGTCGATCACGTGGATTATGCCGTTCGACGCGGCGATGTCGGTCGTGATGACGTTGGCGCCGTTAATCATCACGGTGTCGCCGCTCGTCTTCACAGCAACCTTCTGGCCGTTCACCGTTTTCGCTTCGTCGAGTTTCACGACGTCTGCCGCCGTAACGACGCCTGGCACCACGTGATAGGTGAGGATCGCCGTCAGTTGTTCTTTGTTCTCAGGCGCCAGCAGAGACTCCAAGGTTCCCGCTTGCAGTTTGGCAAACGCCTCGTCTGTAGGCGCGAAGACTGTGAACGGACCTTTACCTTTCAGCGTATCGACCAGCCCGGCGGCGCCGAGCGCCTCGGTTAGTGTGGCGAATTTACCGGCGCCGACCGCCGTCTCGACGATGTCTTTCTCTATCGCGCGCGCGTCCTCTGTAGCGCGCGCGACTGGTGCGCCGAGGGCGAGGCCCATGCCCGCCACGGCGGCGATCATGACTGTCTTCAGGTGCGACTTCATAACTACCTCCTTCGACTCTTACTTCGACGGGTTGGTTATCCCGCGCACCGCCAATTGCGGCGGCCAACGAGTTTTTCATACAAAGAAAATCAATTTGAATGCGAGTCATATTTTCGTGAAATGAAATACTGTTTTACTTATAATAAAAATATGTTGGAGCGATTTGAGCGAGACGAAAAAATGAGCGCAGAAATGTTGAGTGACACGCTTGCCGAAGGACTTGAGCAGTACGCCATAGGCCCCAAGATTCGAGCATTGAGGCAGAGAAAGAAGCTCGGCCTAGTGCAGCTTGGGACGCACACTGGCCTTTCGCCCGCCATGCTATCGAAGATCGAGCGTGGCCAGGTTTTTCCGACGCTACCCACCCTCTTGCGCATAGCGCTGGTGTTCGGCGTCGGGTTGGAGCATTTCTTTGCAGATAGCTCGGAGAGGCCCGTTGCAGCCATCGTGCGGGCAGGGGATCGCCTGCGTCTACCCAACCAGCCAGGCCAAAAGAACTCGGTGTATTTCTTTGAGAGCCTCGATTTTCCCGTCAAAGATCGCAAGCTGGAAGGCTACCTTGCCGAGTTTCCAGCCGGGGCAGGCCCGTCCGAGCCGCATGACCACCCCGGCGCTGAACTCGTTTACGTGCTCAAAGGCAGGCTCGTAATCACCATCGACGGCGAGGACCACACGCTCGATGCATCCGACTCCATTTATTTTGACCCATCCGCGCCCCACAGCTACCGCTGCGCCGGGCGCACGGACGCCGCAGCCGTCGTGGTGGTAACGGCTTAGGGTCAATGCGAAGTTACTTACGTCTGTACTATGTTAGCTTCCGAACGAGAGCCGGACACCACATGCCCCCTATTCCCCTTCAGGTTGTCGGCTGCGCATGGTGTGATCCTGCTGGCGGATGGCCCAATAGACGGCGCCCAGCGCAATGGTCGACGCTGACAGGGCAAACAGCAGGTCTGCGTCCGCTTCGCCGATCTCGGTCACAATGAATTTTCGAAGAACGGCCAGCAGCGCAATCAGCACCACCGCGCGGACGTGGACCACGCCGAGCCCTCGCTCCAATTGGCCAAGGATGGTGTGATTGAATTCGAGGGCGATGATGACAATCATGATCATCCCGAAAACGGCTTGAAATGCTGCGGGGTGTGACGCGTCGAGAATGCTAAAGCGCAACATGTTGTACAACGTGAGCACCAAGTTGAGCACCGCCACGAGAATGACGATGGCAACGATAATGCTGAGGACGACGACAATGATCTCCTCGAAGCGCTGATACCAATTTTGCTGGGCCCAATGCTTCCGCGTTTCGCTAAATATCCGAACTGCCATCTGCCGCCTCGCTTTGTTCGCCGTATCGGCCATACTGCGCCTCCCGGAAGATTTAATTCCCGTACGGCACGAATTGTTCAAAGCACGGATGGAGCGATCAAAACGCCAAAGTGATGGGCCGCTCCTTGCACAGATCTGGGCACCGTCAGCGGCACCCACGAGTTACTCAGTCCGGCGCACCTCGAAACCACTGTAGGCCTCACCGCTTTCTTCTCTCACGTCCACGCGGGTGACGCGCGAGGCACGCGGCCCCTCCTCGCAGGCGCGCAGCATGTCGGCCACTTGCCGGGGCGGACCGTGCAGCACGGCTTCTACCGCGCCGTCATATCGGTTTCTCACCCATCCGCTGAGGCCCAGCGTCAGGGCTCTTCTCTCGACCCAAGCGCGAAAGCCCACTCCCTGCACGCGGCCCTCAATGCGAACATGCACGGTGCGGGTTTCGCTTATGGTTCACGCTCCTTGCGTTTGTCGCACCGTCACCAGCGATGCCAGCCTGGGCGGAAGGCAGGGCCACTGTAGAACCGCGATCCCTTATAAAAACTGCCGCGGCCGTTCGACCACCAGCCGGCGCCTCTGGGAGGCGCCTCGATCACGCCGTAGCTCGGATATATCGGAACGTCCCGCCGCGAGGCTCGCGCGCGATACCCCGGCCAGGGATCATCCAGGTATCGGCCTCTGTCATACGCCCTGCCAGAGCCGATCAGCGTCAGCGTCCCGGCATTGAGATCGTGTGTTGATGGTTTCCATCCGGCAGGATTGAGGGGCGATGACCACGCTGTGCCTGCTGCGGCCGCAAAATATGCGGCAACACAAACGATGGGGATGAGGAAAGCTCTTGTACCCATTGCGACGTCCTCAGTTCATAAAACATCGGAATGGAACCTTAGCACGATAGGCTCAAAGGGTCCTGCAGGTGCCGGGCGACTGGTTACCAGCTTTGAAACGCCTGCGCGTTGGGGCGGTCCTTTAAAACTCCGGCTTAAATCTATTTGCGAACGGAACGCCGTTGAACGTGTGCGTGCAGCAGGCACAGCTCGGCTGTAAGTCCTCGTTGCGCAGGTCCGGCGCGACTTTTGCGAGCTTGCCGTTCTCATCGACATATAGACCGCTGAAATAGCTGCTTTCACCAATTTTGACGTATGGCTTTTGCTCATCTTCGTTGCGGGCGACGAGCCAGAAAATCGGCTCCTCCCGGTCATTCCGGCTTATGGCTTCGGCATGCACCGCCTGCCAATTCTCTCCGACCTTGGAGAGCAGAAACCTGAAGAGCGGTGTGTAGTCGAGCCCGCGCTGCGTCCGGCCG
This sequence comes from Filomicrobium sp., assembly GCF_025698805.1. NCBI lineage: Bacteria > Pseudomonadati > Pseudomonadota > Alphaproteobacteria > Hyphomicrobiales > Hyphomicrobiaceae > Filomicrobium > Filomicrobium sp. Next base: position 182,168 of record NZ_JAILWT010000004.1, read on the forward strand.
TGCATTGAGCCTCGCGAGACCTGATCGGCCTCGTTCCGCTTTTCCTGCTTGGCGTTGCGTTCGTGGCGATAATCTCCGCCGGTGTGGTGGCGAACCCCGCGCGTGCGCGTATTCACCTTGCGGAAGAGCGGCTTCTTGCGCGGATCAATATTCATCGTCTCGCTCGACTGGCGAAGAAAGCCATCAGTCTAACGACGTTTGGGCGATCTGGCGACGGCTCGACAGACGGAACTCTGTCACGCCCCCTCCAAACCACTCACCTCCGACAGATGCTCCAAGATCCGGGTTGGGGGGTGGCCAAGGCTTTTGCGGAAGGCTGCCGTAAAGGCGCTGACGCTGGCATAGCCGCAGGCGTGGGCGACTTTGCCGACCGGCGTACCGCGGGCCAGATCTTCCAGCGCATAATGAAACCGGATGTGCTGACGCCACGCCGCAAAGCCCATGCCGAGTTCATCCTGGCTGAGGCGCGCCAGTGTCCGTTCAGATGCTCCGGCCAAATCGGCATAGCTGCCGAGGCTGCCGTGATCTCCAGGGTTCCCGAGCACGTGCTCACAGACGCGCATCAGACGTGGATCCGAAGGCATTGGAATGCTCAGGTCCAACGACCGGCCACGGCAAACCTCCTCAAGGATCAACTGGCTGAGGCATAGGCCCCGGCTACTATCGCTGTAGTCGACCGGCTCATCCAGAAGGGCGTTGATCAACTCCTTCAGGAGGGCACTCGGCGAGATGACGACGCACGCGCTCGGAAGATCCCGGTGCGCCTTCGGCTCGATGTAGAGCGTGCGCATCTCCACGGGATCACGCATCGCGACCGTATGCTCAAAGCCGCCCGGCATGTAGACGGCGCGTTGTGGAGGCACGATCCAGCTATGGGTTTGCGTGCGCACGCGCATGGTTCCCGAAGAGGCGAGAAGAAGCTGGTCTCTGCGATGACTGTGAAAGGGTGTGACCCAATCGGCGGGAAAATGCTTGCGCATGACGGCCACCGCGACGGGCAGCTCCTGGTAGTCGGCGGCATCGGTAGATCGCTGCATCATGGCAGATTGCGCAAACCCATACTGGCAAGAATTCGACAATGATTGTCATAACATCGATCATTCGCCACGGCTATGGTGCCTGCGATCATCTCGGATACGCGCATCACGTGAGAGCCATGCAGGACCGCACGCACTTCCTCTTTCTCAACGTCGGCCACTTTCTCGATCACCTGTTCATGCTCATCTTCGCGACGGTTGCCGCGCTTGTTTTGAGCCAGGAGTGGGGCCTCTCGTATGCAGAGCTGATCCCGTATGCCACGCCGGGCTTTATCGCCTTTGGCCTGTTCGCCCTGCCGGCGGGCTGGCTTGCGGACCGCTGGAGCCGCGAAGGCATGATGGCGGTGTTTTTCATCGGCGTGGGCCTCGCTGCGATCGCGACCTCACTGGCGCAGACCCCGCTTGAGATTGCCGTGGGTCTGTTTGTCGTCGGCGTGTTCGGAGCGATCTACCATCCCGTTGGGCTCGCCATGGTTGCGCGCGGCGGCAAAAGGATGGGCATGGACATCGCTATCAACGGCGTGTGGGGCAACATGGGTGTTGGCAGCGCGGCGTTGATCACCGGCTTCCTGATCGACCAAACCGGCTGGCGCGCCGCATTCTGGTTGCCGGGTGTTTTTTCCATTCTTGTCGGGCTGGCTTATTTGGGCACGTTTCGCGACAGGGTTGGCCTGAGGAATGGGGCGGTCACGTCGATGGCGAAATCGACGTCGTCCGCAGGGCGCGAGGACGCAGACTGGCGCCGGCTGCTCCTTCGCATTTCGGTCATTGTCTTCTTCACGACCGCCGTCTCCAGCATTGTCTTTCAAGGGACGACGTTTGCCCTGCCGAAGGTCTTTGAGGAACGTCTTAGCGGTATTGCAGCGTCAGCTACAGCAGTGGGTTGGCTAGCCTTTCTCGTTTTTGGCATTGCATCGTTCGCGCAGCTTGTCGTTGGCAGCTTGCTTGACCGCTATGGCGCCCGGCTGGTGTTCTCAGGCCTCGCGCTTTTGCAGATCGCCTTCTTCCTGATGATGCCGGGGCTATCGGACTGGCCGGCGCTGATCGTTGCGCTCGGGTTTATGCTGGGGGCCTTCGGGCAGATTCCGATCAACGATTACATGATCGGCAGGCTCGCGAAGTCGGAGCTTCGTGCCTCGATTTACGGTACGCGTTTTATCGTGAGTTTCAGCGTGCTGGCAGCGGTGCTGCCGCTGATCGCGTGGGTACACCACTCATGGGGTTTCGACGCGCTGTTTTATATTTTGGCCGCGTCGGCAGCCGCTATCCTGTGCGCTGTATCGCTCTTGCCGGCCAAGTTGCCCGAAGCGCCGGCCTCGCCCGCCGCACTCCCCACCAACCTGTCGGGGGCAGCGGATCAGAGTGCTATCGTCTCAATTAGACGAGTTACTCGCACGGCACGGTGATGGTTACGCCAGCGGTGGCGGAGAACCGCTTGCAATTGACGCTCGTCTCTCCGGAAGCCGCGGTCTGCGTGCCGTTGTCCTCATTCGGCGCATTCGCGGGAGCCGTAGACGTTTTGGTCTCAGCCGTGTTTGTCTCTGTCTGTGCAGGCTCAGATTTGGCCGTATCGGCCTTCTTGGGGCTGGGCTTTGCCGTGACGGTGCGCTTTTGCGGACGCGCCTTCCGACGCTCGACCGATTTGTTGTAAGCGCGCTTCTGCTTGTAGGCTTTCGGCTGATAGGGCGAGGGTGTGTTCACGACCTCGGGCACGTAACTGCATGAGATACACGCCTGGGCTGCAGAAGCAAAAAGCATCGAAATGCCAAGCAAGCTCGTAGCAATCGCGAGAATTGTTCGGGTCATTGTTTGCTTCCGCCTTGTGAATTTTCCACACTCCATTCCCTGAGCTTTTATCATGGAGGGCATACAGGCAAAAGGATGTCCCCCAAGGAACATGGAGCTTTTCGTTGAACGTGCTTATCGCGCGGCACTGTCATGTCCGGTAGGAAATTCATGAGCAAAGACGCGCCTAGTTATTGACGGATTGCGCCTGGTAACCATTTTCAATGCCTAGTCATATTGGGGGGCCGCCGTGAACGACTATCTTCTACTGCTACTCGGCGTGGTTCTGGCGGGTGGGGGCGGCGAGCTCTTCGTGCGGGGCACGGTCGGGATTGCAGGCGCCTTGCGGATTTCCCCTGGGATCATCGCCGCTACGATCGCCGCGTTTGCAACATCCAGCCCCGAATTAACGGTTGCGATCAGTTCCGGGCTCAACGGCACTCCTACGATTGCACTCGGGGATGCGCTTGGCAGCAATGTGGTGAATGTTGCCTTGATCCTCGCGGCCGCCCTGCTGATCATGCCCATCCGGGTGCCCCGCGACAGCATCCGCCGCGATTTCCCAGCGGCGCTCATCGTTCCGCTCATCATCGCCGCCCTTCTTGCGGACGGAGAGCTTTCCAGAGTCGATGGCTTGCTACTGTTGGCGCTCTTTGCCGGCTGGTTCATAGCCGTACTGAACGAGGCCCGGCGGCAACGCAGCGCCGCCGCTGCAGTGCTCGGCGAACATAAACCTGTTTACGCCGTTCTCGCAGGATTAGCAGGTTTGGGGCTTCTGATCCTCGCAGGCAATCTCATCGTCGTAAGCGCGTCCGCGATCGGCGAGGCTCACGGCATCGACGCCTTCATAATTGGCGCGACAGTTGTGGCCCTCGGCACGTCCGTGCCTGAACTGGCAACAGCAATCATCGCAGGGATAAAAGGACACGAAGAGGTCGGGCTGGGAACCATCCTTGGCAGCAACATCTTCAACGGCTTGCTTGTCGTCGGCGTTGCGGCCGGCCTTTCCCCGATTAGCATTTCTGTGAGTGAAGTCGCGCCGGCCTTGATCCTTGGGTTTGCGTCGGTTGTTCTGACATATCCGCCCGCATCGGGCGTCATTGGCCGCTGGCGCGGGCTCCTTCTGCTTGGCGTCTATGCGGCGTACATCGTCGTGGTTTCTCAATGGCGCTGAGGGGGCGTGGACAGCTGAGCGTCCGCAAGGCGTTCATGTGTAAAGGTTTTCGATCGCCAGTCCTACGCCCGCGATGACCATCAAAATAATCGCGAAACTCGCGGCTTGCTTCCAGTAAGCGATGCCTGTCGCGTGCTTGATCAGCATCACGACGGGAACGAGAAAAATCAGATTGATCAGAAGAATGAAATCTCCCGTCCAAGCCGTTTCGGGGGCGACGCTGCCGAAGCTATTCAGGCACATGAGCGAACTGAAGTCTGGCGCGCAAAGACTCAGCGCCTCCGCGCCCGGCTGATTGAGGATGCCCTGTATAGCGGGATCATTGGCATTCGGATGACCGTAAATGCCAACAACCAGGAAAGCGGGCAGCAAAATGAATGGCTGCTGAAACAGGCCCGGCCCCATACTCATGGCGGCCGCCTGGAAATATTCGGAGAACTTCAGGCGGGTCCACCGCAATATCCGCATGGGCAGATACAAAAGCAGGAACATGCTTCCGGCTAATATGGGCTGGAGATACTGCCAGAAGGTATCGATGCGAGCCGGCATCACGTCCACATCGAGGTACGCGGCGGCGAACGTCTGCAGCGAAATCCACAAAGCGCAGATCGCAAGAAAGAACGTTAAGCGGTACTTGAAATCCTCTCGGTCTCCCAGATTTATCTGATGGGCCACCTTGATCGGGCGGAACGTGGTGTCGACGGCTAACTTCAAATAATCAAAGAATGGGCGCGCCTGTTCGGCAATGAACTCTGCAAACATGAAGTCCCCCAAAAGCGCATTTAAAAATCACTCCATCAATCGCGAGTCCTGGTGCCGCGGCAAGCGCGCTTAGACGTGCATCCACAATGCTGCGAGCGTTGCAGTGGAGAACACGCGATTTCATAACATCCGAGTGTGCGGGCGGGGTGTTGTACCGATCAGACTCGCCGTAACAGGCCGGGCAACATGCGCCCCAATACGTTGTCGCCGCGGATAATGTAGTGAAAGAGCGCGGCGCCGATGTGCATGGCGATCAACGTGAGAAGCGCAAAGGCACCAACCATGTGCCAGAAGAACACCGTTTCGGACATCGCTTTGTCCGGAGCCACGAGTGCCGGGATCTTGAAGCCGAATGCGTCTAGTGCCGGAAAATAAGCAACTCCCAAGTATCCGAGGACCGGCACAACCAAGAGTAGCAGATAAAGCCCCCAATGGTTAAGCTCACTCACTACGCACTGCCACCCCTCAAGGCTGGGCTCGTGGCGCGGCGCGCCGGCCGTCAGCCGGTACAACAGACGTAATATGACGACCGCCAGAATAGCCAGCCCGCCGAGCTTGTGCAGGCTGTAAAGATTGTTCGTCAGCGCGTCCCAAATGTTCAGGTCGTTGCCGCGGTAGGCCATGTAAAAGCCCACGGGTATCTGCACGGCGAGAAGCACGACGACAAGCCAGTGCAAGGTCCTGGCCGTCAGCGAGTAAATCTCGACATCACCCGACGTGGTCGCGATGGTCTCATTGCTCGGCTTATCCATCGATACCCACCTTTCAATCCATGAAGATTGGTCACACCAAGATACGGCCTATACTGCCTTTCGCATGCGCAAGTCACAATCGAAAATAACGTCACCTCCGGGCAACGGATAGACGGTTACCTGGGGGCGAATGGCGTTATCAAGCTCAGTTATAGGGCGCAATTGGAGACCAAGCTTGCCAGAGCCTATAATCATTGGCCCCACGATCAAATGCAGCCGATCGAGCACACCAGCATCAAGAAACGATGACACGGTGGTCGCCCCACCCTCGATCAAAATCCTTCTCAAGCCTAGCGCGAAGAGCGCAGCGACGATTTCTCCGGGCCGGAATGTGCCGTCCTGTCGCTCAAGGCGAATCACTTCCAGGTCATCGACTTCAACAACCTCTGCCGAGGCCGTCACAACGATGCGCCGGGTGCCGTCGTTCGCGAGGCAGCTGAGGCCGGCCGGCATCCGTCCGTTTGGATCGATCACGACACGGGCCGGCTGTGCCTTGCCCGGGGGGAGCGCGACGCGGCGCACGTTAAGCCTGGGGTCGTCCGCCAACACTGTGCCGACGCCTACAACCACGGCATCAACGGCGGCGCGCAGGCGATGCAGATGATCCAGAGCTTCCGCGTTGTTGATCCACCGACTTTCGCCGGTAACCGTTGCGATGCGCCCGTCGAGAGACTGGCCAAGCTGAGCCACAACGAACGGCCGGTCGTCGCTCGCAGCGAGGATCGGGGCGAGGGGATCACTCAACTGGCGCACACGCGGTGGAACAGCGGGGTCGCTCACCTGGCTCGGCTCCTTAATCGTGGTTCTGTTAGGTTTCTCGGTGACTTGTGTTTACCGCGCGTCGAAGTGATGCACAGCACGAGACAGCGTGATGCTATAGGAGGCATAACTGACCAGGATTGCTTGAGAGTAGCGGCCGAACGTGTCTCCTCCAAAGGCTGAAATTGCAGACCTCCGAGAGGGGGTAAAATTGCGGCACGCTGGGCTCCTTTTCCTGCTCTGCTGGTTCGTACTCGCTTGGCCGTGGTTGTCGGGACACGTCACCATTCCCTACGATGCCAAGGCGCATTTTCTACCGCAGGTGCAATTTTTTGCCCATGCCTTATGGCAAGGGGAAAGTCCATTCTGGACGCCTTTTGTGTTTTCCGGCCATCCGCAGGTCGCCGACCCTCAATCCCTGATTTTTTCTCCGCCGTTTGCGCTTCTGGCACTTTTCGATCCCGCGCCGGGTCTTTGGTCCGCCGACGTCACAACGCTCATTACAATTGCTGCGGGAGGTCTGGCGCTCGTCATATGGGCTCGCGATCAGGGGTGGGAGACGGGTGCAGCAATCTTCACTGCTCTGGCGTTTTGCTTCGGCGCGGCTATGAGCTGGCGTATTCAACATATCGGGCAGGTGGTCAGCCTGTCGATGCTGGCGATCACGTTTATGCTCCTGTCACGCGCCCTTTCTCGTGGGTCATGGCTGTGCGGTCTAGCTGCGGGAATTACCGCCAGCTTCATGGTTTTAGAGCGGGATCAGGTGGCGCTGATCAGCGTCTATTTTCTGACCGGTTACGTGGTCTGGCATTGGTTCAGCGCAGGCGTGCACCATAGCGGTCGACGGATTTCGTCGAGCCTGCCGCCGCTCATCGCTGGCAGCATCGCGGGAACTGTCCTTGTAGCAATCCCCATCCTGCTCACATGGCTCCTGGCGCAAATGTCCAATCGTCCGGAGATCGACTTTATTGGAGCAGGACGCGGCTCGCTTCACCCCGCCTTGATGGTGACCTGGCTGGGGCCTGATCTTTTCGGCGCTTCGGGCGATATGGAAGATTACTGGGGTCCGCCGAGTTTCGTTTGGCACGATACTGGGTTGTACATCGCGCAAAACATGGGCGTGCTCTACATCGGCGCGGTATCATTTTGGCTGATGCTTGCGGGACTATTCAGCGGCAGTCTTTGGCACCGCGAAATCCGTTTCTACACTATCGCGATGCTCATCATGCTCATCTATGCGCTCGGTTGGTACACGCCTGTGTTCCGGCTCATGCATATGTGGCTGCCGGGTATCGATCTTTTTCGCCGCCCCGCTGATGCTGTGTTCCTGATCGGGTTTTTAACCGCGATCCTTGCGGGACATGGCGCCAACCGCCTTTTGCGTTCTGCAACGGCGCCGTTTTCACGCGATGCGTGGCTATCGGCAGGGGTGGTCATCACATTGGGGTTTGCCTACGCCGCTTATCTCGCAACGCATTTCCATCAATGGCATGAGGCCTTGGAGCCCTTCGTGATTTCGGTGGCGTTCATCTTGTGCGCTGCTGCAGTCATCGCCCTCGTTCGGTGGCTCCAGCCCATTCGCCCACACCTTGCAGCAGCGCTTCTCGTTGCTTTTGCCGTGCTCGACCTGGGGTTTCAAAACGGGCACGGTGGCGCTGTAGGCTTACCGCCATCTACGTATGAGGTTCTCGCACACGGCAGTGTTAACGAGACCATGGTGGATCTCAAACGCCGTGTGCAAAGTGGCCAAACGGCAACGCAGCGCGATCGCGTCGAACTGATCGGTCTCGGCTTTCACTGGCCAAACGCGAGCTTGACCTATGGGTTGGAGAATACATTGGGTTACAATCCAGTCCGGCTGGCGCTTTACAGCGCAGCGACTGGTGCGGGTGATACTTCCGGAATGCACGAGCGCAAATTTTCCCCTCTTATGCCCTCTTATGCGTCGCCGCTCGCGAACCTGCTAGGGCTGCGGTACATAGCGTCCGGCGTACCGCTCGAAAAAATCGATCCTTCCGTAACGCCAGGTGCGTTTCCTCTCGTTGCACGCACAGTCGACGGATACATTTATGAGAATCCGAAAGCGCTCCCGCGGGTCCTCTTCGCGACGCGTGTTCAACAAGCGGACTTCGATAAACTCCTGAGCTGCGGCGGCATGCCCGACATCAACTATCGCAATACTGTTCTGCTTGAAGGCCCGACCACCCCATCGCTGCCCTCAAACGCGACTGGGTCGGCGGCCATTCGCGAATACCACAACAGTGAGATCGTTATCGACACAACGTCCAGCGACGGAGGCTGGCTCATTCTCAACGATGTTTGGCACCCCTGGTGGTTCGTTGAAATCGATGGAAAGCCTGCTCCGATGCTGCGGTCCAACGTTCTGTTCCGTGCGGTCGCCGTGCCAGCGGGAACGCACTCGGTACGCTTCAATTTCCGGCCGCTTCGTGGCGCTATCGAGCAGTTGACGCATGGGTCTTGGGGCCCAGGCTTCCAACCCGTAGGGTGCGCGCCAAGCCGATGAGTCCATTCAAGATATATTGCCGTGCCCTCAGGCTTCTTGCACCGGAATGGCGCCTCGCAACGGCTCTGGCCGTGGCCAGCGTTGCCATTGCGACTGTGCAGCTTGCGGAACCCGTGTTGTTTGGTGCCGTAGTCGATGCTTTGTCCAAACAGGAGCCCGCGGCCTGGATCATCGGCTTATGGGCCCTACTTGGCCTCGGTGGGATCGCAGCCAGTGTCACCGTCGCGGTGATTGCGGACCGCCTAGCGCACCGGCGCCGATTGATCGCTCTATCCCAGGCGTTTGAGCAGGCGATCACCTTACCGCTCAGCTACCACGCCGCAAGCGGTTCCGGCACCGTTATCGGAACCGTCCAGCGCGGTTCGGACGAGTTGTTCTGGCTGTGGCTGAGTTCCTTGCGCGAACAGCTTTCGGCGCTGATCGGTATCGTGTTTCTCGTTCCGCTTGCGATTTCCATCGATTGGCGGATGGCCACCATCCTCGGTGTTCTGGCGGTGTGCTTCACGGCGCTCAATTTCTTAGTTATCTCGAAGACGTCGGGCGGCCAGATGCGGGTCGACCGCTACCACAGCAACGTCTTAGGACGTGTCGGAGACGTCATCGGCAATGTAACGATTGTGCAAAGCTACGCGCGTCTCGTGGCCGAAGCGGATGCGCTACGCGCCATGATCGGACAACTCCTCAACGAGCAATACCCGCTTCTCACTTGGTGGGGCATTCTCACGGTCTTGCAGCGGGGCGCGGCGACGATCGCCATGATCGCGATCTTCGCGATGGGGGCTTATCTCTCTTCGCGCGGAGAACTCACCGTCGGTGAAATCGTGTCTTTTGTCGCTTTCGCGAACCTTCTGATCGGCAAGCTTGACCAGCTCTCTGCGTTTGCCGTTCGGATGATACAAGCGGCCCCAAAGATCGCGGCGCTCTTTGAACTGTTGGACGAGAAATCGGCGATTGTTGAGCGTCCGGATGCCAAGCCCCTTGTCGATGTGAAGGGACACGTCGTCTTCGATGACGTGTCCCTTAAATTTCCCGGGAGCTCGCAGGGTGTCTTCGACTTAACCTTTGAGGTCAACCCGGGCCAAACAATCGCTCTCGTTGGCCCTACGGGTTCGGGAAAAACGACGACGCTGGCGCTCCTGCAACGGCTGCGCGATCCTGACCGCGGCCGTATTTTGATCGACGGCCACGACATTGGCGATGTGACGCTATCCTCCCTACGGCACTCTATTGCGGTCGTCTTCCAGGACGCCGGACTCTTCAATCGGTCGATTGGCGAGAACATCCGGATCGGCCGGCCTGGCGCGGACGATGCTGCCGTTTTCCATGCGGCGCAACTCGCCGAAGCCGAGTCGTTTATTTCGACCAAGCCTGGAGGATACGACTACGTCATTGGCGAACGGGGGGCATCGCTGTCGGGCGGTGAACGTCAGCGTATTGCCATCGCGCGGGCCATCCTGAAGGACGCCCCGATCCTCGTTCTGGATGAAGCTACCAGTGCGCTCGACGCCGAGACAGAGAGCCGTATCAAGCGGGCCATCGACACCCTCCGATCCGGGCGAACCACATTCATCATCGCCCATCGTCTCTCGACTGTAACTCAGGCGGATCAAATCCTTGTGCTCGAACATGGAAAGATCGTTGAGCGCGGATCGTATGAAGAACTCGCCAACGCCAACGGGCTTTTTGCGCGCATGGTGGCTGCCGGCGGCTTCACGGTCCCGAAGGCGACACTTGATTAGCTTTGAAAAAATGGGCCGCGGATCACCTAATGGGAACCGCGGCCATCGCTGCCGAGCATTAGTTCTGGACCAACGGCACGCTATAGCTTGTGGGCCATGCGTACACGTTTGGTTTCAAGATAACGCTGATTATAGATGCTGGGTTCCGTCACAACCGGAATTTGTTCTGCGACCGTAATGCCCTCCTGGCGCAAGGCTTCCACCTTGGCGGGGTTGTTGGTCAGCAGCCGGATTTCGTTAAAGCCCAGATCAAAAAGGATCGCAGCCGTCAGGTCGTACTCACGCGCGTCGATCGGCTCGCCGATTTCTACGTTGGCATCGACGGTATCAAGTCCTTTATCCTGAAGTGCGTAGGCCCGGATTTTGTTGACGAGACCGATGCCCCGACCCTCGTGATAAGGCAGGTAAATCAGTACGCCGTTGGGGGTATCTACGATGGTCTCCAGCGCCGCTTGAAGCTGCTGGTAACAATCGCAGCGCAAGGAGTGGAAGATGTCGCCGGTCACGCAGCCTGAATGAACTCGAACCACCGGGATTTTCACATCTTCGCCCGGTTTCGGGCGATTGATCAGTACGAGAGCTTGATAGGTGGGATCGCAACCCTGGTAAGCGCGCGCTTCCAACTGAATTTCGCGTCCGCGAAATTCTATGGGGAGGACAGTCTGTGTAGACCAATCAACGTCCAACACTGTGGACTTGACGGCAGTGACGCTCATGCGGATCTCCAAGAGTACATCCAGGCATATGCGTCTTTCGAACACGTTAGTAATGTGTCGCAGTGCCGCATCAGCCAATGTCGATAAGGGCTAAACGCTCCAACCGCCATTTCGTTTTTTTTCTTGCTCCCAAAATAGGTCCGTACCGTGACGCACCTCCTCAGGCTCCCTTTGCGTAGCACCCGCAAATTGCGACTTTTTCCGGGTCACAATACGTAATTTACGTAGAGATTCTTACGATTTGTGTCGCGCGGTGGCGAAAATCCGACGGACCACAGAGTACTGACATATGATTGTAGCAGCAGTTAACCAATCGATTATGATCCGCTGCCAGATGAAGTTAACCGGCGCTTGTAGCCAGCTAGGCCCATAGTTGCATGTCGCCAGTCGGCACCGAATCCCGCGACGTGTGGTTTCTTCCGCCCAATGCCCTGGTCCTCGTCGCCATCGGCATCGCGATGGTGGTGGCCCAGGGTGCCGTCAATATCGATCACCGTGATGTCGAGGGTTTTGTCCTCAACGCACTGATCCACGGGGCAATCTATCTCATCGGCGTGTGGTGGGTGCTGAGCCGACCGACATCTACGCGGGATCTCATCCTCATCCTCGTTGTCGCCTTATGTTTGCGCGGGCTCGCCATGACGGCGCTGCCCTACCTGACGACGGATGCCTTCCGCTATGTCTGGGATGGACGTATCCAATGGGAGGGCTTCAGTCCCTATGCCGCTGCACCAGCAGATTCATCGCTCGCGCATTTGCGCAACGAACAGATTTATCCGTACATCAACCAAAAGGAGGTCGCCGTAAGCCTCTATCCGCCACTGGCGGAGATGATCTTTATGGCGGCTACCGGCCTTCGCGATGGCATTGCGGGACTAAAGCTCACGATGCTTCTGTTCGAAGCCGTCACGATCATCGCCCTTCTGGGTTGGCTTAAAGCAGAGCGGCTACCTACGTCGCGCGTCTTAATCTACGCATGGCACCCGCTTCCGATTGGGAGTTTGCCAGTCAAGCTCATATCGACGCTGCCGCCACGGCTTTCCTCTCTCTTGGCATATTGGCTGCCGTGCACCGGCGCCAAGGTTTGACGGGAGCCCTCTTCGCCTGTGCCGCGATGGTCAAATACTTCCCGCTTGTCCTCCTTCCCACGCTCTTGCGACGATGGGACTGGCGATTGCCTACGGCTCTCATCGTCACTGCCGGCCTTCTTTTTATTCCGTATGCCGGCAGCGGGCACATGTTCGGATTTCTCGGAACTCACCTTGGCAATGAAGGCTATCGGGACGGCTGGGGCTTTCAGATTGTTTGGTTTCTTCGCGATTTTTCGATCGCTGATCCGAGCCTGGTCGCATATCTCCTCTTCGCTGGCGGGCTGATCGGACTCCTTGCAGTCTGGGCTGTTTTTGCGCGCGGCCCGGATGAATTTCTACCCAACCGGATGGCTCTGCTCGGAGCGGCGTTCCTTTTTCTGACTTCGCCCCACTATCCCTGGTACTTCGCATTTTTTGTGCGCCTTGTGCGTACGGACACCTCACCCGGCTTTGCTGGCCATGACGCCTGGATGCCTGACGCTTTACCTGCCGCGTCCTCCGGGCGGCCTCACCTGGACCGAGCCTTATGCCGTCACCTATGTTCTTCCGCTCGTTATATGGATCGGGATGGAAATTTGGCGGGCTTTTGGCGTTGCCCGAACGAACATCTGCCATCAGGGAAATAGGTCCCTAAAACTCTAGAACTTCACATTACCTTGGTGCCGTGCAGCGCATCTGGTAAGGGAGTTGCCCTCGACGTCAGCAGCAGTTCGTTTTTCCCGGGGGCCCCGTGACTGCGATTTTCACGCTCTTTCTCGCATTCATCGGCGGCGTGACGCTGACGCATTTCTACATCCAGGCGGCTGACGGCCGCGGCCCCGTCGCCCTACCCAACCACAGAACCATGCATAAAGGCCGTGTTGTGGTCGGCGGAGGCATCCCGCTTCTGGTCTCGGCACTGATCACAACTTTGATATTCTGGCCGCTCGACCCTCGGCTGGGCGCATTGATCGCCACCGGTCTAGTTCTTGCCGTCGTCTCGTTCCTCGACGACATGCAGCCTATCTCAAGACGTCTGCGGTTCGCCGTTCATCTAGGCGCCGCGGTTGCCTGCGTCGTGAGCGTTCACTACAGCGCCAGCATTTTTGGCGATATCTTGCCGTTCTGGCTGGACCGCCTCCTCGCGGTTCTCGCGCTCGTCTGGTACATCAATCTGTACAATTTTATGGACGGCATAGACGGAATCGCGAGCGTCGAAACGGCAACCGTCGCAGGTGGATACGCGATTGTGGTGATGTCGTTAGGCGATTGGAACTCCGTCTACCTCGGCCTGGCACTTGCCGTGGCTGGCGCGGCCCTCGGTTTTTTGTTCTGGAACTGGCATCCGGCTCGGATATTTCTGGGCGATGTGGGCTCTATTCCGCTGGGGCTCATCACCGGCTGGCTCATGGTCGATCTTGCGGTCAGAGTCTCTCTCGCGGCAGCGCTCATACTCCCACTCTATTTCGCGGCCGATGCCAGCCTGACGATCCTCAATCGCTTACGGAAGGGTGAGCGCATCTGGGAGCCGCACCGGAGCCATTTCTACCAGCGCTCAGCCCGTGCGGCAGGATCTCACTCCGTTGTCGTCAAATGCGTCATTGCAGCCAATTGCGTGCTCGTCGGACTTGCGGTGCTTGCCCTCACGAAGCCTTTCGTCGCATTCGCACTTGCCGTCCTGACAGTTGCCGTACTTCTGAGTTGGATGCAGTTCCTCGCTACGCGCCCCATACCTCAACAGTCCGACGAGAAAGCTTAACTACGATGGAACTTGCCAGCCTGATGGACAGCACTATTGCGTTTATCGAGGCCAATAGAGGGTGGGCTGGGCTTGTTGTTTTCATTCTGGCTTTTGGGGAGAGTCTCGCGTTCATATCGCTTGTCCTCCCGTTCTGGGCGATGCTCGTCGGTATCGGGACTCTCATCGGTGCGAGCGGGACGACAACCGATCTGATTGTGATCTGGGTCTGTGCGAGTCTTGGGGCTGCCTTCGGTGATTGGCTGTCGTATTGGCTCGGCAAGCACTTTCACGAGCCTATTGGACGTATGTGGCCGCTGTCCCGATATCCGGATTTGCTCCCGCGCGGTCACGTTTTCTTTGAAAAGTACGGAATCTGGGCGATTTTTATCGGCCGGTTCTTTGGGCCGCTGCGCGCTGCCGTGCCGCTGGTCGCTGGCATTACGGAAATGCCGATGGTCCCATTTCAGATCGCCAACTTCCTGTCGGCGTTTCTATGGGCGGGCGTGTTGCTCGCACCGGGCTCACTAGGGCTGGCGTGGCTGATCCACGGCGGCGGATAAACTGCTTTCGGCGCGGAATGAGCGGCTAGCGTTTGATCACCACCGCCAGATGCGCGTAATCGCCAAAGAGCCGCTCGAACGTCACCGTACAGCCCTTCTCTTCGGCCACACGGCGCAACTCCGCTTCAAGCTCAGCGCGCGGCTCGACAGAGAACTTTTTCAGCCAGGCGCGCAACGCGCTCTTGAACCACCGCGGCAAACCCGTCTGTTCGCTGAAGTCTACAATGTGGAGCGAACCACCCGGCTTCAGCGCATCTATGGCTTGAGGCAGAACCTGCTGCCAGGGCGGAATCATCGATAGTGAGTAGGAAATGAAAATGCGATCAAATGCTGGGACACCAAACAATTCCTGAGCGGAAAAGTTCGTCGCATCGCCTTCAACGACCTTGATACGCTTCTCGAAGCCTGCGCGCGCGATATTCGCTTCTGCGGTTTCGAGCATCATCCGCGAAATATCGAACCCGTAGAAGTGAGCGTCGGGATAGCGCCGCGCCGCCAAGATGAGATTGCGCCCCGTCCCGCAGCCGACCTCAAGCACGCTCGCACTCGGCGGTGGCTTCAGACCGTCGAGCATCGTATCGCGACCGAACAGAAAGTACTTGCGCGATAGGTCGTAGATATAGCGCTGATAGCGATAGATGCCGTCCATATGATGGGCAGCATCCTCGTGGGGCGCGGCAGACAATGCAGCTCTCCGTCAGTTGGTCAGGACATAGCGGTGGAAGCCACCGTAGATAGACGAGCGGTCCTTGACCGTCAGGGCCCGACAGGCCTCTTCGTCGTATGAGAAGCGATTCAGGATTTCATCCGGGATCTGGCCGGGCAAGATTGTATCCTCGCCTGCGGTGCGGAAGATCACACGCGCGCCGGGTTTAGCCGTACGGGCGATTTGTGTCCAAAGCGCCGTAAGCATTTCAGATGTCATCCAGTCCTGCGCGTCCAGTAGTACGTACGCATCGCGCGAAGCTTCCGGCAGCGAGGCCAAGTGCTCGGTGAAGGATGCGTGGACCACTTCGATGTTATCGGCGCGGGCCCGCAACGTGTCGTAGTTCTCGCGCTGAAGGTACGGCGGCAATGGTCCGGAACCACCACTGGCATAGCGACGTCCGAATGCCTGCCAGGCGAAGTAGTTGTCCTGTAGATCGAATTCGCAAGCTAGGCGCTCCAAACGCTGGCGAAGAACCTCTGCCATGTGGTTCTCATTGCCCTTCAGCGCCTCATATTGCGACGGCGGAATGCCAAGACCGAACAGGGCTGACGGCTTGCTTATCAGCCAGCGAATATGCCGCTTTTCGAACAAAGGTGCGAGTTCGCGTTCAAAAATCTGGCGCTGCTCTTCGCGAGACTTCGCTTTTAGGAGAAGCCGCGGGTTTCGCCCATGCATGCGGGCAAGGAGGTGGCTGGCTCCAATAAAGGTGCCCAGCAGTCCGTGCCGATAAAGGTTTTTGCCAAAGTAGCCGACGCGGCGGCGTCCCAGGCGATCGCGCGATTCCCAATATTTACGCGTCGGCGCATCGAGATGTTCCTGCAAATAGGAGAAATAAGCGCGGACGTTTTCGGAGGCATCAGCCTCCGCAAAGAAGCGATGGAACGCGGCATAGCTCGGCAAATAGCGCGCGGCCGCCAGCTTCAGTTTGTTCAGGGCAATATGTGCTGGATTGAGGTCGATAGCGGTGATGTTGACATTCGCGGCCGTCAAGTAGCTCAAGATGTTGCAGCCACCAGAGGCTATGGCGATAACGTGCTCACCGTCCTTGAGGTTGAGCGCTTCAATGTCGACAACCGGATCTTCCCAGATTTGCGGATACACGAGGCCGGAGAATGCAAGCGTGAACAGTCGTTCCTGGACGCCTTGGCGGGATATCGCCTTGTGGCGGTGAACAGCTTGGCGCAAACGCTGATTGCGTGTGCGGGGTCGTGCGGTTTCACCTGCTTCGCCTGCGTTAGGAAGTGGGGGCATGTGTTCTCCAAGATCAAGCTTGTTCCGGCGGCGCCATTTGACGGACTGGCGGCCAATCGCCCGGCTCAATAGACATCGGGTATGACTTTAGTGCGGTCAGACCTTAAGGTCGCGCGTGTGTGTTCGGCCCGCTTGTTTGCCATCAAATTAGCGCACAACCAACAGGCAATGTGTAGCACTGAAGGTCGTAAAAAGCGTCATTCATTTACTCTACCTTAGATCCACGTTGCCGCTGAGCGTAAATTTGCCCGCTTTTGCAATGAGCTCAAACATGGTGTGCTCATCGCGGTGCCGCCATTCCCGGTCACGGTACGCCGCTGCGGCCCGACGCCGCAATCTGATTGGTCCCCATGCTCACTGAATTTGCGGATAGTGTCGTCACACTGATCAATGAGAACATCGCGCTCGTCGAGCCAATTGTTTTTGCGCTTGGTTTTGCAGAAAGCACGATGGTTGTCTCACTGCTGGTCCCGTCCTCGGCGCTGCTCGTGGCGATCGGCGGTGTGCATAGCGCAGCGGGGGGCGAATTCTGGAGCGTTGTATTAGCCGGTGGGGCAGGCGCCTTTAGTGGTGACGTCATTACCTTCGCTATTGGCCGGTACTTCAAGGATGACATCAGAAAATGGTGGCCCCTTAGCCGCCATCCGGAATGGTATGCCGGTACTCGCATCTACGTTGCCCGCTGGGGTGCACCGGGCGTTATTTTCAGCAAATTCTTCGGAGTTTTGCGCCCTTTTGTGCCGGCTATCGCCGGAGCCGCAGGCATGAAATGGGCGGTATTTCTTACGGCAAGCCCGGTATCCTGCCTCCTTTGGGCAGGTGCGTTCCTGGCCCCCGGTTACGGTATCGGCCTGCTTTTCACATAAGACGGCTTATGGGATAGATGCATCCCAACGCCTTGCAGAACCCAACAAGTTCGCCTATTGCGGAGGACTTAGTCAGATATTTCGGCAGGTACGCGCCGGGTTGCTGCAGAAACTGCCTGAAAAAAGCACCAGATAAGGAACAACGTCCATGTCGAGCCGCAGCGATCGCAATATTGAAACGCGCAAGAAAAAGAAGCGTCGTACCCTGGCGCGTCCCAAGCAGACACGCGTTCAGGGCAATACATCCGGCGTGCGCGCGCGCCTACGGAAGCAGTCCTTACTGCGTGCCGGCCGCGGCGAAGCTGCCGCCGCCCAATAACTCGTTACCTTCGCTTTATTGCGAACTGTCACGTCGGTGACGGCATCTGTTCCGGCAAGGTGGTGCCTAGGGGGTCTGCAAAAGAGTAGACAGCCAGGAGAATGCCTATGCCGACGCGACTGACGCCGAACACCGACGTTCAGTTTGTGCCCGCTACCTCCGACGGTAACGGGCTTTACCCTCCTTCGATCACACCGCCCGACCAGCCACTCGGTTTTTTCGATTTTCTTCGACAGTTCATTGCCAATCCGCTCCGCGGGCTGCCGCGCCAAGTCTACGAAGAAGACCTCACCTTATATCGCCCGACGAAAAAACTAACGGTGCTCTGGGTCAGCGGCCCCGCAATTGTCGAGGAACTTCTCGTCGGGAAAGCGAATCTGCTCGTCAAATCCCCGCTGGAGAAGCAAGTATTCGCGGCGACCCTCGGTGACGGCGTGTTGACCTCGGACGGCGCGCTGTGGCGGTGGCAGCGCCGCGTTATGGCACCTCTCTTCCGACACAACGAAATTCTTTCGTACGTGCCAACCATGGCACAGGTCGCGGAAGAACAAGTCACGGAATGGCGGCGCGCCTTTGCCGGCTCTCAAGCCATAGACGAACAGATGATGACCTCAACCTTCAAGGTCATTATGCGTACCATGCTGGTGGGTGGGGATCGCTCTGAGGGCGAGGCCATCATGCGCGGCGGCTCTGAGTATCTCGCGCGCGTTTCCTGGAAGATGGCACATGCGTTGTTGCACTTACCCACATGGCTCCCACACCCGGCGTCGCGGCAAATGCGACGCGCATCACGGACGGTGCGTTCCGCGCTTTCCGACATCATAACCCGGCGGCGCCAATCTGCTGTTGAAGGCACAGACCTTCTCGCCCGACTCTTGAATGCACGCGACCCGGACGGGGGTGAGCCTATGACGCAGGATCAGCTCGTCAACAATTTGTCGACGCTGCTGGAGGCTGGCCACGAAACGACCGCGAAGGCTCTCACCTGGACGTTGTATCTGCTGGCGCGTGCGCCTGAGTGGCAGCAATCCGTGCGTGATGAAGTCAATCGCATTGTTGGGCCTACGTCGATCAGAGCAGAACACATCGACAAACTGGTACTTACGACGCGTGTGCTGAAAGAAGCCATGCGGCTTTACCCACCTGTGCCGGTTGTTGCACGTCAACCTAAGGAAGCGTTTGAACTTGCCGGCACTCCCGTTCCAGCCAACGCGCAAATCGTAGTGCCGATCTTCGCCATTCACCGACATCGCAAGCTTTGGAAGGATCCGGACCGTTTCGATCCTGATCGGTTCCTGCCCGATCGCGAGACGGAAATGGCGCGCACGCAATTCATGCCTTTTGGGGCGGGTCCCCGCATCTGTATCGGCCAGAGCTTTGCGATGATCGAGGCGGTCACCCTTCTTGCAACGTTCGTGCGGGGCGCACGCTTCGACTGGGACGGCGAGCATTTGCCCGAGCCCATTTCGCGGATCACGTTGCGACCCAAAGGCGGCATGCCGCTCACCGTCACACCGATCCTGTGAGGAGTTGGGTCGCGCGCATTGCGGGCCATCTCAAAGCGAGTTTACGAACGCCAACAGCGCGTCTCGCTGATCCTTGCTCAATTGAGTGTACGCGTCTCGTGCGGCTTGCGCCTCGCCACCATGCCAGAGGATTGCCTCTTCCACGTTACGTGCCCGACCGTCATGCAGGAAATTGGTGTGGCCGCTCACGACCTCAGTCGCGCCGATGCCCCAAAGGGGAGGCGTTCGCCACTCTTGGCCGCTCGCCAAACCTTCGGGACGGCCGTCCGCCAACCCTTCACCCATGTCGTGCAAAAGCAGATCGGTGTAGGGCCATATGCGGTGGCCGCTGAGATGCGGTTGGCCGGATACCTCGCCTGTCGTGAAACTGGGGATGTGACACGCGGCACACCCCAGTTCGTGGAATTTCACCTTGCCCTCAAGCACGAGCGGTTCCGATGCATTGGGACGCCCCGGCACGGCGAGGTTCTGGGAGTAAAACACCAGAAGATCGAACAACTGATCGCCGACCTCGGGGTCGCTCGGTTTGGGCGAATTGCCATTAGGTGCATCTAGGCAGACGGCCTGAGCCGCCGTGCAATCACCAGAGGATTTCGGCACGAGTGATGTCGACAGGCCCATGTCTCCGGCAAAGGCCTCGGCACTCTGCTGAGCGACACTTGGTGTTCCGCCCTTCCACCCGAAGCGCCCAAGCCGCACATCACGATCTCGAAGCGACCATACTTCCTGCGCGCGCCCGGAGATACCATCTCCATTGGCATCGTCAGGATCGGCGTTCGCGCGAATAACCTCCTCCGGGATGGCTTCAAGGAGACCCAAACCAATCATGGGGGGCGCGATCCGCGGAGACGTCATGACATCGGGCTGCAACGGGCCGTAGGCCAGATCCGTAATTTCGTAACTCGGCTTTCGCAGCGTAACACTCGTGCCATCAGCGAACGGAACAGGCACATCTTCATAAGTGATCTTCATGTGCCCTTCGGCTGCATGCCCCTTGATAGCGATGTCCTGCAGCTGCCCGCCATAGGTGGGTTCGGCAATGACATTCACACGCCTCTCCTTGAGCAGTTGGCGCTCTTGGTCAGTTGAAGGTGGGACGGACAGGCGAAGGAACATTGAGATGGCATCGTCATCCGGCCAATTGGCGGCCGGGGGATGCCCGCGCCCATCCTTCAAGTGGCAACTCTGGCAACCCCGGGCATTGTAGAGCGGGCCCAGGCCATCCGAAGCCTTGGTCGAGGCGGGGGAAGATACCCACTCCTTACGGAATATGGCGTTACCTAACTTGAAGCGCGCCTCGCCCTCGAAGCCGATCCCGTTCGAAAAATGAGAAAACGCATTGACGTGATCCCGGGACTGTCGCGTGGTGGCTGTCCCGCCAGGAAATTCTTCACCCGGCTCAAACTTACCGATGGAAGCCTTGTCATCCACGGGGGCTGCAAGGGATGCCGCCGCCAGAACGACAGCGGCACCGGTGAGCGCGATACCAAAGGGCCAAAATCTTGATCTGCGAAGCGAGGGGATGTCGGACGTGTCGATCTTGGCCATTTCGTTTTCGCAACCCCTGCCCTTATTTCACCGACGATGGATTATCGAGGCTATCGGAGCCTTCGAACTTCGCTGCTTCCAGCTTCAGAACGGCCATGGCCCGCTCTAGCTCCCGGGCCTGTGCGATTAGCGCATCGATGGCCGCCTGCACCACGGCGTTCCCCTCCGTGTTACCCTGCCCGATCATCTGATCGTAGCGCTCGATGGTGTCACCGCGCTTTTTGAGTTCGGTCATTTTGGCCACGGTGTTCTCAATAGCCGCGCGGACGCGCTCGTCAATTTCAGGTGCGGCAGCGCGAATAAGATCAGATGCGCTTGGTCCGGACACGGTCGATCCATCGGTACGTTTATAGCTGGCCAGATAAACGTTCCGGATGCCTATAACATCGTAATAGTGCGAGTTGTGCGTGTTGTCGGAGAAGCAGTCATGCTCCTCTTCCGGATCATGGATCAGAAGGCCGAGTTTCATGCGCTCGCCCGCCAGCTCGCCGTAAGAGAGACTTCCAAGACCGATGAAGAGAGACAACAGCCCTTTCTTCTCGTCCGTCTCGGTCAACGCAGCGCGGGCAGCACCGCCTTTCGCCCACTGCTTTGCCATCCAATCGAGGTCCTCGATCAGAAGGTCGGTTACAACGCGCAGATATTCGGCCCGGCGGTCACAATTTCCGTTGGTGCAGTTCTTGAGATCGTAATCTGTGGCAGGGCGATCGCCAGCACCGGCTTCCGTTCCATTGAGGTCTTGCCCCCAAAGAAGGAACTCTATGGCGTGGTAGCCTGTTGCGACGTTGGCCTCGACGCCGCCCGCCTCTTGGAGCTTATCGCGCAAAAGCTCCTTCGTGATTTTCGACGTATCGACATCCGTCCCACCGATCTTCAGCGATTTATTGGCGATGACGTTGGCGACGTAGAGGTCGTTCTCGAAATTTTCAGTGCCGTAGAACTCGGTTTCGACATAGTCGATCAAGCCCTCATCGAGCGGCCAGGAGTTTACCCGCCCCTCCCAATCGTCCACGATGAGGTTGCCAAACCGGAAGGCTTCGGTCTGCTGGTAAGGAACTCGCGCGGCAATCCAAGCAGCCCGAGCCGTTGCCAAACTTTCAGGCGTCGGCTCCTTGAGGAGATCGTCAATCGCCTCCTTGAGGCGGTGTGCGGTCGTTACGGAGTCTGTGTATCCGGCTTCTGCGATGTTCGCGTACGTGTCCAGCACGGCTTTAACGTCGGGGTTCTCAGCTGTCTTCGCGGAATTAGCGCCGACGAGCGATGTGACCAAGAGTGCGAACGCAAATAAGAAGCTGATGCCATTCCTCGACACGAGGCTGCCTCCCCAAGAATTGAGAATCCGGATACCGCTCATTGAACTGGGCTGATTTGCTCGGACAAATCGCGATCTGATGGATAGCATCACTGACATTCGCGACAAGCTCTTGTCACGCCAAATTGTTGACTTTTTTTATAATGAAACATAAAGTTGCATGGGTAAGCAAGAATTGACGCTCGGCTTGTCGGGGAAGCAGGCGCTGTCCGCTTGGTGATCCTGAGAGTGTCCGGGGTTGATTTATGTGAGCGAGACCCCATACAGCCCGTAGAATAGGGGTTTGGGCTGCTTGCATTGTGCCCGGTCCGGTGAATAATGGGTCCTTCAACCTCTGATCCAGCAAGGTCAATCAATGCGCCTCAACAAAACTACCAATCACGCCATCCGGATATTGGTGGACTGCGCTCAGTCTGGCGATGAACTTGTCAAGGTCGCCGAGATTTCCGAGCGCCTGGACATCACGCAGCAAAACACCTTTAAGATCGTACACTTGCTGTCCCGCGGCGGATTTGTGAAGGCCGTGCGCGGCCGCCACGGTGGCGTAAAGCTCGCGCGTCCTGCCAGTGAGATTCGCGTTGGAGAGGTCGTCGGCGTTATCGAAGCGTCCAATCTCGACGCACGCAGCGACGAGAAGCAGAGCGCGCAGGCCATTTTTGACGATGCGCTTGACGCCTTTATCAGCGTCCTCAACCAGCACACCATTGCCGATATGGCGAGCGCTCAGGCACCGCGGCCTAACGCGAGCGCCAAGAAGCCGCGCACACGCGCCGTCCGCTCCATTCCCGAAGCCTCCATACGTTCTGCGAAAGGCAGTGCGCGCTGCTGATCCGCACTCTAGGCCGCACTGATTATAGTTCATCTCAAATGTATAATCGTCATCATATAATTTGAATGGTTCTAATCTTAAGACGACTTAGATTGGAACCATTCTAACCTTTTATATCTTTGACTAGTTTGTTTGGCGCATTCTTCAATTACTGCTTGACTTCGACGCCCCATCGCATGTTTTCTTGACGACGAGCGTCGACAACATGACGCGATCCGATACTGGGGCCTTGAACCCCGTTTATTGGAGAGAGCAGGGATGACAGCGAATTTCGGACTGCCGGGCGGTGCGCTGCGAGCGCTGCCTTCAGAAGCAGGCCTTGAAGCCGGGGGCGATGGTTGGCGCGCCCCAGAACAACTTGTAGGTTTTGGTTTTCGCGGATGGATCGCCGGTTATCAGACCGGCAATATCGGCTGTTGGGAGCGGGTTTGGCAGGTTTACTCCAACGCCCTCGGCCCACGCGCTGCGAAAGTCGTCGTCGGGGAACTGTCCGTCTGGGCAAAGGCGGTTAAGGCGGGTGCGCGCCGCAAGGTTGAAGTTGGGCCCATTGAGGCCTGCAACTTCTGCCGGGATGAATGTTTGGCCATTTCAATGATCGCGGCCTCTCAACACAGGACTTGTCCTGCGATGCGCGCATGCGCATTTGCACTTATTGAGAGCTCCTTGATCGAGGAAGTCGTGCATCACAGTGATAGCTTTGCGATCACGATGCGCAGCCTTGATCAGGTGATTTCGCCAAATTGGATCGTGAATGCCAACGCACTCGTCGATCCGTGCGCGCAGCATCCCCACTGACAGGAAACCTCCCGTGCTTATCTGTTCCTGTGCGGTCATCAGTGATCAAGATATCGAGCTTGCGGTATTGGAGATCATGTCCCAACCCGGCGCCCCACTTCCTACGCCGGGCGTCGTGTGGCGGCATTTGTCTAAAAAGATGAACTGCTGCGGCTGCGCGCCGCTCGCGGTCTCGGTTATTTATGAAAAAATGGAAAGCCTTCAGGCCAAAGGACTCATCTCTCCTTGTGCCTGTGCTCAAGCGCTGGAACGGCTCGTTCGTCTGGACCGCGCCAATAAGGCCAAGCAGCGCCGAAGCTCGACGACACGTCAGGCTCCGCCTAGCGTCGACGAAGAATTCCCGTTGCTAGCCGCTGAATAGTTCGTGCCTATTTCATATCCGCGCGTACTCAGCGTGGGACGAAATTTATAATCATTGATGTCGGGGAGAGCCGATTTGCGCCTCGACAAACACTCTCCTTTGCTCTTGAATCCGACCCCTCATCTAGAAAGTTTGTGTGCTCACGCTTGGAACGAAGGGGTAAGACGATGAAGGGCGACGCTAGCGTCATCGAAATTTTGAATGAAGCACTTAAGCTGGAGCTGGGCGCCGTCAACCAATATTGGCTGCACTATCGCCTTCTTGAGGATTGGGGCTTCGGAAAGCTCGCAAAGAAGGAGCGCGAAGAATCGATTGAAGAGATGCATCACGCAGACAAGATCATCTCTCGAATCATTTTCCTTGAGGGACATCCGAACCTGCAGCATGTCGCTCCTTTGATGATCGGGGAAAACGTCAAGGAAGTCCTCGAGTGCGATCTCCGCGGCGAATACATTGCCCGGGAACACTACATGAAGGGCCGTGAGCTGTGCCGCGACAAGGAAGACTATGTCACCATGGCGCTGTTCGAAGAGCTGCTGAAGGACGAAGAAGGTCACATCGACTTCCTCGAAACGCAGCTTGGCCTGTACGATACGATCGGCAAAGACAACTACGGCCAGTTGAATGCCGAATCGGCGGACGACGCAGAATAATTTCCGACACATCAGGCTTGGGAACGGTCACTCAGATGATGAGGCGATGGGGCTTCATTATCCTTGTGTTTGTTTGGAGCAACGCGACCGCTCCATCGCCGTCACAAGCCAATCAACGTCCTGAGCTTGCGGCCATTGTGGCCGCAAGCATCGATCAACACATCATTCCCAGCTACAAAACGCTGCAATCAGCGAGTGAAAAACTCAACGCCAACATCGCCGCCTGGTGCGAGGATGGTGGCGGCGGTGCAGAAAGCCCTGCGCGTGCGACAGTTGAAGACAGTTTTCGAAAGAGCGTAAGCGCATGGGGAGGCGTGGCGTTCCTTCGCTTTGGGCCTGCTCGCAAGGACAGCCGACAACAGCATCTCGCCTTTTTCCCTGACCCGCGCGGTGTCGCTTCCCGGCAATTAAGTGCTGCTTTAAAGCGCAAAGACCCTGCCTTGCTGGAACCTGGCGCGTTGAGCCAACAGTCCGCTGCGATCCAAGGACTGCCTGCCCTTGAGGTGTTGCTTTTTCCGAAGGGGCCGGAGACGAAATCCGGGCTCGATGATTACGGATGCGGGCTTGCGATGGCTATCAGTGCCAATGTGGCTCGACTTTCCCATGAACTCACAGAGGAGTGGACGAGCCCGGACGGCTGGCGGACACGCATGGTTGAAACGGGGCCGGATAATCCCGTGTACAAAAGTGATGCTGAGGCTGCTGGCGAACTCGTCAAAGCACTGCTGACCGGCCTCCAGATCGTCCGCGATCTTGGCTTTGAAGCTATGCTGCAGGCGGAACAGAGAGGACGTACGCGGGCAGGCCTCGCGTTTGAACGATCGGGGGTAGCGCGAGACTTCATGCTCGCTTCCATCCGCTCATGTGGGGCGTTAGCTCAGACGCTTCGCTTGGGAGATTTCGTAGCAGGCGACTCAAAAGTCGGCTGGATTAGCGGCTGGATCGGCAACGCCTTCCGAAGCCTCGCAAGTGACGCCGAAGAAATGCCGATGCCAGGATCGGCACGGCCGACACTTGGCAACACAGAGGGGCCCAACAGAGTTCGGCGCGGCAAATTCTATGCTAATGGTTTACGCCAGATCATCGGTCGGCAAATAGCGCCGACAGCAGGGCTGACATTGGGGTTCAATGAGTTAGATGGCGATTGATCGTAGAGCTTTTGTCGCCGGTACAGCAGCGATGCTGGCGCTTCCACGGCCACTGCATGCGGCGGATGGGAAAGCCTTTCATTCGGGATCGGCAGAATTTGTCTCGGCCTGCAAACGTGGTGATGGCCACTACGCGCTCGCGTTCGTCACGGCCGATGGAAAAATCTTGCGCGAGATCCCACTGGACGGTCGTGGTCACGATGTGGCGCTCAGCCCCGATGGGACTCGTGGTGTCGCTTTCGCCCGGCGGCCAGGCCGATTTGCCATAGCCTTCGACCTCAAAAATGAAACGCCTCCTGTTGCCTTTGACAGCCCAGAGGATCGGCATTTTTACGGCCACGGCGTTTTCTCGCGCGATGGCCGTCTGCTGTACGTTACCGAGAACGACTTCGACGCCGGCCGCGGTGTGCTTGGTATCTATGACGTCGGCGCGAACTACCGGCGTATCGGTGAGTTCGATGCGCACGGTGTAGGACCGCACGAGGTCATCCTGCTTGAAGACGGTGTGACGCTGGCTGTCGCGAACGGAGGTATTGATACCCATCCCGCAAGCGGACGGGAAAAGCTCAATCTTTCGACGATGCAGCCATCGCTCGTTTTCATCAATAGCCGCACGGGCGATCTCGTTACCCGACAGGAAATTGATCCAGCCCTTCACAAGCTTTCGATCCGGCACATCTGTGCGGATGCCCGCGGGCGCGTGTGGTTTGGCGGACAGTGGGAAGATGCTATCGAGACGGCGCCGGAACTTGTCGGGTACACCAGCCGCGATGAACCAATCAGGTTTGTGTCGTCAGCTCAGCACATGGGTCCCGCCTTGAAAGGCTACATTGGGTCCGTATCAGCGACGAACGGCGGCGAGATTGTGAGTGTGTCGGCCCCACGCGCCGGCCGCATTCTTCATTTCGATGCCAATCGCTCAGAACTGATGGGAGAAGTTCTCCTGAAGGACGCTTGCGGGATCGCAGAGGCGTCTGACAAGACCGTCGCGATCAGCTCTGGCGAGGGCATCCTGGAAGTCGCAGCTCCGGGCAAAGAGCCACATTCTCGGATTTCGTTTAACGATATCGCCTTTGACAACCACATGCGCCGGTTGCGTTTGTAGCGCGTGTTTGAAATGCGAAGATTTTCGCATTCCCTACCTCTTATGATTGAACGAAATACTGAACCGCAATTGACTGGCCTGTACACCTGCTGGCGGAGGAGGAAACGAAGTTCCTCGTACACTTGCCAGTGCCCTCTGGTCGAACTCCCTATTGCCGCTCGGGCGGGTCACTCGAGCGTAACGCAGTGCACCGGACGTCGTTAGTCCAAAGCTAATCACAGCAACTCCAACGCTCGTTGCAATGCGCGGGTAGCGTGCAAACACTCTGCCGCGCACCTTAGCTGCGTAGGCGGAGATGGCTCCAGCATTTGCTCGCGATTTGCCGGCTCCGCCGCCAGATCCAGCGCTACCTTGGGTCGCTGAATTTCCGGCCTGCCTGCGTTCGGCTGAACGCTTATGCTTTCCTACTTTTTTTTCCTCGCGCTGCTTCTTTTCGATAGGATTGGGTTCGGGCACAACTACTTCCCGAGCCTCTAAGGTCTTTGCTTGGCGGCTTGACTCTTCTGCGGGAGACGCCGCCTCTTTGATATCCAACGTCTCACTCAGCGTGACCGCTTTCACCTCCATCAGAGCCTCAGCCTCCACCGGTGGCGCGACCGGAGCTGATATTGCGATATTTACCTCAGAGGTGGCTTCCTTGACTTCTGTGGTTTCGGCTATCTCTGCGGTGATTTCGCGTGGGCTCGACTCCTGGATCGTTTCTATCATTTCGATTTCGAGCTCTTCGGGTTCCGAACCCAGTATGCCCGCCGTCGAACCTTGCGCCGAAATGGGGGGGCCTGCCGCAGGCGATTCATCACCCTGCTGCTGGGGGCTGCGATTGGCTCCAATGAAGACGGCAGCATGCAACGCGATGGCGGCCGTTCCGGCGTAAAACCAGTGAACCTTTTTAAGTTGCATACCTAGCTCAATGGAATCCGTCTTCTGCGCACTGAGCCTCGGCTTACACGGCTCGGATTAACGGTCTCCATTCCCCGTTCAAAATATGAATAAGAGTACGTACGCGTGTTTTTACCGCAAACAACCAGACTATTGGTCGCCGCTGATGCCAGCTCCTCCGAACTCTGTGTTGATGGGGCCCCGCACCTTCAGTGCAACGGGCCCTCGCGCGGCGAAAAAAGTAATGCCACGATCCGGTTTAAAACGGCGTTCCATTCCTGCGCCGCGTTATTATCTCCGCGACAGCGACAGCAATAGGCCCTCGAATAGGCGACGGAAGCACTATCCTCACCAAACTTGCGGATCAAGAAGACTGCGGCCTTATCGATATCCAGAGGTTTGGTTGGCTGTTCGCCCAATTCCTTTCCGTGCATACGGAAGGTCATAAGTGGACAGGGTTTCTTAGACATTTCTCGCGTCTTGTCACGGCCTATTGCTCTGCGCCGGAATTCGTCACGCGTCGGCGTAGCGCTTCGAACTTCTCAGCCTGTTCCGGCAACAGATTGCGGTCCTTATCCCGGCGCACGAAGATCTTGAACATCGCTTCACCGGCTTCGTTGAAAAATTGAACGGAACGTGATTCCCGGCCCATGAAGGGGCGCGAAACGAATGCAATGCGTGCGCAATTTTCGACGCGAATATGGCCTCCGATAGGACTATCGCCATGGAGATTGTAGTAACCCCGACCAAATGTGCCTGGCGGTAGCACTCCTGCGCATTCGCACACGATATCATTGGTGTGGACAATGAAGAGAATTTCACCCCACGCTGTGATGTCTTGCATCACAGCGGTGAACTTATCTGCGCCGACAATTGTGCAACGATCTGGAGATAGATGGCGGACTACGTCGAGCGTACTTACGGCATACGACTTCGCAATCTGCTCCAGGATGCCATCTGGATTTTTAGCCAAACGCTCCGCCAACGGCAGTTCGTTGACGGAGTCTTGCGGTGCAGCTTCTGTCATTGTTTTTTTAAATCCTGCAACGTCGCTCACCCGGGGCGCCGGGTCTTCAAAATGTTCAAGCAGGCCTACTGCCCGGAGGTGCACTCGAAAGTCCCGAGCGGGGGAGGACCATAGCACTCTCCGGGCAGCAGTCCTTATTCCGCGGCCGTCGGAGTTGCCGCGGAACCCGGTTTGACTTCCTGAATAACCTGGAAGCCTTCAAATTCTGGATGGCCCATGTAGAGCGGCTTGCTCTCTGGGGCTCGGGAATGAACTTTTCGGAACTGCTCCGACTTCGTCCACGCCTCGAAATCTTCATAGCTGCGCCAGACTGTGTGCGAGGAATAGAGAGTGTGGTCCTCGCGCTCTGGGCCCTTCAACATGTGGAACGCGATAAAGCCGGGCATTTCTTCAAGATATGTCTCACGATTGAGCCATATGTTCTCGAAGCCCTCTTCATTGCCTTTTGCGACTTTAAAGCGGTTCATCGCGATATACATTTTCCGACGCCTCCAATTTTAGTTTGAATTTCGTGCGAGGCAGGAAAAACCTATTTTGGCTTTGCCTGCCTCGCCGACAGAGCGAACTTCCCTCAATCCGCTCCAAGTCTCATGGTCAAGCCAACGCGCGCGCTAAAACCGGGACTATTGTACTGATCTGTGTGTTGGCGATAAGTCTCATCGAACACGTTATCGATATTGAGATTCAGCGTCGCAATTTCATTGACTTCGTATTGCGCGAAAAGATCCAGGGTTTGATAGGCGTCGGCGTGCGCGGACGCAGCGGTCTCTCCTTCTACGAAGCGGTCCTGCTTACCGACGAAACGTGCCCTGGCACCAGCTGTCAGCTTTTCGTCAAAGGCCCGGAATCCGACAGTCAGGATGATCTGGTCGGCCGGAACGCTGTATAGCCCCTCGCCAGTGTCGTCGTTGGTTCCCCGGATGTGGTGAGCTGAAAGCCCCAGGAACCAGGATCTTGCGTCGTAGGCGGCTTCGAACTCCACGCCTTCCAACGTCGCGTTGCGAACGTTCTGATACTGTAGCGTGTCATCAAGGAAGACCGGCGCAGGGTTAGGTCCTTCCACGTAAACTTGGTCAATGTAATCATCGACCTTATTGCGAAAGGCAGTGAATTTAGCGCGGAATGCGTCGTCCTGCTTTAAGACACCGTTGTATTTCAAGTTCACACCACCCTCCACATTGTGCGCCACTTCGGGACGCAAATTCGGATTCGGTATGAGGTTGAAGTTTGCCGGAGGGGCATGCAGTCCACTAATCAGTGTTTCAGTAACGGCAGGCGCTCGAAACCCCTCAGCATACGTTGCGAATAGCGTAAATCCTTCGACAGGCGTTACACCTGCCGTAATTTTTGGGGACACACGATCATCTGAAAGGTTGGTCGTTCCACCTTTGATTTCATAATTGTCGTAGCGCAGAGCGCCTATGAGATCGATTCGATCAAAGAATGTCCAATGGCTTTGGATGAACGACCCGTATACTGTACGTTTTCCGCTGGGGGTCAGTTCGTCCCCACCCTCATATAAATCGTAGTTCGACACTTCGTCTCTAAACGCATCCGCGCCATACGTCAGAGCCATTCTGGCACTACCGAATTCGAAACGTGACGTGTTGAACACGTCGACACCTTCCGTATCGACAGTAAAATTACGCGAAGCCCCAGCAGGAAAAGTGTCAAAGCCAATAATAGTGAAGGGTGGAGGAACCGGTGGGAACGCGGGGTTAGGCCCAAATATGGGAACCGTCGACGAAGTCAATCTCGTCTGCTCCATATTTGTACGGTTCTTGTAGACCTTTGCGCTGAAATCCAAGAGCTGCGTGTCGGGGCGGGAGAAGGTATAGCCAAGCGTGAATTGGGTATTATCGACGTCCGTATCGCGGAGCGAGCCACCCGCCTCCGCTTGGTCTACGAACTTGGAATTAAAGTCGACAATGGTTCCTGTGATCTCATGGCCCTCAGCCGGGCGCCAGCGCGCCTTGACCATTCCAGACCCAGTTTCGTCATTGGAGCCTGGGACTACGACACCGTCACCGTCTTCATAATCCCTGTTCCAGCGCCCGTTAATCTGTCCAACAATATCGAAGTTTCCGACGCGGATCGCACCGGTGCCACTTGCCAGCTTGCCATCGCCATTCGACGCGTAGCGGGTGCGGGATTGAATGGCCGCGTATTCGCCAGGCTTAAGAATGGAATCCGCATCAAGCAGTTCGAAGGCGACAACACCACCGATCGCGCCGGATCCGTAGATCGTCGCCGTAGGGCCGCGGGTTACCTCAACGCGCTGAAGCATTTCCGGCTCAACGTAGAATGTGCCGTTGGCGCTGTGACCACTGCGCTGGAAGTTCTGGCGTGCGCCCTCAATCAGGACGTTGACGCGGCCAAAATCTTGTAGACCTCGAATGTTGACCGCTTGGGCAGTATCGCGCGCCGTTTCCTGTGTTGCGACGCCGGGAATGGTGTTCAGAATTTTGGAAACGCTATCTGCCTGGAATTGCATATCGAGTGTCTCTTTCGAGACGGTGCTGGCACCGGCCAGAGCATCAATGGCGCTTTCGTCGATTTTCGATACGGTCACGACGATTCCATCCAACTGAATTTCCTGCGCACGCACGACACCTGAACTCAACACTACAATTGACGCCGCACTTAGCAGCGTCGGAATTAACCGCCACACCATTCCCCAAGCCCCCCAAAAGCCGATTTACAATCTTTGTCGGATTTAGCTGGCTGGCACCTATGTTCACCGAACATTGGCAGGCGGGCTGGCCGTTTTACGCACGATGACGACTTCATCACCGTTGGCGAATATCCCTACGCTACGTATCTTGACTTAATACGTCAACAATTTATTCATTGGTGACGACGCGTCCACTTAGCGCGGCAAAGTTGGGCTCACCAGAACGCGCAGTCGTTCCGGCTGCCACGTGAACCAAACATCAGTGAGTTGGGGATGAACGAAGAGACTGAAAAGCCCCGCGCTGAGAACTCCGATGAGCAGCGCGCGCCAATCCAGCGCCGTCGGGTCAAGGTGACGGACATTTTATCAGATCAGCGGGAAGCGATCATAGAGCACAACGGTCAGGACTATCTGCTGCGCATCACCGCAAACGGCCGGCTTATACTAACAAAATAGGAGACTTCGATGACGGCGCGAACAACTCTTAACGGCCGGTATTCGCGGGCTATCGTGGCGACTGTCTCAGCGTTTCTTCTCGCTGCTCCAATGCTTGGCGGACAAATCCACGCCGCTGCAGACGCAAAAGACGCGAAGTCGTCCCTTGATACATCCCAGATCGTTTCAATCGGCGGGGATGTAACGGAAATCCTTTACGCGCTCGGCCGGGGTGACAAAATCGTAGCCGTCGATACGACGAGTCAGTTCCCACCTTCTGTACTGCAGGAAAAGAAGAAGGTCGGCTATATGCGCGCGCTTTCTTCTGAAGGGGTTCTAGCCCTCAATCCTTCAACCATCATCGCATCGGCCTCTGCCGGACCAGCTGAGGTTGTCCAGGCGCTCAAGTCGTCGTCGGTCCCCTACGTTGAAATTTCCGATGAGAACAGCACGGATGGCATTAATCAGAAGATTACCTCCATCGCGGCTGCCGTGTCAGCGGAGAGTGAAGGCAAGGCGCTTGTCGCGCGCATAAACGAAGACTTTGCTTCGCTGGCCAAGGATCGTGAAAAGGTCGACAAGCCCATGCGCGTCCTTTTCATTTTATCAGCACAGAACGGCCGCGCCCTCGTCGGCGGTTCCGGAACGAGCGCGGATGCGATCATTAAACTGGCAGGGGGTGAGAATGCCGCGGCGTCGGTTACGGGTTTCAAGCCGCTCGTTGATGAAGCGATCATCGAACTGGCCCCTGACGTAATCCTCATGATGCTGCGTGGTGACGGCCACGATGCGCACAAAGACATTCTCGATCTAAAGGGCGTTCGCGCAACCCCGGCCGGCAAGGCCAACCGCGTCATCGTCATGGACGGATCCTATCTGCTCGGGTTTGGTCTTCGTACGCCGGCCGCAGCGCGGGACCTCATGACGAAGCTTTATGACAAGGCCGAAGGCGGCACCGGATCTCCCCGCGTACAGGCCAACTAATGAGCGTCCCGGCTACCCCGATGGAAAGATCCGTGCCGCGCGATGCACGAACATCGACAGCACGAATGCTTATGATCTGCGCGTGGCTCTCGCTTGCCATCGTTGTCGTGCTCTCGCTCTCAATCGGCGCCACGGGAATTACTCTCGCTGCACTTCCTGATGCGATCCAGCACTGGCTTGCAGGCTCGGATGACGACGCGACTGCGGCTCGGCACAGCCTAGTGCTGCTTGAGATCCGCCTTCCTCGTACGCTTTTGGGTCTGTTCGTGGGAGCAGCACTGGCCGTTGCGGGCGCAATGATGCAGGGACTATTTCGTAATCCGCTTGCCGATCCGGGCCTGATCGGTGTGTCATCAGGCGCCGCCCTCGCTGCGGTGGCAACGATCGCTCTGGGTAACGAATTTGCGGCACCCTGGATTGGCACGTTTGGCCCCTACGCGCTCCCCATCTCCGCGTTTTTCGGTGGTGTGATCACGACCTGGATGTTGGTCGCAGTTGCCGGCCGGCATGGACAATTGATGATCGGCACCCTGCTGTTGGCCGGCATTGCAATTGGCGCTTTAGCAGGGGCCATGAGTGGGCTTATCGCCTACGTCAGCGATGATCGCGAGTTGCGCGATTTGACCTTGTGGACGCTGGGCAGTCTCTCCGGAGCGAGCTGGCCTAAGGTCATCGCTGTCACGCCCTTCGCTATCCTCATCGCCTTCGCGATTCCCAGGCTTATTCGTGGTCTCAACGGTTTTCTTCTCGGCGAAGCGGAAGCGTTTCACCTCGGAATCAACGTCGAGGCGACCAAAAAATTTGTGGTCGTCACGACCGCGGCCTGCGTCGGCGCGGCGGTCGCGGTCGCTGGCGTTATTGGGTTCATCGGGATTGTTGTACCTCATTTCGTCCGGCTTATCGCAGGTCCCGATCATCGTATTGTTCTGCCTGCCAGCGCACTTGTCGGCGGTACGCTGATGGTGTTTGCCGATATTCTCGCGCGGATGCTCGTGCGCCCAGCCGAACTTCCCATCGGCATCGTAATGGCTGCTATCGGCGCGCCCGTCTTTTTGCATCTCGTGCTCAAACGCGGCATCGGTGGTGTGGAGTAAGCCAGATGCTCGAGTGCCGGAACGTCAGCTACGATATTAAGGGCCGTACTATCGTTGAGGAGGTCAACGTGGCTCTCGCCCCAGGTCGTCTCAACGTGGTTATCGGGCCAAACGGAGCGGGCAAATCGACCCTGTTGAAGCTGCTCACCGGCGAGCTTAAACCCAGCTTCGGGCAAATCTTGTTGGATGGCGTGGAGCTCGGCTCAATTAGCGCAGCGTCTCTTGCAGCGCGCAGGGCCGTTGTCGCGCAGTCCACGCATCTGTCGTTCCCGTTCTCAGTCATCGAGGTCGTATTGCTTGGCGCTACGGTGCCCGGCTTTGGGCAACCGTCCGCCGTCAGGCTTGTAGCTGCCTATCGCGCACTTGAAGACGTTGGCCTGTCGGGCTTTGAGGATCGGATTTATACGCAGCTGTCTGGTGGAGAACGTCAGCGGGTGCATGTAGCGCGTGCGCTATGTCAGTTGTCGTCGGCTGAAAACAACCGAACAGAAGCTCCGATTTTATTGCTGGATGAGCCCACATCAAATCTCGACCTTATGCATCAAGTGAAGGTCTTGAACGAGGTGCGCCGGCGCGTGGCACAGGGCTGGGTTGCGCTGGCGGTTCTGCATGACCTCAACTTAGCCGCCGCCTTCGCTGACACGATGATCCTGATGTCTCAAGGACGCATCACTGCGGCAGGGAATACCGACGAGGTCTTTCGCGACGACCTCCTGTCGGCGGTGTACCGCTGCCCGGTTACGACCAACGTCGTGGGGAAGACGGGTCAACGCTTCGTGCTGCCACCGACTGCCCGGATGTAGGAAACGCACGGTTTCCTCAGGGGACGTTATTCCGTACGCATGACGACGGAGTCCGCATCTATAGTGTAGCCGGCTTCGGCAAGTCCCGTAGAAGCAATCTTCGCTTCCATCTTGCCGGTGACGTAAACCGGATCGAACAAATCCGTAACTTTGAAGCCCTCTGTCGTCTTCACGTAGATGATCTGGTTGGCAGGCGGGGGAGGCACATGAATACAGGCCCCGACAAACGGAACCAGCAAAAACTCGGTGACGCTGGTTGCTTCGAAATCCAAGGGCACGACATAGCCGCCGATACGGACACGCTGACCGTCAAATTCCGTGACAAGTGCCGGTGGACCACCGCGCTGTTTGCGGGCGCGCGACATCCACTTGCCCTCGGGAATGTAAGCAGGTGGGGGAGCATCATCGGCGAGCGATTGCGTGTCGGCCGCATCATCACGCTGTCCAAAGAAGGGCTTTAGCTCCTTGGGCTTCTTCACGGCCTGGGGTGGGACTAATTGGGCCCACTTAAGATCACGCGGGGATTGCGCAGCCTGTGGCTCCGCCACTGCCATGAGCGCCAATCCGACGGCGAGTAACGCTGCCGTTAAACGTGCCATGCTCTCTAGTCCTCTTCAAATCCGAACCGTCATGCCGTCCGCGAGTGAGCGTCGATACGCCAGCATGGCGGGAACCAATCCAGCGATAAAACCCACCAAAACAATAACAGCGAGCGTTAGCCCTTCGCTTGTCGTCGGCGGTGCGATTGACAGGTTCAAACCATACTCGCGGTCCAAGATGGGGCGCAGAATAAACAAAGCTGCGTAAAGCAACACGGTCCCTGTCGCCACACCGGCAGCCGTCAACATACCGGCTTCTGCGGCCAGCAATCCAAGAATGGTGACCGGGCGCGCGCCAGCTGCGCGCAGGATGGCCATCTCCCGGCGACGCTCATTCAGCGCGGTCAAGATCATGGTCAGCATTCCCAGTAGCGCCGTCGCGACGACCATGGCGGATACCGCGGCCAATGCTGTCTCGGCAATTGCAACAAGGCCCCAGAGTTCCTGAAGCGCGGCTCCAGGCAGAATGGCCGAGAGGGGCTCGTCGGGATATTCGTTGATCTCGCGTTGAACACGGAAGATGGCGAGCTTTGACTTCAATCCCACAAGAGCTGCGGTAATGGCCTTCGGCTTGAGATCCATCGCACGCACTTGATCTGCTGAGACGGTTTGGCCTGGAACCGGTGCACCACTCTGCCAATCAACATGAATGGCTTCGATCGCCTCAAGGCTAACGTGCACCGTACGGTCGACGGGTGTACCTGTTTTCGCGAGTATCCCAGCAACGCGGAATGGTTTGTCTTCATGCTCCAAGAACGACACCGAGCCGAGGCCGTGGCCAATCACGATTTTGTCGCCGACCTTGTATCCTAACTGGGCTGCCACGTCCGCCCCGATCACCGTGTCAAAGAGGTCTTCTCCCAGTTTGCCGCTGGCGACTTCGATGCGATTTCCTCCACGGAAGCGATAGTGTTCGTAATAGTCTTTCGTGGTGCCGAGCACGCGAAAACCGCGATGACTGTCGCCAAGGGAAATGGGCACGATCCAGGCGACATCCGGGTGGCTCGCGATGTCAGAATAGCTCTGCCAGGTGATGTTGTTGGTGGCATTGCCGATCCGGAAAACCGAATACAGCAGCAACTGCAGGCTGCCGCTGCGAGCGCCAACGATGAGCTCCGTGCCGGAAATCGTATTGGCGAAACTGTCGCGTGCGCCGTTGCGAATTTTCTCAACGCCAAGGAGTAGCATGACGCTGAAGGCGATCGCGAGAACCGTCAGCGTTGCCGTGAGCCACCGGTTTCTGAGGGACTGAAATGCGAGACGCGCGATGATCATGCCGCCTCCCGCATTGTCTGGGCGATGTCATCCAAACGCACGACACGCGAAAAGTGGGGACTCAAGCTTTCGTCGTGTGTAACCATGATGAGCGTGGAACCGGAGGCCTCGGCATTGGCGAAAAGCAATTTGAGGAAATCGGTTTGCCGGCTTCGGTCTAACGCCGACGTCGGCTCATCCGCGATGACCACCTCCGGCATGCCAATCAGCGCACGCGCCGCCGCGACGCGCTGCTGTTGACCTACACTGAGGCTCGCGGCCGACGTTCCACTGATGAGCGCCGGCTCCAGTCCAAGGTGCTCGAGGAGACGTCGCGCTTCCACTTCCGGTTTGCCGGTACGACGCACGCGCTCACGGCGACTCTTCGAGAAGTGCAGGGGTAGGAGGACGTTGTCGATCACCGACCCATATGGGAGCAAGTTGAACATCTGAAAAATTATGCCGAAGTGCTCCGAGCGAAAACGATCACGCGCCGGTCCAGACAGACGCGTGATATCCGTTCCTAAAATTTCGATGCTGCCGCGCTGCGGCGTCAGTATCCCGGCAAGCAGGCTGAGAAATGTCGACTTCCCACCTCCCGACGGCCCAATCAACATGAGGCGTTCGCCGCGCGAAACCGAGAAATTTTCTATCGTAAGGGAGAATGAATGACGCCCTGGCCACGTGAAGTGCAGCCCTGAAATCCGGACAACGTCCGGCTCGGCGGGCTCGCGCGTCGCATTGCTCAACGTCGTTCTCCTTTTTTGGAAGTCGCAAACGCTCAATTTCGCCTACATCAGACCGCTCAAGCTAACTTCCGGCTTTTCGCGTGTCGCCTGCAATGATGTTTGCCCCTTATCGGTCACGACATTCACTTTGAGGCGTTGTGCATTCTTGAACATGTCGAAATAGCCAAAAGCAATGCCGGTTAGAGCCGCAGGGGTTTCGCACTTAATATCGTATGTGGCGCGAAATTCCGCGTGGTGTGCGTGCTTGTCGTTGTGATCCGCGTGATCGTGGTCGTGCTCATGTTCCTTGGCATGGGCCTCATGCTTGTGCGCATCATCATGCCCTGCGGCAGCTTCACTTGCGTGCTCATGATGGTCCTTGTGATCACCGTCTTCTTCCGTCTGGAAGGTGACTTCCGTCTCGGCGACTTTGCACCCGGCCTTCCCGCTCAGACGGAACAATGACAGTGCTTCAGATAGCTTTTCTTTTGCCGTCTTGAGTGCTGCCTTTTGGTCGTCCGTCGTGGCGTCATGCTCGAACCCTACGATATCGGCACCGGGGGCAGCCAATTCCATGCTTACGCGCTGGCCTTCGACTGCGATGTTCAAGATGCCTTGTCCGTGCTCATGCGCGCCCAACTCACGGTGCTGTGCGTGCACGTTGCTCACCATTACGGCCATTGCCGATAAGATCGTGGCGCCGTAGATCGTCGAAGTGCGCATCAAGGTATTCCTCCTGGCTCAAGGCGTTTGAAGACTAAGACGAGGAATGCGACAGGGGTATGCCGGCCTTTGGAAACCCGGTGAACTTCTTCAAACCGATAGCGGAAGCCAATCCGCCCACCGCTGACTTGCCTGCTTTTTCGCAGTGCTTTGCCCTGTCGCTCAACTCACGACGGATGTTATATCATCCATTTATGGAGAGACAACGCCGAAAGGCCAAGTGTGCTTGTATGCGGGCCACTAAAGGCGACAACGAATAAGCGAAAGCCGCGATGCCCAAATAGGGGTCGCTTCGCG
The DNA here is from genome assembly GCF_025698805.1 of Filomicrobium sp. Classification (NCBI taxonomy): domain Bacteria; kingdom Pseudomonadati; phylum Pseudomonadota; class Alphaproteobacteria; order Hyphomicrobiales; family Hyphomicrobiaceae; genus Filomicrobium; species Filomicrobium sp. Next base: position 220,706 of record NZ_JAILWT010000004.1, read on the forward strand.
GCCTCACGTTTTCCGAAATTGGTAAGATTTTATCGTCAAGCTTCGACGGTTTGACCACCTTCGGGTGACAGGTCCGCCGCTTTGTCGGGCTGGCCATTCTGGGCATCAGCATCCGGCATGGGGTCTTTTTTGGCCGTGATGTTTGGCCAGACTTCGGAGTACTTCTGATTGACGTTGAGCCAGTGCTCCGTGGCCGCTGGATCGTTGTCTGGAAAGATTGCTTCAGCGGGGCACTCGGGGACACAGACGCCGCAATCTATGCACTCGTCGGGATTAATGACGAGCATGTTCTTGCCCTCGTAGAAGCAATCGACGGGACAGACCTCTACGCAATCCGTGTACTTACACTTTATGCAATTTTCGGTGACGACATAGGTCATCTGATCCTGCCTCCACGTATGGGCCGACGCGTTTACGCACAAGCCAGCCCATTAAAGATGCCTATTCGATACATCTTTTGCTAGAGGACGCACAAGAAAAAGTCTGTGCGCGTGATTGTCTCAGCCGAGATAATCCATCGCGGCGGCAACACCACCAGAACTGTGGGGAACCTTTGCGATCGCCAAAGCACGCTCGATAGCTGTCAAGCCGCCGAGCAACGTTACGTCATTGACGGACCCAAGGTGGCCAATCCGGAAGACCTTGCCCGCGAGTTTGCCGAGGCCCATCGCCAAGGCGACATCGAAGCGCTCGTAGACAAGCTTGCGGAACGCTGTCGCATCGTGCCCTTCCGGCATGCCTACTGCTGTGACGGCTGGTGAATAGCTTTCCGGATCGAGACACCAGACATCGAGACCCCATGCACACACGGCACGGCGCACGGCTTCCGCGTTCCGTTCATGACGCGCAAAGACGTTATCAAAGCCCTCTTCCTTGAGCATCGCGATGCTCTCGGCGAGGCCGTGGAGCAGGCCGGTGGCGGGGGTGAAGGGGAAATAGCCCTCCTTGTTCTGTGCAAGCATCTTCGTCCACGACCAATAGTACCGCGGCATCTTCGCGGTTTCTGTGGCCGCGCGTGCGCGCTCGCTGATTGCGGTGAAGGCGAGCCCTGGCGGAAGCATAAGCCCCTTCTGTGATCCGCTTACGGAAACGTCCACGCCCCATTCATCATGCCGGTAGTCCATACCTGCGAGCGAGGAGACCGCATCGACCATGAGCAACGCGGGGTGCCCTACGGCATCCATCGCTTCCCGTACCTTGGCGATCGCGCCACGAACACCCGTCGAGGTTTCATTGTGAACGACAAAGACCGCCTTGATGGCGTGCTCTTTATCCTTCGCGAGATGTTCGGCAATCTTTTGCGGGTCTGGCCCCGTTCGCCAGTCTGTCGGGATTACGTCTGGGATCAGGCCGAAATCCCTCGCCATTCCGGTCCACATCGCAGCAAAGTGGCCGCCCTCGATAGTCAGAACCCGATCACCGGGAGACAGCGTGTTTACGATTGCTGCTTCCCAAGCGCCCGTTCCTGACGAGGCATAGATGATGACTGGGTCTTTCGTGCGAAAGACAGTCTGCATCTCCTTGAGAACACTCAACCCGAGTTCCTGGAATACCGGACCTCGGTGGTCGAGAACATCACGGCACATCGCTGCCAAAATGCGTTCAGGCACGGGTGTTGGGCCGGGCAGTAACTGAATGGAACGGCCGGGATGGGGCATTAAGTTCGACATTCGCCAGAATTCCGTGTTTTGCAGTCCAGGACGTTCGGACAAGGTGGGGAGGAGGTCGAGCGGCGATTAGCGCTCGGAAAGCTTGTCATTAAGGGTGCGGAAATTTTGAGGACATGCCCCGGCCTGAAAGCGACGCACGGCGGCCAAGCCGGGGCTAGAGGCCCGCGGCGGCGGAACCTTCGGCAGGAAGCTTCAAATGGAAAGCAGCTGGACAGAACATTTTGTGAGCATGGGCGAAGTGCGGTTGCAGTGTCAATGGGCGTCCTTAGGGTAATTCCGCTTCTCGTTGAAACGTGGAAACACCCTAACTCTCTGTTTAGCCGTGATTCTTGTCGGAAAACCGGTTCCCACTTTTCCGGAAGCACTCTAAGGCCGCGCTGATTTGTCAGCATGGCCCGCATCGAAGGGCCGCCTGTTAAAACTTAGGCGGCCTGACCGCCGATATGCTGCACCGCCGAAGCCAATCGAGCCTCCGCGCCTGCCACTAAATCTTGGATAATCTCTCCAGCCGTGGCGACCCGATCGATCAATCCGACGACTTCACCGACGAAGGTGTTGGCGTTATCGGGATCGTCGTTGGACCAGGCCGCTCGATAGCGGTCGGCTTCCTCTTCGGCGACCGCCATCAGTTCATCTTCGCGCCCCTGCCAACGTTCGATGAACGTGTTTTTGAGAACACGTGCTGTATAGCGGCTTGGCCATTCAAGGCGACGCGCCATATCCATGAGCTGGGAGCGTACGGTGTCATCACCACCTGCGGCAAGCGCTGCCTCGTGCATACGTGGGCCGACGTCAGCCTCGGACGATGCCCAAAGCCGGGACCCGATCAAAACACCATCGGCGCCAAGCATCAACGCAGCTGCCAAGCCACGCCCGTCGGCAATCCCGCCTGCCGCGCACAACAGGGTTTCCGGCGATCTCGCCGCGATCAGGTCCGCAACCTCGGGGACAAGGGTGAAAGTTGCTCGTAGTTGGCCGTGTCCTCCCGCTTCCGAACCCTGAGCGATCACGACATCAGCCTGGCACTCTATGGCATGTTCGGCATCGCGACGCGTCTGTACTTGGGATATCAGAAGCGCGCCCGCCTTCTTGATATGCTCGGCGAATGGCGCCGGATCTCCAAAGGACAAGCAGATCGCCTTCGGCTTGTGATCCAGCACGAGATCCAACAAGTGTGGCTGCTTTTGCAACGACCACGTTATAAAACCGCAGCCGATGCTGTTGGGCCGCACACATGCGAGCTGCTTGCGCAGCCATGCCTCGTCCCCATAACCTCCACCGATAAGCCCCAATCCACCTGCGGCGCTGACTGCAGCGGCCAACCGACCGCCCGCGGCAAATGCCATCGGCGCGGAAATGATCGGAACTTCCAAAGACAGGCTACGGGTCAACCGTGTTTCAAGCGTCATGGCGCGTCGCCCCCTGTCATCGGCGTGTCGCAGGTTCCGAAGACGATGGCAGATCACTTAACAATGCGAACAAATTCGTTGGTGTTGTCACGAGATCTGCAACGGTCCAATCATCGAGCACCCGAAAATACGCTTCGAGTGCGAGCCTGAGTACGCCTCGAAGGCGGCAGACGTTCGATATGCGGCAAACATTTTCGTCGCGGAAGCACTCGACTAATGCGAAGTCATCTTCGACGGCTTTTATCACGTCTCCGATTTTAATCTTGTCCGCCGGCCTTGCTAGGCGCAGGCCGCCGCCACGCCCACGAACTGTTTCAACGAACCCTTGTCGCCCAAGTCCATGCACGACCTTCATCAGGTGGTTTTCGGAAATTCCGTAGGCCGACGCGATCTCTTGGATCGTTGCCCGATGCTCCGGCTTCGCGCCGAGGTACATCAGAACCCGCAATGAATAGTCCGACATGACCGTTAGTCGCATGGGGAGATCCGTAAATGTTGTCGTAGAGCGATTGCTTTGGCTGGCTCACGCTATAAGATGCATCTAACATATATCTTATTGTGGACGTTAAAGCCATGCAGAAATCACCGAATCCGATGGCTCCTGGCGTTGCGGTGGGTATTACCGAGACAATGATAGAGGCACTTGTGTCGCACTTCTACGCAAGAGTGCGGCGCGATGAAATGCTCGGTCCCATCTTCAACAAGGCCATCGACGACTGGCCCGAGCATTTGCGCAAGCTTAGCGCATTTTGGTCCTCGGTCACCTTGATGAGCGGAAAGTACAAAGGGCAACCGATGGTTGTCCACACGGGCATTCCTGAAATTACAGGAGCCCACTTTGCGCGTTGGCTTGAGCTCTTCAAGAGCTCAGCGGAAATGATCTGCCCGCCAGCGGCGGCTGCATTGTTCGTGGATCGCTCCGAACGCATCGCGCAATCGCTTCAACTCGGCATAGCCATGCATCGCGGTGAAAGCGTTATACCTCCACTTCGGGCACCGTTAGCGCCTGCCTCCCAACAACCTGAGTAACAGGACCGATGATGACAACAGATCCAACTCGGGCATGGCGACGCGAAACGAGGGAACGGATTCTCGCCCAGCGCAATGCACTTTCCGTGGCTGAGCGTGAGCGACTATCCGAGCACATTATCGCAAATCTTGACCGTGAGTTCCGCACGCTCGATTGTCGTGTTCTCGGCCTTTATTGGCCCATCAAGTGCGAGATAGATGTCCGTCACTGGGCCAACCAGCTCTCGAAAACCTCCGGGATCAAACTCGCTTTACCGGTCGTCGTCGAGAAGAAAGCACCGCTGGAATATTGGGAGTGGGCCATGGGAGATCCGATGGTGCGCGGTGTTTGGAACATACCGGTGCCTGCAATCAAGAAACAGATAACGCCAGACGTTGTCATCTCTCCGCTCGTGGGATTCAGCGGTTCCTACCGACTGGGTTATGGTGGCGGTTTCTTTGACCGCACGCTCGCCAGCTTGAAGCCGCGACCCTACGCGATCGGTATCGGCTTTGACATGTTCGCGTGTCCAGACTTTGTCGCACAACCACACGATATAGCCATGGACACCATAATAACGGAGACGCGTAGCACGAACGATTGCGACACCCCTCAACTAGGGCGGATCTCCTCATGACCGATCAATCGCTCGACAGCTTCGACCTCGACCACTTTTCACGTGCGCTCGTCGAAAATATTCCGGATGCGGTCCTTTATGCTGGGAAAGACGGCCGCATTGTCTATTGGAACGCTGGCGCGGAGCGCATATTCGGCTTCACTGCATCTGAAGCGTTGGGACAATCTCTCGATATTATCATTCCGGAAAACCTGCGGCAGCGGCATTGGGATGGTTATGAAAAAACGGTGGCTACCGGGCATACCCGCTACGGGTCGGGTGATCTACTCTCGGTTCCCGCCTTACGGAAGGATGGTTCGCGTATTTCCGTTGAATTTTCGATGTTGCCGTACTTCGATGACCAAGGAAGAATGATCGGCATCGCTGCAATCCTGCGCGACGCTACGAAGCAATTCGAAACAGTTAAAGCTCTGAGGCGGGAGCTCGCCGCGCGATCAAAGACATGAAATAACTTGCCACCTTCAAGCAATCCTAGTCGTTCTCTGTGGAAATCGTCCGGGCCACACGGAAGCCTACGGTGTTCAACTGATCGCCCGGGTGGTAGCAGTCCCGAGCGGCTGACCGCAAATACATGGGCCGAAGGTTCCAAGCGCCGCCGCGCACGACGCGCAACAAACATTTGTCCTTTGTGCGCGCGGAACCATCGCTCGGGAGAGATTCGTAGCTATCCTCCCAGCAGTCTTCGACCCATTCTGCGACATTTCCATGCATGTCATAGATGCCGAAATCGTTCGGGGGAAACTCGCCGACTTCAGCAGTCTGGTGATTATCCCATTTACTACCACAACCGTTGCAGTTCGCCTTAGCGCGATCAACCTTCTCACCCCACGAAAAGTTCGTCTGACTTTTCGCGCGCGCCGCATATTCCCACTCCGCTTCTGTCAGCAAGCGGTACTTGTAACCGGTCTTTTCCGATAACCAAGCAGTATAGGTTTTCGCGTGATGCCAGGAGACCTCGATTACAGGGTGTTTTCCCTTACCACAGCCGTTATCGCCGCCGGTTGCCTCTGGCGCGGCGCCATTACAGGCACCTTCAGCCACGCACTCTCCCCACTGGGCCCATGTCACTTCAAAGACGCCCACGGCAAACGGCTTTGCGATAGTTACAACTTTGCGAGGGCCTTCGTTGGCGAAGAACTCACCTAGTTCGCTGTTCAAGGCTTCTCGTTTTTTTGCGGGAGAGCCCATCGCAAAACTACCCTGAGGAACCACGACCATTTCAGGACAGGCATCCGGACAATCACGGAAGGTCACCTGTCCGATCGATGCGACAGCATCAGCCATCGAAACACCTGGGTTCGTCGTCAATATTCCGAGTTTGGTTCCAGAGCTTTCGGCAAATAAGGACACAGGGAATAGGACGAGCGAGCAAGCAACGGCCACGCCCTTCTTCCAGCAGACGGGCCCTTCACGTTTCGCACGTCGGTTCTGACATAGTGTAGAAATCATAGCAGTCTTTGAGCGGACATATCGCACATGTCTCCTGTCGCTCTTAAGCGACTCAGCATTCAGGTTCTTACACTAGTTCAAATTGACCGCCAGCAACAGGCAGCCTGTTGAAACACGGGCCCCAAACGCAATCTAAGAAAATGAAAATACCGGGGTATGTCTCAATTTTGAGTGTCCCCTGTAACGCCAAGGACTCACATGTCTCAGCACGACATTGTCTGTAAGATAAAGGAGGCTGTTCCGTCCCGTCGTGCGATTATTGCTCGGCAGCGTCAGCTAAGGCATCAACAGCATCACCAGCCAGATTCAGCCTCAACAGGAGTTTTGAATCGCTGATTGTTGCGTTTTGCGTACGAACCCGGCTTGGCAGCGCCTGCATTTCGCGACTGAACTCCCGCGCGACACGTTGTGCCTCGTCAACCGAAACCTTTTCAAAAGTGACGCCCCCGCCGATAGGAATTTGCGCGAAGCGGCCAAGATCCGCAGTGATGATCGTTGCGATTTTAGGGTAGCCGCCGGTGGTGCCTCGGTCCGCGAGCATGACCAACGGCTGACCGGCGCCTGATACCTGGATGTGCCCCATAACAATGCCATCAGAGACGATGTTATAACCCTTGGCATGTGCCAAAGCTTCGCCGTCCAAACGATAGCTCATGCGGTTTGACGTTGGAGAGACGGTCCATCTGCATCGTAGGAAACTTTCTATGGTCTCCTTGTAAAAGTAGTCGTCTTGCGGCCCAAGGACGACGCGAATCGGCGCGTGGGGCGGAGCCTCGAGCGCAATGTACTGCTCAGCGTGCGCTAGGCTCGCAGCGTGCAACGGAATGAAGTCCCCTTCACGTAACGGGCGAGGATATGGGCTTCCAAAAGACGCGCGCACCTCTACCGAGAGGCTCCCGAGTTGTGCAGGCGCATCGATCCCGCCCTCTGAGGCGAGGTAAGAAAACATACCTAAGCGCGTCGCCCCAAGGCTGACTTTGGTCCCCTCCTGAACCAAAAGTGTCGTGTTGAGTTTTGCCTCATCACCATCGATGAGAATCTTGCGGTCAGCTCCGGCAAGCGCGAGCCGAACGGGGCCTCCCACAACCGACAGAGTTGCTGGAAAGGGACCAATCTCGACTGCCGCGGATGCTGCCTTCTGGCGCAGCAAGGCATTCGCTACCGCCAACGAAAAAAGATCCATTGCTCCAGCTGGAGACAGACCGTACCGCTGCGCTCCGAACCTTCCAGCGTCCTGCACGGACATGTAGCCGGGATCGATTACACGAAGACCGATCATGCGACTTCGTACTCTACGAACTGCTCACACCGGCCAGCGTATGTGTCCCATTCCTCGGCGCTAATGGCGAAGAATTGCACATGATCACCCGGCTCCAAGAGGCACATGGGCTCACGGTCACGTGCATAAACCCGAAGCGGAGTTCGGCCAATCCAGTGCCAGCCGCTCGGACCAGGGACAGATTGCACAGCGGCCTGTATGCCGCCAATCGAAACCGTGCCAGGGGGTGCGTTCTGACGTGGCTCTCGCCGTCGCGGCATTGCGATTAGAGGATCGAGACCACCCAGGTATGCGAAGCCCGGCATGAAACCGAGCATGAACACTCGATATGTACCGGCACAATGAAAGGCGACCACTTCGTCTGCAGAAAGTCCGACGTTATTGGCGATGAATTCGAGATCGATGCCATATTCTGCACCGTAGACCACTGGTATACGCCATCTACGTGTGGGTCGGTTCGACCGACGCCTCTCACCAGCGAGTGCGAGGGCGCGCGCCTTCAACTCATCGAACCCAATGACTATAGGATCGTAATGAACGAGCAGCGACCTATAGGTCGGTACTGTCTCCGTCACACCGGGAAGTCGGGCCTCGGATAGCGCTACGTCCAATGCTAATACACGTGCATTCACCTCATCGTCGATGATGTCGCCGAATTCTACGGTGATTGCGGCATCGCCGCATGGCAGGACACGGGGATATTTGGGCACGCTCATCGATGGCCTTTAGCCGCACCAAGACCTTTATGCTTCAGTCATGAACCGATGTGTACATAAGTTCCTGCGGCAGCGACCGTAGTCGCTTGGCCCACGGTGTCAAGCAAGCCTGAGTTTTTCTTTATCCTATTGCTCAGCACACGTGCGGTGATTAGGATCATTGACCGACGACGCTCACTTAAGGGCGAGAAAACTCGACAACAGCTCGCATCTTACTCCATCAACATCACATAAGTGAGTGATCCAATCCCTCAATCGATAATTTAGACAAATAGCGCCTCCCAGCGCGCTCTTGCAATACACACCTCTATGGTCTTGCAATTGGGGTAACCATTGTTTACGCGTGCCAATCGATTGGGAAACACTTCTGAGCACCCTATCAAACGTAATGAGTACAATCGTGAATGCCGAAAAAATTTTAAAGACTTTCAACACGTGGTCATTCAAACGGGAACAACCGTCGAATACCGATCTTATGTTGAACTTCATCGCTCTTGCGGTGGAAAAACGTCGGCCAATACCTTTCGTTCTATATTGGGGCAAAGGTTTACGGAATCACATAACGGACTCGGAGCGAGAGTGCCTCGATTTCCTCGATCGTATGAGTCAAAGAATTTCTGCGGTTTATGCGCCAGGAGGGCGGATCCACCTGCTATTTACGGACACGCACGCTACACTGAATGGCCATGATCCGGACGCGATCGATGCATATTTTCTCGAAGTCGAAGACGCAGCCTTATCGTCATTCCAAACCTTTACAACCAGCAGACTGAGCGACGCTGTCGCGAAATTCGGACTTGAGCCGCCGATAGAAACGCCACCCGTTTCTGATGATCTTCTTATGAAACTCGAAAGAAGTGCTAGAAAGTGGTATAAGGGTGAGGCCTCCGTCCGGGAAGGCGCGGAAGAATACTATTGGCAGAATATGATCGAGCGACAAGCCGTCGAACAGGAATTTGGATCTTCTATTTTTGTTACGTTTAACGGCAGTGATGTAAGGGATCTTTTCCCTTCAAATCTACCCATTTTCTATATGTATTCAGTCCGCAAAGGGACGAGCACCAAGCCGTGGTTCATGAATTGTTAACTACCTCAGATGCCGAAATGAGTTCAACCTCGCAAAATAAACATAATCCCTATTGCGAGCAAAACCAGAAGCATCAACCTTCGGAAGAAAAGCACGGGCAGAAGATTGCGCGCGCGGTTACCCAGCGAAACTCCGACTAAAGCGGGAATTACGGCAAACAGCGAAAGAGCCAAAGTTGGAATGTCCATAAGGCCGGACAGCATAAGACCGGCTCCGAGAAAGATGGACGTAATCGTGACGGCGAGATTAATCGCCTGTATCAATCGATTTGGCTCCAGATGCAGTGCCATCATGTAAGGAAGCAGCGGCATGACCTGGGACCCCGTCAAGCCTGTGAGCAGGCCTGTGAAGAAACCAACAGGCGCGTTGAGAATGCGATCCCAAGGTTCTCTCAGCGAGAGGTTGGGTTGAGCGAGAGAGATGACCGCATACGCGACGATAACTGAGCCGAGCACCGCGATCGCAAGACGCTGATCTATGGACGATAGGAAGGCGATCCCAACAACTATACCGATTGGTGTTGCGAGGTAGAGCGGCCAGAAGCGCGCGGCAATCTCGCGAAAGTGACCTGCGTTGAGCGCGACGAACACGTTGCTCAAAATGGCCGGCATCACGATCAAAACAATCGCTGTCTGCAGACCCACCACCGGGACAAGAAACGGCAAGGCGCAAGACGAATAGCCGATCCCCGTTGTGCCTTTTACGACCCCTGCAAAGAACAACCCGAACGCGGCTACGGCCAACAAGACCGGATCCATTCCGCTTCATTCCCCCCAACGCAACCCACGTCATACGAGTTGAGACGTGATGGCGGACCTCTGCATAAAAACCGACCTCATTACAAGAGGGAGTATTTATTTCGGAGCGAGAGAGGCATTGTATTGTAGATGCTCACTTGTTCTAGTGAAGCTATATAGCGCCCCACTCGAACTTATCATCAAATCATACAAAACCCCGAATAATCGAATATATCCTGGCCGTTCACCATGGCGTTCAACCAGACTGACGCGTTTGTAAATTCAATATTAACTATAATTCCGATAGCAACACAGTATTCACTACTTTCAAATCCTTGAGACCTACTTTTGTGAGTTGGAAGTAATTTGAACGTGGCAGTCTTATGTCTGAACAGCAAAATCCCACGGGGAGAAAGCCGGAGGAGCCGATCAATATTGGCCCTGCCGACGATCGCAGCGCGGTGAGTGCTGATCTGTCACGCCCAGACCCCTCGACATCAGGCGGAGTGGCTCGCTCGCGGAGCAAATCAAATCTCGCGAGCAATTTCGTTAAGGCAGCTTGGCGCGGGCCAACCTTTCTCGGTCTTGCAATGGTGGCTGTGATTTGGGGCGGCCTCGTAATGCGCGACTACGAGGCGTCCTCAAGCGCCTACGCAGAAACGCGAAGGATCCAGGACAACATCATCCGACTGTTCGAGGAGAACGTCCTACGCTCGATCAAGGAAGTCGACAAATCTGTGCTGTATATGCGCCGCGTGATCGAGAACAACTACAGTTCGGTCGACTTGCACAATCTTGTAGCCAGTAAAGACATCCTGAGCGACCTCATCGTGCAGGTCGCAATCATGGATGAAAACGGCATCATGCATGCTTCAAGTGCAGGGCCACAGCCAGCACCGAAGCAGGATCTGAGCGATCGCGCGCATTATCGCGCGCACGTCAATAACCTGAATGACGAGCTTTATATCAGCGCACCAGTCGTTGGACGCGTTAGTAAAAAATGGTCTGTTCAGATCACCCGGAAGTTTCTGAAGCCGGACGGCTCCTTTGGGGGCGTTGTTGTGGCCTCGCTCAACCCCGAGCACTTCACGGAATTCTATCGGTCTATCAAATTCGGAAACACGACTTTCATCTCGATCGTGGGCATGGATGGGATTGTACGTGCGAGCGGCGGGCCGGTATCAGACCTTTACGAACTCGGAGAAAACCTCTCGCATTCCGAGCTCCTTCGGAATCTGCATCAACGCAGCGCGGGAGATTTCATCGATCGCGAGGCCGGCAGGCTCGTGACCTTCCGCAAAGTTCGTGGATATCCCCTCGCTGTCACAATGAGCATCGAAGAGAATGAAATCTATGCCGACATTCGGAACGGTCGTGTGGGCAACTTCCTGCTCGGCCTCATCCTAACGCTGGGCATTGGCGCCGCTGTCGCACGAAACGTGCGTAATCAGCTCGAGGTGTCGCGGCTGGCCGTTCAAGACACTCTGACAACGCTTCCCAATCGTCGTGTTTTCAGAGACGAACTCGAACGCCTTACGTCACTGTTTGGCAGATCCGACAACGGCACCGACCATTCATTCGCAATCTTTACCCTTGACGTGGATCACTTCAAGACGGTCAACGACACGTTGGGGCACCCGGTAGGTGACGCGCTTCTCATTGAAGTTGGCCACCGTATTCGCTCCGTCGTAAACGAGGCTGATCTCGTTTGCCGACTTGGCGGTGACGAATTTGCTATTCTCGTACCTTCAGTCAAAGACCGCTCCTCCGCAGAAGCGTTGGCGCAGACCTTAATCAAGGTGATCACGCAGCCCTTCGAGGTTGAGGGCCATACGATCGTTGTCACTGCTAGTGTGGGCATCGCGATTGGCTCTGAGAGCGGACTAGATCCTGACGAATTAATGATCGCATCCGACCTTGCGCTGTATGCCGCAAAGACGGGTGGTCGCCGGACATATCGCTTCTTCCACAAAGAGATGGCGGATGAGATTGAGGTGCGGCGTCGGCTCGAGTTGGAGCTTCGCAGTGTGCTGGAGCAAGACCAGCTTGAACTCCATTATCAACCGATCGTCGATCTCCGTCAGAACAAGATCTGCGGCTTCGAAGCGCTGATGCGGTGGCGCCATCCTAAGAAGGGGCTAATTCCACCGGATCAGTTCATCAGCGTTGCCGAAGAAACGGGACTAATCGTTCCGATGGGTGCCTGGGCATTGCGCGAGGCATGCAAGCAAGCGGCGCAGTGGCCAAACGATATCAAGATTGCCGTCAATCTTTCCGCTGAGCAGTTCAAAGATCCTAATCTCTTTGAGACGGTCCTTGATGCTGTTTTCGAGGCTGGCATCAGCCCGGGACGACTGGAACTCGAGATCACCGAGTCTCTGCTTTTGGATGACAGTACCGATACTTTGGCAATCCTGCACAAGCTCCGCAAAGCAGGCATTCGGACAGCAATGGATGATTTCGGAACGGGATACTCGTCGTTGGCTTACTTGATGAGTTTTCCCTTCGACAAGATCAAGATCGACCGTTCCTTTGTCTCTGAACTCAACAAGCGTCCAGAACACAACGTCATTGTCCGCGCGATCATCAAGATCGGTCGAGTGTTCAATATGACGGTGACGGGCGAGGGAGTCGAAACCGCGCAGCAGTTCAAATACTTGCGCACGCTCGGCTGTCTGGAAGCTCAGGGTTATCACATCAGCCGTCCGTTGCCAGCAGGCGAACTCGAACCGCTCTTCGCCAAATGGAACAGCAAGACATCGAGCACTTCGAGCGTCGCCTGAGAGGTCTACCTCAAGCCACGCTTCATTCAGCCCGAACGGCGCATTTTGAAAAATTAATAGTTTGGTAACCCGCAGGCGGGAAGGTTGCCTAGCGCACTTAAGCCGTCAGGCATCTGGCGGGACAATTCACGGAGTTACTCGTACCCATGTTTAGCAAAGCCTCCTTCGCGAACGAAACGGCCACAATCGATCGGCAGGGTGTGCTTGCTGCCGTCTTGGTCGCCATCGCCGTCGCTGGACTCATGTTGCTTTGGCCTATCGACCGCGAAGCAAGGCTTTCACAGCAAATTGGTTCTGAACTCTCACGTCAGGATGCTCAACGCGTCCAGACACTCATGCGCGCATTCTAATCTGATCGTGCGAGCTACTTTGCAGTCTTCGACTTTTCTTTTTGAGCTAGAATCTTTTCCAGGTTCTCGATGAGCGTCTGATTAAACTTTTCAGGCTCTTGTACCTGAGGGGAATGCCCAAGGTCGTCGAACATGACGAGCGTTGAGTTGGGTATTGCTTCTGCTGTACGCGGCCCCAGCTTTTCGTACTTGCCGAGCTCGGCCTTCACGGCTTCCGACGCACGCGCTTTCCCGATTGCTGTGTTGTCTTTGGCGCCCATGAGCAGCAACGTCGGGACCCGGATATTCGGGAACTCGTAAACAACCGGCTGATTGAAAACCATGTCGGAGGTCAGGGCCTGGTTCCACGCGACAGCTGCGCCCTCCTCGCCCTGATACATGCCTGCCAACATGTCCACCCAGCGATCGAACTCAGGCCGCCATTGCCCATCGTAGTAGGTTGTCCGCTGGTATTCCTTGATCTGAGCGTCCGTCTTTTTCAATTCGCCGGCGTAGAGTTCGTCGATTGATACGAACGGAACGCCTTTAGCTTTCCAGTCCTCAAGGCCAATGGGATTGACCGTGACGAGTGCGCTCATTTCGGCGCCGTACATAAGCGCGTAGCGGAATGCGAGCATTCCGCCCATCGAATGACCGATAATGATGGGATTGGTCACACCGATTGCCTCTAACAACCTGTGTGTATTCGTTGCAAGCTCATGGAGGCCGTACTGATATCTCTGCGGCTTTGTGGATTTGCAAAATCCCACCTGATCGGGAGCAACGACGCGGAAGCCGGCTTCGCGCAACGCGCGGATGGTAGATTCCCACGTCGCAGCACAGAAGTTCTTTCCGTGCAACAGGACGGCCGTGTGACCATTGCCGATCCCTGATGGCGCCACGTCCATGTAGGCCATGGAGAGTTCTTGCTTTTGAGATTCAAACGTAAATCGCTTGACTGGGAAGGGATACGCGAAACCCGTTAGCATTGGATCAGCGGCGGCAGGCGATACCGCTCCCAACGCCAGACATGCAAGCAGAATTTTTAGACCGCGCATTTTCATCTCTTTTATCGTTCTCTACGTCGTGATCAGGCAATCGTCTCGACGGTTCCCCCGTCAACGCGGAGGGCCGCACCGGTGGTCGCGGAGGCTTGTGGGGAAGCGGTATAGACGACCAAATTGGCAACTTCTTCGACGGTCGCCGCGCGCTGGATGATTGAGCTGGGGCGATGCTCCATTACGAATTCTGCCGCTTGCTCTTCGATAGGTTTTCCAGAGCCCGTGTCCGCCTTCTTCAGCATTTCCTCCAGCCCATCCGAAAGCGTCGGGCCCGGCAGAATCGCGTTCACCGTTACGCCCGTGCCCGCCATGCGTTTGGCAAGGCCTCTGGATAGAGAGAGGTTTGCCGTTTTCGTGAAACCGTAGTGGATCATATCGGCGGGAATATTGAGGGCGGATTCAGACGATATGAAGATCACGCGCCCCCATTTGCGGTCGGACATTCCGGGGAGATAAGCGCGTGACATGCGTACGCCTGACATCACGTTCACATCGAAGAAGCGTTGCCATTGGCTATCTGGGGTCTCGAAGAAATCCTGAGGGCCGAAGATGCCGACGTTGTTTACAAGGATGTCACACGACGGTTCGGCTGCGATGAGCTTTTCGCAACCTTCCTGCGTGCCCAGGTCGGCTGCGACTCCGCGGATCTGCGCACCTTCTCCAAGCCCGGCAAGACGTTTAACTGCTGCGTCGACAACCTCCTGTTTCCGACCATTTAGCACCACCGTAGCGCCGGCCTTCGCAAGTCCTTCGGCTATGGCGAAACCAATGCCCGCAGTAGACCCTGTGATGACCGCAGTTTTTCCGGAAAGATCAATTTTCATAAGAATACCTCGACATGCATTGGAGCCGCTTGGCAGCTGTTATTCAGCATGAGGCACGTGGGGAACGTATCGGCATCTTCAAGTGCGAAAATTCGAACCTGCACAATGCTTCTGCAAATGAGTTCACATTTTCGTGCTGCACACGGATTTATGCGTTGAGAACGGTCCCCGTCTCTCAATTCAAACGTTACACTTTGATGGCGTTTCGCTCGTTAGCGACCGACGTAGAACGAGCCGATGAGAGCTAGTGTCACGACGAGCAGTAAGCTCCCAGCTATGGACCATCGCCGCAAATACTCGTCAATGCGCTCCGTAGCATCACCCAGCGCTTTAGCGCCGCTCCAAGCCCAGCTGTGAAGTACGATTATATCTCCGGGTGGGATCATCGGAAGAATGCGTGGCGCGCGACCAAGAACTCCAAAAAGTAACACGCCGATTAATACGGGCCACGTGGCCTTCCACAGCGCATCAAATGATAACGCATCATGCGCGGACGCCTGTATCACGGCGGGATAGAGCGCCCACGGTAGCGCTACGACGGCGACCGCGATCGCAAGCCAGATAAAGGATTGCTCCGCGGCCGAAGTCGTTCGCGTTTCGTGTGACCTGCTGGCTCGCAGACACCGCAGGAAGTGCAGCATTAACAGCGTACTGGCGGCAGCCGACACCATAGCAAGCATCGCTACGTCGCCATCACCCAGCGGGGATTTGATCGCGTATTTCGCGATGGCACCGCCTGTCATTGGAAAGCCGCCAAACCCCAGCACAACTACGGCGGCAGGCAACAGCACCGTCCATTCGGTGCGATGCCTCGTCTTTTGGGCCACGCCGATCGCGAGGAAGAGTCCGCCCTTGGCGAGAATATGAAACATCGCGTAGAAGGCGGCGGCCGCTGGCGTGATGGAATTTCCTGTGGCGAGACCCATGCCGAGCACGGCTGCAATGAGCCCCATCTGGCTCACACTTGAATAGGCTAAAATTGTTCTTGGATTAGTTTGTGTGATGCCGATGAGGACGCCGTAAAACGCTGACACGAATCCGAGGGCCGTCAATGTCTCACCCCACCCCGGCAGCGGCACGCCGAATGGTAGAAAACGGATCAGGCCGATCACTCCTGCCTTCACAGTCGCGCCGCTCAGGACCGCAGCGACCGGAATAGACGCAGACGCGTAGGTCAATGGCATCCAAACGTGGAATGGGACGAGCCCGATCTTTATTCCGAAGCCGAGAACTAAAAACGCCATCGCGGGGTCACGGAGCGGTGACGTGGAAATCGCCGCCACGGCATCACGGATGAGGAAGCTGTCGTTTCGCGTCGCGACGGCTAGGAGCACGAACGCCAAGAGCAGAAAGGCTTCGCTGAGGAGGGCGAAAGACACATACACCGCGCCTGCGCGTTTTGCCGGTGGTGCTCCATCATCGACCACCAGCCAATATGCGGACAGGCTAACGAGGGTGAAGAACAGGTAGAAGCCGACCAGATCGGCAACGATGAAGACGCCGAAGCTGCCTGTCATCGTCGCCAGCCACCAGATGGGGAACGGGTTGTCGTTCTCCCGTCCCCGGCGGGACAGTACAGCATATGCGCCCGTCGCGATCCAAAGCAGGGCGGCGGCGCCCAATAGCAATCGTCCGGGGAGGTCGAGCGACAGCACCAAGCTAAGCAAAGCTTGGGGAAGAACAACGGTTGTGCCGCTCTCCGCAAAAAGCGCCGTGAGCAGAGCGGGGATGGCAGCCAGCACCAGAAGAATCGTCGTGCGGCGATGAGATCCGGATGACAAGGCGAGGACGAGCGTCACCAGCGGGACGGCGAGCGTTGCGACAAGCAGGACTTCGCCCAGTGTCATGGCACGGTGCTCCCTAAAATTTCAGGGCGGCCAATCTGGAGAATTTCAGCCGGCTCCAACGGAAAGAAGCCAAGCAGAACCGCGCCTACCGCAAGGCTGAAGGCCACAACCTCGCGCGATAGTGACACGGGTGTGACGATCACAGGAGCATCGCTGCCTGCCGTGAACGCTCTACCTAGAACTTTGAAAATGTAACCTCCCGCCAGCAAACCACCGACGACAATCACCGCCGCCCAAATCCATTGTCCTTCTGCGACAGATGCAGAGAGCAGCAGCCACTTGGCGACGAAACCACCACTTGGTGGAACGCCGATCAGCGACAGACCCGCCAATCCAAACGTGCAGAACGTCAATGGTCGCAAGCGACCAGCACCACCCAGATCATTAATTCGATCATGACCCAGTGCGTCGGCAATCAGCCCTGCGGCCAGAAACATCGCCGCTTTGGCGAACGCGTGAGAAAACAACTGAAGCCATCCACCGGTCCAAGCCAGACTCGTCCACGATTGCTCCGCTGCCATAGCGAGTGGAAACATCAGGAAGAGGTAGCCGATCTGAGCCACGGTCGAGTACGCGACAAGAAGCTTTAGTCGCTGCTGCCGCAATGCCATGACGCTGCAGAACAGGATTGCGGCAGCGCCCAGGCTGGCGAGCAGTTGCGGACCGGCGGTATGTCCCAATCCGGGCATCGCATCGAACCACAGGCGAACGATGAGGAAGAATGAGCCTTTGACCACTAACGCCGACAGCACGGCGCTTCCCGCAGCGGGCGCGCCAGCGTGGGCTGGAGGAAGCCATAGATGCAGTGGGAAGAGCGCCGTCTTGGTCAGGAGCCCTACCGTCATCAATGCTGCTGCGATCCAGGTTACGCGTTCAGGGTGAACCCGCTGCGCCAGCAATGTTATGTCCAAGGTGCCATAGGCGCCGTACAGCAACGCGGTTCCCATGAGGTAGAGCATCGACCCGAGCAGCGCGAAAAGAAGATATCGAAGTGCTGCTTTGACCGTCGCCTCTCCGCCCTTGAGGCATACGAGGGGTACAGCGGCGAAAGTCAGCAATTCCAACGCGACATAGAGATTAAACAGATCGCAGCCGAGGAAAAGGGCGTTGAGCGCACTCCAGAGCGCAAGGATAAGTGCCCAAAATACGAATGGCGCGCGCGCCTCGGGGGCTCCACTTGGCTGCGTAAACTCCACTCGTGCAAATATGGCTACGGCGCAAATAATGATGGCGGTGACAAGCATCATCGCCGCCGAAATTCCATCGGCGCGCAGTGCAATTCCAAGCGGCGGCTGCCAGCCGCCGACGATGTAGATCAGCGGTTCGCCATGGGACCAGACAACGGCGCATGTCGCTGCGGACACACCGAAGCTCGCTGGGAAAACAGCAAGGCAAATCCAATTAAGAAAACGGCCGCCGAGCGCAAGCTGAGCCAGTATCCCTACCACCGGCAAAATCAGGACTGAAACGAGCAGGAGGCCGGCGATGGAAGAGGTCTCCGCGGCCGCCATCATCTGCCGTCCTTCTCGCTGGGTTCAGCTTCGGCCTCAAGAGTGGCTGCACCCGACACCAGAACCAACCGGAGCAAGAGTGCGACGGCCAATGCAGTCGCGGAGAAGGCTACGACAATTCCCGTGATGACCATGGCTTGTGGCACCGGATCACCTCCCAAACCGGCTGCGGCACCACGCCGGGCAATCACTCCGAACATCAGAAACACGCCGGACCCGAGAATATTGATCGCTAGGATCTTGCGCAGCGGTTGCGGATTCACGATCAGGCCGAATATCCCCAAGCCTACGAGAGCTGCAGCGCAGAGCCCGAATATCGTAATCGCGTTCATGATCGCCATTCCCTCTCCGGCGGACCGACCACGTGCATCGCAAGTGTGACGCCGATGGAGAAGGTGAGCGTCGCTTCGATGGCAATGATGAGAGGCTTGGCGTAGCCCTCTGGATAGGCAAGGAAAGTCCCCGTCAGGAAAATTCCGAGTATGCCGATCGCAAGGAAGACGACCGGCCCCACGATCAAAGCCAAACGTAACGCATGCGAACTCGTGGGTGGCACCGCAGCGAGCCCAGCGATCATCACAAGTATCCACATCGCAGCAAGAACGGCTCCGCCTTGGAAAGCTCCGCCGGGCTCATCCGCACCGACCCAAAACATGTAGATGCCGACCATGATGCCGATGGGCGGGACGGTTCGCGCAAGAAAGATAAGAACACTATCGCGTTGCGGGAACGGCCGAAGGGCAGGCTTGCCTCCCCAGAGGCCGTCCGGCGCAAGCGACCAAACAGCAATCAATGCGAGGACCAGCACGACCTTTTCGAGCAGCGTATCAAGCGAGCGGTAGACGAACAGTACGCCTGCAACCGGATTGCCGAGGCCGCTTTGTCCAAGGGACTCCATCACGGACGGAGCCAATGATACTGGTACCTGTGGCGGAACCAGGACCAATCCGGCAAGGCTGGCGGTGATCAATGTGCAAAAGACGCCTGCGGCGATATTTACAGACGATCTGGACGGGGTAGGCGCAGCATCAGTTGATCGCAATCTGGCAACGGCGTTGAGCAGCAGCATGCCTGTTACGCCACTACCGATGGCCGCCTCGGTAAGGGCAACATCTACAGCGGCCAGTCGTACCCAGGCCAGCGACAGGAGCAGGCCATAGACGATGAAGATCACGATAGCGGAAAAGGTGAGCCGCGCGAACGTGCTCCAGGCTCCGACGGCGAGGATCAAGCAGACAAGCGTCACGTCAAAGACGGAAGCCATCGTCATGCCTCCTGCCCTTCGCGTCGTGTTGATCGGGCGATCAGTTGCGTCACGATCGCGCCAGAGAACTGGACCAGCAGCCACACACAGATCAGCTTCAAAGCTCCCATCACGCTTCCGGCTTGAGGCAACAGGCCAAAGACAATGAGTCCCAGTCCTACGTTGTCGACTTTGGTCAACGCATGCAGCCGCGTCAGCCCATCTGGAAAACGCAAAAACGCCAGCGCGGCGATCACGAAGAAGAAAACGCCTACTGTGACAGCGGCGATGGTGAAGACATCAAGAATCAGGGTCATCGCCGGCCTCACTCTCGGATACAGATGCTCGGAGTTCTTCGGCCGTCGATACAAAGGCGACGGATGCGAATGCGGCCAACAGAGCAAGCAGAAGCGCGACGTCGACGATTGCCGAACTGGCCATTGTCACGGAAAGCAGAAGCAGCACGGCCACGCCACCCGATCCGATGAGCTGTGCCGACATCAGACGATCGGCTTCTCCGGCCCCATACAGAATTCGGAACAGCCCCAACGCAACCATCGCAAGAACCACGGTCGCCGCCAGATAGAGAAATTCATTCATCGCGGTTCACACCTCCCGCAACTTGATGAAAGAGATGCTCTTCGATCGCGAGTTGTTCGGCCACAGGCTGTTCGACGTCCAGACAATGAACGAGGACGTCCTCGCCCCGGCCAGGCCCCGAAGGAAGTGTGCCGGGCAACAAGCTCGTCATGGTGAAGAACGCATCACGCTCAGGGCCACGTGGAAGCTTGGATTTGTACGACACGAAGCCCGGACGCAAAGGCAAGAGCGGATCAAGCGTGCGCCGGGCGACGTCAATTCCTGCGACGATCGATTGCCGGAGGAAACGCACTCCCAATTTGACTGCTTCGGAAAGACGCCACGCGCGCCGTCGCGGCGGCAGCAGTTTTAGACTTGCGACCGCTGCAATGAGTGACGCAATCACGCCAATCAACATGTCGCCCGTTGCTGCTCCGGTGATGATCAGCCAGAGAATGAAGAACAACGCAGCTCGCACACTCCCGCTTCGTAGGGTTTCACTTAGACCATCGCTCTTGTCTTGCATGACGCTTACTCACACCTCGTGGGCTTCACACGACTTGCAGCAAACTCGGACGTGGCTTCTTTCTCTCGTATCTTCTCAAACTGGATTTTCAGCGGGACCTGCCCGCGACTCGCGCCAACCGAACCACGTCACGTAGAGTGTCGGCAGGAAAACGAGCGTCAGGATCGTTGCAACCAAGAGACCGCCCATGATGGCGAACGCCATGGGGCCCCAGAACACTGTCGGTGCGATCGGGATCATGCCGAGAACAGTGGAAACGGCCGTCAGCATAATGGGCCGGAAACGGGCGCTGCTGGCATCGATCGCGGCTTGCGTTACGTCTTTGCCTTGGGCCCGCTCGGCATCGATCTGGCCGACCAGTATGACAGCGTTTTTCGTGATTATGCCCAGCAAAGCGAGAATACCCAGGATCGCAACGAAGCCCATCGGCTTGCCCGACAAGACCAAAGCCGCAACCACGCCGATTAGTCCGAGCGGTCCGACGCTCAGCACAATGAGCAACTTTTCGAAACTCCGAAGCTGGATCATCAACACCGTCAGCATGATCAACAGCATTGCCGGAATGACAGCAGCGACGGAGGCCTGTGATTTTGCGCTTTCTTCAACTGTGCCACCAACGTCGATGCTGTAAGATGGAGGAAGCGATGCGGAGAGATCCGCGATCGGCTGTGCAAGTGCTGCGACTACGGTTTCGGGCAAAACGCCTGGCGTGATATCGGACTGCACCGTGAGTGTGGGCACGCGATCGCGGCGCCAGACAAGAGGATATTCCTGAGCGTATTCGAAGGTTGCAAACTGACTTAATGGAACTGTGCTGCCGTTGGGCAGCGGCACTTGAAGCGTGCGTAGATTGTTCAATGAGACACGTTGATCTTCGGTCGCGCGCACGACGACGTCCACCAGATAGATATTGTCGCGCACCTGGGTGATCGGGATCCCCGAGACGACCGTATTCAGAGTACTGGCGAGGGATTCAGAACTTAAGCCCAGAAGACGAGCCTCATCCTGATCGATGCGAATGCGTACTTGTCTGGCTGGCTCCATCCAATCGAAGTTGACGTTGGCCGTCTGCGGATTCTTCGCAAGAACTTCTGCGAGTTGGAGTGAAACCTCGCGCACTCTGGAGACATCTGGGCCGCTGACCCGGTACTGAATTGGCCAACCGACGGGCGGCCCCAACTCAAGCGGATAAACCCGGCTTACGACGCTGGGAAAATCGTTTGCGAGAGCCTTTTCTAATTTGTCTCTGAGCCGTTCTCGCGCGGCGACATCTTTGGCGACGATCACGGACTGCGCGAAGAAGTCATTCGGTAGCTGCACATTGAGCGGAAGATAAAACCGGATCGCCCCACGGCCCACATATGTACTCCAGCGCGCGACATCCTCGTCCTTTGCGAGGAGGTCATCAAAGCGCTTGGCAACGTCTTCGCTGGCGTAGATTGAGGCGTTTTGCGGCAAGCTCAGGTCCACCAGAAGCTCAGGGCGATCGGAGGAGGGGAAGAATTGGCGAGGTATGAGCGGCAAAGCTAAGACCGCGCCGACAAAGAGCGCTGCTGTCGCCGCCAACGTGAGCCACTTCGCGCGCATAGCTTGCGTGAGAAAACTCCGGTAGGTGCGGAACACAAATCCGGGTTCTTTGTCTTGCTCAGCCTTCGGCGGCTTGAGGATCGCCACGCCCAACAGCGGAGCAAAAATGACCGCAACGAACCAAGAGGCGATCAGCGCGATCGCAACGACAGCGAAGAGCGAAAACGTGTATTCACCTGCGGAGCTCGCAGCAAAGCCAACGGGCACAAAACCAGCGATCGTTACCAGCGTTCCAGCCAGCATCGCGAACGCGTAAGTGCGATACGCAAACGCCGCCGCCTCCGTTTTGGTATCGCCCACTGCCAAACGGCTGAGCGTCGCGTCCGTCGTTGTCATCGCATCGTCGACCAACAACGCAAGGGCTATAATCAGCGCACCGAGCGAGATGCGCTGCATATCTATGTTGGCGAGGTCCATCACGGAAAACACAATGGTCAACGTCAACGGAATGGCGGTCGCGATCACAAGACCGGGGCGCACGCCAAGACTGATGAAGCTGACTGCTAGTATGATGGCGACCGCCTGCCAGAGCGAGGTCATGAATTCCGAGATAGCGCTCTCGACCGTCACTGCCTGATCCGCGACGAGCTTAGGTTCGATCCCTATCGGCAGATTAGCGGTTATCTCCGCCATGGACTTCTCTATGTTCTTGCCCAACGCAAGAATGTCGCCGCCCTCGCGCATCGCAATGGCCAGTCCGATAGCCGGTGTGCCGTTGACGCGAAACAGGGGTTGCGGCGGATCTGAGAAGCCACGGCGCACGCGTGCGATATCGCTCAGTCGGAGCATCCGCCCACCTATGGCGAAGTTGATATTGCGGACGTCCTCTTCAGTCTCGAAGGACCCGGATACGCGCAGGGAAAGCGCCTCATGGTCTGTTTGTATTGTGCCGGCAGGCTGTACGATATTTTGTGCTTGCAGCGCCGCGATCAGAGCCGAACGATCGATCCCCAGGCTCGCCAGATCTCGCATCGAAAATTCGACGAAGATCTTCTCATCCTGCGCACCGAGGATCTCTATCTTGGAGACATCCGGCACGTGAAGAAGCCTTGAGCGAACGTCCTCGACGTAGTCGCGCAGTTCCCGATGTGTGAAGCCGTCCGCTGTGAAGCCGTAAATCGTTCCGAAGGTATCGCCGAAGTCGTCGTTGAAGCCGGGACCAACGATCCCATCGGGCAGTGTATGGCGGATGTCTCCGATGCTTTTGCGGACTTCATACCAAATGTCCGGAACTTCATCGGCTGTCGTGCTGCCTTTCAGATTGACGAAAATCGTCGTCACGCCTGCGCGTGTAAAGCTGCGTAGAAAATCGAGGTTTGGAATTTCCTGAAGTTTTCGCTCCAGACGCTCGGTGACCTGTTTGAGCGTGTCCTCAACACTTGCACCGGGCCACGCGGCCTGCACCACCATCGTCTTGATGACGAAGGTCGGATCTTCGCTGCGACCCAGGCGGTGATAGGCCAACAGACCGGCGACGATTGCGACGATCATGAAATACATCGTGAGCGAACGATGTTTCAGTGCCCACTCTGAAAGATTGAACCCTGTCATGGCTCCAATCCAGGAACGCGTACCTTTTGACCGGGATGCAAAGCCTGCACCCCGCCCGTGACGACGATGTCACCTGACACCAGCCCGTAGGCGACGGCGACTTGTGACTGGTCATAGCGAAGCACTTCGACATTGCGTATCGAAACGGTCTGGCTTTTCGGATCAACAACCCAAACCGCCGGCTGCTGATTGAAACGGGTTAGGGCAGACGCCGGGATCTCGATCATCGATACCGCTGCCGTCTGCATCGTGCCCGTCACGGTGGCACCAAGACGCATGGCCTCAGGTGGGCTCGTCAAACCGACCTTCACCTCAAATGTCCGCGTGACTGGATCGGCTTGCGGTGCAACCTCGCGCACCCTGCCCACGGCTTTGACGGAAGGGTCTTCCGTCAAGGTGACGGTGATCTCCGGATTGCTTGGCGCGGATCGGATCAATTGCGCGGGCACGTTGAAGACCGCGTCACGTCCGTCCTGGCGCGCGAGCCGAACAATCATCTGGCCCGTCTGAACAACTTCTCCTGCTCTAGGACCGGTCGCTGTCACAACGCCTGGCGCGTCTGCCTTGAGCTCCGTAAAGCTCAGCATATCTCGTGCTTTCTTGAGTTGGGCGTCGGCCGCCTCAACTTGCGATTCCGCCGTCTGCAGTGCTTGCTGCGCTTGATCGTGATTGACGCGTGTGGTCCAGCCTTGCTTGAGGAGCGTATCCTGGCGTTCGAAGGTGTTGCGCGCTTGGGTCAACTGACCTTGTGCCGCCACTAGGTTGGCCTGGGCCGTTCGCAGAGCATTCGTCTCATTCTGAGGCTCAAGGCGCGCCACGACCTGACCAGGCTTGACGCGATCCCCTAGGTTCACGTCATTTTTCAGGAGTCTTCCTGAAATACGGAAGCCAAGCGTGACCTCGTCTTCGGCTTCAATGCGTCCCGTGAACGAGACGGGCATGCCTGTCTCACGCATCTCAACTGTGACTGTACGAACGGGACGCACTTTTGGGGTCGCGGTTTCGGCTTCCTGGCCGCATCCGGAAAGCAAAATGGTCGTAGCTAGGGCAATTAGTCCGCACGAACCCAAGCCAAGTTCTACCTTCCTGCGACGGGCGCAAGCGTTCATCAGGTCACCCTTTATTGAAACCCCGCACACGAAATTCCATCAACGCGTCTTTCCAACTCTCCATTAATACCCCAGAGAGGATGGCTGGAGAAACTTTCGAACCGCACCCGACTTGAAATCCTGCTTCATGATTAATCGCACCTAGAAACACTTCTAAAATTTCTGCTCTTATTAAATTCCACGACGCTACCATTGACGCCATGCGGTCAAATTTCATCAACTGTCGAAACCGTTCTCCAGCCACAAAAATCTCTTGGGTATATTTCTATATTACTACAGTTTTTATTGGTGTTCCGCGCAAAAGGAATGCAATTTAATTATGGCCGCGGATTAGAATAGTGAAGTTTACCCCCCAATCAACGAAGCTGAGCGATGAGTTCTAATATTGACCAGCCGTCCGCGGCTCCTTCATCAACAACCCAGCCTCACTTTGGCGTTGCCACGTGGCTCATCGCAGCGATTTTGATCTTCGCCGCGCTATACTACGCCAACGCGATATTTGCGCCGGTGGTCTGCGCGTTATTTATTATCGCGCTGGTATGGCCTCTCCAGAAGCGGCTTCAGGCGACCATGCCGAAGCTTCTCGCGCTCGCAATCGTGCTCCTTGCCACGATTATCGTTTTCCTCGTTTTTGGGTCTCTCATTTCCTGGGGGTTCGGACGCGTGGGCCGATCGCTGATCGCGGAAGCCGACCGTTTTCAAGCAATTTACGAACAGACCGCCACATGGCTTGAAGGTCACGGGATCATAATTGCCGGCCTATGGGCTGAAAATCTCGATGTCCGATGGCTGATGCGTGTCTTGCAGGGGATCACAACGCACCTCAATACGACTGTTACCTTTTGGCTTGTCGTACTGATCTACCTGCTTCTCGGCCTGCTTGAAGTTGATGAATTGACGGAAAAGATCCGGCATTTAAAAAATCAGGAAGCTGCTCGCGTCCTGATAGAAGGCAGCCGTTCCATTGCCGAAAAATTCCGGCATTACATGCTAATCCGAACGGCGATGAGCATCGCGACCGGCGCTTTTGTCTGGGCTCTGGCAGCCGCGGCTGGCCTTCAGTTCGCGAAGGAGTGGGGCGTCATTGCGTTTGCCCTGAATTTCATACCGTTTATCGGCCCGTTCATCGCAACGATGTTTCCAACATTATTTTCACTGGCGCAATTCGAATGGTGGCAGTCTGCGGTCCTCGTATTTATCTGCCTCAACATTATCCAGTTTGTTATCGGCAGCTACATCGAACCTCGGGTTGCCGGTCGCGCACTCGCCATCTCGCCTTTCCTTGTCCTGTTCTCTGTCTTCTTCTGGACCTATCTGTGGGGCTTTTTTGGCGCCTTCATCGGCGTGCCGATTACAATAGCGCTGCTAACGCTATGCGCGCAGCATCCTTCCACCGTCTGGGTATCAGATCTCTTCGGCGCACCGGTTGAAACTCCCGAAGGCTGAGCGCCGCACTCACCGACAAGGCTCGATTAAGTCTTCATCCCCGGAAGTTCCACACGCTCGGGCTTTAGCAGGCTAAGCCGGCCGGCCATCCCCCTCCCGAAGCGATGGACATAGAAATGGACGATATTGTTACCCGTCGAAGCCATGACCGCTGAAGGTGCCGATATGATCCGCACACCACCACATTCTCCGACCCAATCCATGTGCCGGTGGCCATGCATGGCGACAATCCTGCTCGCCAAAGGTTGGATCTGTCGCACAAACCAAGTGCCATTAATCAATGCGGTCCCAATTCGCTTCGAGAAATCAGTGACCGGCTCGGGGTACTCCACAATGTGATGGTGCAGGGCGACGATCCAATGCGCATGCGGGAATTGACGGGTCACAGCGGCTAGATCGCTTGCCTGTTCGGCGGACATGAAGCCAAGCGCGTTGGTGAACGAGAAATGCGTTTCGGCATTGGAGTTCAGCAGGATAACGCCCAAGCCGTCCTCGTCGTCAGGCGGGAGGACCATCGGAAAGACATCCGTCCAAATCCTCGACAGGACTGACGAATGGCGAAGCGCCCCGGAGTTAGCGAAGTCAGCGATGGACATGGCGTGGGGAGCGAGCGTCGCGGATAACGTTTGGCCAATCCGGCCCGTCGCGGAATCCACCACGTGAACCTTTTCGCCTTGAACAGCGGCAATCGCCGATAAGGCTCGTATCTGGCGCAGGCGTAGCCCAGGACTTGTTGGAAGGTCGAGACGCGCCGGATTGGCGCGGTCGACAACGTTGACGTCGTGATTGCCTGGAAGCACAAGCGTGCGCGCCTCCAGTTCCGGGTATTGGGACAGTGCCGCGAAAAACTCCGCCCATTCGGCGGAGCGACCAGCGTCGGTCATGTCACCTGTAATGAGCACATGATCAAGCGGCTCTTGAGAATGGATCTTGGCGAGTTCTTCGAGGATCTGTTCCAGTCTGTCATTGCCGCGCGGCCCAGACCGTCCGCTTTCGATCCGGAACCCAAATCGTTCCCCAACCACGTGCAAATCCGAGAGATGTGCAACGCGCCATATCCGGCCCTTCTCAGGCATCTCATCGAAGGCTGGCAAGTCACGGGGTTGGGCCATGACAGCGTCGGCAATTCCCCACGCCAGCGCGCTCACCGCCAAATATGAGCCCAGCACGACGACCGTGTTGGCAAGTGCCGGGACGATGAGGCGATGTGGCGAGGTGAGGTCGGCGACGTCTCCGACCCAACGGGAAGATGGCCAGGCAAGCATAACAATCCATATGCCCAGTCCACATAGGACAATTCCAGCACCTGCGGCCGTGGTTGCGCGGAGGCGCGCCCGGCTCTCGGCGTCAGCGTCGCGCATCAGCATGTGCTCGACCAAGTGGCGGAGTCCTTCACGGCAGAGCGCATAGCCGGGCTGAACGACCAAAGAATTCAGTGACCAAAACCCTCGTTCCGCGATCCGAAAAAGAGGCCGCCAGCCGAGCCAGCCCAGCGCAATGACAAGCACAATCAGAAAAAGCGGCCAGATACCGTCAAGGGGCGTGATGATCTTTCGAGAAAGAAGTGCCACCCATCCGGAGGCAACGAGTGGGGCAAGGCCTAGCAGCACGCCAGGCACGACAATCAGAAGTAACCAAGCGGCAAGAAGCTTGGGTAAACTGATCTCCGCCAACAGGCTTCCCGCGATAGCAAAGAGCGAGCGACGCTTTGGACTGGATGCGTCGTCCTCGATATCACCAAGGCGCGGATCGAAGAGTGGGGGCATGAAAAATGAGCTCCTTTGCTCCCTGGAGCTGCAGGGAGCCTATCGTCGGCTCGCGTCTCTTTATTTATCGCAAATGCTGGCAGAAACGTTATTGGGGAGTCGAAAATTTGCGAGAAGGGCGAAATTCCGTCCTTCCCGCAATTTGGTCCCTCACCTGGCTAATGGCATTCCCAGCGGGCTAGGCGTGCGCGCCCGATCCGGAGCCCTCGTCAGTAGTTGTATGCGCGCTCGCCGTGCTCCGAAACGTCGAGCCCTTCGCGTTCTTTATCCTGAGATGGGCGCAAGCCGACAATGAGGTCTACGATTTTGTAGAGGATCAGCGAGCCAAGACCGGTCCACAAGACCACAAGACCTACCGCAGACAACTGCGCCATCACCTGCGCGCTCATGGAATATGCGGCCACAACGACCTCGCCAGGCTTCGCGACGTAATCACCGATACCCGTTCCGCCAAAGTCCGGATTCACCAAGATGCCAGTGAGGATCGCGCCGAGGATGCCGCCAACGGCATGGATCCCAAAAACGTCGAGGCTATCGTCGTAGCCAAGCGTGTTCTTGATCGCTGTCGAGAAGATGAAACAGACGATGCCTGCCGCGATCCCGAGCAGGATGGAGCCCATTGGTCCGGCGAAACCCGCCGCCGGCGTGACGGCAACAAGTCCGGCAACCAGACCCGACGCAGCACCCAGCAGGGAGGGCTTACCCTTCGTGATCCATTCCACGAACATCCACGACAACGCGGCGGCGGCTGGCGCGACGATGGTGTTGACCATCGCAAGGAGCGCGACGCCCGTCGCCTCCAGGTTCGAGCCGCAGTTGAAGCCAAACCAGCCGAACCACAAAAGCGCAGCACCGATCATCGTCATGGTGAGCGAATGCGGAGCCATCGTCTCCTTGCCGTAACCGGTACGCTTTCCGATCATGATGGCGCCAACGAGACCGGCAATACCCGCGTTGATGTGAACAACCGTGCCGCCAGCGAAGTCAATCGCTCCCCACTGGAAGATCTTCCCGGAGTCCGCCAGCACCGCCTCGAGTGCGGCATCGGCCTGCGCTTTCGCATCGCCTGTGGCCTGGGCTGCAGCCCGCGCCGCGTCAGCCACGGCATCTGGGCCAGCCCAATACCAGACCATGTGCGCGACGGGGAAATAGACAAACGTTACCCAGAGGACGACAAACAGGATGACTGCAGAGAACTTAACGCGTTCGGCGATTGCTCCTACGATCAGAGCCGGCGTGATACATGCGAACATCATCTGGAACGCCATGTAGACGTATTCCGGGATGACAACACCGTTGGAGAACGTGCCCGCCACCGACTCCGGGGTGACGCCTGACAGAAAGGCCTTCGAGAGCCCTCCGACCCAGTCATTCCAAACGCCGCCGCTAGTAAACGACAGACTGTATCCATAGGTGACGTAGATAAGGGCAACGATACAGACGATCGTGAAGACCTGCATCAGAACAGACAGCATGTTCTTGGTGCGGACAAGGCCACCATAAAACAATGCCAAACCCGGCACGGTCATGAGTAGGACGGCGATCGTGGAGATGAACATAAAGGCGGTGTCCCCTTTGTTCGGGGTCTCCGCAGCCCATGCCGGCTCACTCACGAGAGCGAGCGCAGCCGCACACGTTAGAGCCGGAATAATCCGGCCAAAGGAAGCGAATCGCATCTTCTAATATTCCTTAATCCTGGAATAGCGCTGGATTGGTGGGAGTCCTAAACGGGCTCTCAGAGGGCGCTGTCGTCCGTCTCTCCGGTGCGGATGCGGACGGCGTGCTCAATGCTCGACACAAAAATTTTGCCATCGCCAATCTGGCCCGTTTTCGCAGCGTCAATGATCGCTTCGACGGCCTTATCGACATCGGGAGATTGGACGACAATTTCGATTTTGAGCTTGGGTAGAAAGTCCACGGCATATTCCGCGCCGCGGTAGATTTCGGTATGGCCTTTCTGGCGGCCATAGCCTTTGACCTCTGTCACCGTCATGCCCTGAATGCCGAGGTCTGAAAGTGCAGTACGCACCTCTTCGAGCTTGAACGGCTTGATTATCGCGGACACCAATTTCATTCCGCACCACCCTTTCAGGGTCAAACGGACAATGCTCGGGGCCTACCGAATTCTCAGCCGAGAACATCAAGAATGCTTCAAGAGCGACGCACTCCATCCGACAAGAAACAAAACTTATGCCATCTCGATATAGGTCTTCTCAAGCTGTTGAAACTGGCCCAGTTTCGTCATCTTGCACGCGTAGGTGTGTAGCCACGCAGATGAATTTTTGAACAAAAAATATGCAGCTTTCATTTTTTGCATATTTTCCATTCAAAAGCTCGACTATTTCGTGTGCACACTGATGAGCAATTTACGCTCGTACGAGGGGGGTGTCCACGAGATGCTCGGCTAAAAACCAGGCTTGCAACTCGTTCGTGCGGATGAGACTGGACACGATCAGATCGTTGCTGCCGTCATCCCCCATATCCGCCAGCTTCGCGGCTGCCTCGTGCGCGTCGATCAAGATTATTTCGTGCGCCTCAAGCAATCGCGAGAGCATTGCTGGGACCTCTTCGCAGCCATCGGGAGGACGAGGAATGTGCGTGATCTCCGCAGCATGACGAGGATCGCCGACAGCAATGCCACCGAGGGTTTGGACACGTTCAGCGATTGCGTCAATGAGTGCCGCCTGCTCACCTGCGTGCTTATCGAAAAGCAGGTGTAGCTGGTAGAAGGTGGGCCCCCTCACCAACCAATGATGCTTCTTATACAGCGCGTACAGAATGGCCGTGTCGCAGAGCAGCTGGTTCAAACGCTGGCACGCGTAGCCGCGGGCATCAAAAGAGAGCCCTAACGGGAATTGCCTGACGTCCCCAAATTTTTGAATTTCCCGACCGTGTTGGTGCAGCCACGGCTGACTGCTCATTTCCCGGCGCGCATCGCCACGCTTCACGGATTTCACCATGGTCTTTGTCATCGTCGACCTCATTGGAAGCTAAGTCGGATCCGGAGGGCGCGGGAGGCAGAAAATGACGGCTTATAATGCACCGAGCGCTATGCGTTACCGCTCCTCCGGACACGAAAATTAGTTCAGATAACGGAAACGTCAGTGTTTGCTTCCCTCGATCTGAATATGGCGCACCCGCTCCTGCTCTGCATTCTTGGGCATCGTGATCGTCAGTACACCGTTTTCGACTTGCGCCTTAACTTGATCCGGGTTCACGGAATGGGGAATGCGTAACGAACGTTGGAAGCGCCCAAATGACCGTTCGACGAAATGGTAGTTTTCCTTTTCCTCTTTCTTTTCGAGCCTTTTCTCGCCGCTGATTGTCAGCATGTCATCGTCAAGCGTTACGTCGACGTCCTTTTCCGCGACGCCGGGCAATTCTGCGGTGATCATAATTTCCTTGTCGGTCTCGGAGACATTAATCTGGGGCATCAATACACCGCCGTTCTGCTCCAGATCGCCGCCTACCGACATCGGCACACCTTGGAAGACGTCCTCGAAAAGCCTATTCATGCCACGCTGGAACGACTGGAAGGGGTCGTTGCTCATCGCTCCACTACGCAAAGGCGTGAGAGAATAACGTGCCATCTCTTTCTCCTGATTGACGCAGTACATTACTGTCGCGCAACGGGCTTCCTTCGTGTCAGGAACCCGATGTGACGGCCGGAGACTCCCGTTCACATGGCCAGACAATAAAATCATGAGTGGCTAACGCAGAGTCATCCTCCGCGCGGCTGCAACGCAAATAGAGGGAAAAAGTTCCGCTTATCGGGGGTGAGCATGTGAAAGTAATACGGCTCGAAGCTCGGCGCGTGTCGCGCCAGTCTCTGCGCTAGAGCGATTCAGCTCACTGAGTGTTTCATATAATTGAACTGGCGCATGTGCAGTGACGCGCACGTTGAGCCCCGTCTCGCTGGGATTAAAACAAAATGCAAAATACGCCCCCGGAGATTAAAGCTGATGGCCCAGCTCTCATTTTTGGCGGCCCATACAGTAATTTGCAGGCTACGCGAGCCCTGCTGGCTGAAGCCAAACGCCTTAGCATTCCGGCTGAACATATCGTTTGCACGGGCGACTTGGCGGCTTATTGCGCTGAGCCTGCTGCGACGATCGCCCTTATGCGCGAGAGCGGTATCGTAGTTGTGCAAGGAAACTGCGATGAGCAGTTAGGTGAGGGCGCGGACACATGCGGCTGTGGCTTTGCTGAGGGCAGCGCCTGTGAACGCCTTTCCGACACTTGGTATTCGTATGCAAACCGTCACATAAGCACGACAGACCGGCACTGGCTTCGTGATCTGCCATACAGGATTGACTTGTTGATCGGCGGTCGCCGCCTCGCCGTAGTCCACGGCACTCCCAGCGCCATCAATCAATTTATTTTCGCGACATCGCCGAGCGATCTTAAGCGCCAGGAACTGGATCTCGTCGGATGCGATGGCATTTTGGGTGGGCACTGCGGTTTGCCGTTTACAGAACTGATCGGTGGGCGGCTCTGGCATAATCCTGGCGTGATTGGCATGCCCGCCAACGACGGCACGGCGCGTGTGTGGTACAGCCTGCTTATTCCAGAGACTTCCGGGCTGCGGATCGAACACCGCGCGCTCGACTATGACCATCAGACTGCGGCTCGCATGATGGAACTGGAAAACCTACCGCAGGGCTATGCCGATGCGCTGAGTTCCGGTGTCTGGCCTAACTGCGATATTCTTCCTGTGCGCGAGAGGAGGACCCAAGGCTTCGCGTTATCACCCTCCAGCGTCGCGTGGACCAACGTTGCCGTAGGCCGCTCCCCGTCGCACCACACATCGTCAACGTTGCTGTGGCCTGACGTGTACTCCGAAACTCTCACGTCGACTGCACCGTCTAACGCTTGAATTCTAAAATTTAAAAAATTCTCCCGAGTGCGGAAGAGTGCTCGGCTTGCCCTCGATCCACAGGTCGCTGGCAGACTGCGGGATGGTTACGTCATGGACGTAAATGATCTGATCTGCATCGCCGTACACCGTCGCACGGAGCAACAACGCAGTCTCCCCTGGCTTTGTTTTGATATGCTTTGCGACGCGACGCTCAGGCTGGACTAAGCGAAGGCGTTGTGTGATCCGCCGAAACGGCGTTTCGCTCTGCATGAGCTTTTTGAGGTTTACGCCCTCAAGCTCCGCATCCGTGCGATCTAGAAATATCGGAAAGCGATCGGCGTCGACATAGAACAGACTGTGGACGTTGAACTGGTCAGCGATGTTGATCTTACGCTCAAGGCAAATCGGGCTCGTACATTCACCAAGCAACTCGTAAATGGCCGGGCCGGGTTCAACCGGCTTTCGGCTTAACAAATGCGGATAGACGGGTTGCCATTGTCCGTCGAAATCGCCAAAGCGAAAATGGAGTGGGTCCTCCAGACGGCCGCGCCAGGACTGCACCTCAGTGCCCAGAGCCTTTCGCCGACGCACGAGGCCTTGATCCACGAGCGTGGCTAAAGCCTTCTGGACAGTACCCAAGCTGTAAGGCGTCATCGTGGTGAGATCCGCCTCAGCAGGCAGGCGCTCGCCCTCCGCCAAAATGCCTTTAGCTATGGCTGAAGCCAGCACTTCTGACAGCAACTTATGCTTGGGAAGTTTAGCAGTAGCGGCCCTGTTGAGTTCACTCTGCAAAAACTTTTCAAGACGACTCCGACCACGCTTCTTGCGGCCGCTCGGTTGCTTAAAAGTCGCAGATTCCGTGTCGTCCGGCTGGCACTTCACTGTTGACATCTTTGGCCTGTGGTCATCTATCATGGGGCAAACTATACAGTTTCTCATTTGGAGCGGCTAGTGAGCGTGAACGGCCTCAGCGGAACGAACAGGCCGGAGATCTCTCATCAGCAAGAAACTCAATAAGGCGATTCCGACGTGGGCCGGTCGCGGCTCTCGCAAAGAGACGTCTTCATAAAACTATAAAGGAGGAGGAGACAAAAAATGCGTATATTTCCTTTAGCTGCCGCTGCAATCGGCCTGACATTGGCAGCTGGGCCCGCAGCTGCGGACTCATATCGCCTTTCGCTGTCCACTTGGGGCAGCCCCAAACATCCACAAGTTAGCCACTTCGTTCCTGAATTTACCAAACTCGTCGGAGAGCGTTCGGATGGACGGATTAAGTTCCGCACGTTCGAAGGCGGCGAGATGGTCAAGCAGCAGTTCGTGCCAACGGCCGTGCCTCAAGGAACCGTCGACATCTCCTTGACGACGCTGGATAATTGGTCGGGCCGCATTTCCGATGTGACGATCCTGACGACCCCTCTATGGACTCGGTCCATGAAGGACACGCTGGGGGCTTTGAAGCCGGGCCAACCGATCTTTGACTACTTCGACAAGAAACTCCGCGAACAAGGCGCGATATTGCTCTGCGCCTTTGATATCGGTCCTCCGGTTTTATCGACGAGCTTCCCGATCGAGCATCCCTCCGACCTCGCGGGCAAAAAGATCCGCGTGTACTCGAAGGGCGCTGGCCAAATGATGCAGGCACTCAAGGCCGCCCCGACGACCATGAGCGTGGGCGAAGTCTATTCGGCTCTGCAGCGCGGCACGGTTGACGGTGCTATTGGCGGTCTCCAGGGCGCTGTCGGCCTTAAGCACTTCGAAGTAACAAAGTACATGCTCGCTCCCATGGGTGCTCTGGGAACGCTGATCCACGCGTATGTCATGAACAAAGACAAGTTCGAAAGCATGCCGGAGGATTTGCAGAAGATCGTTATGGAGTCTGCCGCGGAAGCTCGGGACGCCATGCAGGGTTACATCATCGATAAGTATGGTGACTTTGTTGACCAGGTGCGCAAGCACGGCAACACCGTGACGGTGCTCGAGGCGGGGACACCAGGTTATGACGAGTGGCGCAACGCCCTTCAGGGCGTGAACGACGAAGCGCGCCGCACGTATCCCAAAGAACTCGTCGAGCTTATCGAGACGAAATAATCGTCCGATTCCACCGATGACTGTGACGGGCACCGGCGCCCATACGAGGTGTATGGCCCAGTGCCCGTCCGCGTCTACCAATCCAGGAATCAAGCAGGTCTAGCATGCGCGGACTGATCCAGGTGCTTCAACCGATGTGCCGCTTTATGTCAATTGTCTCGATAATTTTGCTCGGGCTTTTGGCTTTTCCAATTGCTTACGACGCAACGATGCGCGCTTTCGGAAAACCCACAATCTGGGTGTTCGAAACAACGCTCTATCTCTTCATCGCAGGCGGCTTTCTGGCGAATACGCTGGCCATGAGTTCGGGTGCGCACTTCCGAGTCATGATACTCGCTCAGGCTTTCCCCTCCTTGAAGCCCGCACTCGATTGGCTCGCATTGATCCTCACTCTTCTGTTCTCGATCCTACTGATCGGAACCGGCTCATATTTCGTCTGGTATAGTTGGTCGAACGACATCCTGTCGGCCACTTTGCTCGAAGTTCCACTTTGGATTCCGCAACTTGCCATTCCAATTGGCGGCGTCGGCCTGTTCCTGCAGACGCTGATTCACATCTGTGAAGGCAAGATGCCGGAAGGCAAAGAAGTGATTATGGAGTAGCCCCCCATGGATCTTATCGACTGGGCGGGTTACATCTCGATCGCCCTTCTCTTCCTCATGATGCTCCTGGCTGTGCCCATCTTTGTTTCGATGGGCCTCGCGGCCTTTGCTGCAGCACTACTCATCGATGACTTCCAGCTTGTGGCGCGGACGTTCATCCAGACCGTGTGGCAGGGCGCTTCAATTTTCGAACTGGTTGCGTTGCCCCTGTTCATCCTCACGGGCACGATCATGCAGCAAACGGATGCCGGGCGAGACTTGTTTGCCGTGACCAAAGCATGGGCCGGCTCGATCTCGAACTCGCTCGGCGTCGCAACGATCGTCGCTTGCGGTATCTTTGCTGCGATTTCCGGTTCCAGTATCGCAACAGCCGCGACGGTTGGCTTGGTCGCTATCCCGCTTCTGCTCGAAGAAGGCTACGGGAAAACCCGTGCGGGCGGTTTTGTGGCTGGCGGGGGAACGCTCGGCATTGTGATTCCGCCGTCGATCCCGCTCATCCTCTACGGCGTACTAACCGAAACTTCTATCGGTCAGTTGTTCATTGCGGGCGTGGTTCCCGGGATCATCATGCTCACGGCATTTACGCTCGTGGTCTACTTCTCCCGCCCCCAGATCAAAGGAACGCAGGACGTTTCATGGAGCGAATGTCTTTCATTGACGTTGCGTTGCAGCGGTGTCTTGGCACTGCCCATCATTATTATCGTCGCAATTTATACTGGCATCTTCACGCCGACAGAGGTCGGCGCGCTCTCGGTAATCTACTTGTTGATCCTTGGTCTCGCTCAGCAACGACTAACGTTTGGCAAGTTCGTCGCTGCGTTGCGTACCGCCACAGCAACGACAGGCATGTTGTTCATGCTCATCGTTTTTGGTCAGTACTTCGCGCACTTCCTGACGTTCGAGCAGGTGCCACAGTCGATCGCTCACGCGATTACCGATAACGCCACTGGCGTTTGGGCGATCACGCTGATGATCCTAGCCTATCTGGTACTCGGTACGTTTTTGGAGAGCGCGGCAATGCTGCTCATCTCCATTCCGATTTTCGCACCTGTCGCTGCAGCAGCCGGCATGGATCCGCTCGTATTCGGTATCTTTGCCGTCATCGCCATGGAGATCGCGCAGATATCGCCTCCTGTCGGCGTCAATCTTTTCACCATCCATGGCATCTCGGGAATAGGTCTCTGGACGCTTGCACGCGGGGTGATCCCTTTCATCCTCATTCAGATCTGCATGCTGTACATCGTCTACTTCTTCCCCGAGATCGTCCTTTGGCTCCCCCACTCCATGAAATGAACAGCTCAATCCTGGCAATAACGAAGAAGGTGACCAGAAATGACAATGCGCCTCACGGAGCATGAGCAGGAAATGGCCGCAGGGCTCCACGGACCACCGCGCAAGTGGGCTATGGAAATGCTCATGAAGGTCGGGACCGTGTTCGACGCGGAAGACCTGGTAGAGATTTCCCAAGTCCATCTCATGGCGGACACGGAAGCCACCGGCGAAGAGGGCGTACGCTTCGTCGAATGGATCGGCACACATGAGCCTTCGCAATCCATGGTGCGCGTTCCGGCCGTAACGGATCCCCGCGGTGCCGACTTCACCGGATATAAGCGGATCAAACAGCCGGAAAAGTTCATCGAACTCGAACGGCGGGCTGACGCCGCGTTTCGTGCGCTCGGCTTTATGATGACAGACACCTGCATCAACTATCAGACGATTAATCCGCCTGTTCAGGGAGAGCACCTCGCATTCGGCGATACAGGCTCTTCGATCTATGCGAATTCCGTCTTGGGCGCGCGCACGAACTTTGAAGGCGGCCCTTCGGCACTCGCCGCGGCGCTCACAGGCCGTGTCCCGCGCTACGGTTTCCATTTGGACTCCTGCCGCCGCGGCTCGACACGGTTCGTCATCGACGTTCAGCCTAATGGCCTTAGCGACTGGGGTGCCTTAGGTGGTATTATCGGCCGGCAGATGAAGTCCTATTGGGAAGTCCCTGTCATTGAGGGCGTTACCTCTGCACCTACCTCTGACGAGATCAAACACTTCGGCGCAGCGCTCGCAAGCTTTGGTTCGACACCGCTCTTCCACATGATTGGGGTGACGCCGGAAGCTCCCGATCTCGGCGCAGTCTTCGATGGTCCGGCGCCTGAACCGCGCCGCATTGGCGATAGTGACCTCGCGCAATTCTACAAAGACTTCGGCCCCAAAGACGACAAGCTCGATGTCGTGGTGTTTGCAGCACCGCAGCTATCATTGTTCGAGCTTGAGTCTCTCGCGCGGCTACTTCAGGGCCGCAAGGTTAATGACAAAGTTACGCTCATTGCCACGACATCGCCCGAGATGAAGTCTGCGGCGGACCGCATGGGCCTCACCTCCATGATTGAAGGCGCCGGCGGCATCGTTCTGCAGGGCGTGTGCTTCTATCAGATGCATGCGCGTGAGATCGGCGAAGCCAACGGCTGGCGCAATTTGCTTTCGAACTCAGCAAAGCTCGTCAACATTCTTGGCGGATACGGATATCAAACTCACCTGGCGGATATGGCCGCCTGCGTGGATGCTGCTGTTGCGGGGAGGATCGGCGCATGAGCACTCGGGTTTACAAAGGTCACGTCGGCACCGGCGCGCCCGTTACGGGCGAAGCGCTCGTAGCAAGCGACAACTTTTCGGCACGTTACGATCTGGATCTCGTTGCCGGAATTTTCTCGCGCCCAACACATGCTCTGCATGGGCAAAGTTATGTAGGCAAGATCCTGATCCTGAACGCCGCCAAGGGTGGCGTTGCGACGGCGTGGATGTTGAGAGATATGAAGGCCTGTGGCCGCGCACCGGCGGCCCTCATCCTGAACTTCGCGAATACGATCATGGTTCAGGGCGCGGCTTTCGCCGACCTGGCTCTAATCGACCGGTTCGATGTTGACATCACGACCGCTATCAAAAACGGCGAACCTGTCGCCGTAGACCCAGCCGCCGGCACGCTCACAGTCGGCTAATGGCTTCATTGTCGGGCAGGCGCGCAGACCTGAAGAGGTCTTCGGAGCCTGCCCACAATTCAGCAGGGCTAACTTATTTTTTTCAACATCACTTTCCCAAATTCATACTCTTCTTTGAAACTTGTCTTGGATGTTGCCTAAGCGCGCTGTGCCTTTTCGGAAATCGCGCCTTTAAGGCCCATAGCCTCCGTATTCACCACCAACCGACCATTTATGGCAAAATCCGAAATCGCACATGATGTTTGAGTAAAGGAGACCTCGCGATGGAGCGCCCCCCGAAAAGAAACCGGCTTACTCCCTGGTATATTGGGCTGGTTATAACTCTCGCCGCTGTTGCCTTTGTCGGCGGACGAATGTACGCGGGCGAGTGTTCTGCACCACTTTTTGTAGAGCTCGGCGTACTTCTTGTTATTCCAGCGGTCTACCTCACACTTATGTACTTGACTTTTATCAGTCAGGACTGAGCTGAAATTGTCTTAGCTTGAGAAACGAGCGGGACGCTGGCCCGGGGGGAAAGCCAGCGTCCACTTTTGCTACAGGCCCCGGGGGGTGAGGGCTCGCCGCCGAGGGTGGGCGGCTTTGGTAGCCTTCACAACTTAAAGTATTGTTGGCGGACGAGATTTGACACGCATCAAAACTTGATGCGGCATGTTGGATTCGCGCTGCCGCATGATTAGTCTCCTGCGGCATCTGCGAGTCAGGCATTCTTCTTTCTTTTTGTAATTGCTTGTTTTTCTCCTGAAGCATCCCCTTCACCACCGCGTTTCCGTCCCCCGATAATCACGCCTCCATCTTGATGCGGATCAAGGCCAGACCCACGTCTTTTGGTAGGTACTATAGGGCATATAGCGACAGGAGGACGCCATGAAAGCTGCCGATATCATGACCACGCAGGTGGTTACTGCGAATGACGAGAGCCGCATCGCGGATGTCGCCAATTTGCTCCTGCAAAACCACATCAGCGCCGTGCCTGTCGTCGACGGCTCAGGCAAGTTGGTGGGTATCGTGAGCGAGGGCGATCTCGTCCGTCGCGCCGAAATCGGCACGCAAAGCCGCCATTCCTGGTGGCTGGAGATGTTTTCGAGCCCAGAGGCTTTGGCGCGGGAATATATCAAGGAGCACGGACAGCGCGCTCGTGACATTATGACGAAGAACGTCGTTACCGTCGGCCCTGACGCATCACTTGATGTGATTGCAAACCTTCTTGAAAGCCACCGGATCAAACGAGTTCCGGTCGTCGAAAACGACAAGCTCGTCGGCATCGTCAGCCGGTCTAATCTTGTCCGCGCTCTTGCGGCGGGAGCCAAAGACCTGCTCGCTACGGGCAATCCCGATGACGCCAATATTCGCGAGCGCGTGCTCTCCGGCCTCAAATCTGAACCGTGGTGCCCCTTCATGCTCAATGTCGTCGTACACAAAGGCCAGGTCGACCTTTGGGGTATCGTCAAAAATGAAGATGAGAAGAGGGCTGCGCGCATTGCCGCGGAAGTCACGCCCGGCGTTGTTGCGGTTCAAGACAAGCTTGTGATCAGCCCGCCGAGCTACGTCTGAAACCTAAC
Organism: Filomicrobium sp.; assembly: GCF_025698805.1. Classification (NCBI taxonomy): domain Bacteria; kingdom Pseudomonadati; phylum Pseudomonadota; class Alphaproteobacteria; order Hyphomicrobiales; family Hyphomicrobiaceae; genus Filomicrobium; species Filomicrobium sp. Next base: position 260,958 of record NZ_JAILWT010000004.1, read on the forward strand.
TTACTCTTCCAGCCCGTCTTCGAGTCATCCGGAGCGTCACAGATGGGCTGGAAGTGGTCTGACGCTTTTCGTTAGACTTGAGCGGTCCCCACTCTTTTTCTTACCGTTTCCAAAAATCGGTCCACGCTGACTGTGACTTCTGCGCGAGATCGTCAGGCAGGCTACTCCGGGTTCTCGGCAGGGACCGATTGCGCCGACGCCTTCGTGGCAACGAGTTTGGTCTGGCGGGGACAGATGGTCGTGTCGATGCCGTATCGACGGTAACGCTTGAGAGAGCGACCTACGCCAGCTGAGACAACGCCGCTTCTCGTTCACACTCCTTGTTAGGCATCCTCCTCCTTTGTGCCGCTGGAGCATCCTGTGATGCGACAGCTTTCTTGGGCACGTCGATGATATGACGATTGCCGATGAATTTGTCCTGCCGATAGACGGCCACACTATCAATCGATATTTCCCGTTGAAAATAAAGCTTGCACCAACGGGGCCCAGACGGATATGAGCGGTATGTCTGATTGAAAATAACGGAGGGAGACTCTCGATGCCCCAATCACCACTTCGTACGCGCATATGGTCTGCGGCCACGTGGTTCCCCGCAGTCCTGTTTGCCGTCATGCTTTCAACGGTTGCGAAGGCTGCGGACGTGAAGGTCGCAGTGGCGGCCAATTTCACCGAAGCCGCCAAGGAGATTGGGTATCTATTCGAGAAGGAGACCGGGCACAAAGCGGTCTTCAGCTTCGGCTCCACCGGTCAGCTCTACACGCAGATCACTCAGCAGGCTCCCTTTGAAGTCTTCATTGCCGCCGACCAAGCGCGTCCTGAAAAGGCGGTGAAGGAGGGCTTTGCCGTTCCGGACAGCCGCTTCACCTATGCGACCGGGAAAATCGTCCTATTCAGCAAAAACCCGGATTTTGTGAAGGGCGAAGCGACACTCAAGGACGGGAAGTTCAACAAAATTGCCATCGCCAATCCCAAAACCGCACCTTACGGCGCTGCCGCAGTCGAAGCGATGAAAGCTCTTGGTGTCTACGATGATCTTTCCGATAAGATCGTACAGGGCAATAATATCGCCCAGACGTATCAGTTCGTAGACAGCGATAACGCCGAACTCGGCTTTGTTGCGCTCTCACAGGTGGCCGCCAAGACGGAAGGATCCCGCTGGATTGTTCCAGAAGATCTGTACGCCACGATCGCGCAGGACGCCGTCCTGCTAAGAGGTGGTGAAAAGAACGAAGCAGCTGTTGCTTTCGTGAAATTCCTGAAAGGCCCCAAGGCGCTCGAAGTTAAGGAGAAATTCGGGTACGGCGCGGGTAAGTAAAGGCGCTCTAACGCATGCTCGATCTTGGGGAACTGTGGTCTCCCATCCGGCTCACGCTAGAACTCGCGGCTATCACGACGGTGATGCTGCTCATCATCGGAACACCCATCGCGTGGTGGCTTGCTCGTTCGAAGGCGCGGTGGAAGGAGGCGGTGGCGACTGTTGTCGCTATGCCGCTCGTTCTTCCGCCGACTGTGCTGGGTTTCTATCTTCTCGTTACGCTGGGGCCCAACGGCCCCGGCGGTTGGCTGGCCGGGTTGGCAGGGGGGCGGTCTCTAGCCTTTACCTTCGAGGGGTTGGTAATCGGATCGGTGATCTACTCCATGCCTTTCGTTGTTCAGCCGATCCGCAACGCGTTCGAAGCATTCGGAGAGCGGCCGCTCGAGGTTGCAGCGACCTTGAGAGCGACACCATGGGATACGTTCTGGTCGGTGGCCGTTCCGCTTGCTCGCCCCGGCTTTATGACGGGCGCCGTTTTGGGATTTGCCCACACGGTGGGGGAGTTCGGCGTGATACTTATGATCGGTGGCAATATTCCAGGAGAAACCAAAGTCCTGTCGGTCGCGATCTATGATTATGTCGAGACCTTGCAATGGACGGAGGCCCACATCCTTGCGGGGGGCATGCTGGTCTTTTCCTTCAGCGTGATCCTGACCATGATGGTGCTGGAAAAAAGGATGGGGCGGCCGGGATTGTGAACGCTGGTGAAGCTCGCATAGACGTCGCCTTCGCGGGCACGCTCGGAGCATTCTCTCTCGATGTCTCCTTCCAAGCCCCCACGAAGGGCATCACCGCGTTATTCGGACCCTCGGGGTGCGGAAAGACAAGCGTTCTGAGGTGTATGGCCGGGCTTAATCGGCTGACGGGAAAACTCACGGTCGGCGACGAAGTCTGGCAAGATGACGCGACGAATACCTTCCGCAAACCCTATGACCGACCGATCGGGTATGTATTCCAGGAAGCAAGCTTATTTCCACATTTGTCCGTCCGCTCCAACCTTCTTTTCGGAGCGCGGCGCGCCTCAAAAAAAGCCAACGCAAACGCATTGAAGTTCGACGACATTGTCGCTCTGCTTGGCATCTCGCATCTGCTTGAGCGGGCGCCATTGGCTCTTTCTGGCGGTGAACGTCAGCGCGTTGCCATCGGCCGCGCGCTTCTCTCCCAACCCCAACTTCTGCTCATGGATGAGCCGTTGGCGGCGCTGGACCGCATGACGAAGGAAGAAATCCTTCCTTACCTCGAAGCTTTGCACGAAAGCCTGCTCATCCCGATCGTGTATGTCAGTCACGATATCACGGAGGTGGAGCGCCTAGCCGATACACTCGTCCTCTTGCAAGACGGCCGCGTTGTTGCGGCTGGGCCGCTTTACACGCTTCAGTCCGATCCCGAGTTGCCTCTCCTACAAGCTCCGGAGGCATCGGTTACCATCGAGGGGCAGGTTATGCGGTTTGATGAAACCTACACCCTCACGACCTTAGCCGTTGCGGGCGGAGAATTGGTGGTGCCCGGCCATCAGGGCGCGGCCGGCGGTCTTCGGCGCCTGCGTATCAGCGCGTCAGATGTAAGTTTCACTCGAGTTATCCCGCGCGAGACGACAATTTTGAATTGCTTGCCCGCCCGCATTCTCTCGATCACAAGCCATGGTGGTGGCAACGCCGCACAAGTCAACGTCATTGCCGGACTCGGGGAGGATGGCAACGGCGCGCGTATCGTCGGCCGCATTACCCGCAAATCCAAAGAAGCCCTCGAAATGGTCGAAGGCGCGCAGGTATTCGCGCAAATCAAGAGCGTCGCGTTGATCGCTGCGAAATCTGGCAGTGCTCTGGCCGCTCCGCATTCTCCCTCTCGCTAGAATTCGGCAAGGTTGATGGCTCTTCGACCGCCCCTCGCAGGACAACCTTGCGCCGCTTATGCTCAACCTAAAACTTGTGGTCTGTGGATCGGTACCGCGCAGCAGGGCCTGTGCACAGTCAACAAGCTCAAAACATTGATAGAATCAGTTCCCCTTGTATAGTGGCTGTGCACAGAGTCGTTGTGCAGGTGTATTTGCGTAAAGACCTGAAAACAAACGCAAATCGGATCACTATTGTTCTCTTCCTTTTTCAGATTGACCCGCGTTTTGGGGGCGGTAGCGCTGCTGCTGATGTTGTCTACGGTTTATGCACATGCCGTGGACCTTTTTGGTGTGTCACTTATCGGTGAACAGAATGCTGTACCGGAGGGGGCGCTGGCTTATACGGTGGCCATCGAAATCGATGGAGAAGACCGCAGCCTCAAAGACAAACTCTCGCAGATTTCCCTGCTCGTAACGAACGCCAAACAGGGCGCGGCTGATACCGGCGCTCTTGCCGCACGTGCCCAGGCTGATATCGAACAGCTAACCGCAGCGCTCTACGCTGAAGCGCATTACGGCGCGAAAATTGATGTTCACATCGCTGGCATTCCTCTCGGCACCTTCAACGCGGACGCAATCGAAGCAATACCGTCAGCTCCTGTCGCCGTCCAGATAAGCATCGCGCCGGGACCGGTTTTCCACTTTGGGCAGGTAGCTTTCACGCAAACCGCCCCGACCCGCGCTCAACCTCCGACAGAACCCGAGTTCTACAAACTTGTGCGTGGCGCGCCGGCACGGTCGGATATCATCATCACCGCAATCGACCGGTTTGTGGAGGAGTGGCGCCGGGCCGGATATCCTTTCGCCCGCGTTGCGCAGAAGGACATCCGCGCCGATCACGCACGCTCCATGGTCGACCTCCATGTTGCCGTCGATCCCGGCGCACCGGCTGTCTACGGCTGGATTAGTGTTGTCGGTACGAAGGACATGAGTAGCGACACCATCGCAGACCAAAGCGCGCTGAGGTCCGGGCAACGCTTCGACCCGAAGGATCTCAAGACAACGCGGGAGCGTTTGCGCAAGCTTGAAGCCGTCGAGAGCGTCCGCATTGTTGAGGGTGAAAACGTCGACGCAAGCGGGGGCATTCCGATCACGCTCGATGTCACCGAGCGCAAACCTCGTTTTTTTGGCGCGACCGCTTTCGTTTCCACGCTCGATGGCGCGGAAGTTGGAGCCTTCTGGGGACACAGAAACCTATTCGGCGAGGGTGAGCGACTGCGCGTGGATGGGTCAGTCTCACGGCTCGGTGCCGATTCTATCGATCAGCTCCAGTACAACGCCGGCGCTGTGTTCTCGAAGCCGGGCATTCTCGATATCGACACGGATCTCTTTCTCGAATTTCGCTTTGAGCGGGAAGCCCCCGATACGTACGACAGTTATTCCGGACGCATTAAGGGAGGGCTGTCTCGCCGGTTTGACGACCACTTGTCTGGAACGATCGCTTTGGAAGGACGTCAGGCCTACGTTGAGGATGCGTTCGGCGACCGGGACTTCACCCTTATCTCCCTGCCAACAGAGATTGATTACGATACACGCGACAACAAACTCGACCCGGCAAGCGGCGTGCACATCTTCTTACGCGGTGCACCTACGGTCGACGTGGCCGGGGGAAATGCGTTTGTCGAGAGCCGTGCCCAACTCGCCAGCTATCTTGCGCTTACCGAAGAACGCCGCGCTATTCTTGCAGGTCGGGTTGTCGTCGGCAGCGTTGCTGGCGCCTCCCTGATCGATGTCCCGGCAACGTCGCGATTTTTTGCAGGTGGCGGCGGCTCGGCTCGCGGTTACGAATATCGCAGTCTCGGACCAGAATACCGCGGCGAAGTTACTGGCGGCCTCGCGCTTGCCGAGGCTTCGGCTGAGTTGCGGCTCCGCGTGACGGAAACAATTGGGCTCGTGCCGTTCATCGACGTTGCAGCGGTTTCTTCCGAAAGCACGTTCGACTTTTCGGATCCCCTTTATGTCGGCGCGGGGATTGGACTGCGCTATTTCTCGGCTATCGGGCCGATCAGGCTCGATGCTGCCGTGCCCCTGACCGAACGCGATGACCGTCCGGGCTTTGGCCTGTATGTCGGTCTCGGGCAGGCGTTCTGATGCGCCGTGCCGCCATATGGGCCGGCCGGATCCTCGCCGGATTCATTGTTGTCGCTCTGGTGACATTTCTGACGCTGATGACCACCACGGGGCAGCGTTTTGCGCTACGCATTGCCGAATACGCCATCGCTTCGGCGGACGGCGGCGTTACTTTCGGCACGCTTGAGGGATCGCTGCTGTCGGAAGGCCGCATCGACCGTATCGGCGTTCAGGACCGGGATGGAACTTGGCTCGACGTTCGCAATGTCGAATTCTCCTGGCGCCCCTTGGCTCTGATCCACGGACGCTTGGAAATCCTCAATCTCACGGTTGGGATGGTCGATATTCAACGCACTCCGTTACCCGCGTCTCAACACTCAACCAATTCGACCTCATCGGAGTCTTCGCTCGTCGCGCTTACCGCACAGCGATTAGAAATCAAGGAGATCGTGCTCCGCGAGGCTACAGGTGTTCCGGCTCGCCTTCATGTGTCCGGCCGCGCAGACCTCGTTGATCTTGAGCGTGGGCTCTCTGCTCAGATCAAGATCAGACGGCTCGATGTACCCGGCGGCAAATTAGAGGCGCACTTATCCTACCGTCCCGACAAGCGCTCTCTTGAACTGGTCGCGCAGGCTTCCGAACCGGGGCGAGGGCTCGTGGCGACGCTGCTCGACATCCCTGGCGCACCACCGCTCAGCTTTGTTTTCAATGGCACTGGTTTGTTGGACGCATGGCGTGCGCAGTGGTCAATGGCGGCGACGGACCAGCCGTTTGCGGCGGGTACGGTTCAGATCGATCGAGACGGCGAACGCCATCATCTCGATGCGCGCTTTGAGGGATATCTGCAAGCTTTCGTCCCGCCAGCGCTTTCCAGCTTACTTGCCGGAAAAACTACAGGCACGATCAAGGGAGCCTGGGCCGGGATTAAGCGATTTGATGCTGAAAGTGTTCTGCTCGCGAGCGACGCGTTGCGCGTGACGGCTGCTGGTGGATTTGAACCGGACGAAGGTTATGCGTTTGGGCGTCTTGATGCGCGTGTGACGCGAGCTGACGGTCAAAACGTTCAGATCGCGCTCGGCCCGGACGCTCCGCTCTCTTTTCGTGAACTCGAAGTTCATCTCTTGCTGCCCGAGACGAAGTCAGAGCGCCGCGTCGAGACCTCGCTCATTGCCAAAGATCTGGCTGGCGATTGGGGGAGCCTTGAACGCCTGGACGTTACAGGCCAAGGCATCCAGCAACACCCGGCTGGCGAGTCCGAACTCGCGCTAGGGCGTATCGACGTACGCATAGTTCCGCAGGGCCTTCAGCCGCTCACGCCGGGTCTTTCAGATGTAATCGGCCCAACTCCAGAAGCGCAATTGACGGGCAGCTTATCCTCAACTGAAGGAAAGATTTACGGTTTACGTATCGTCACATCCGCTGGTGTTGTTCGGGGACGCGGCACGTTTAAACGAGGCATCCTGTCGGCCTCCGCTGAATTGGAGGCCCAAGATCTCTCCAAAACGTCCGCACTTGCCGGGCAACCACTTGGTGGGCAGATCACCGTACAATCCGAGATATCATTTACGCCGAGCACCGGTTCCTTTTCCGTTGCGCTCGATGCAACGGGCCAGGACCTTGCGGCCGTCAATCCAAGTTTCGCCAAGGCACTAAAAGGAACGACGCGCCTTTCAGGAAAAATCGACGGTGCGACGTCGGGCAAACTTACCATCAACGATGTGTCACTCAACGCTGCGGGTTTGAACGGCCGAGCAAGCGGCGCAATCGACGACACCAAGGTCGACGTGAATTTCGAGGCCCAGGTCGCAGATTTGTCTTCGCTCGACAACGCACTCAAAGGACAAGCGCGGCTCATCGCACAGTTGAAGGGGCCGCGAAACGGCTTCACCACGAATATCTCACTTGATGGGCAAGGGGTCACACTGCACGGACAGCCAGTGACCAGCCCGACCGCTAAGTTCGCGGGGCAGGGTTCATTTGCGGCACATGCCGGTACATTCACCATTGGTGCGCAGATTGCGAAGCGCGCTTTATCCGGGCATAGCAGGCTCGCCTTTTCGGCGGACGGTGCTACGGCTGTCGACGATTTGAGGATCTCGTTTGGGGCGATACAGGCGCAAGGCAACATCCTCACGACAGCAAGTGGCGTACCCATCGGCAAGCTGTCGGTTACCGCACCGTCACTTTCCGACCTGTCGGTGATTATGGGCAAGCCCGTTGAAGGTGGGCTTGCCGCGCACCTGGAGCTTTCTGAAAACTCCGGCACCCCCGCCGTTGTCTTGCGGGCGGAAGCTGATCGTGTCCGTTACGAGGGCATGCAGCTGCGCGGCTTCAAAGCCGTTGGTAGTGCGCAGAACTATCTGGCAGCACTGCAGGTCAATGCTGAACTCCGGCTGCAGGATCTTACGACCGATGGACTGAACGTGAGTGACGTGCGCGTTGATGCGCACAACACAGAGAACGCTTCAGTTCGTGTGACCGGAGCGGGCACCATCAATGGCGGAACCTTCCGTCTTGTCAGCGGACTTACCCAGCGCGACACGGCTTTTGATGTCGCGATTAGCGAGGCTGAGTTAAGGAAGGGCGCGCGCTCACTCCGCCTCAAGACTCCTACGCAAATCTCTATAGCTGATGGCGCAACCAAACTTCAGAAGATCGCGATCTCGGCAGGAGACGGCCTCATTGAGATCGCGGGAGGCACGGGGCCAGACGCTCTCGCTTTAGACGTTGTTCTCAAGGCCGTTCCCGCGAATATTTCCGATGCCTTCACTGAGGACCTCCGACTTGAGGGCGTCATTGACGGGAGGGTTGCTGTACGCGGCTCATCGGCTTCACCCGTCGCAGAAACGAAGCTTACTTGGCGCAATGCCTCGGCAGGCCGCAGCCGAACGCAGCACCTGCCTCCCGTTAACATCGACCTGACGGGCCGGTTTGCCGGCCAGAAGGCGAGTGGTGTCGTTACGGTTCGTGGACCCGATCGCCTTCAGGTCAACGTTGATGGATCCGCCATAACCAATGACCGGGGAGAGGTTAAGGCTCAGATCACGGGCGACCTTCCACTAGCTTTAGCGAACGGTATTTTAGGAGCGCGGGCGACACGCGTTGGTGGCCGCGCAACCCTTGCGGCTGGGGTTGGTGGCACCATCGCAGCGCCAGCAATTGCAGGCTCGCTTAGTCTCGCCAACGTTACGGTGGATGATCCCGGAACGGGCCTGAAACTAACGGATACCAAGGGGATCGTCCGCTTCACCCAAAGCAAGATCTCCATAGAAAAGCTCGAAGCCACGAGCGCCAAGGGCGGCACCCTAAACGCCAACGGTAATGTTGTGATCGACGGTAGCGCTCCTGTCGACATTCAACTTGCCCTCGGCTTGTCGGGCTTCAAGTTTGACGATCGCCAGCTCATGGCTGGAGAGGTGGACGGGGCTCTGGATATTCGCGGCACGCCCTCGGCCCTCACGGCGGGCGGAACGATCTACATCAAGCGTCTCGATGTCACCGTGCCGAACCAATTACCACGTTCCGTTTCCGAACTTGAGCTGAAGCATGTCAACGCGCCCACCCATATTCAAAAGCGTGAAAAGGCGCGCTCGGGAGAGGGTAGCGAAGGCGAACCCATGCACGTGGCGCTCGACATCCGGATCGAGGCCGCAAACAGGATATTCGTTCGCGGCCGCGGGCTGGATGCGCAGCTTGGCGGCGATTTGCGATTGCAGGGAACCGCGGCCCGCCCCATGGCTGTCGGTGCGTTCGCCATGGAGCGGGGGCGCTTGGCCATTCTCGGCCGGCAGCTTGACTTCAAACGTGGCAACCTCGACTTCAACGGCTCTGTCGAGCCGCAGCTCGATATGGAGGCGTCCGGACCAGCCGGAGATGTGACGGTCATCGTTTCTGTGACGGGCGCGGCGTCCAAACCGACTTTCAAATTTTCGTCCATTCCGGAGCTTCCCGAAGACGAAGTCGTGGCGCGCTTCCTTTTCAACAAAGAACTGGCGGGCCTTTCGCCGCTGCAGCTCGCACAACTCGCAAGCGAAATCGACAAAATCGGTGGGTTATCGAGTGGCCCCAGCGTCCTCGATCAACTCAAGAGTTCGGTTGGTATTGATGTACTCGACGTTGGGACCGATCAAAATGGCGGAGCAACGGTATCGGCTGGCAGCTATGTCGACGAGAAGACCTATATCGGCGTGCGCGGGGGCACATCGATGGATTCAAGCCGCGTCGTTATCGACCATGATTTAACGAAGTCGCTTAAAGCACGCGGCGAGGTCGGCGCCGACGGGAACAGCAAGGTCGGCATTGGGTTCGAGTGGGACTACTGAGATTGGTCAGTGCTTCTCGGCAGAAAGATTGCCATGAGCGCTATGATCAAAAGTCCCGGCGCGAGAAAGAAATCTGCCCGCTCGAGGGTCCATAACGTCAGCGCTGTAAAGATACACCAAGCGGCAGGAATGACGGCTGCCAGAAACCGTAATCTACCGCTCAGCAGCGCTACGCCTCCAAGTGTTGCGACCGCTGTTGGATCCGGCGTGAGCCCGAAGACCTGCGCACCTTCGAAGCTCAAACCGAAGGCTGCTTCGAATAACGGATACAAGAAAAGGCCGCACACGAGGACGGCCAAGCCAATGCTAAAGGCCAATCTGTTCTTGCGCGGATCGACCAGACCAACGCGGCCGGCAAACGAGAGCAGGATCAACATTGCTCCCTCTAGTCCGGCCACAGGGGCGAAGTACGCGCCCAGCCAATTGATTGTTTCGTAGCGTCCGAGGAAGAATACGGACGCCACTGAGATCCACGCTGCTCCGAGAATTGCAAAAGCTGCGCGTGAACCCGATTGTGTTCCGCGAAGCGTCAGTACCAAAACGGCAACGCTACCCACCAGCGCGGCAAGCTGCCAAGGCCACATATCTCGATTGAGCAAAACGAATAGCCGCTCGTAGACCTGCGGTGAGAACAGCAGGAAATCGGAGAGCGAATAGCTGGACCAATCCGCCACCTCATAGCTCCGCTACGTAATCGGTTATGGCTTTGCGCATACCCTCATCCGGCAAGCGTCCTGCCGCGGCCGCGAGGTTTTCTTGGACGTGCGGGACACGTGTGGTTGCAGGAATCGCACATGTGATCGCGGGATGAGAAATGATGAATTTCAATAGAAGCTGCGGCCACGTACCGGCATCGATCTCGGCAGCGAAGGGCGGCAACGGCTTACCGGAAAAGCGCTGGATCAGGGTTCCCCGCTGGTATGGCCTGTTCACAATCACAGCAATTCCGCGTTCGCGCGCCAGCGGCAGAATACGTTGCTCAGGTTCACGGTCGAGCACGTTATAGGTCAATTGTACGAAGTCGATATCATGATTGGCCATGATATCTTCGAGGTCCTCGTGCCGGCGGCCATGGGATGTTGTGACCCCAACGTAGCGGATTTCTCCGGACGCCTTCTTCTTTTGCAGCATGTCGATATGCGCGCGCCAACTAAGCAGGTTGTGCACTTGCATGAGATCCATCGTTTTGAGCCCCCACAAGGCGCGCGTTTCCGCGAACTGTGATGCCCCTTCGGTGTCATAAGACGTCCAGATTTTATCCGCAGAGAAGATGGGATTTGGGAGGCTGAGTTTCTTGAGGGCGTAACCTATCGTCGCTTGGGACGAGCCATACATCGGCGACGAATCGATAAGCCGTCCTCCGCTTTCATAAAAAGCGGCGACTACGTCCGCGCATGTATCCAGAAGTACGGGATCGTTGCCGACATTGAAGGTGATCCAACTGCCAAGTCCGACCACCGGGATGTCTTCCCCTGTTGAGGGGATGGTCCTCGTAAGTGGCTTGGAAATCGGATCCGCGGACACTCGCGACGAACTCAACCCAGTGACGCTAGCTACCGCGGCCGCCCCAACACCTTGGAGGACAGTTCTGCGTCCGATCAACATCGTACCTTGCCCCCTCTCAATACTCCTATTCGCCTCATGCCCACAGGATTATGGCGATGACCTGAAATGCTTGAGCGAGCGATTGCTTGGGATATGGGCCCCAAACCTACGTTCAACAATCCCGTAATGGAGGTTTGGTGAGCGTCCCAAACCGTCCGTTTAGAAAGTCGGCAAAGATGCTCCGAGGCCACCCGTAATCCGCTATATTGCATGAATGTACGCGCGAAAGTTCCTGTGTCAGACGGTTCGGTGGCTTCCGTTGGTTGGCGCCATCTTTTTATTCGTTTCGCCCATCGCATTAGCCGAGCAGTCTGATCCCATAATTTTACACGTCGATCGCACGCCAGTTCGTGTCGGTGCGTACTCGACGTTTGCTGAGTTGCGTGAACCACTACGACAAGCCCTGATCGATTGTCACCGCAAAGAGGCCGTTCAGGAGCTTGATCGGGAGGAGAAAGGTATTTTCAGCCTTAGAACCGCTCATGCCATTCGGACGCTCGCCGCATGTCCGAACTTCAAACAACTGCAGATGTCCCGCGAAGCAGTCAAAGGCACGTTGACGGTTTCCGTTTGGAACGCCCTTCTTAAAAGCACGCCCGTGCCGAACCTCGAAGACAAGATCGAGGCTATGACGCTCACATTCGAAGCAACCGACTTCGGGCGGAAACCAGAATGGAACTTTTGCCAGGATAGCCCAAACCCGTTAGCGGTTGCGGCCTCCCCCGAAGACACATCTCTTGCGTGCCGCAACTCGACAGATCCGTGCTCGATGTTGACCTGGGGCCCCCGCGGGGCGACGGCGGGGCAGGGCCGGGAGTTGCAGTGGATCGTCGGTAATGCGACAAGGCGAAACACAAGACTGACCCAGCAAGCTTTCGGAACTGAGTTCCCAAATGTCTTACGGTTTCTAGAGCTTGTCCCCCCGCCGATTGAATCCTGCGACGGGACCTCTCCGCTCGAACACTTTATGTGCGCGGTGTGGGTCGATCCCATGCGCAGAAAGATTTGGGAGGATGGCCTAACCGAGCTCGGGCGTCATCAATCGGTTCGCGATACCTATCGTCAAGTGTACGCGCGCGAAGATTTCGATGGCTATAAGATCAAATCCTATATCGATCTCTGGAGGTCGGTCGGACTTGAGCCCACCGAGGTGGACTACGCGTTCTTTCATGATCGGGCGACGTTTATCGGCGCCCCGCCAGACAGCGCAGATATAATGCCGAGCCTTTTAAGCTGCATCGAGACGCAGGACAAAGCCGCCACCCGCAACGCTGCAACGCGCCGATGTCTCGCCCAGCTTCATCCCCATCCAACGATGCCACAGGATCGGCTTGCGAGAGACGTGGCCTTTTATATCGATGCCTTTCCCAGCGGCGCGCGATCCGCCAAAGAGGTCCGGAGTTGGAACCATCACATTCCGATAACGGCCGTTCGTACCTTTGGCCTTTCGGATACTGAGTTGGCCGATCTCGCAGGCCTCCTTACGACCGAAGCAAACGATATCGAGGCTCCCAAGTTTCACAGCGACGCATTGACTGATTTCGAGCAGGAATGCCCAGCCCGAATTCGGCAGCCGGATCGCTCACCTGCCAATACTCGCGGCGACTAGCGAACCACTCGCCCCAACATTGCGGTACCAGGGCGAGCCAGGAGCTGAACCTTCAAGAGATCTCCAGGCCTGAGTTCTGTGAGTTCACCGCCGACGATTTCGTGCGTTCCGTCAACACTCCGGCGCAGGATGGAAAATTGGGTTACCTGCTTTTCCGTGTAACTTGATACTCCTCCATCAAATAGCCCGAGAATTCGCATGCTTGCGGATGCATTGGCGCTTTCCTCGACGAGTTGATCCTCTGCCGACTGGATCTCCCGCTCTAGATTGATTTGCTCTTCCGTTTCGATCTTGGATTTTTCATTGATGGATTGCGCGCGCCGGTCTTCGATCTGAGCGATCAGCGCGTTAACCTCCGTAAGCCGTTCTTGCACGTCGCTGAATTCGCTCTTTGCCTGAAGATACTGATAGGCATTGCCAGAGCCTCGCTTGGCGAGATCCTTGAGCATATTGGCTCGTTCGAACTTGCTATCCGAGTTGGATCGGATGTGCGTGATACGTTCGCGCTGTGCGGCGAGCTCTCGTTCGGCGGACTCGATCGTGGTGTCCAAGCTCGAAAGTCGCAATTTTCGCTCTGCAACAGCAAGCTCGCGGATATGTTCCACTTCGGCAACGAGCTTTTCAGCGTCGCTTCCCGCCAGCCGCACAAGTCGGTCGGAAGGCTTTGGTTTGGTTTCGGCCCGCTCAGCCCTCAACACGTCAAGTCGCGCAAGTAGTTTTCTTTGTTTCTGAAGAGAAAGTTCAAGCCTCTGATTTTCGCGCACGAGATCGTAAATGTCGGATCTGTTGCCTATGTTGATTCCGCCGGCTTGCGCGATCGCGTGAAGCACGGTCATGCCGGAAGAAAAATCGTAGGTGCCCGGCTTCGCAACACTACCCAGAATGTAAATCGGCTCATGGTTGAGTATCGTGAGGCTTACCCGCGCGTTCTTGGCGAACAGCGTTTTGTAAGCCTCCTGGAGCTGCTGCTGCGCGGCAAGGTAAGTCTTTCCAGCGATCTTCTGCGGCCCCATGATTGGGAGCATGATGTCGCCGTCCAATTGGACAGTATATTCGCCTGAAAGTTCTGTTCGTTCCACCAGGTTCAAAGAGCCTAGGTCTTGGTCGGCGGCGACGCCGCCAATCTGCTCCAAAAACAGGAGCTTCAAGTTGTCCCCGAATGAAACCTTATCTCCACTAAGTTCGACAGCACCTGACGGCGTCCCATCAATGGGCGGCCCCGCGGCTTTCGCGTAAGGGCTTGCGATGGATCCCAGAACCAGAATCGTTGTGAGTAAGGATAGCCCGCGGCTCAAGCGTGCGAAATGATCAAATCTAGCGCGCAGTGTTGAGCGAGAGCCGCAGTGCGTGCAATACTTACGTGAATACATTTGCAACTCCTGCAATCAATCAAAAACGGACACAGCTTGCGCAGGGCGTCAGGCCGGCGCTGCCGCTTCAGACATGGGGACCGGTCGGCGCGCAATTTCCTGCACGTTTCCGGTCCTCAGCAATTTACCCCATCCCACAAACTGCCCCTTTATAGCGGCGAGCAGCGTGCGAATGGCGACGGCATAAAGAAGTTGCCGATAACAGAACCGCTGAATGAATATCAGCGGAAAGAGCGACCATGCCCGCCTCTCCCCGTTGAGGCGAATGGCTAACGCCGCAAGGACGGCATCGATGCTTTGGAACACCGCCCAATAAACTGACACCTTGATCAGGCTGTCAGAAACGATCAAACCTCCAGTTAGAACCCACTCTCGTAGCCCTACGAGCAGCGTCATCACCAACAGTAAGTCCATGATTGGCGCCAAGAGCGTAAATAGGAATTGGAAGATGATAATATTTGGAATGGTGATGAATCTTACGCCGGGCGCTGAGCGGTCCTTCAATGCTCCGCGATGCTTGAAAGCCACTTGAAGCGTTCCGTACATCCAGCGAAAGCGTTGCTTCAGAAATGCCCGAACCGTCTCCGGTGCTTCCGTCATCGCCACGGCTGCGGGCTCGTAGAGAACCTTCCAACCTCTGCGTTCCAGCGCGACCGTAGCGTCAGCGTCTTCGGCAAGTGTATCGTGCGGGAACCCGCCAGCCTCGATGAGCCCCTCACGTCGCCAAGCCCCGATGGCACCAGGAACCACGCCGATGGCATTGAACCGCTCGAAAGCCCTTCGGTCGAGGTTCTGACTCGAGACATACTCCAGCGACTGGAACCGGGCCATTAACGATACCTCGTTACCGACTACGGCGCGGCCTGCTACCGCCCCGACATTGGGATCAACGAAATGGCGAACGAGCTTCTCGATAGCGCTCGGTTCGAAGATCGTGTCGGCGTCAAGTGCGATAACAATCTCAGCATTGGTCTGGCGCAGTCCGAAATTCAACGCCGCCGATTTCCCGCCGTTTTCTTTTTTGAAGACCTTGACGCGCCGCGTTTTCCAAAACATCCGGCGCACGACTTCCGCCGTTTCGTCGCTCGAGCCGTCGTCGATGACGATGATGTCGAACTTTCTCCATCTCGAGACGAGCAAAGAACGGATCGTCTTGCAGATCACCTTGTCTTCATTGAAAGCGGGAACGAGGATCGACAAGCTTTTCGGTCGCCACTTCAAGGCACGCCTATCTCTTTCGCGCACGCAATGATGAAGTGCGAAGACGATAATTACGGCCAGGCGCAAAATCCCGATCACTGCGGTAACAATCGCCAGGACCGGCATGCTCCGCACAAAAAAGGAGACCCAGCCCAGCCCTGTTCCGGTTAATTCTGCAAGGGCAACCGACATGATTCCCTTCGCATGGATGGACTGCATCACCTCGTCTCGCGAAACACCCAGAAGGTCGCTGACCAAGGCGAACTTGTAATTCCGTTTGTGAAGCTCATCGATAATCATCGGCAGCGCCGTGATCGTGCTTCGCCTACTACCGCCCGAGTCGTGCAGGAGCACGACCAGGCTTTCGTCGTCCTCCTTGCTCGCGATCTGTTTCAAGATCCGGTTTACGATTTGCTTTGACGTCGGATTGGCCCAATCATTGGGGTCCACAGTCACCCTTACATTGACGTACCCAAGCTTTGAAACAACATCGAGGACATCAAGCCCGTCCTGGTTGGTAAGCACATCGTCGATATTGTACGGGGCACGGAAAAGCGCTGTACGAATTCTCAGCTGGGATTCGATCACGTGTTGCGTGGCGTTGAGCTCAAATTCCGCTTCCGACGTGCTGCGGCCCGCAAGGTTTGGGTGTGTGAAGGTATGGTTGCCGATCTCGTGGCCCTCGGCATAGAGCCTCCACATCAGGTTTGGGTTTTGCAACGCGTTCTGCCCGATGATGAAAAACGTTGCGGGGACCTTCTTTTCCTTGAGGATATCCAGTACTTCAGGCGTATAGACGGCGTCCGGTCCGTCATCAAATGTCAGGGCGACGCGGCGTTGGTTTTTCTGGCCCCAGCTTTCGACCTTTCTGGATTTCGGAATATCGATAAGCTTTTCGTCGACAATCAGATTCCGCCTGGGATCAACCGTGATGTTACGCTTCCCGGGCTTGCGTTCATCGGAGATCGAGAACACAGCTCCCTTATCGTGATCGACGACGTCATTGGCTGGTTGAGGGACTTTGATGGGATCTAGGAGCTGCTCTTTCGGCAAATTCGAGCGACCAATTACATCCCAAACGCTTGGCTCCTCGAGGCCAAGGCGCCACAGTGAAATGCCTGCCGGATGGATGGATAGCGCAACCCGCCCCTGATTATACCCCGTCACGGCATCGAGAAGCCAAACAGTGTGCTTGGTCCTTCTGCCGTCTTCAAACATAAGATGCGGGTTGAGCGAGTTGGCATCAAACAACAGTTCCGCCCCGGACCTGGCCATTAAATCCCAGGCTGTTTGAATGGATATGCTTTGAGCAATCCCGGCGTCACTCGTGTCCTTTGCGTATGCGCCAATACCGACGATCAGCTTTGTGCGATCCAGCCTCCGGATCGCGGCATGCAGCTTGGCTTCAAACCATGATTGGGGCGCGAGAGGCTGCGCTGCTGGTGTAGCGTAAGTATCCTCATAAAGGGTCAGGAGCGCATAGTCGGCAATATTTGCAAGTTCCACATCGTGTGAGGAAACATCCGCGTTCGGCAGCTGAATGATAACCTTCCCCCCGGAGGTTCGCATCTCAGCGCGAAGGTCCGAGAGAAACGATGCGATCGCGTAGTGGCTTGAGCTCGGCATTTGGCCCGGTGCGAATGTGACACCCGAAAGATCGTGCGACCTTACAAACTCGCCGATCTGTCCCACGAGCCTGCGGCGCAGATCTGCCGACGCCAGGACCGCCGCCAACTTCCGGCCGACGAACTCCTCACTGATCAGGGGAAAAATTGCGAGATGAGGCGTGGTTTGGCGCATCCATTCTCTGAGAGTCGCAATGGAGGCAGAATTGCGCAATGCAATTTTACCATCTGGTGAGACAGCTCCTAGCCAGTCAACGATGATAGCGTCGAGATGAGATGCGTTCTCCTTCAATGAGCCAATACTGCGCGAATCGCCGGACTGGACAAATGCAAATCGCAGTGCGTTTTGAGAGAGAGAAGACGCCACAAACAGCGTCGGCAGTTGGGAGGTTACGTTCAGGCCGCCCGTCGTAGCCGGAGCTTTTGCGCTTAGTACATCTTCGACGACAGCTGCCGCGTGCTCTAATGACGGTAGAACCGGACTGTGGATCAGTGCGACAAGCAAACCAATAAGCGCCATCGTGGCCGCAATGATCAGCATGCCTCCAAACAGGTTCGTTACGCGTTTCCGTCGCCCTGTCGGGTCTGCGAAGATAGGGGTCGCCTGCTCGTTCATCATTTGCCACACACCAACAAGCCCCACGGGCAAATTGTTAGTACGCTCTTTATCGATGCGAGCTTTTACATTTTATTAAGCTTAACGGAGACCTCCGTCGTCATATTGGCGGGTTGCCTGTTCGCCCCCGAGCCAAGATGGTGACAGATGGAGCAACAGCGTTTCCGCAGTTCAACCCTAGAGTTCTCCAAGGCAAGACCCGCTTACGCATCCGCATCGCGGCGCATATCCGTCATGGTCTCAGGATGACTGCTTCTCCGAATCTCAATCAGCGGGAATTCTTTTATTCAGCGTGAGACGTTTCGATGATGATCGTATCTGGCAAACGCTCGCGGACAAGGTTGCCTAGTTGACACTGAGCCGTCCATTCAAGGGCAGATGTTGCTTCATCGAGTATGAGTAGATCCGGCTTGTAGAGCAGGGCACGTGCGACGCTCAAGCGTTGGAGTTCGCCGCCGGAAAGCCGCTCCACAATCGTCTTATCGTGCAAGTTATCCACTAGAGCAGCCAACCCAACATCGCGCAGTGCCGCTTGCGCAATGTCGTCGTCAACTTCGTCACGCGTCATCGGGTAAGAGACGGCATCCTTCAATGTTCCGAGAGGCATGTATGCACGCTGTGGAAGGACCAAAGTGCGCTCTAAATTCGAGGCAACGTCTCCGCGTGCATATGGCCAGATCCCTGCAATCCCCTTCACGAGGCTCGTCTTTCCACTGCCGGACGGCCCCGCGATCTTGAATTCTTCTCCCCTTGCCAGATTTAGGCTCTCAAGCTGGCCGAGGGTGTCTCGTTCTGTTGGATCCAGCACACGCAGTTGAGCGATACGCAGACGAGGGACATCCCCCTCGCGATTCTCCGATGGTATGCAAGGCTCTATTTCCTGGGCCGTTCCGAGATCATTTTCTAGTCGGCTCAACCGTTGTGTCACGGCAATCAGCTCGCTCAATTCCTCATAGGCGGTTACGAAAAATGACAGCGCACCGCGAACTTGAGCAAACGCCGAGCCTGCCTGCATGAAGGCTCCGAATTGAATTCCCCCAGAGAAATACAATGGTGCGAGCAACAGGTATGGAATATAAAGAGAGGAATGTTTGTAGGCTTCGGTGAAAAAATTCAGCATCTTCTGGCGCGCCATGAGCGCATACCAATTTTCAGCTAGCATTTTAAATCTGCTATTGAGCTCTCTCCTTTCAGGGGCTCCTCCGTTTAGCAGTGCAATCTCTTCCGCATTATCGCGTACGCGCATCAATCCGAACCGGAAATCCCCTTCTCTTCTATCTTGTTCAAAGTTCAATGGGATCAGTCGTCGACCAATCATATGCGCCAGTAGCGTCCCGGCAGCGGAGTACAAAACCAATATCCAGACGAGAAGTCCCGGGATTACACGTTCTTCACCAAACAATGTGACAGGCACTGACTGTGATATGATCCACAATATGGTGACGAACGACCCAAGAGTGACGGTCGCGCCGACCAGACCGACGCTGATCGAAATCACATGCGATACAAACTTGTAGGTATCCTCTGCGATCCTCTGATCTGGGTTGTCTTCAGATTTTGGTTTCAATCTCGCGCGATAGAAGTTTGCATTCGCCAGCCAGAGATCAAGGAAACGTTGTGTAAGCCAGTCGCGCCAATGAATGGTCAACCATTGCGCAAAATACTTCTGATAAACGGTTGCTGTAATCAGCGCTGCGGCAATCAGAATGTAAACCCAAAACTGCCGAACGAATTCCGTCCAATTTTTGTCCTGTAGAGATTGAAAGAAATCGTTTCGCCAATAGTTCATCGCAACTTGCGCGGCGACAACGCCAAGCTGGCAGGCAATGACCGCTGCTAGCAAGATGAGCGGTACGAGTTTCCACGTTTCCAAAAAATATGAGGAGGCGTATCGCAACCCTGCGCGTGAAACCGATCTCACCCCTTCACGTCCTCCACGTCGGGCACGGAGCTACTTTCAACGCGTTCTTCTTGCTTGGGGCACGCGCAACAGAGCTTTCCGTCTGGAAGCTGAAACCTCAAGCAACATACACGGCGGCGTCTTGCGGGAACCTCGTCAAGCAACACGTATGCGACCGGTTGGAACAGGGGATTTCGCTTGCCGTTCGGAAGATTAGGTAGTTGGAGGAAGTCGCTACACTCGTCTCGGGCCGCTCCCCCGATCTGCACCCGCTCCAAATACGTCAGAAGACCTTCCACGAGAGTTCCGGCGTTGTTCCAAAGGATGCGACGGCTGACGCCGGTCCTCGCATGATAGAGTTTTACAAACGGATAGAGGTGCTTCTCGACAATCGGTAGCAGCCGGTTTCCGGGGCGTGATTGCACCGGCGCGACTTCTCCTTCGGGGATCGCAACGCTGTCGATCTTATGGTCAGGAGTAAAGGCAATCCGGAAATGCTCGAGCTCCAGCGGTGGTGTTTGATCCAGAAGAATGTTGGAGCAGATCAAGGGCGGGAGAGCGGTCGCAAAATACCATTTCGACCAAATCGAAAGAACGGCTGTGCGCGGGGTGTTCCCATACGTTTGGTTGAAACTTTCTACGATCGCATCCAACCAGCAATCGTCCAGCGCGTCCCGTACTGAACGGCTCGCTTGCTCCGAACGCCCGACGACAAGGTGAGGACGTAGGTGTTCCAGATCGCCCACGAAAATGGCGTCCAGAGATTTGCCGAACGTTTCAAGTGAATTCAATACCGTCATTGCCCGCCTCATCCTCACATACGTTCGCAGGGCGAACCTTGGACGCTCGCCCCGCGAAGAAGCTAGAAACGCATCCGAAGTGACGCGTCGACGGTACGGCCAACCCCGTAATAGCAAGAGTAGGTGGAATCGCAGTTTGTGACGTAGCGCTCGTCTGTCAGGTTCTTGGCATTGACAGCGAATTCCCAGTTCTCGAACTCTGGAGAAATCGTTCCGAGATCGTAACGCACCGTAGCGTCATAGAGCGTAAACGCGGGCACATAGAACGTATTGAGAGTATCGCCTGCCGCTTCTCCGAAAAATCGGACACCGCCTCCAATTGTCAGGCCACGGAATGCCCCTTCGAAGAACGTGTACGATCCCCATAGTGACGCCTGATGCGCTGGAACGGAGGTAAAGCTTTTACCGCCTGCCCCTTTTTGGTTTGTCTTTGTGACTTCACTGTCCAGATAGGTGTAGGCGGCAGCAAAATTCCAACCACTCTCAAGGGATGCGCGGACTTCGAGTTCCGCCCCTCGCACCGCGACTTCGCCGGTTTGCGTCGCAAACCCCGGATTCGCAAGGTCCGGCGTTCGTACGTTCTGTTGCGTGATGTCGAACACCGACGCGGTGAAGAGAGCGTTCACACCGGGTGGCATGAATTTGATCCCCACCTCACTTTGTTCGCCCGTTGTAGGTTCAAACGGATTGCCCCCAGCATCGGACCCCGTGAGGGGAAAGAACGATTCTGAATAGCTGACAAATGGCGCAAACCCGTTCGCAAAGCGGTAGATGGCACCGAGTTGATGCGTAAACGCCTTATCTTCTTTTGGAGTGTGGATCGGGGCCCCGAAGTTGCCTGTTACAGGATCTCTCGCCAGGGTTTCTTGATTGAGCTCAGCCCAGTCATGGCGAATACCTGCGGTGACTGTCAGGCCACCGACGGAAATGGCGTCTTGAAGATACAGGCCCGCTTGCGTGAGATCCTGATAACGCTTCGAGGTAATCGGATTGGATCCCAGAGGCTGACCATAGACCGGATTGTATAGATCAAGCGAATAGAGACTTGCCCGGTTTACGCCTTGCCCCTGATAGTTCGGGATTGCCGCGTAATCGAATCCAACCAGCAATTTGTGGTCCAGCGGACCGGTCGAGAAATTACCATGCAGGCGGCTGTCAACCTGATAGGTATTGATCACGTAATCAGCATCAAACATCTGCCGACGTGTTGACGTTGGGCCGCTCGGGCTGCCCATCCCCATAACTTCGGACAATGCGATGTCGATGTGCCGGTAGGCTGCATTTTGCTCAAACGACCAAACGTTATCGAAGCGGTGTTTGAACTCGTATCCGATCTTGAAGGATGTCTTGCTGGTGTCGTGATATCCGGGTTCACCGAGGAACAGTTCCCGCGGGATATATTGGCCGTTCGGTCCAGGAAGGATTGTGCCTTCGCGTGGTAGCGCCTGTTGCACCGTCAGACTCGGATCGTGCTGATAGCTTGAAAGCAGCGTGAAGCTCGTGTCCGCGTTCGGCCTAAAGGTAAGCGCCGGAGCGACGTAGAGGCGATCGTTTTCCGTGTAGTCGACCTCACCATCGGCCAGCCTTCCGAGAGCGGTCATACGATAGGTGAGCACACGGCCGTTTCCGATCGGACCACCGAAGTCGACCCCGGTTTGAAACTTGCTGTGAGTCCCAGCCTGTAGGACGACCTCCGTGAAAGCCTCATCGGTTGGCCGCTTGCTCGTCAGGTCCAGCAAGCCTCCGGGGCTCCCCTGTCCGTAGAGCATCGACGCAGGTCCTTTAAGGAGGTCCACGCGTTCCAAACCATAAGGTTCAATAGCCCAATTGCTATCATGCTGCTTCAGGCCATCGAGGTATTGGTAGACGAGGAAACCCCGGACGAGAGCTTGTTCTCGGGTAAGAAAATTTCCCGAGAAATAATAGCTATTCACACCGGACGTGTATTGCAGTGCCTCTAACACGCTCTGTGCGTTGCGTTCTTCAATCTCCGCTTTACTCACCGTTGAAATGGAGCGCGGCGTGTCGAGAACCGATCCTGGCGTCTTTGTTCCGACACCGCTCATCGTCGCGACGAATCCCGAGGTCCCTGGGTCGTTGCGATTTTGCGGAGGTGCAGTGTTTGAGAGACCAGAATCGTTGATCTGGTCAAAGCTTTGCGTGGGAGCTGCTGTGCTCGCGGAACTCGTTGCATTGACCGATGGAGAGGGCTGCTGAGTTTGGCTGGCAGGCGCAATAACCGTTACAGGAGGTAGCGTGGCCGACTGTGAAACCGCCTCTTGGGCGGAGGCAGTATTGTGGCTGGCGATGAGAGAAATGAAGGTGACGGTGAGCGGCGTTATCCAGCCGCAATTATCCGCTCGCTTGAGGAGCGATACTGATCCCGGAAACATTGATACCTGCGTGCATTCGTAGGTGGCACGTCAGCGCGAATTAGACCGCACACTTCCGGCTATGCCGAAAAAATGTGCCACCCTTGGAACACCCCGCCCAATGAGCTTCGCGCGTGACCACGACTGACGGCAGGTCTCCTGGCTCGCGGACTTACGCTCCATCGCCTTCCCAGGAGAAATCCCAGTGGCATTTGATGGAAAGCTAACCGCTCACAGTTGCGGGGGCAGCTCCGGCTTGGGGTATCTCTCCCGTCCGGATTCCCATTTCATTCCTTTGAGGAAACCGTCGAGCGTTAACAGAAATTAAATATAGAGTTTAAGCAAGCGTTGGGACGAACTCGGAACAACGGATGGTAGACGCATGTGCCTCCTGGGCCACACGTAAGGCACAGGACATAGTCGACCCATCTCGGCAATGAAATCTACTCGGAAAGAGAGTGTTGGCTTGATGCTGCCCCTAGGACGCTACCTCGACCGACTCCGTCGTCCACCGGATTAACGCGGCAACACCCGCCCCGCCATGCACCAAGACAAATTGGGGGGAATCATTACATGTTTGGGATGGTGCCCTATTCAGGAGAAAAGTTGAACCAACTACTCACGGCTTTAGAGCAATGGCGCATTCTACTGATCGACTGAACCGTGCCCGGATGCCAATATGTAACAATATTACGTATGCTAGTCAATATTTCAGATGGCTGATTATTGTGTGGCCTATATGCCGGAATCAGGCGTTTGCTCAGCCTCTGAGCGGATAGTGCGTGGGGCATTAGGAACTCCCGGAGGTCGCGAATAACAACTTCCAGTGCTACAGGATCACTTAGGACAAGCGACACAAAAGAATCCCACTGCTTACGCTTCTGTTCGTCTTGAGCGACCGAGTCCCCCAAGGCGTCCGGCACATCCTTAGGCACGCTCGTTTGCCGCCGTTTGAAAGTTGCGGCAAAGGCGCGGGCGAGGCGGTCATCTTCAAAGTTGAAAAGTCCTGGCCAAAAACCAGATGTCGTAGAAGTCTTTCACGCGGCTGCTGGCACGGCCCAGTGCCACCATCGCCTGAAACTTCTCGGCAATGACGGGTTCCATGGCATAGGCCCTCAGTTTTGGGGTGCGCCAGATTCGTAGGCACGCTCATGCAAGATGACGGTTTAGCATCTCACTGCATCGATCGATGGAACCTTTTAAAACCACCAACAAAATAAATACAATAGATATTGTAATATCTATCCGGCATTTACGGCCGTTAACATCAAAATGCCTGTAAAATTGTCATATATTAGCAATTTTCATCCTTGCGCGACCGTCTGCCTTGATGACATGGCGGGTGATAAATTAAATAACAATATGATTTTACAATACTTATTGTAACCTCGATAGAAACAGCCCCCCCTGACGAGGCTAACAACAAACATTGTTGACAATGTTTGTTGTTAGCTGATATAAGCTCCCTACTTTAACAGGAGGAGCCCATGGCCAGGACCGGAGCGGAGTGGCGTCGACGCCCTGATCTCGATGTTAATCTAACAGTAGATCCAAGAATATATACGGATCCTGAGGTGTTTCGCGAAGAGCAGGAAAGAATTTTTGACAAAAGTTGGCTTATTGCTTGCCATGAAAGCGAGCTTTCTGAGCCGTATGACTTCCGAACTTATCGACATCCCGGCGGACATAACATCCTGCTTGTTCGGGACGAGGATAATTCGATCAATGCGTTTCTCAATATATGTCCGCATCGCGGGAATCTGCTGATCTACGAGCCATCGGGGAGCATCAAGAACGCGTCGCCTTCTGGCGGCCCAAAGAGGATTACCTGCCTGTTCCACGCTTGGGCGTTTGACGCAAAGGGCAACTGCGTGGACATCCCTCGGCGACAAGAGGGTTATCAAGACCGCGTTAAGGAGTGTGACTTCGCATTGCGAGGAGTTCGGGTCGAGGTTGCTTACGGCGGGTTCGTATGGGTCAATATGGACGACTCTGCCCCGCCATTACGCGACACGTTGGGTGGTGCGTTGGATGCGATTGCCGATACTTTGTCGGAGCCCATGGAGGTGTTTCATTATCATCGTGCGGTAATCGATGGTAATTACAAGATGTGGCACGATACAAATAGTGAATTTTACCACGATTACATGCACTACCACAATAGAATTACTGGCATGATGCATCCAGGTTACTGGGAGCGAGAGTACAGGACATTCGAAGGTGGTCACGCGCAGGTAACTGACATGCAGTTGCGCTACGAGTCCTTCAAAGGTCATGAGGAGCGTAACCTCGGCTGGCCTGGCCTGGCTGCAGGAAGATGGGCCCTCGTCGATATCTTTCCTGGGATTACCTTCAACATCCGAGCACCGGTTATGCGTTTGGATACGGCAATTCCACTCTCGGCCAACAAGCTGTTGATTGAATTCCGTGGGTTGGGGCTCAAGTCCGATACGCCGGAACAGCGAGCGATTCGAGTTCGTGACCATAATTCGATTTGGGGGCCATTCGGACGCAATTTGCCTGAAGACCTGTTGGGTACATACGGGCAGGGTGTTGCTCTCAATGACCGGACTGACGCGCCCTATGTCCTGCAAGCCCGTCTCGAAAACAATAAAATCCATGACGAAGTCGGGATGCGACATTTCCTTGAGCAATGGCAGAAGTTGATGGGTCGCGATCCTTGGGATCTCTACCACAACACACCGCGTGCTGCTGCTGAATAAGGAGGATCTGCGGCGCTCACGAGCGTCGCAGTGCGTCCGCCAATACTTACACGGGATCAGGGTATGGAAGTTACATACGACGTTGAAAAAGCCGCGCGGGAACTCGTATCAGCGACTTGCGACGCAATGGATAAAGAAGACTACGCTGCTTATTTGGCGCTTTGCTCTCCGCAATATCACTACACGATCAATGCTTATAGTCCTGAAATTCGCCGTGATATGAACTGGCTCGACAAGGACTATGAGCACCTGAAGACGTTGCTGGAATTGCTGCCCAAGCAAAATCGAGATCGCAACCCTATCAAGCGCCACGTCAATGTACGGGAGGTGAATTCCGCCGGCAAGTCCGAGGTAATTGTTAGGTCGGACCTGCAAGTGTATCGAGTCTTGCTGGAGGGCGGTGAGGCGCAAATTTTTGCGGTCGGCAAATACTTTGACCGCATTGATATGAGTGGCAGTTCACCAAAGCTCATTGATCGCGAAGTGCGTCTTGATTCGCGTAGCCTCGGTGCAGGCTACCACATTCCGCTCTAACGGAGCGGCAAATGCAAATCACCCTTAAAGCTAAAAACAAGAGCTGGGATTTTGCGGCGGAAAGCGGCGAGACGCTCTTGAAGGCGGGGCTGCGTGCCGGACTCCACATTCCTTATGAGTGCGCAACAGGCACCTGTTCGACTTGCCGCGTGCGGCTTATCGAGGGCGACCTTGAAGATCTCTGGCCTGAGGCGCCTGGCCGACGCGGCGGCAATAACGAGCGCCTGTTATGCCAGTGCCGGCCGAAATCCGATTGTGTGCTGGAGGCTGATAAATTCATCTATTCAAAAGATCAGGTCAGCACGACTCCGATGAGTGTCATGGGGCGAATTACAGCAGTCGATCTTCTTACGACTGATGTAATGGAGTTGGCGGTTGAGCCTGAAATTCCGTTTCGCTATGAAGCGGGCCAATTTGTGACATTGGAGCACGGAGTCATCTGCGGTCCGCGCGCCTATTCAATGACGAATTTCCCCCCCCTACGCAATCGTCTAGAGTTCATAATTAAACGCAAGCATGGGGGAAAGCTAACTGACTGGCTGTTTCGGAATCATGAGACGCTTATTCAAACAAATCTCTGCGTTACGGGTCCGTTCGGACGTGCCGTTTTTGCGCCCGATATGGAGAGAAACCTGTTGTGCATCGCTGGTGGTAGTGGCGTTGCCGGAATGTGCTCTATTTTGGAGAGGGCTATTGGAAATGGGTATTTCTCGCAATACCGCGGAGCATTGTTTTTCGGGGTGCGGGTGCTTCGGGATGCATTCTGGCTTAAGGAGCTAAATGATTTCGCCAAAGAACTGGAGAATCTATCAATAACGATTGCGGTTTCG
This sequence comes from Filomicrobium sp., assembly GCF_025698805.1. Taxonomy (NCBI): domain Bacteria; kingdom Pseudomonadati; phylum Pseudomonadota; class Alphaproteobacteria; order Hyphomicrobiales; family Hyphomicrobiaceae; genus Filomicrobium; species Filomicrobium sp. Next base: position 287,743 of record NZ_JAILWT010000004.1, read on the forward strand.
AATGGGGAACTCGACCAGGCATTTGTTGAAACGTTTCCTGCTCTGAAATTTGAATGCGGCTTGGTCCATGAAGTCGCTAGCGCGGAGATGAGCGGACGTTATGCGAATGTTCGTGCATATCTGGCAGGGCCGCCTGCATGCGTTGAGGCATCAAAAAGAATGTTGCTGACGGAGGCTAAGCTCCGCCCGGACGATATTCGCTACGACAAATTCAGTTAGGAGGCGGTGGTCGTGAAGTTTGTTTGCCATGTTTCTGAGATCGGCACCGGAGAAATGAAGGGATTTGATGTTGGTGACGTAAGGGTGCTCGTCCTCAACGCGGATGGAGAGATCAAGGCCTGCGACGGAATATGTCCGCATCAGGAAGTTTTGCTTGAAGAGGGGATCTTTGATGGGTGCCTTCTAACGTGTCATTCACACCTCTGGCAGTGGAACATTAAAACAGGTTCCATTGAGCAAATTGCCGAGCAGAATTTGAGATTTTTTAGGATTGAGGTGCGCGATGGAAGTGTTTTTGTGTGTACCAATTCCGACGGAGGTCTTGAAACAATTTCTGCCTAAGAAGGGGTATGTGAGCGATCATCGCCAATAATTAATCAGAATAATAAGCCGGGAGGAATTCAATGAACAACCCAACGCTGTCTCGACGTCATCTTATCGGGCTTGCAGGAAAATATGGTCTTCGCGCGGTTCTTGGCGCGGCTGCAATAAGTTCGGCGACTGGCGTTTTGCCCGTGACGTCTCTTTTGTCGAGCGTGGCGCGTGCGCAATCGCCGAAGTATAAAATACGTTTCGGTGCTGGCATCATGAGTCGCCTAAATGAACCGCATTTTGCGACTGGTTTGTATAAGTTTGTTTCTCTCGCGGAAGAAATGACCGATGGCTCTGTGCGCTTCGAAGTTGTCGACTCGAGTCAATCATGCTCTGAGGCAACTTGCGGCGAGCGCGTTCTTTCCGGTGTAATCGATATTGGAAGCTCGTCTCCGCAAAACCTTGGTACTGTTATGCCGTATTCTATTGCGATGGATTTTCCGTTTCTTTGGCAGGGACGAGAGGGGTATATTAACTTCTTCTATTCAAAGGATTCTAATCGCCTCTACAGAGATGTGATGCGCAGACGGTATGACATAGAACCGCTGTGGGTGTCTGGCGAGATGCGCAATATTTTGCTTGGGCTGAAGTTTAAGAATAAGAGCGCTATAACTGAGCCAGCCGATTTCAAGCAAGCGAAGATCCGGATTACAAATTCCGTGATGATAGCGAATTTCATTCGTAGCATTGGTTCGAACCCAATTCCCTTGGCTTGGACTGAAACGCTCGAGGGATTGAAGTCGGGTGTAGTTGACGGAGCTGAGACGTGGCCTGGTGCGGCTACGGGTTTTGGCATGCACAATGTCGTATCCCACGATGTGCCTTTGGAATTTTGTGTCGGTTGCGAAATGATTTTTATGTCGCGAAAGGCATTGATGAAACTTCCAACGGATATTCAGGAAAAAATCCTCGAAGCCGCGTATCAAGCCATGCAGCATGGATATGAGGCCGTAGGTGTTGCGAAAAATAAGCACATTGGCAATGGTCCGAATCCGGAGCCGACGTCGGCTTACATGGAGGCGGGCATTAAGCTGGCGCCACTGAGCGAAACGGTTTTGGCGCAATATAAAGAATTAGCTAACGTTGAGAAGAACAGCGTTATCTGGAGCAGCGCGCGATCCGGTCTAGATCGGGACTCCGGCTTTGATACCTTTGCTGCGATGACTGAGGTTGCGGCAAAATATAACGGCAAGCAGCATTCTCCCCAGCGTTGGTGGGTATAAAGCCCACCCCAAAACTGATCAAAAAAGTGGCAAATCTAGAATTGGGAGGGTCGTCATGGGAAATGGCGAACTCGGAGCGGACGTGCAAAAGGCTGCGCGACGTCAGGAATGCAGCTCGGCTAGTATGTTCCGTAAAATCGATAGCGTCGTTACGTTTGTCGAAAACTCCATTATGCTCGTGTCGTATGCAACACTTATTGCGATAATTGGGTTTGAGACAATTCGTAGAGTATTTTGGGGGTCGAATTGGTTGGCCGGTCCCGACATAGCTCTTTATGCGTTTGTTTGGTTGTCGTGGTTTGCGATGGCCCACAACATTCATAATAATGCGCATCTTTCATTTACAGAGTTTCGGGAGCGGTTTCCGCCAAAAATCCGGGCGTGTGCAGAGGTTTTTGACTGTTTACTTTGGCTCGGGCTGGCGGGGATTGTAATTGTTACCTCTTGGGGTGTCGTGGAGCGCCAGATCGCGTTTCACCAAACGATATTCGGGACCAATATCCCGTTAGCAGTTGGGAGCCTCGCAATTCCAGTAGCGTGGGGATTTACCGTGATCCGTATTTTGCAGCGACTTTATCGCATTTTATTTCAGCGCGAGGAGCACCACACCGTACACGTGCCACCGGAACTTATTTAGCAGGGCAGACAAATATGATAATCACACTCATCTGTTTGGCTGCGTTGTTGCTTTTTGTGACGGGCACGCCAATTCTACTGATCATAGCGGGGTGGGTCGTGGCAACATCGTATTTTGTTGCCGATCTTTCTCTTAACAACATTGGTATCGGCGCGGTTGACACCATAACGAGCTTTGTATTTCTCGCTGTTCCCCTTTTTATTGCCACCGGAGATTTTCTGACTGAGGGCGGAATTTCTAAACGCTTGGTTGATTTTTCGCGTAGCCTTACAGCAGCATTTCCGGCGCGCACGAGTTGCGCCGCAATTTTGTCATCTGGCTTTTTTGCTGCGGTCAGCGGGTCAAATTCTGCAACGGCCGCGACTATTGGTCGAATGTTAAATGGAGAACTTACAGCCACAGGAATGAAGCCTTCGCTATCGGCGGCAATTATCGCGGCCGGTGGGGTGGTTGGTGTAATAATTCCACCAAGTGTAATTTTTGTGGTTTACGGGATCACGGTAAATGTCTCCGCGTCTGATTTGTTTGTAGCAGGTATTATTCCTGGGGGCGTTATGCTGGTCACGATGATGGCAACTTCGCTCGTCGTTGCCAGGAAAAGTGAGCCGGGTGAGGGTTGGAAGGGATTTAATCTCCGGAAAATTGCATCGAGCGCGGTTCGCGCGTGGCTCGGGTTTATAGCGATCGGATTGATCTTTTTCGGGGTTTACGATGGACTTTTTAGCCCGACGGAGGCCGCAGGTGTTGTCACCCTTTTTTGCTTGCTAGCGGGTCTTTTTGTAACTCGGCAAATTCGGCTACGTGCGGTTCCTTCAATTTTACTCCGTAGCGCGGCTATCACGGGCATGATTGTTCCGCTTGTTGCGTTTTCGGTGCAGTTTCAGCAAGTGCTCGGCGTGCTTGGGGCGGCCGAAGCTATCCAGTCGCTTTTGGACGGGGTCGGTGCGAACTACGGCATCGTTGCCGCAGTGTTGTTGATGATGCTGATGATTCTTGCGGTTGGAGCAATGACCGAGTCCGTCGCCGTTGTTCTGATTCTGGGTCCAATTCTTGCGCCTGTCGCTTATGGGCTTGGTATTGATCCCATTCACTGGGGCGTGATTTTCGTGGTGGGCACATCAATTGGGTTCATCACGCCACCGTATGGGCTCAACTTATTTGTGGTTTCGGCGGTTTGTAACGTGCCGTACGGGCACGTGATGCGCTCCATTCTCGTCATGCTCATACCTCTTCTTCTAGCGTGGGCGCTGATCACGGTAAGCCCCTGGATGAGCACGTGGTTGCTGCCGGGACGGTGACAGCAGGGATTAAGAGGCCGTTTTACGAAGGAAGTGGTGCTTTGCACCTTATTGGAGAGTGTTTGAATGGTGGCACGATCGGAAAAAGGACGCATCCGAACTGCGATTGTCGGATCCGGAAATATTGGTACCGACCTAATGTACAAGCTTAGTGCGAATAAAAAGTTTGAGGTGGCATTGTTTGCAGGCATTGACCCGTCATCAGAAGGTCTCGCTCGTGCGAAAGAGATGGGAATAACTATCTCGACGGACGGCGCAGAAGCTGTATTTGAAGATGGAAATATAGATGTTGTATTTGAAGCTACCTCAGCTTACGTCCATCGCTCAAATGCGCCTCGTTATGAGCAGCACGGAATACTTGCGATTGATTTGACACCCGCCAAGGTCGGTGCCTGCATCGTGCCTACTGTCAATCTGGCTCAGAATGACGACGCAACGAATATTAATCTGATCAGTTGTGCGGCTCAGGCGACGGTGCCAATTGTTCATGCCGTCTCAGCCGTAACGGCTGTAAGCTATGCCGAGATTGTTGCGACTGTAGCCAGCAAGAGCATTGGTCCTGGGACACGAGATAATATTGAGGAATTCACTCATACGACGAGTTCTGCGCTTGCGGATATCGGTGGGGCAGCGAGAGGAAAATCCCTGATCATCGTGAACCCAGCTGATCCTCCGATCCTTATGCGGAACACGATTTATTGTGTGACGGGGGCGGATGTGGATATGGATGCTGTGCGCATTTCAGTCGAAGCGCGAGTTGCGGAGGTCCAGAAGGACGTTCCGGGTTATAGGCTCGTACTTGAACCTTTTGTGCGCGACGATCACGTGATGATCGGAATCGAAGTCGCCGGCGCTGGCGACTTCCTACCCACATACGCAGGTAATCTGGACATCATAAATGCGGCTGCGGTGGCAGTGGCTGAGCGTCGTTTGGCTCGAGTGAACACCTAGATGCGGCGTGACGCCAAAAGGAGATTAATATGGCTGAGATTACTTTTGTCGACGTCACGCTGCGTGACGGAAATCATACTTACAAGCATCAATTCACGAGCGATATTGTTGCCAAGACGGCAGAAGCTCTTGATGCTGCAGGCGTTGATATCATCGAAGTTGGTCACGGTGATGGACTAGGCGGCAGTACGGTCCACGTTGGTCGAACACCGGAGCCTGCAATTAACCTCATCCGTGCAGCATGTAATGCGGTGAAACGTGCTCGGGTCGGTATACTGCTTCTACCGGGGTTTGGGGTATTCCGGGATTTGGAGGAATGCAAGGAAGTCGGAGTTTCTGTGGCGCGCATTGCCAGTCATGCCACAGAAGCGGACACTACGAAGCAGCATATCCGCAAGGCGAATGACCTTGGAATGTTCACTGTGGGATATTTGATTTCCGCCGGAATGGCAGATGCGAAGACCTTGGCGGAAGAGGCGCGCAAGCTTGAGTCTTATGGTGCTGGATATATAAATCTTGCTGAGTCTCAGGGTCATTTAGTGCCGAGCGAAGTTGCGGAGCGTGTTCGCGCCGTGCGACAAGCGGTATCCATACCAGTGGGCTTTCACCCTCATAATAATCTTGGGTTAGCTAATGGTAACATCCTCGCCGCGATAGACGAAGGTGCGAGCTACATTGATGCGAGCCTGAAGGGATTTGGCGGCGGTGCCGGCAATGCTCAAACTGAAGCGACGGTTGCCGCCCTTAAGCGCGCGGGACACACCGTGAAAGCGGATTTGGGCGGTATTCTAGACGCGGCAAAAGTTTTCGGCGACTTGGTCGCGCCATATCCTATGCCTGTAATAGACAATGACTCGATCATGATGGGCTATGCCAACGTTTACGGTGGATATGTTCTCCCTGTGAAACAGTCGGCAGAGAAGTACGGCATCTCTCCGAGAGAATTAATATTGCGGCTTGGCGCGCGCAAAGTTGTGGCTGGTCAGGAAGACGCAGTTGAGCAAGAAGCGCTCGCGTTGTCGGCAGAGCGGTTTAGCGCTGCGTCGTGACCAGCTGAGTGGAGCCAGTCGCGCGGCTCCACTCAGCCTTTTTTGATGGTGTTGAAACTCTTGGGTTTCAGTCTAGGTTTGTCGCTTATCCGATCAAGAAGTTCTTTAATGGGTGTATGGACGGCACAGAATTAGACAAGAGTTCCGCGGAATCTCGTGTTTTGAGCGCGTATGAAATGTCGTTCTCAGGATCGATCTCCGTGCTGCTGGCCGTGAGAACGAGGCATCCCAGAGTTTGATCGCGATAACGGATTGGGGCTCCATAAGCGACGAGGCCGTTGAAAGCTTCATCTCGGGAAATTTCGTAGCAGTTGTGGCGCACATCGGAAATGCGTGGCGCTAGTTCTTTATAAGTTGTGGGCGTGCGATCCGTGTGCCGGACATAAGGTTCGCTGCCAAGGATTTCTGCATGCATCTCGTCTGGAATGCTGGCGAGCAGGATTTTTCCTGAAGCCGAACCATGGATCGGAGAAACCAAGCGCACGTCGTAATAGGAACTAAGGGTCAGCTTTCCATGTATCGTATCCATTACCACGCGCTCCGTACCGAGGAACAGAATGACGGCAGCTGTTTCCTCCGTTTGATCATGGAGAAGCTTGAGAATTGGGTAGCTTTCTCTTCGGAAGCTGTGAACTGGATGCCAGGGGTCAAAATTATTCATGGCCAATGGCCCCACGATGTACTCGTTCCCCTCATTGAGCCTTGAAACCCATCCCTCATCTTGAAGCGTACGTATCAGACGATGGAGATTTCCTGGGTCCATCGCAAGAGCCCTGGCCAACTTTGCTAGTGAAAGCGGCGCGGGAGCCTCACAGAGAAGTCGAATGATCTTGAGGCCACGAACGAGACTGCTAGATCCCGATTTTCTTCCTTTGCTCTCTATCCCCACTTGGTCGCCGTCATTCATTATATCTTCCGCTATGTCCGGTATGTTGCGCCAATAGATGTTGTGCGATTAGCCGATCTCCAGGCGTTTCTAAACAAGCTTAAGTGTTTCCTCAACTTGGATGACTGCGGTTTGCTCAGGAAACCTGAACTATCAGGTAGGCGACATAGATCTGATACGGATTAACTTTGAAGAGCTCCAAGCACGCCTGCGAAGGCTCACTTGGTCGGAATGAACACAGGTAGCTCATGGCGTTGCCGAGCATCGAAGATAATGGAGGTCTCAATGCGGATAACACCCGGTTTGTTCGTGAACTGATCAAGTGCAAGTTTCTTCAGATGTTGCATGTCAGTGACGACGACATGGACGACGAGATCATAACGGCCAGTCACAAGGTAAGCGAAACGTACTTCCGGGACACAAACGATCTCATCTAAAAATTTATCTACCGTACCGCGATTATGTTTCGACAGTTCGATCATGAATAGGGCCTCGAGGCCAATGCCGAGCGACTTAGGATCGACGTCGACATGAGCACCTCGCAGGATGTCGTTCTCCCGCATTTTCCTTATGCGTTCGTGGGTAGTTGAGGGAGCAAGGCCCACTTCAGCGGCGACCTCCTTTACCGAAAGTCGCGCATTATTCTGCAAAAGCCGGAGAATTTCGATGTCGGTTCGGTCGAGCCCGCCATGAGGTGAAAATTTCCGTAAATCATTCGTTCGATTTCTGTTCATACCGATCATACTATTGAAAAATGCGTAGAAATACAGATGGAATACGGAATTGAGTACATTTGACCTGCAGGCTTTTACAGGTATCAACGAAGCGGACGTCACGCGCTTCCGTCGTGATGGTTTTCTAGTCCTTGAGCGTGTCCTATCGGAAGATAGGATCGTGGCTTTGCGCGAGAGCTTCCCCAAACTCTTTGCCGGACGGTTCGATACCGGTGTCTACCCAGATGAATGGTATTGGCGAGAAGGCATGAGCCTTCCGGACGTAACCCGGCACATTGCAAATGCTTGGAAGGCTGATCTGACAATTGCAAAATTAGTCCTCTCAGAGGACCTAGGGAAAGCTGCCGCGCGTCTCACAGGTTGGTCGAGTGTCCGGCTCGGACAGGACACCATCTGGTGGAAAGCGCCTAAAACCAAGTCCATAGCCTATCATCAAGATTCTTCATTTATGGACTTTCTCAATCCTGCTTTGACTGTGACCTGCTGGGTAACACTTGATGACACATCCCGGGAGGCTGGCACGTTGGAATATGTGCCGGGCTCACATCTTTGGCCCCTTACTCCCTTGCCGGAAGCTTTTCATGGAGAGAAAGACTATCGATCGCAGATGAAGGTGGCAGCCGAGGCTGTGGGGATTATCCCACCTGATCCAATTTTTATCGAAGTACCAGCAGGCTCCTGTGTCTTTCATGCGGGAGAAATCTGGCATGGCTCAGGTCCGAATACGACTGGAGATCGTATGCGCCGTTCTATCGGAATCCACATGATTCCGGGTGACGCAGAATTCAGCGAAAGGCATGGTGGCTACATTTACAAGCGCTATCAACGGACGGGGGACCCTAAGCTTGAGGAGAGCTTTTTTCCGTTGCTGGCTTCGGATGTGGGTGAACGTACGGGATGGCTGGAGCACTACTGTTGCAGTGGGAGGCGCTAAACCGAACCTCTGTATCGGCTCGGATGACATCCGCACTCTAACGGACCGTCGTGTGCACGGTTTCCCGCGCGCGTCCAGCTTAGTTTTCATTGGCCGAGCATCTGTGACGCTTCATTCCTGTTAAACCGTAAAGGAATAGGAAACCACATCGGCAAAGCGCGTGGAGTAGTGAGGGTATGAGGGTACGAAAGCCAAGCCGCAGTAGGTCTTTTTGAGTGCAGCAGAAAGCTATTTTCCCTGAGCGGTTCGGAGGATTTGGTCAGTCGATTCGCTGTCGGCAGCGCCGGATCTTTTTGTATCACTGATCAATCTGCTTCGAGTCTTTCTGGTTCATGTACGCATGCGGGCTGCAACCAAATTCGGACCTGAAGGCAAAGACAAATGCGGAAGCTGATGCGTAGCCTAGGTCCATCGCCGTGGCGGTGACAGACATTCCACCTCCTAGTAGCTCGATGGCCCGGAATAGCCGCAGTTTCCGTTTCCAGGAGCGCAACGTAGAACCGAGCTCCGTTTGGAAGCGACGCGTTAGCGTGCGTGAGGACATGCCGAGTTCGCGCGCCCAATCCTCTGCGGTCCACTCGTTCGACGGATCTCGATACAATTCTTCACACAATGCCAAAAGTCGCCCGTCTTTCGGCCATGGTAGGGCCGCCTGAAGTTTCCGCGCCTTGCCTAATTGATCTAGGATCAACATCGTGATCCGTTCAGGGTACCCATCGCTAAGACATTTGCCGTCGATTTCAGCGGCTTCGACAATTAGGGCTTTCAGCAACGGCGACACGGCCAGCACAGTTGGGTTTGAGGGAAGCGAGGAACCTGCCTCGTTTGAGATCCATAAGCTGCGGAACTCGGCGCCAAGCAGTGACCCGACCTCGTGGGGCACTCCGGTCGGTAGCCACACAGCCTGATCCGGTGATGTGACCAACGTTTCTCTGCCCGCAGCAACGGTCAATGCGCCGTCAACGGCATACACAAGCTGATGCCAATCATGAGCGTGCTCCGGAAAATGGTGACGAGGAGGAATGGTCTGCGCCCGCATTGTTATAGGGCGGGGCGGTGGAAGATTGGGCGGGGCGGCAACGACTGACCAGGACATGGCGCTCTCATTTTGTCTGATAATATAGATATTTTGGCAAAACGTCGAAAGTTTGCCAGTCGCCGATTTGATATCGCATTGCGGATGCGGCGTCCCCCGCCGTGAGAGATCCGTTAATGAGATCGAGTACGGCATGACCGCCCAACTTCCCATACCGAGCCGAGGCGCTGCGACGGCGACCCGTCAAGAGCGCAGCAATGTATTGAGGTTAGCTGTCGCTCAGGCCCTTGCGGGCGCCAATTCCACGGTCATTTACGCTACCGGTGCAGTCATTGGCGACATGTTGGCACCGGCCAAGGCGTTGGCGACACTACCGGTTTCTATCTTTGTCGTTGGCATGGCACTTTGCACGCTTCCGGCCGGCGCTATCGCCGAGCGGCACGGTCGGCGCCGAGTTTTCATGCTGGGTGCGGGTAGCGGCGTTCTTGCGGGTCTCCTCGCCTCTTTTTCGGTTATCTACGCTTCGTTCTGGCTGTTCTGCGCGGCGACCTTTCTGGGGGGCGTCTATGCCGCCGTCGTCCTTTCGTTCCGCTTTGCTGCCGCCGATTGTGTAGCCCCGGAACGGCGACCTCGCGCGCTCTCGGCTGTGATGGCTGGTGGGGTTTTTGCAGGTGTCATAGGTCCACAGCTTGTGACGCACACCATGGACCTTTGCGCACCCTTCCTGTTTGCCGCGACATTTGTCGGTCAAGCAGCGGTGGCGGCCCTCTCCGCAATCATTCTTGCGGGGGTTAAACTTCCACGGCCGACCTTAGCGGATGGCTACGCTGGGCGGCCTCTAGGCATCATAGCTCGGCAGCCGCGCTTTATTCTCGCGGTGATCTGTGGGGTTGTCTCCTATTTGTTGATGAATTTCCTTATGACGGCTGCGCCATTGGCTATGAAGTTCTGCGGACTGTCGCAGGAGTCGGCTAACCTTGGTTTGCAGTGGCACGTTATCGCGATGTACGCCCCGAGTTTTTGGACGGGACGCTTGATTACGCGGTTCGGCGCAACCACGGTAGTCGCCGTCGGGCTGGCGCTCATCGCAGCGTCGTCAGCGACAGGCCTGCTCGGTATCGATGTTGCCCATTTTTGGGGGACACTGATCCTACTGGGGGTCGGCTGGAACTTTGGGTTCATCGGCGCGTCGGCAATGGTTCTGGAGTGTCATCGGCCGGAGGAAAAGGCCCGGGTCCAGTCGCTCAACGATTTCTTGGTTTTTGGGACGATGACAGTCGGTTCGTTCCTATCCGGTGGGCTCCTGTCGTCCTTTGGCTGGAGTACAGTCCTGACACTGTCGTTCGCACCGCTGCTGATTGCCGTGCTGGCGTTGTTGGGTTCTGCGTACTGGACCGTCTCAAGAGATATTTAAGAGGAGGTGAATTCGAACCTTGTCGCGGCCCGATACTCATTTTCGTCGGGAGGTGGATGACATTGTTCTCTTACAGATTACGTGACTTCCGCCCAATCTGGGGCAACTGGCATGGCACTCTATCCGGCATCATGCCTGTAAACCTCTTAAGGACGCGATCCGCCAACAAACGCCGCATTCTATCAGTGCCATTGTCACCGGAACAGATGGCGGATCTTTCCCGGCGCGCCGGTCGTGCGCCCTTGAGCGCCTTTGCGCGCGCGCAGCTTTTCCCCGCCAACGATAACGAGCCTGCCCCCGCCACCCGCACGCGCCGTGCGGCCCCTGTGCGGGATGACGCGGCACTCGCTGAAATTCTGGCCAAGCTGGGCAAAACAGATGTTGGAAGCGGCCTCCGCGAGATGGCACGGCTGGCAAGGATTGGTGCTCTGCCAGTCACACCGGAGACGGAAAGCGATATTCAGCGGGCCTGCCGCGATGTAGGGGAGATCAAGGCGCTGCTGATGAAGGCGCTCGGCATCCGGGAAAGGTAGCCCGGCATGATCCTGAAAGCCTCACAGCGCGGCGGCGGCAAACAGCTGGGCGGTCACCTGACCCGGATGGACGACAACGACCATGTGGAGCTGCACGAGATCCGGGGCTTCCTTTCAGCCGATATCGTAAGCGCCCTGAAGGAAGCCCACGCGGTCAGCAAAGGCACGCGCTGCAAGCAGTTCCTGTTCTCGGTTTCCCTCAATCCGCCGCCTCAGGAGCAGGTCCCGGTCGAAACCTTCGAAAGCGCCATTGCGCGCATCGAAGAGCGCACCGGACTTGCCGGGCATCCCCGCCTCATCGTCTTTCATGAAAAAGAAGGGCGCAGGCATGCCCATGCCGTCTGGAGCCGGATCGATGCCGATACCATGACGGCGAAGAACCTTCCCTTCTTCAAGATGAAGCTGCGCGATCTTTCGCGCGAGCTTTACATCGAGAACGGCTGGAAGATGCCGCGCGGGCTGATGAACAGCCGCGAGGCCGATCCGCGCAATTTTACGCTCGCCGAATGGCATCAGGCCAAGCGCGCCGGGTTTGACGCCCGCGATCTCAAATTCATCCTGCAGGAATGCTGGGCGGTCTCGGACTCCAAGGCCGCGTTCATGCAAGCGCTCAAAAGCCGGGGCTTCACGCTCGCCCAAGGTGATCGGCGCGCCCATGTCGCGCTATCACCGGAAGGGGAAGTCTTTTCCGTGGCGCGTGCCGTTGGCAGGAAGGCGAAGGAGGTCCGGGAGCGGCTCGGCGCGCCGAATGACCTGCCGGGCATTCAAGATGCCAGAGCGCAGCTGGCGCGGGAGCTGGGCGAGAGATTCTTACGCCTGCGCCGCGAAGCAAATATCCAAAAGCAGCGGGATCTGACGCCGCTGGAGGCAGAGCGCCGGGCTATGGCGCACAGCCAGCGGATTGAACGCAGCCAGCTGAAGCAAAAGCAGCAGGCGCGTTGGACTCAAGAGACCCGCGCCCGCGCTGAGCGCTTTGGTAAGGGCGTCAAGGGACTCTGGAGCGCTATTGTAGGCAAGCATGCGGAAGTCCGAAAGGCCAACGAGCGTGAGGCCTATGCCGCGCTGGCCCGTGACCGCGCGCAGCGTCAGGCCTTGATCCATGCCCAAATGATAGACCGTCAGGCCTTGCAGGCCCGGATCAAGGCCGCCCGCGACCGTCATGCAGCGCTGCTCAAAGACTTGCGCGCCGATCAACAGCAAGTGCGCCAGATGGCACGGAGCGAGCCCTCGCAAATCAGGCCGACCGTGGAGCAGCGGATCGAGCGTATGCGCAAGGGTGAGCGCCCAGCGAAACGTGAGCGTAGCCGCGATAAGGACCGGGAGCGGTAATCAGGCGGCCTGCTTGAAGGCGGGTGCTGCCACGGCGATGCGCTGGAATGAGCCGTTCCGGCTTTCGATCCCGGCCTCAAGTGCCAGATCTCGGAACGCCGCTTTAAATGCTTCGGGCGGCAAGGCGCGATAGCCCTGATCACGGCACCATGCATCATAAGCAGCGGCAACTGCTCCCGGCGTCAACACGCCGGATGACGGCTCCAATGCCTCCAGAGCAAAATCTTCTACCGATCCGGTTGAAGCCGGTTCCTTCTCAGGGATAGGCCCTACCTTTCCAGCCCTGCCATGTCCGCTTGCCAGAAACAGGCCCAGCGATGCGCCGATTTCGACCAGCAGCGCCACGGCGATGATGAGGGCAAGGCGCACCGCTTCCTTTTCCTCCCCCGTAATGCGGCTCAGGAGCGATACCTGCGGGTCGCTATCCTGCCCCGCGCCTTGAGCGCGGAGGCGAGCCAATTGCGCATCCAGACTCTTAATTTCGCTCGTCAGCCGTTCGGCTTCTTCGGCAGAGGAGAGTTCAGCGCGCAGGCTGAAATAAGCGGCGCAGTAATCACGGCTCAGCTCTTCCGTAGCATCGGTGCAGGCATTCGTGGATTTCCAGCGGCGGTTCTGGCGATGGCGTTCGATCTCCTGCGTGACGATATCGCCCGCCCGATGGGCAGGAAGAGCCTTGCGCTGCACATCCGCATACGTCCGCATGTCTTGCACGCGGATGTATTCACCAGAAATATCATCGCGCGCCTGAATAAGCACGCCTCTGTTATCCGCAGCAAAACCGATGGCGCTCACGAGCGAAAAGCCTGCAAAGAAAGCAAAGGCCAGCGATCCCGCTGCTGCCGCTACGAAGCGGCGAGATTGCCAGCTCCACGCGATGAAGACGGGCAGCAGGGCTTTCAGGACGTCCGCCGAGGCAGACGCCGCGCCCAGCACATGCCCTTCCAACGGCGTCTTGCCGAGGGAGGAGAGGAACAGATAGTTCATCGCTGCCGACACGCCGCACAGCACAAGCGCGGCGACAATGCCAATTGTTGCTGTGATGCTCCGCATTTCTCCGATCTCCGACTGTAAGGGAGATCAGAGCACAATTGCCCTCGGCGCGTGGGAAGAGGTAGCATCGATTCAAGAATAAGAATCGACGTTGGGGGACTTATGCGAATTTATCCATTCTTGCTGGATCTGGCAAAAATTGTTTGGGGCAACGGCTGGTCAAAGACCGGCTCTCTCTTGGCAGCTGCGGGCGCATCGGCACTCTTGGGATGGTTGGATCAACTGGTCGGATTTGTGCTTGGAATTGATATCCGGCAGCCACCGGAGTGGGCCTCCATACTCGTCATGTTCTCCGGGATCGGTCTTTTGGTTTGGGGCAACAGCAGACCATCACCGCCGCCTGCGCGTCCTGCACCCAATCCACACGATGTGCAACTCATGAACCGCTTTCGGCAGCTGATTACAGAGCAAGTGATCGACTTCCTCAGAAATCATAACTTTGGAACACCATGGAAGCGCTCGCGCCTCGATGCATTGGCTGAGTTCGCGGAAACGTGGCGGGGAGGCCGGTTTGAATTTAACGATCCTGAATTGAACACTGCCCTCAGCCTCACCAAGGCCTCGGCAAATGCGGTCGAGGGACTTATAGCCATAGGTTCGTGGCCCGACCGAAAGAATGCCGAAATCCAGACCGTGAAGACAGATGAAGACTACCGGATAGGCACTCAGAAGGCGACACTGGACAAGATCGATGAGATGAATGCCGCCGCAACTAACCTCGTACGTGACATTGACGCGCTTGAGCGGATAGCGCAGGGAAAACTGGTCTAGAAGTTTTAGGTCGCCTTGCGCTCATACGCATCCAACGCTGCAGAGAGCATCTGCGCCTGACTGAGCCCATCACGCTTGGCGAGTGCCTTCAGGCGTTCGGCGTCACTTTCAAGAATGGAGAGGTTCTTCTGCACGCGCTTGCCGGTGGCGGGAGCGTGCACGGGTTTACGCGCCGGGCTCTGCAGCTCCGGTGGTGGCGTCAGGTGCAAATGCTTTCGGATAGCATCCAGCTTTGTGAATTTGCTCATGGAGGCTCGCGCGATCTGATTGAAGAAACCGGGGCGGCGTTACCGGCCCCGATCGAAATCCTGCTTGGCGCGGCCTCGGTTCAGCGCGCGGGTATGATTGTTCTTGAAATTCTCGCGCGCGGTTTTCAGGCGCTCATCGATATGGCGGATGCGGCGTTCAGACTCTTGATCGATCTGCCGCCGCACTTGGGTGGTTTCCCAGCCATGCGGGGTAAGATGCAGCTCGGCCCGCGGCTTGGGCCGAGCTGCAATACGTTGGTCGCGTTCCGCTTTAGTCACAAGACCAGCCGCGGCACGACCGAATTCTTTGGTCATCGCTCGTAACGGGGACCGTTATCGCGGGGCTGACGATCCTCCCTGCCGGAACGGTTCGTCTCGCTGCGGCGTTCGTCACGGCGATCACCGCCGCGCGGCGTATCCTTTGCCTCCTGAATGCGGTCCTGCACCGAACGGATAGTGATGCGACCGTCTACCGGGACGGCATCAAGCTGGATGTTGTAGCCCTCGCCATCCTTGTGAGGCCACACTGAACCGATGCGGTTGAAGTAGGATTTGTTCTCCTCACCCTCCCGCACCTGATAGGCGATGTGGGAAGGGCGTTTGCTTTCATTGTCGTTGCTCATGGTCTGATCTCCTTATGCGTCAGGTTGGTTTGAAGCCTTCCACATATGCCCATTTTCCATCGCGATATTGGGCGAAAGACGCGAAGTTTTCCGGCACAGCCTCGCGGATCACACGCGCCCATGAGGAACCGAAGCGCCCGGCAATGCGCACACTATCTTGCGGCGGGTGATAAGGATTCGGCAGGTACAGCCCCGCCATCGCGCGCGGCATGTAGTACGGGTATTTCGCGGCATAGACGGGCGGCAGGTTCTTCCCGGAGATGAAAAGGATCTGCCGATCCTCCGGCAGGCCGAGGATCTCTTCTTCCGTCATGATCTTGCGGGCTTGCTTGGTGCGGTGCTTTTCTGCGCGGGAAAAATGCGCCGCATCCAGCATGGCGGAAAACAGGTCATCGCCGGACAGCGCGCGCTGCACGGCCTGCGCCTTCTGCCGCTTTGCCGCGTCCTGCGCTTTAACGTCATCGTATTCCAGCGTCTCTGTGCCGAGCATGTTTGAGACCAGCCGTGCCGTCTCATAATCACGCACGCCGAAGAACTGTCGCATTTGTGCCGAGCCTAAGAAGCCTTGCACGCCCGGCGCGCCGTAATGACGGATGATCTGGCCCACATCCTGAAAGAAGGCCCAAGCGCGGATGCCCGCGCCGCGCCCGAAGGTAAAAGCGCGCAGGAGATCCTCGAAGGCTCCCAGTTGCCCCGCTTCATCCACGATGAGGCTCACGCGCGATGATAACGGCGTGCGGCCCTTGTGCAGCATGGTGACGGTAAAGAGGAGGCGGAGTAGCGGCGCTGCGATTTTGAGCGTCTCTGCAGGCATCATGATGAAGATTTTGCAGGCCTTGTCAGGATCGCAGAGCTGGGAGAGCGCAAAGTCAGAGCGCTCCAGAGATGCTTGCAGGACGGGATCATCCAGAAAGCCGAGGCTGGCGTAAATCTCGCCCATGATGGAGCCAAATTCGCGCGGGGAGTCCTGCTGCTTGGTGATCATCTCACCGCCCGTGCGGCGGACATCCTCAAAGCGCGAACGGGACATGGCCTCGATCACATCAATCCATGCCGGGCTTCCCGACTCCGCTAGATTCACAAGGCGCATAAGACGCGGCAGGCTTGTGCTGCCATGTCGCTCGACATCGATCTTGAGAAGCGCCTCAACCCAGCCGCCGCCGCGCTGCTCGAAATACTTGCCGTCCGATGTGCTGGTGACAGTAATCAGCGCGCGCGCAATGAACTTGCAGTCGGCGTGGAAGCTGGGGCTGCGGAGGTCCAAAATATCGAGCGGATTGCAGGCCAGTTGCGGCAGGCCGTGCAAGCCATACGGATTGAAGAAGTAAGCCTGCTCGCCGTACATCGCATGGACATGCCATGAGATGGCGGCAAGCTCCCCGCGCGGGTCTAGAAACATCATGCGCTCGCCGGGCGAACGGCAGACGACATAGCCCAGCACATCGCGCAGCTTGCCGCTGCCCGCACCGCCAATGGTGATCATCGGCGCATCGCCCGCGAGATAAATCGGTCTGCGGTCAAAGAACCCGATTTGCGGACCCTTCGGCTCGAACAGCCCTGCGGCGCGGAGCTGATGCGTTTCCGCCCAAGCGGCGCTGCCGAAACGATAGTGCTCGTTAAAGGAGGAAGAGTGCATGGCGGCTCCCTTGTTGGCTGAAAAGCAAAAAGGGGCCGCTGTCGTGTGCGGCCCCTAACCGTGACCGAGGTTAGACGCGCTTGAAGCCGCCCACCTCGAACTCCTTGACCCACTTGTACTTGACCTTGGAGGCCAGCCAGAGCAGCGCGCCTCCGATCAGGAGCTGGATGATGCCGTTGTTGCCCACGGCGAAGTGGATGCCGCTGACGGCAAGGAAGAAGAAGCCCCCTCCCGCCAGCGTGCGCTTGAGGATTTGCAGGGGCTTGTTGATGATGACTTCCGGGGTGCGTGACATGGCGTTTGTTCCTTTCTGGTGGTGGGGGATCAGAAGAATCGGGTAGCCAGCGCCAGCAGCGCGCTGACAAGAGCGATATCGAAGGTGATGCGCGCGGCGTAGTAGGTGAAAGCCGCGATGATCACGGCCCAGCCCATGACGGCGAAGCCTGCGAGATCGGTGCCGTAGCGGCTCTGCGCGAACGCGAATACGAAATCGACGGTGTGGTGGAACAGTTCGGGGCCGCCGAAGAAGGCAGCCGTGATGGCAAGCACAATCGTCATGCCTTCTTTGGGGTCATGCCCCTTCTTGTGCGGATGATGTCCGGGATGCATGGAAGCGCTCTCCTCTTAAGGTTCGCTGGTCGCCGGTTCGCATGCCTGATGCGGACCGGCGACCTTGAGGGAAAGCTATGCGGGGCCGGGATTGAGACCGGGCCGAACTTGGGAAAATCTTCGCGCCTTACTTGGCGATGAAGCCCGCGCGCACCGGGTTGGAAATCCGAAACGCCAGATCGATCAGGCGCAGGCGGGTGAGGATGCGCCGCTGCGGAGCCTGCTTGGGATCAACGTCATCGAAATACATGAAGCCGGACAGCCAGCGGAATGACCCGTCATCGTTGAAGGCGGCATCGATGTCCTCATCATCCACCTCGAACGGCTTGCCGCCGGGCCATGTGATCTTGCCCCGAAAGCCGTAGATGGTGTCCGCAATCCAGTTCGGGATCTCGCGGCGTGACATGCCGAGCGAACGCGTGGCGGTTGCCAATCGCTGAAAATGCGAGCGGCGCAGCAGCTCATCATCGCTCGCCACAATGACGGTGCGCTTGTTGTCGTTGACGGGTTTAGGGCTGCAGGGTTTGCAGACATCGCGTCCGCAGCGTTGGCAATAAGTCATTACTCAAGTCTCCTTTTCTTTTTCTTGTTGGCAGTTTCGAAAAACCGCAGCGCCTCCTCTTTATGCACACGCATAAGTAGAAGTATTTATTCCGCGCATGCCGAAACAATAGTGTTTTTGCGCCGCATTCTGCAAAATCGAAGGGAAGAACGCGCGCGCAATTGCAATCATAGATAGAACGTGAGCGCGGTAATTGAGGGATTTGAAAAAACAAAAAAGCGCGGGAGCGAGCCCGCGCCGCAATCGTTATTACGCAGGGGCTAAATTATCAGAACATAAGTTCCTGCGCCTGCTGCATGGCTTCGCGCAGAGCACGCCGATCAACGTGCTGGAGCCGACAACGCATGTCAGCGGCAAGACCATCCGCAGCGCCTATCGCGCCTTACGCACGAATCTGCCTGTCGCCACGCAGCGCGAACGCGCGCGGTTCGCGCATGCCGGAGTCTATCTGTTTGAAGGCGAGAGCATCACACCGGAAGCACGGCGCTTCATTGCAAGCATCGAGCGCACGCGCCGCTTCAGCCGTTACATCAAACGCCACGCCCCTCGCCTGTCCTCATGCGAAGACGAACACCTGTTCCTGATGGAAAAAGCCGTGCGCATATTCTGCGCGCTGGATCTGAGGGGCATGGAAGCTGATGCGCGCCTGCTAGCGCAGATCGCCGAAGCCTTCACGGCTCTCCATCCGCGCGACCCGCTGCAAAAGCTGTCCGAGTTCATCCCCGGCGTGAAACCCCACGCCCATCCCGAGCTGCGGCTGTATGAGGATTACAGGCGGTATCTGCTTAAGTTCCCGCTGGGGACACAATAAGCGGTCTGTCCGTGGACGCTCCATCACGGTTTCGGTTCTGTATGATTGATTAAGTGCCGACGCAGATCTTCAATACGTGTAATGCGCTCTTATTGACATCTAAACGACCGCACCGTGCTTCCATTGTGGCCGGTGCATTTTTTGCCGATAGGAGAGCATGGCGTCCCCGGAGTTGGCACGGAGCTACCGCAGCCATTCCAACTATAGTCAGGAGCCAGCGATTTCCACGTTCCGCCAGTAGCCGTACAGCTTCCCCCACTCTGGCTGATCGTGCCATCATCGCAGGATAGATCGCGCGTTCCCGAATAACCGGAGGCGCTGTTATTCACACTCTTGGTTGCGCCATGGATCATGTTGCCTGATGAAGCTGAACAGCCGGGTGACCAGTTAATAGTAATGCTGGCGCAGTCGCTGGGTTCGGGGCCGGTGGTCACGGACCAGCTATAATTTGCGCCGCCCAATATCACTGTCGCGGTTCTGGCTGCTTCGAACCCGCTGTCCGAAGTAAGCCGAAGCTGCACTGTCTGACCATTCGTTACAATTCCGATTGTCACCCATGGCCCGCCGTCAATCGAAAGCTCCGGCGCACCATCGCCGCTTATCGTTACAAACACTTCGGAATTGAAGCCGGAAAGGGTGACGGCATTAGACGTTATCTGCGTATCCGGCGCGGCGTCCGCCACATCAACAAACGTGATGGCGTCCGGCTCCGCATCGATCATGCAGCTCTTTTGCATGGCTGCAATCGGCATCGGGGTTCCGCCGGTTGCGGCAACATTTCCATCATCCCGATGCCAGTACTGATCCTTTGCGCCCTTCTCGATGGCTCCGAACTTCCATCCGGCAGTTGAGGCATCAAACAACAGATAGTCGGGGTGAACCGTATGCGCGTAAGCCCAGCCGCTGCCGATATCGAACCGATACTCGCAGGCACCGTCAAAATCAGCCGTATCGGTCAGGTCCATATTTTCCCAAGGGGAAACACCATGGCTGAGGTGGTTTTGCGATATGCCCCCCGCAGCGGAAATCCACTTCGCACCGTCGCAGAACTGCATGGTCTTGTGCGCCGGGTTGTAAAGCAGCACTCCTTCTTCACCGACCGGGCCAACGCAATCTGCGGATGCTATCTGCGGAGCCACCAGCAGGCACAAGACAAAAATCACGAAATAGCGCACGAAACTCTGCAAGTGTCCCCCGTCAAAAAGCAAAACGGTCACCAACGAGAAAATCTCGTGGTGACCGGGAGTTGAGAACCGTAGCTGTAAGAACGGTGCGGCAGTCTTTAGCCGCGAGCCTGTGTGCGCCGAAGCGCAAGCGCAGGCAATGAGCCTGACATGCACTGCCGCCTCCCGGTCCAATGCCCGAGAAGCGACATCAATGGCGCGCTTCGCCAATATGCGCGGAAGACACACCATTCACGGCTGATGTCAGCCGTACAGCAGAGAGGTTCTCACACCCCGGCTGGAAAAAACTCCAACTCTTTTTATTCTATACAAATTTAGTCAATAAATAAACATCAATCGCATTTGTGCAGGTTTTTCGGGCATCTCCCCCGCGCGTTTGTTCGCGCGGGGCCGGGCTGTTGCTAAAGCCGAGCCATCGCGTTCGCTTGTCTCGGCCCTTCGGGCTTCCATCCCTGACGCGAGGTGAAGTGCTAAGGAGCTCCGCCCCTGCCGCGCGCAAGGCATCCCCCCGTATCCCCGCCCGTTTTTGATTTTTGTTCTTTCGTGCGGGGTCCCCTCGTGCGGAGCCTCCTTGCGCTTGGCTCCCCGCTCTCGGCGAGGGCCAAGGGTTCATGCGAACCCCCTTTTTTTTAAGGGAGAAAGGACCAAGCCATGAACCTGCAAAGCCAAGAGTACCGAAACTATTTCCGCCCCCGCGTCCCGGAACGCCGCGCGCCGTTTGAATTCTACCCCACCCCGCCAAGCGCCATTCGGGCGTTGTTATCGGTCGAGAGATTCGAGGGCGATATCTGGGAACCCGCTTGCGGTGACGGCGCGATTTCTCGCGCGCTTGTCGCGGCAGGCTATGACGTAATCGCCACCGATATCACCGATTGGGGCTACGGCTATCCCGGCTATGACTTCCTCAAATTAGACAAGCCCTTTGCCCGCAACATCGTGACCAACCCGCCTTACGGATGGGGCATGGCGGACAGGTTTGTAGAGAAGGCTTTGACCTTTACGGCGGATACGGGCGGGCGCGTGGCGATGCTTTTGAACATCGCCTCGCTCTGCCACCCCAAGCGCCATGACTTTTTCGTGCGCCGTCCGCCGCGCGTGATTTACGCGCTGGATGAGTGCGTGTGCTTTCCGCTGGGCAAGCCCGAACGCGCCACAAGGCACACATCCAGCCACCGCTATGCATGGCTGATCTGGGATCACGCGCATAAAGGCGATTGCGCCATGCGCTGGCTCTCCACCGCACAATTTTAGCCGCTCAAACAAGAAGGAGAAAAAACCATGAGCAAGCATGAAACCAATCTCACGCCCATGATCGGCAACCTGGCGGACGGCCTCACCACCGCATCGCAATCCGCATGGCAAGCCTTTGATGCCGCCAAAGCCGGGCGCACCAATGAAGCCATTGGCACGCTGCTGCCCGTCATGGACCAACTGGAAACGCACGCCGCGCTGTGCAAGACCATCCTTGCCCTGCACCGCATAGGGAAAGGCGGGACAAGATGAGAGAGCATCCCCGCATTATAATATCACCCGGCGTTGAGGCGCTGGACCTGCGCAAGGCGCAAAACGAGATCCGTGCCCGGTATGGGCGCGCCTACCATGTGAATGAGCATTGCTTGCGAGATGTGGCGGCGCTTTGGGGCATCGGCCCGGAGCATGACTGCATCAACGATGCGGGCGTGTTCATGCCCTATCAAAGCATCGACCTTCGCGCAGGGCGGTGCAGCGCAGAAATCCGCTATGCCGCGTCCCCGTCTGGCCTCTGGGCGATGGATACCAGCCATATGACAGCCACCAGCGGCAACGGTTCTTCGCCCTCGATCTGGAACCGCGTTGCTTTCGAAAGCGAAGACGATGCAAGAGCCGCCGGGCTTTACGCGCTGATAGAGCTGTTTCGCCATATCGCGGCTAGCGGAAGACCGGAGGCGGGAGAGGCAAGCAAGCTGGTAGCGCTGCTGGAAGATGAACGAACGCCGCAACTGGCGCTGTTCTAGGAGCGAAAAAATCGCGCCCGGCCTTACTGGCCGGGCGCGCCTTGTTTGACAGGGTGTTTACTCCGCGATGAGCCGCGCGCGTTCAGGATACGCGATGCGGAAATAAAGATCGATCAGTCGCAGGCGTTGAAGTACGCGGCGCTGCGGGTGCTGGCGCGGCGGCTCTTCCGCAAAGCGGATGAAATCGCTGACCCAGCGGAAAGACCCCTCACCGCCGAACGCATCGTCTACATCCGGCAGATCGTAAGCCGTGCCGTTGGGCCAGACGATCTCCCCCTTGAAATTATAGATCGTATCGGCAATCAGGTTCGGAAGCTCCCGGCGCGATACGGGCAGCGCCGCCGTGGCAATGGCAAGACGCTGGAAGTGGGAAAGGCTGCGTAGCGCCGTATCCGAGGCCACAACAACAGTGCGGCCCGGATCGTTCGACGCAGCATCGGGAAGCTTGGCGCGCAGCCTGTCAAAATCCTTGCTCATGAGTAGTGTCTCCAAAAAACTTCGGGGACACTCTGAGTAAGCGTGCGTGGAAGGGCGCTTCCCAGCTCCCAAGCGGTTTAAAGCTGGAAACGCGCTCGCGCGAATGTGTTATGGGGACGGCCTGCCGCGAACGGGGGAGCGAGGTGGCAAAGCAATCATTCAACGCCTTGCAGGCGATCCTGATCCGCGAGCGCCTGATCCTTTATTGGAAGGTCAGGAAATCCGCTGCGCGTTCCTATTCGGTGCGAAAGCTGATCGAGGATATTGCCCTCTCGGACGCCAACGAGGGTGCGCCTGACGCCTATGACGAGCGCCGAGATCAGGGCGATGGGCGCTTTGATGCAGGCTTTACGCTCAAACACAGCACGGTCGATAACCTGATCTCCCGCAAGGCCTCAGCCATCTCGGACGACAACCTCGCGCTCATCGGCAATTTCCTTGCCGCTGAAGGTTTCTTAAGCGCTGAGGCTCTTGCACTATGCGGGCGGCATCCGGACAGCGGTCTGCGGGTTCACTTCAAGGGCCTGGCCAGTTCGGACCCGCGCCTCCAAAGATACCGGCGCGTGGTCGAAGGCGAATTTTGTGATGTCGATCCCACAGCCCATCACAATCTCTGGATTGCAGCGCCGGGTCGCTCACAGCCCTTTGTCGCTCTCAGGGCCAGCTACCCACATTCAGACGCGCGCGAAGCCGCGTTAAGGCCCGCCACAAAATACGCAAGCCCGCCATGGACCAACGAACCGGAACTTCGTTACGAAGGCCGGATCTTCCTGATGCCGAACCAATCCATGACGCTCGTTGAAATGTGCGTCAGGGAAAAAACATGGGACGGCAACATTTACCGTGTCGCGGTGCGCGGCAATGAGATCGCCCTCCTGAACAATCTTGGCCAGCCACAATATTTTTGCAGGCTTGAAATCGACAGGGCAGACGGACACGGCGATGAAATTTTCGACATCCGCGATATCTCGTTGGCCGGAGCCGGGCGACCGCCGGGCTTAAATGGCGATCCCGGATGGCCTTACGAAGATCGCGATTATCAATATGCCAGCATCTATTTGCACCCTCGCAGCGATCCTTTGGGGATGGCTCTTGTCGCAGCAGCCAAGGATGGCACTGCCGGGGATGTCCTAGGCTTGCTTCTCAGCGGAGCTAATATCAACAGCGTCGATCCGGAGACAGGACGAACGGCTGCGCATTGGGCCGCTGCCGTTTGCTCACTTGAAAAAGTGTCCATACTGGATTGCCGGATCAAAGAGGAAGCTGAGGTGCTGCTGCGCTATTGCCCGCGCTACTCAGGAGACGCCGAAGCCATTGAACGCTGGCGCGCGGCGCGCGCAACTCGCTATCGCTTGCATACCGACAACGAAGGCTGCTTTCCTTCCGCGCTTGCCCCCGTATCGACCGACCATTCCATCGAGAACCATGTGGCGACCACCATCTGGCGACGCCTGTTCGAATCTGAATGGCAAACGGCGCGCCATCTCTTTGGCGCATCACCCGGTGCTTTCCTTGATGTCTGGCAGCCATCTAGCGCTATGAGGAATACCGCAGCGAGGCGCAGCGCGATCCTGCCGCCCGGCTTCAGGGACCCTCTGAAATCACGGCGCAGTTTTTTGACAAGCTTGTTCCGTATACGGTAAAATAGTCATAAAACGAGGTGTGGAAGGGATTTGAGTTACGACACGCACGATCTGCGCGGGATTTTCAAAGAGGCCAAGCGTGAGCTTGAGCGCCGCGAGGATGAGCGCGATTTCGCAGCCGAAGTCTCAGGCATCAGCAACGGAAAAGCGGCGCGCTTCCTAAGCGCTGAAGACCATGAGAAGCGCCGGGCCGAACATACAGGCGAAGGCGAACGCCGCCGCAATGAGAGCTTCGCCCGCCTGCAAACACTTCTCGCCAGCAATGCCGCCTATGCCAGACTTTACAATGACACGATGGGCCTCTTGGGCGATGCGGAAGACGCCACCGACCGCGCCATTGCCAAAGCGCAGGCAGCACTGGAAGAAGCGCAGGCCCAGCTTGAACAAACCGTATCCCGCGCCGCCCAGCTGCCGGATGGTAGCCGCGTATTCCGCGATGCGCGGGGGCAAGTCTGGAATGAACGCGGGGAGCGCGTCAGCGATGCCCATGCCGCCGCCATCGAATGGCGCGGCGATGAACCCGCTTACGAGCAGTATTTGGAAGAGCGTGAGGCTGTCACAGACAGAGTCACGCGCCTTGAAGCGCTTCAAGGCTTTCGCGTCGATACGCTGGGGCGCATCCGCGACCGCATGAGCGATCACGACAACCCGCCAGCAGCGCATGAAATCGAGCAGTTCAAGCGGGATATTCAGGAAAACATGCCCGAACCGGTGCGGGACGAACTGATCAAGACAACAGCTTCTCTTGATCCCGTATCGAGCCCCGAAATATCTGCACCGGTTCGAGCGCTTTAATCTCTACTTCACATATTTGAAGGGGCCGCACTCCTTCTGCAGCACGGCAAGGATCAGCCCGGTAGGGTGATCATCGGGATATTTTCTCATCACCTCAAGCACGGGCTGATAGCCGCTTCCCTTATGACGCGACACCCACTCGCCCAGACACTTGGCTTGCGCGGATGAGTTGAGCCCGGCGATGCTAGCCGCCGCAACAGCCGATGTAGAAATGTAATTTGTCTGCGCGTCTGCCGGATAGGTGAGGAACTTCGAACTCTTGAAGTCTTCCGCCGTTGCGCCGGAGGCAAGGCCGCATACGATGGTACACAGGCTTGCTAGGTCTAGTGCTTTCCTGCTCAACATAAACGATCGTTATTGCAGAGGAGGAAAAACTAGCACGAGAATGACCGAACGACACTTGCAAAGCGGCGGATTTCCGCCAACTGATAGCGCTAGCACTAGCGCGCATCGCACCTCGGCAAAAAGGATCGATTTTGACGAGGTGACGTCATGACGAACCTCTTTTTCCCAAGCATCGCGGTGACGGGCAGGCGCATAGGCTATGCGCGGGTTTCCACCCAAGACCAAAAGCTGCGCATGCAGCTGGATGCGCTCAAAAGCGCGCAGTGTGATGACATCTTCAAGGATCAGGGCGTCTCCGGCGGCAAGGCCAGCCGCCCCGGTCTGGACAAGGCCCTCAAGACCTTAAAGCGCGGGGACGCGCTGGTGGTCTTAAAGCTCGACCGGCTGGGCCGTTCGGTCCAGCACCTTTCAGACCTGCTGGTGCATTTCGGGAATGAAGGCATTCATTTTTGCTCGCTGGCCGAAGGCATCAACACGACAACGCCGGGCGGCAAGCTGGTCTATCACCTCTTCGCGGCCTTCGCGGAATTCCAGCGCGACATCATCCGCGAGAACACGGTGCTGGGGCTAGCGGCTACCAAGCAGCGCGGTGCAAATCTCGGAAGACCGAGAGCGCTCGGTATTGATGCCATTCTCGAAGGCCACCGCCATGTCACGCAGCTGGGCATCCCGATAGGCGAGGTGGCGGAGCGGCTGGACGTTTGTCACGCCACGCTCACGCGCGGATTCAAATGGGCTGGCTTGGAGCAGGCGCAGTGACGCGCCGCATGCAGGGCGCAATGCTGCGCTCTATACAAGCGGGCAAACACCGCGAGAGTATCCATGAGCGATATTTCCCGGCGCAGATTCATTGTGACCACCGCAGCAGGGATGACGCTGGGATCAAGCTTGCTTTCAGATGGCAATGCGGCCCCGGCATCCGGCGGCGACTACGTATGTATGATCGAGCGGATGAGGCCGGATGGCCTGTGGGAACCATCGCCGCGATTGCTACCGCTGGCGGCCCTGCCGCCGCACGCACGGCGCGCGCATGATGGACGCTGGTATCTAAGCAGCCGGGAGCGCGCCACCCTGCTAAGATCCGACTTCCAAGTGAAAGTCGTTCGCGTAAAACGGCAACGCAAGAAGCAGGTCTTGGCGACATAAGCGCGGGTTCAAACGGGCAGGATGGGGTCAACCGAACTGCCATCAGACGATGCTGTTACCCGCAATTTTATTACCGGGAAGAAGAACCGATACGACAAAGGTCTCGGATAAGACGTATCGCCAGATGTGTGCTGTATGACAGCACCATCTTCGCTCGGCGGTCTTTCGCCCGCCTCGGCAAGGGGGCCTTGCTGGCCCCCGTTGCATCCCCCCGGCCCGAATGTCAGAAACAATTTATCCACGGCATTCAAAATTCGGATAAACGTATTCGCCGTCGCTAGGATGGAAATTCAGAGCTTTAATATATCTCGCGCAATTTCGGTCAACTGGTCATGACGTTTCTTGATGGCGTCAGGAGTCCAATCCTCATAACTAATAAGCTGTGCGGTCAGAGGAAAAATGTTGCTATCGCTCGCTCCGAAAATCTTTTCTCTTTTCTTGTGAAAATCAAAATTGCTTGCCCTCGGATTCACCTTGGTTGACAATATTGCAAAGTTCCCGAGCATTTGGCTGAATTGTTGACGCTCTTTTGAATCTGGAAATTTCTGCCTCCAGAGACTCCTGGGGCCAGGATTTTGTGGAAGGATATGCTCCAAGGTCACTTTGGTCGGAAAGTAGGTTGGGATTGTTTTGTCCAGAAGTTCAGCATTTAAACGCAAAAGCAGTGGTCGAATGAACCGCGACTTGTTGCCGATTGGCCTTGCGAGCTTCTCTCTAATTTTCTTTCGTTCAGCATCCGTCAAATACAGTTCACTATTTGCGCTGCTAAGGCAGTCTTTTGCGACGATACGCTGAACCACCCGTCGCATTCGGTTCGCGATGGTGTTGGAGGTTGCGCCAAGGATCAGAAGGCCCAACCCCAGAGCGTCGAGTGCCTTAAAGAAATCTACCGTAGCTTTTTCAGAAGGATTTTGCGCTAACCACAGTAGGGCGGCAGGGGTCCAATCGTCGAAAGGAAGGGCTTTGACGCACGATACAATCCGATTGAGCTCCTCATTACCTTCCGCCACGGTTAGTTCGCAGCTTTCCAGCTCATCATAGATCTCGACGAACTTCTTTAGTGTGTCGGTGAAAAGCAGAGCCTTTGAGGGATGGCTTAGGACGGAGTTCAGTCCATCTCTAAATGCCATCTGCTGAGTGGGTGGATGCACCAACGCAAGGATGGATTTGACATATGTACTAAGCTGTTCGACGCCAATTTGATCTTCTATTTGGCTCCACGCGTCGGCAAGCCGGGTACTTTGGTAGATGCTAATAACTTCTCCGCGAACAATGTCGATATCTGTAAGCGGTTGTCCCCGCGCATTAATACTACGAAAGAGTTGATAAGCGTCGAGCGTATTTGAAACGATCACGAGCACGGCATAGCAATGATTCAGTATATAGCTGGCGAAATCGGTGATAAATTTTTGGTGGGGCGTGGCGATATCGTCCTTGATCCTAGAAATTACCTCGACCAGCCGCTCCGTGGCATCAGTGTCGCCCGCGTCAGGTAGCGCGAATGAGCCACCCTGTTCCGCGATCCACCTCGTGTATTCATCACGGTCGATTTCTCGAAGCCCCACGCGCGGACAACGCGGCAAGTGTCGCGCCGCATTTTCAGGCCTCTCAATATGGTGTTGCAAGTGTTCCCTGGCATCACCCGGAGGTAGGAGATCGCGGAGCACCGCCAAGAGGGCGGAAAGTGTCACGAGCCTTTGTTGGCCGTCGACGACCTCGAAGGGTGCGTTTGGGTTCGACTGAGATACAATTAGCTGCCCGAGAAAATAATAAGCTTTGTCGGTATTTAAATCTGTCGAGTTATGGAAAGCAGTCTGCAGATCGTCTAGTAGCTGGCCTGCCTCATCGGCAGTCCATGCGAAAGGCCTTTGAAAAATTGGCATACTATAAATTCGAGAACCGGACAGCAGCTCGCCTACCGGCAACGTTTGACACTCCATCCGGATGGTCACCGGTGCCCCCCACCTCAAAACTCTATCGTACGAATTTCTACCCAACCCGCACTTACGTTATCCAGGTTTCCACGGCCGGTCAAAAGCCTTTGGCTTCCCAACTTTCTCACGTCGGCTTCTCGATCCGATCCGTTCTTCTTCTGCTAGTACAGTTTTTGAGAGCGGTTAGCCTCAGGGACGAAACCATGGTTGGGGAGGAGGAGCAGCGTCTCCTGTGCCGAGAAAGCTAACATCGAGCCTCGACCTGCCGGGAGAGGATTAGCGGGCGAACCGGTGGCAGGTTGACGTTCATTAGCAGAAGTGTCGATATTCGATCATCCAGATGAATAAATGCGACCCCAAATACTTCAACAACATCTATGGGCACTAGCGCGAGGGAGGCCTGCTTCACCAAATCCGCAAAGCTAACGACTTGTAAACTCGCGGCTCATCACGCGAAGGTGCATTCGCGTCATGGCGTCAGTGCATCTGTATCGATCCCCTCACCCGTGTCTTTCGGTACTATGGTCTCTTGGTCTAACAGGCAGCGCACCTGATCTATGAGCACATCAACCGAAGAAGCCCGGTAGTGACATGCCGACACAAGCAACGGATTGTCGCCAGTCGAAACCATGACACGATCATCGCTCTTGAAGCCTAAGCAGATCTTACCCAACGCCCTTGCATATCCCAGCTCGAAGGCGACCCCCTCATCAACGGTTCGACCGTCCAGGACGGCAATTAGGAAGTCACATCCTTCTATGGCAGCCGTATCTTTAGCGTAGATCAGCTCTTGGCAGACAGTAACAGACCTGCCTTTGGAGACTAACTCGGTCAGTAGTTCGCCGTCACGCTGAGGCAAGAAGACATCAAGATACGCCTCCAAACGGCGCGACAGCTTTAGATTGAATTCCCGCTCCTGCGGATTGAATAGTGGCGAAGCCAAATACGCCTTTGAGCGAGATAGCCTTTTCATTCAAACCGCTCCATTATAGCGGAGAGATTACACGCATCATATTCGCCGAGAAGGGCCTCACGTGCGACTTTTTTCGCGATGTCACCGCGGTTCATGCCGGTAGTGACGATCGCACAACTCGGTTCGTAGAGGCCTTGCAAATAGTTGGATTGATCTTCGAGATAAATTTCATCTCCAGAGCTATCTGGAAGCCGTCCGCGACCTAAATTCCTCGCTACAAGTTCACGCCCCTCGGCGGTTACGAATACGATTTGTCCCCCCTGGAGGTTTTTATCGCGTGTGACCAAGTCTTTTAATTCTTTTGTCTTTTGCATTCGCTCGAGATCGTCCTTGGAAAAGGCGTACAAATCCAACGGCGCGCGATCCATGAAGTAAAATCCGACATCGACGTTGGTCATGCGGATGTTTTTCTCTTTGAGTTCTGCATAGAGAAAGTTGCTTACTTCATTTTGCTGTTCGGCCGTCAGCTTATCAAACGAAAGAAACATCTCTTTTGGAGGTGGGCGCGTCCACTCCTCGAACGTTCCGAAACAGCGCAGCTGTTCTAGAAGTGTCGATTTGCCGGCAGCTACAGGCCCTACGATATAGTAGTGAAACCTGGACCGCCGATCTGGACAGGCGTCGTCCAGAAAGTCCCGCACGTCCCGAGACTCGCTATTCAAGAGATCCAGCAATTCAGAAATCTCCTGAGATGTCAGGAAGATCGTAATGAGGTTGTAAAGTTCGAGATTGGCTTCAAAAATATCAGTTTGGCGCGCTGGTGATATCTCATCTCCAGATTTCAGCCAATGGATCATGTAGTGATGATTGGCCGGCGCCTGATTGCGATTGCGCCTTAAGTAGTTCTTGAGCGAGTTGTCGCCCAGGGAATGACCAATAATCAGCATCGTGTTCTGCACAAAACGGAGAAACAGGTATTCTCCACTGACTTCAGGGGCTCTTGATAACGCTGCCGCGAACGAGTCCTCTGTAAAAACTAACTCCGGACTCCGCTTTTTTAACGTAACGCGGGGCAAGTAACCGTTGACATGATAGATGGTCGTAGTCTTTGGACGGTCAACCAACGGGGGATTCCAAGTTACAGTGAAGGATCTATCGCCTGTTGCAGTGGTATGGACTGCCTGATGACTCAGTGCGTCGGACAGGATGTCGTCGAAGTTAAAATTAATGACGAGCGGTACTTTACGCACTAAGTCCCTCAACCCTGAAAGGTATGGATGTTCGGCTAAGATCTTCTCCGTCGTATCTGGGACGTCCTGGTAGATTGCCGTGTGTATCGATTTGACCCACTCATGCTTGATAACCGCGTTTTTGAGATGCGGCTCAGCATCTCCCTCCCAGTCGCTGCAATGACGGTGATAAATGATTTGCCCCAGATACTCGGGGGCGAGTCCTGATGCGTGATGTTGATCCAGATCGGCCGCCAGGGCAGGAGAGCGCGTTGCAAGTCGCTTGAGTAGGGGCGTCCAAGCAGGCACGCCAGCGTCAATGGAGATACCGGCGCCTACGACCAAATTAAGACGACCGTCAGCTAATCTCTGAAAAAGATGGCTCAGGAAACGGCCGAGCCGTTGTTGGCGTTCTATGGCGTTCACTAATTTCGACATTCACAAGAAATCCAACGAAATCAAGTCTCTGACGGAGCCTTGGCCCTGTGAGTCATAGGCGCGTCCGACGTCCCTGACG
This sequence comes from Filomicrobium sp., assembly GCF_025698805.1. Taxonomy (NCBI): domain Bacteria; kingdom Pseudomonadati; phylum Pseudomonadota; class Alphaproteobacteria; order Hyphomicrobiales; family Hyphomicrobiaceae; genus Filomicrobium; species Filomicrobium sp. Next base: position 318,845 of record NZ_JAILWT010000004.1, read on the forward strand.
TTCCACAACCCAGATTCGGCAATCAAGCGCATCGGTGACGAGAGGCCCAGCCAAGCTTTGCTTGGCCTGTCGATAGGAATCAAAGACTCCGAGCACAACGCGATGAGCTGACGCTCGACAATTGCCCGCAAGCTGTGTTTGCTCGGCGTGTCGTCAATATCCAAGACCAACACCTCGAGCTTCTTGAGGTAGTCGCTCACTAGCTGCTCCATGGACACTTCGTGCGCCCTCACGTGAATGGGCGCGTCCTGACCCTCTCCCCACGAAGGAAGTGCTGCAGACGCGTTCTCCCGCTCCAGGACCGCGCGCCCCACGTGGAGCCGGAATATCGATCCTCTATGGTTCCCCGTCCCGTCCCTCAGCCCAGCGTGATTTCGCAGCCGATTTCGAAGTGTCGACTTCGAACCTTCGCTGACGGCATGCGTGCCAATCCGAACAATGCGACCTCGTCGACCGAGGAAATTGCGCTCTGATTTATCAATAAAGATATAGACGCCACGGAGTGGCAGCTTCTTCATGCCCAGCTCACTGAGTGTGAACATGCCTCCTGTACGTCGGCGTTTATCAATTGCTTGATAGAGCTCGCGCATTGCCTCCACGCGTCGACTGAAGGCAAGTGCTTGCTCATGCCATTGAGCATGATGACGTGGCACGATTTTACTCAATGGGCTAACAAGTTTAGCTACGCCTTCGTATGCCTCGACGATTGGATCGGCATATTCAGCCGTGCATAGAATGCAAAGTTGTCCCCGAACTTCACTCAACTGCTGAGCGATCTTCCGCCCCCAGTCTCGACGTTCAGAGCCATCCAGGTCACTGAGGTTCATATCGTAGGGAGATATGATCTGGTCGGGCTTAAGGATGCCATGTTTAGCGGACGCAATTAGATACTCAGCCCTGAGGCTCTCCGCGATAGCCCTAGCCCTCTTGAACCGCGAAGAGGTGTAGAGTTCCGCCGCCGTCGTGCGTTTCTTTCGTTTTTGTCCGCTGCATCCGATCACCAAGGTCAGTTTTGTGCCGGCGGACGGCAACAACGCGGATCGTGGGTTGAACGTGGGAGCAATGAACAAATCTCCCTGCGCCGCCACCAAGTTTGGCGTACCTGTCCCTCGACGCGGACCAAGCAGCTGCATCATTATCCACCCCGATCGATTGGCGGGTCCCGCCCGTTCTGGGCACATCTATGCCGCGCGACGCGTGCTGATCGATTCAGGCCGCTTCACCAGACGAGCATCAGTCAGACATCCATTTAATCTTAGGACGTATGACGTCTCCGACGCACAGCCCATTGACGTATTAGTTGTGCAAATTTGCGACGGCGATCACAGTTTTGCGCCTAAGTTGCATTGTCGTCCCAGTTGCGGTTGAGCATAGAATCTCGATCAGTGTGAGGGGGCAGCATTACTCAGTAGCCACTGAACTTCATGACGGGCGCGGCTAATGATGTCAGCGTATGACCAGACCTTAAGGTTCGGCGGATCGTTCTGCGGGTTGGACTTAGCCGCGCGCCTCCCGCCAATGAGCGCGACATGGATCGGCTTGGCCGGTAACAGTTCGCGTAGCTCATCGGCATAGACTTGGGCTTGTGTTTCGTCCGCCCGGGAAACGGGATGAGTCGGCCGTTTGAACTCAATCAGCAGGTAAGCCTCGCCGGGGTCGGTATTGAGCAGTAGATCGGGACGCTTAGCAGCCCGCGTTCCCGAATATTTCTTATCGGTGTATCGTTCGACGACGCCTTTCAGCGTCGCATTGGAGCTCATGAGGTGATAGGGTGCGCCAAGTATCCAAAGACTATGCTCGATCGCCTTGTGCATTTGGATTTCAATTGTCGACGGATTGACCAACAGCGCGTCAAGGTCGGACAAAAAATGCAGGCGCCCGTTCGCGCGTTCTACCATCAATGTCAGCTCGACTAGACCGAATTGATGCAGGGCCTCCGCAAAATTCGCAACGTCGCCGTGCCTAGCTTCGTCGATGTTGCGCAAAACCTGCCAGTATTCGTCCCGCTCCATTGCATCCAGTATGACCGATGCGATGGTGTCTATGCGATCCTGACGTTCGCCGTAGAACCGGGTGAGGATCTTTCCGAGCGCGGTTTCGGTAAATGCTCGGCGGTGCTCGGGAAGGTTCTGAAGACGGCGCGCAATCTCCTGCTTCAACCGTGCCTGTTGAAGATTCATCTCGCGTGTGAACACCGACTTCAGCTTGGTTGTAGTCCGCTCGGCGACCAGGTGTGCGATCTCCTCCCGCGCCTTGCTGTTTTCGACCAAAGCGCCCCAGTCCGCCGTCACGACCTGATCAAGTCCGTCCACCTCGATCTCTCCGTAGACGCGCTTACGCAGAGCATCGGGAATGTCCTGGTTTTTGTCCAGTCCGAACCACTGAGGGCGACCGACCACCTTGCCGCCGACCCGCAGCAGAAAACCCGGGTGCTTCGGCAGCTTACCTTCCGCGATGGTGAAGCGGATCTTGACCTCGCCGGCGTTAGGAAGGCTAGCGCTCGTGCTCTCCGTTTCCCCAGGCAGATCCTCAACGTCGAGTACGCGGCCATTGACGTATATTTTGATCCCACTCTCCCGGCCATATTCATAAATCAAAAGCGTCCGCAGCTTATCCGCACTTGGAAAGTTCAATGCCTGATCGAGGTTTGAGAGCGTTATGACCGTGCCGTTAACCGCGTTAGATGCTTCCGTCTCAGTGAGTGGTAGCGGTACTTGTTCCAGATCATGCGAAGCATTCAGGATTGCGCCTTTGTCGACGTCTACGACGGTCCTGATGCCTTTGCAGACGCTCTCGATGCGCATGCTCCGCGCTGCAGCGAGCCCGGCGAACTTGCCAATGCCCTTTCGCCCTTTGATTCGGCGCTTGAGGTGGATGGAATATTCCCCTTTTGTCGACCGGCGGTCCCTGGCTATGTCGAGATATTCGCTCTCTATCTCATGAGGCGACATTCCGCTTCCATCGTCGGCAACGACGATCGGCTCAGCGGTCAGGGGCGCCGGTAGTGTCACCCAAATGTTTCCCGCATCTGCGTCCCACGCATTGTCGACGAGTTCCTTGAGCGCTGCTTCTGTCTGCCGGTAGGTTTCACCGAGCAGGGCGGTCAATCTAGGCGATACGGCAAAATGGACCGTGCGTCGCATTGATATGCTTCCCCGCGTCCGAATCATAATTTCTGAGCTTAAGAATACCCATTTTGTTCATTCCGATAGATTGCGGCTCGATGCTCTGTGGAGAACCCATTGGCAATCACACAAAGCCAAGCGCACGAAGATGGCCAACTCGGTTCTGATGGACCAAGCATCCCGGCGACTGCCTTAGCAAAGCCACAGGATCCAAGAGCAATAAGTCTAAGGGCGGTGCTCACCTACAATCCGGCATCAAGCGGCGCTAATTTGACGCCAGCGACGACGAGAAGATCGCGGTCATCGAAGCGCTGTGAGTGGTGGCGCAGGACGGCCGCGCCCTCGGCCTCACGCCTAGTCAACAGCTGTGGTCAGTTTCTGACCGGAAAAAAGGCAATCCCAACCCGCGTGAACTGTGGGGTTCTGACGATCCGGCGAACCGGAATTTGTTCCTGAAGCTCGTCCTCTCGGACAAGCTCCTCTACCATCGGATCGGGGGCTATCGAACCGTCCAACCGCCTGTATTTTTGGGGTAATTGAGGCGCTGAACGATAACATATTCGGCAACGTCCAGCTGGGAGCTAACAAGCATCTAAGGCAAGCACCAGTCGCTTATCAGTTATGAACCCACGCCTGCATGGCCCACGCTACGGCATCGCGCACAAGCTGTCGCGTGCTCGCGGCTAAGGACGGCCAGAAGTTGAGCAGGTTCCGCAATTTCTCCAGGACGACAAACATTTTAATGGTGTAAAAATAATGAGCCGATTAATAGTTCTATCTTTTCAGCTCGATAGCAACGATCATCACGCTCGTTTCCATACACCTGCATATTAATGCCCTTAATCACGCAGGTCGCCAGATAACTTCCATAATCAAATAACATCGGCGCAGGTGCGTGAGATGCAATACATTAAAAGGATTGATGTATAACCGCAATGCTTTCACTCAGCAACAAACACCAACAATATATACAATCTGCTAAATCGCTTCTTATGTTCCAAATATCAATAATAAACGGGAACCAGAAGCCCGGGGCTTCTGGTTCCCGTTGCTTTAATCGCCTTGAAAGACGTCAGAATCGATGGGAGACGGGGTAGGTGTTGACGTATGATCGGCCTGCGCCACGGTTGCTCCCGCTAACACTGCAAACATAGCGACTACAATAAAGATCTGTTTCATGATCCGATCTCCATATTTTCTATGCTACTGCCTTCAATTTGACCAGCAGACCTATTTAAGTCCGGTCGTTGGTCACAAATTACAGATAGGTGAAATCGGACAACAATGCTCTCCCGAAACGGTAACGGCTGGTAACGAGATCCTGAGTTGTTACAGGATGTTACCATTGATCTATTTGTTCGTTGCCAACTGCCGCATACACATGCGTTTCTCACTGCATCGAGACCAATTCAGGAATGAAGAAGAGTCAATCGCACATCCTCGTGGTAGACGATGACCAGGAAATTCGCATACTTGTTGCGAGGCAACTGCGCAGACATGGCTTCGTCGTAGATGTGGCCGCCAATGGAATAGAGATGCGCAACATCCTTGGAACTGCGCGTATCGACCTCGTTGTGCTGGACCGCATCATGCCCGGCGAGGATGGTCTCACCCTCTGCCAAGAATTGAGAACAACCTCCAATATCCCCGTGATCATGCTAACGCTTTTGGGATCTGAGACGGACCGAATAGTGGGTCTGGAGATGGGAGCCGATGACTACATCCCAAAGCCATTCAACCCCCAGGAATTGATTGCCCGCATCCGGGCAGTACTTCGGCGCGCTAACGAACTGCCGATTAACACGCCCGACTATCGCGATCGACGCCTGCGTTTTTCAGGATGGACACTTGATGCACGGGCACGACGGCTGACAGCACCAGATGGATCAATCGTCACTCTGACAGACGGAGAGTTTGACCTGCTTAAAGCTTTTGCTGAGCGCGCTGGCGTGGTGCTAAATCGCGATCAGCTCCTCGACCTGACAAGCGGCCGACAGCCAGGTCTCTTCGACCGGAGCATCGATATGCAGATTGCGCGTCTACGCCGCAAGCTTGCGGCCTATGCCGACGCGAACGAATTCATAAAAACCATTCGGCAACGGGGCTACATGTTTTCCGCGGATGTGGTGGAGGCTGATGAATGATACGGCATCTCGACACTCTTCGGGGCCGAGCCTTTATCCTTATCTTCGCACTCCTTCTAGCCTCCAACGCGGCAGCCCTTGTGCTCTACTCATACCGACACAACGACGCGATGGATGCTCTGCACGATGCGATGTTTGCCGAACAAGTGGCCATAGTGGTCCAGCTCATGGACCGATTGCCTCCGAGCCATCGCCCGGAAGTCGCGACAGCGCTAACAGGCACCATGCTAGGTGTTTCTACGGAAAACATTGAACCACTACCAACACCAAAAGAGGAGCACGCGCGAGCTGGCCGAATAACCCGTCTGATCAACTCCTTTCTAGATCGCCCACCAAGTGACCCTATAGGAGTTCGGTTCGGCGAGAGTGACAACGATGATCTTAAAAATTCCGCGCCAGTATTTCCAGCAAGACTGAAGCTGGTTACAGAGGAGCCAATTGAACGCGTCCTGCAGAATGTTTATTTCCAAGGAAATATTAAAGTAGCGACAGAGCTTTCGGACGGGACTGGGGTGTTGATGACCGGGCGCCTCCTTGCCGTACCGCATTTTTCCTGGGCTCAAATGTCCCCCTCGCTTCTCGCGTTGACCTCTTCGGCACTCGTAATCGCATTCTGGCTTCTTAGTCGCTTCATCGCACCTTTGGTACTGCTTGAAGGAGCTGCGAGACGCCTTGCCGAAGACATCAACTCGCCCGCTTTGCGGGAAACTGGCCCTCTCGAAGTGCGGAGCGCTACGGCGGCTTTCAACGGGCTTCAAACACGCATCAAACAATTGATATCAGACCGTTCAGCAACTGCCGCAGCAATTGCGCACGACCTAGGCACGCCGGTTACCAGATTGAGATTACGCGCACACGAGATTGAAGACACCGACGTCCGAGATCACATTTTGTCCGATCTCAATCAGATGCAGCGAATGATTGCTGGGGCGCTCGATTTCACGAGATTGGACTTTGACTCCGAGAAGGCCCAAAAAGTGGATCTCGTGACACTGGTAGAGAGCGTTTCTTCTGATCTTACTGACATGGGTAGACTCGTTGATTTCCGGGCAGAAGGTCGAATTATTTTGACAACCAAGCCGACACTGCTTCGAAGGGCCATCGTGAACGTTGCGCAAAATGCATCAAGTTATGGAAAGCAGGCCAACATAAGCCTTTTGACCAAGGATCGGGACGTGACAATCGCGATCCATGATGACGGACCTGGAATGAGCCCAGCCGAATGGGATGAAGCCGTAAAGCCATTTCGGCGGCTGCAAAAAAACAGCGATGCGATCTACGGCTCAGGGCTCGGTCTTACTATAGCGCGACGAATTATGGAGGAACTTAGCGGCCGCATTGAACCTGTGCGAGATCAACGTGGCCGGTTTGGCGTTGCGATTCAAGTCCCACGTGGTGAGCAACAAATAATCAAATGAGATTAAGGCATAGGCACGGCTCTTTGCGACCGCATGGCAAAAGTACGGTGGCTGATTGGCGTCACGAAATTCGATCCTCACATTGCAATGGGTCAGGCGTTTGACTAAGTAGAGCGAATTTATTAATTCGCTTTTGACTACATACTGAACCATTTAAATTACGCTTGGTGGTTCGGCGCAGAACTACTGACGAACCCAGCCAATAAACTTCTGACATCACGTGCTTTCTGGTCACTTGTCCGGCGGGCAGTCGAAACGCGATCCTTTAGTATATCCAGCGGCACCCATCCCGATGCACTTACCAACTTCTATGTGCCTATGCGGTACGGTTGCGCTGTAGGAGGTCCGCCTCATACATGGCCCCTTTGCGCACGCACCAAATCCAACGTTTCGTGACATACCGCGTGGCCATGGGATTTCGTGGCACACTGCATCTCCCGAGACAGCAAAAAATGAGTTGCCAATACTAAGCCTTTTCGCATTTGTGGGCTCCTTCGTTTTCTCTCACCGCTAGAATTGTTCACGAAAGCGACCGCTCAGCGCTTGAATCATCCTCTGGTATTAGTTCTTCCAAGCGCTTGGGCACAAACCATTTGTAGACGGCGGGAATAACCAGGAGCGTCAGTATTGTGGAGCTTGCTAGGCCTCCGACGACGACTGTCGCCAGGGGCTTCTGAACTTCGCTACCTGCGCCCGTTGCATAGAGCAGAGGTATCAAGCCCAACGCTGTGGTGAGTGCCGTCATGAGCACAGGGCGAACGCGCATGCATGCCCCCTTGATGCTGGCGTCGTCTATGCTTTCTCCCCCATCAACAAGTTCATTGAGGTAGGTCACCAAGACCATGCCGTTTCCGAGCGCAATGCCGAAAAGCGCAATGAAACCTACCGAAGCTGGAACCGAAAGATTTAGGTCGGCAAGCCAGAGGGCGATGATTCCACCGACGAGGGCCAGAGGAATGTTCAACATGATGAGAAGAGAGCTTCGCAAGGATCCAAAGTTCATGAACAGCAAGAGGAAGACCAGTGCCAACGTGATTGGGACCACGACCGCAAGCCGCTTATTGGCTTCCTCCTGTAGCTCGAACTGACCACCCCATTCGACGAAGTAGCCCGATGGCAGTTGAACCGTCTCGCTTATTATTTTTTGCCCGTCCGCAACGAATGATCCGATGTCCCGACCGCGAACGTTGGTCTGAACTGTAATGAAGCGCTGATTGTTTTCTCTCGTGATCTGCCGTGGCCCCACGATCTCGTCGATCGTTGCGACTTGTTCAAGTGGGACCAATGATCCTGATGGTGCGCGGATGACGAGTTCGCGGATCGCATCCGCTGTTGACCGCGCTTCTTCCGTATAGCGAACTAGAATGTCAAATCTCTTGATCCCTTCAAAGATCTGCCCTGCCTTCTCGCCGCCCACCGCAGTGCGGACCGCAGCCTGAACTTGATCAATGTTCAAACCGTAGCGGGAGATCTGCTCGCGATCGACGATGATCCTGAGTTGCGGCGTGCCTGTAACCTGATCCTTCTGGACGTCGGCAGCGCCCGGGATACTCCGGATTGCACGCTCGATATCGCCGGCCTTTTCTAGAAGCACCTCCTGGTCCGGTCCAAAAAGCTTTACGGCAAGCTCTGCCTTGGTCCCCGTCACCAGCTCGTCAACCGCGGCGGCGATCGGCTGTGTAAAGTTGAACTGCGCGCCAGGAAAATCTTCAAAGGCATCACTCATGGCCGCGAACAACTGATCCGGCGAGCGTTTCTTCGGCCATTCTTGGGGTGGCTTCAGCCCAACAAAGGCCTCAGCGCTGTTTACAGGGTCAGCGTGTGCACCGACCTCACCCCTGCCGACGCGGGTTACGACACGTTCGACTTCGGGAAACCGAGAGAGCAACCGTTTCTCGAAACGCGTGACGACCTCGCGTGCCTCTTCAAGGGCGATAGACGGGGCCATTGTTACGCGAACAAGGAGGTCTCCCTCGTTTAGCCTTGGGACAAATTCCGATCCCAGGCGCGGAAAAATAATCAGACCCGCCGCCAACAATCCGAAGGCGAGAAGAACTGCAAGTAAACGAGCCTTGACGAACAACGTTACAAGCGGGCGATAGGCAAAGATCAACCCGCTCACAACTCGGTCCGAGAAACTTGGGCGTTGTCCATCACCGTCGTTCTTTGGACGCTTCATCAGCATCTCCGCCATCACCGGTGCCACCACAACGGCAAAGATTAGCGAGCCGAGCATTGCGAGAGACACGGTGAAGGCTAGCGGCCGGAAGGTTTTTCCCTCGTAGCCCTGGAGTGTGAACAATGGCAAGAACACGACGATGATGATCGCGATGGCAAAGCCAATCGGCTGAATAAGCTCCGCGCATGCCCTCGCGACAAGCTGATGCTTGGACAGCGCGGGATGATCTTCGCGGAGGTATCTATCGACATTCTCGACGATGACAATCGCACCGTCGACCATCATACCGATTGCAATTGCAATTCCGCCAAGGGACATAAGGTTCGCAGATAGACCGACGGCCTGCATTACGATGAAGGCCACTGCTATGGAAAAGGGGATAGCAAGTGCTACGACAAGACTCGGTCGGAAGCCGCCCATAAAAGCCAACAGTACTATGATAACCAGTCCAACACCCTGTGCCAGGGCCTCGTTGACCGTATCCACGCTTCGAAGCACGAGCTTGGATTGATCGTAGTAGGGAACAACTTTGATTCCTGGCGGTAGGGTCTCGTTGATTTTCGCGAGCCGGTCTTTCACGTCAGCAATGACGTTAGAGGTGTTGGTGCCTATGAGTTTGAGGACGAGTCCGGCGACAGCCTCTCCCTCACCGTTCAACGTCGCGAGACCCTGGCGTACCTCACCGCCGATCTCCACTGTGCCAACATCTCGAACTCTTACCGATATTCCGTCTGCAACTTTTAAAACAACGCTCTCGATATCTTTAATGTCCTGCGCGAGACCGACTGAGCGAACCACGAATTGTTCAAAATTCTTGACGATATATTGTGCGCCGACGTTCCCATTGTTTTGCTTCACGGCCTCGACCACGTCGGAGATATTGAGCTTGTAGCGCAACAACGCATCTGGCCGTACATTGACATGAAATTGCTTGACGTTCCCGCCGAGTGAGAGGACTTCGGTAACGCCAGGCACCGTCTGCAAATTAAACTTGATAATCCAGTCTTGGATTTCTCTAATCTCTTCGCCGCTTCTTTTTCCCGTTGTGTCGTCGACAAAATAAAAGAGAATCTGACCCAGACCGGTCGTAATCGGACCCATTTCGGGATCACCAAAACCCTCTGGAATTTCATCTCGTGCAAGCTGCAATCGCTCGCCGACAAGCTGACGTGCAAAATATATGTCGGTCGTGTCTTCGAAATAGACGTTTACGACCGAGAGGCCGAAGTTCGAAATCGAACGAATTTCCTTTAATCCAGGGATCCCATTCATCGCCACTTCGACGGGATAGGTGATGTATCGTTCGACCTCTTCCGGCGCCAGTCCCTCAGTTTCCGTGAAAATCTGGACCAATGTGGGAGAAACATCAGGGAAGGCGTCAACCGGTAAGCTTCGATAACTTTGGAAGCCAGCCGCTAGAACGCCGAGCGCAACGACGCAAATTAGCAAGCGTTGACGCAATAATCCTTCGAGGAATGTTCGCATAAATCTAGTCCGCCGCTTAGTGGTTGTGTCCGTCGCCAAAGCTTTCCTTCGAGAGCTGGGACTTCATGACAAAGGCACCCTCTACGGCGATTTGTTCGCCAGGCTTTAATCCCGACAGAACCTCGAAGAAATCACCGTTTTTTTCGCCAAGCTTCACAGGGCGCGGCTTGAACTTTCCGTCTGCGAAAACAAACACAACGTCGCCGTCTTCATATGTTTGGATCGCGCCCCTTGGTACGCGGACCGCGACGTCCTTTGAAGACACATCAATTTCCGCGTTCACGAACATCCCCGATCGAAATTTCATTTCGTCGTTTTTCAAGACAACACGGGCTTTTGCGGTGCGGGTGGCCTCGGATACTTCAGGCGTTATGTGTGCGATTCGACCTTCGGCGGTGATGCCTGTTTCGGTTTTGATCCGCACGGTAAGACCGGGCTTTATGATCGGCAGATCTTTGGGGTAGATGCTGATGTCGACCCATACGTCGGACAAGTTCGCGATAACAAAAGCTTCCCGATCCGTTGGTACAGCCTCACCCAACACCAGGTGCCGATTGACCACGATGCCATCCAGAGGAGAGTGCATCGTATAGAGGGTAAAATCCATGTCGGGCTCAGCAGACACGTCCGCGAGTCTCTGATCAGATATTCCTAATGCATGCAGCTTTTGTTCCGCAGCTCGTAGCGCGATACGCGCTTCTGCGTGTTGCGTGCGGGCTTCGAGAAGAGATTTTTCGGAAGTGATGTTTTTGGCCTGCAGCGTCTTTTCCCGATCGAAATTGTCTTTCGCCAGGGTCTGACGCTCTACCGCGGCAAGATATGCAGCCTTCGCATCCGCGAGCTCCCGGCTCTCAAGAACGGCAAGCTGTTGCCCCTTTTTTACGTGATGGCCTTGCGCGACGCTTACTGATTGGACAATGCCCGACACGCGCGGAACGACGTGTGCGTACTGATCGAGATTGAACGAAACCTCAGCGGGGCGGACAATAGAAATCGGGAGCGGACCACCCTCAACAGGCGCAACCCTAACACCGAACTCGCTCCTCTGCTCGGGCGATAACGTTACGGTTTCGTCGTGGCCGCCACCGCCATGCCCATGTCCATCGTCCTTGCTATTACCATGGGTATGGTCGTCGTCCTTTTCTTGATGGGCTCGTTTCTCTGCTTTTGGCTCATTGCCGTGGTCGTGACCATGATTCCCAGGAGCCTCTTCGTTGCCGCTTCCGTGATTGTGGGCCTTCTCTTCAGCCTCGCCTTTGCTGCCCGAAGTCTCGTGTTTATGATCGTGACCCTTGCTCTCCTCCGCAGGTTTCTTCGCGTGCTCGTGCCCATGGTCATCCGCGTGTTCGGGCGGATTTTTTACCTCGCCACTGTCAGCTTGTGCGACATCGAATGTTGTCGCCCGCCCCTTTGGGAGGCGAACGGCGCGCTCGGGGGGCGCGCCGCCGCCGTGGCGGTCCCAATTCCCATTGTAGATAACGGGGACCACCGATTTAGAGGTAGGCTTGGATAAAAGTGGTGACGAGGGCAGTTCCCTCACCTCCGCCAAACTAGGTTGGGCCGCACACACACATGCTGCCACGGCCAGAAGACCCAGGCCTGAAATTGACTTACGCAGCTCCATGCGGATTTGCTCTCCATAACCTCTTTGACTTCTTGGATGAAAGGCAAGGCCGGCGAATATCTGGCCCCTTCGGGATTTGGTTGGACTGCCCCTCGGATTTCTCAGCCCCTACTTGTGATTCCCATCCTTGTGGTCGTGCTTTTCCTCGCCCTCTTTGTGGGTGTGTCCGGCTTCATCGTGATGTGTTGCCTCCCCTTCCTTGTGGTCGTGTTCGTGATCCTTATGATCTTTTGAATTGTCGTCGTGCGCATGCGCCTCGACTGCCTTTGCGCTATCGGCTGCGAGCGTGGGGGTGGTTGAGAAGGTCAAAAAGAATGCAGTAACTCCGGCCGCTAGAATGTTTGGCAACTTCATAATTGTCTCCTTTTGAGGTTTAGATTTTCCGGCCAACAAGGCCTTCAATTCGGACCTTTGCTTTTTCGAAATCAGCCTGAGCCCGAATGAGACTTAGTTCCGCTTCAAACAGCACGCGTCGGGCGTCCAGAACTTCCAGAAGTTGGGACGCCCCAGCTTTGAAGCTGCTTTGAACTGCGCGGTAAGCTTCACGCGCGGGTGGCACGACGTCCTTTGAGAGAGTTCGTACTTCCGCAGCGGCACTGGTTAGATCGGCGTAGGCAGACAATACTGCCCGCCGCAGCGCTTCTAGCGATGTGCTTCGCTCATAGTCTGCCTTAAGCAGGCGAGATTCTGCGGCCGCTATATTTCCTGCGTTGCGATCAAAAATAGGAAGCGGTACGGAAGCACTGGCAACGATTGCCGTATTTTCCGATTCGCCAAGCCGGCGAACACCAGCACCCAGCGTCAAATCTGGGATCGATTTTGCTAACTCCAGTTCGACGATGGCATTCCGCCGCGCGATTTCATCACTCCAGCGCGCCACCTCGGGATTGCGCTCTAGGTCGCTTAAGAGAGTGTCAAGGGACACAAATTGATCCACGTCTGAAAAACGGCCGGTTACCCTGCCGAAGTCAGCGCGGGATTGACCCCACATGCTAGCGAGCCGCCGTTTGATCGGGTCCAGTCTTGCGCGTTCGGCCTTGAGGCGGACGAGTGTGTTGGCGACGATCGGGCGGGTGCGCTGGATTTCAACCGGGCTCGCTTCGCCGGCATCGACGCGGGCTTTGACGTCCCGTTCCAATTCCTTGGCAATTCGGTTGGCTTCGTTCGTTTGTTCGATCGTTTCCTGGATTGCCAGGACATCGATGAATGCTTCCGCTGTTTCACGGATGACCTGAAGTCGCGCACCCTCAAACTCCCAAACAGCGACGGCACGATCTAAGTCCGCGACAGCCAGCCTCTTGAAGCGCTTGTCACCCAATTCCACGAGTTGAGATAAAGAAAGTGTGCTCTCGGCCGATTGAAAGCCGCGGACATCACCAGTCCCGCCAAAGTTCTCCAGGTCGAGTGCCAATTCCGGATTGGGTCTCACCGCCGCTTGCGCGGCCTCTCCTAACTTTGCCTCGATTTCCAACGAGGCTGATTGGAGAGAAGGACTGAAGCGAAGCGCCCGGTGAATAGCCTCTTTTAGCGTGAGTATGTCGTCATAGGGCGGTGTGGATGCGGGCTGCGGAGCAACAAGAACCTCTCGCGGTGAAGGTGCGTGATAGACCGCGCCGGCCACCTGGGCGGTCGTGTTGCTTTTGATATCAGGCGCTGAACATCCGGCCACGCTGGATAGCGCAGCGCACACCAATATGTGCGTTGGCAAGAGACGGCTCTGCAACGATTTTCTCCCAGCAGCACGCCTTCAGGACACTTTGCGCAAACACCGGCAATTGCCGCAGCGTTAGGGCGCGCAAAGCGAACGGATCGTGTTTGACGAGAGAATTTCTTAAATGCGCAGAACTGCGACTTGGCGCAGTTTGACCGCAGGATCTTCCCTGCGAAATACGGGGGTCACAAGCGTAGCAGTTTCGCCAGCCAAATGATCTACTTGTCGGGGAAGCGTGTTAAGAAACGCCAGATCGAGCGTAAATTTGCTGACGACACCCTGAAACATCTCACAGTCGGCGCTGCGACGAGCATCGTTGAGAGATCCAGTCGGAAGTAAATCCAGATCGACGCAATCTTCACTATGCGGATCGTAAGCGTAGATATCGGATGCGCTAGCTCTTTGGTGGCTGTCTACGCTCACTTCCTCATAATGGCAGCTAGAACCACCACAGAGTTCAATGGCTGAATGACCAGAACCAGAAACACACCATACGAGCGAGCTTGCATCGGCCGCGCCACCAGGGACCATCAGGCAAATCAATAAGATTGCCAAAATGCGTCGCATGACGGATTTGCCAACGATGTGCGCTAACCGATTCATAGTGTGGAAAGTGCCGATGATTGAATGTCTTTGTCAACCAGTTGGTCAATGGCAATAAACTTTGTCGCAGCGTGTGGCCTATTCGTTACCGCACATCAGGCTTAGCGCCCCTTTTGGACAGAGCGGTGGAGGCTCGCGTTTTCTTTAGATACAGAGCCGCTCGCTAACGCGAATGTCCACAGTCTGGATTTCGTTGCACACGATAGCTGCCTCTTCCACCCAATATTCGATCGTCGCATCGATACAGTCGCGGAGTGTGTTCAACTTCTGCGATACGCTCCGGCGCGGATTGTTTCCGTGCGGGGCAGAAAGGCTGCTGCCCGCCCATGTCCTTCGATCCCCGCGCCTATCTTTCCTATCTCGACGATTTTGACGCCAGTGATGAGGAGAAGATCGCTGTCATCGAAACGCTGTGGGTGGTGGCGCAGGGCTTGGCCGACCGCGCGCACGACCTCACGCCGGGCCAGCAACTGTGGACAGTTTCTGATCGTAAAAATGGCCATCCCAACAACGTGATGGTAGAATTAGGCTGTGTCCGGATCGCGCGCGAAAGTGCCGCGAACGACAACGCTCCATCACCGGCAAAGAAAGGAACAGCTTAAGACGTGACCGCCGCCACTCCGCTCCCCTCAACAGGCCCCAAAGCCGTTATCTACTGCCGCGTTTCAGACCCCAAACAGGTGACGCGCGGCTCCGGCCTTGGCTCGCAGGAAACCCGCTGCCGCGAATATGCCGGGTACAGGCGCTATGAGGTCGTCAAGGTCTTTGCCGATGAGGGTGTCTCCGGCGGATTGATTGACCGCCCCGGCATGCAGGCCATGCTGAGTTTTTTGCGGAAGAACAAGCGCCACCATAGCCATATCGTCATCATCGACGATATCAGCCGCCTTGCCCGTGATCTGATGGCCCATATCCAGCTGCGTGCCGCCATCGGCGAAGCGGGCGGCAAGCTGGAAAGCCCGTCCATCGAATTCGGCGAGGATTCCGACAGCAGGCTGGTCGAGAACATGCTGGCATCAGTGTCCCAGCATCAGCGCCAGAAGAACGCCGAGCAAACAAAGAACCGCATGCGCGCGCGCGCAGAGCGGGTATTATGTCTTCATCCCGCCACTCGGCTACCGCTACGACCGGGTATCAGGCCACGGCAAGATGCTGGTGCCGGACGAGCCTGCGGCTTCCGTCATCCGCGATATCTTTGAACGCTTTGCCGATGGGCGGCTGGAATCTCAAGCCGAGGTTGCCCGCTATCTAGAGCGCTTCCCCGACTTCCCGCTCTGGCACAAGGGCCGCATCTATCTCCAGCGCATCCGCGAAGTCTTCGAGCGGCCCATCTACGCCGGGTACATCGACATCCCGCTATGGGGCATTGTCCTGCAAAAGGGCAGGCACGAGCCGCTGGTGAGCTTTGAAACCTTCCAGAAGGTTCAGGAGCGGTTATCCGGCCCGCCCAAGGCCCCGGTGCGGAAATCCACGACCGAAGACTTCCTCCTGCGCGGCTTTACCACCTGCGGGGAGTGTGGTCATCCGATGACCGCGGCCTTCTCCAAAGGGCGCAACGCGCATTACGGCTATTACTTCTGCCAGCAGAAGGGCTGCAGCGCGTTCCGCAAAAACATCCGCAAGGAAGACGTAGAGAAAGCCTTCGACCACCTTGTCGCCCGCCTGAGGCCCGATCCGAAAGCCTTCGTGCTGATGCGCGAGCTGCTGCGCCGCGCCTTCGACGACCGGCAGGCCACCATGACCGCTCAGACCACCGGCGCACGCGCCGAACGGGCCAAGATCGAACGCCAGATGGAACGTGTCATGGAGCGGCTGATTGAAACCGACGATGCCGCACTGATGAGCGCGTTCGAAGCGCAGCTCCGCAAGCTGCAGGAGCGCAAACTGATCTTGAGCGAAAAACTTAAATCAGGGACCGCAGAGAAGAGCAGCTTCGACGAAACCTATCGAACCGCACTCAGCTTCCTCGCAAACCCGCGCGAACTGTGGGATTCTGACGATCCTGCAGACCGGAATCTATTCCTGAAGCTCGTCTTTACCGACAAGCTCCCCTACCACCGGAACGGGGGTTATCGAACCGCCCCAACTGCCTGTATTTTTAAGGCAATTGAGGGATCGAACGATAACATGTTCGGGATGGTGCCCAGGGCCGGAATCGAACCAGCGACACCGTGATTTTCAGTCACGTGCTCTACCAACTGAGCTACCTGGGCTTTCAAGAGGATCGCGCGCTCTTGATGGCCGTTTGCGGCCAGTGCGCCGTCTTGACGAGACACGTGTATTCGTTCCGCGCGAATGGAGTCAAGTGCGAAACCTATGTGACGCCCACCAAAGCCCATTTTACGGACATTGTCGGCCCTGGCTGCGGCAGAAAGCCCTTCGATTTCCACACCGCACGCAAAGAGCCGCCAGGGTTCACTCGGCGTTTTCGTCGCGCGGCAGGGGGGCCGGTGGGACCTTGTCGCCGTCCTCGTCGGCATCGGCATCCCCACCAGGAATCGCATACCTGCCTGACATCCAACGCGCCAGATCAACATCGGCGCAACGACGCGAACAAAACGGACGCCAGCGCTCTTCCGTGGCAGAGCCACAAATTGGGCATTTGCGCTGACCTTTCACGCGGCTCGACATTACTTTCCTTCGGTTCTGATCAGGGTGGTTCGAGTTTTACAGGTCACACATGCTTTTTACATACCTGCGCGCGGCCCTGTCACGGGTCATGTCCACGCGCGGGGTTACATCTCGTCGCGACCTTCGGCGGCTTTCAACCATGCATAATGAATCGGAAAGCCCTCACTGGTCAGCATGCCCACAATCTCTGTCAGCGGGAGCCCGACTACGTTGGTGTAGGAGCCGATGATTTTTTGCACGAATGAGCCAGCGAGCCCCTGAATGGCGTAGCCACCGGCCTTGCCGCGCCATTCACGAGAGGCGATGTAAGCCTCGATCTCCGCCCGCGAGATGTGTTTGAAGCGCACCCGCGTATCGACAATCTTTGTGCGTACGCGATCGTCTGGCGTCAACAGGCAGACGCCCGTCAGAACGCGATGTGTGCGGCCGGAGAGTAGCTGCAGAGACGCTACGGCCTCTTCCATAAATTGTGGCTTCATCAGGATGCGGCGTCCGACGGCAACGACCGTGTCGGCAGCAAGGATGTAAGCATCGGCGATGTCGGTATCGTTGGCGATCTGATCGCGGGCTGTTTCCGCCTTGTGGCGTGCCAGGCGCAACACCAAGCCGCGCGGCATCTCACCTTTTTTCGGGGTTTCATCGATCGACGCGGGGCGTAATGCGTCGGGCGTTATCCCAACTTGTGCGAGCAACGTCATGCGCCGTGGGCTGCCACTCGCCAAAACAAGCTTAGGCCGGCCGGCATCGAGCTTGGAAGCTGCGTTCGCGCGCGCCAACTCTCGGCGGAGCGTATCGCGCCGAGGCCCGTCGGTACGGCTGATGGCTGTGAACAGGGACGTCTTAATAGATGACGACATGATCTGATATTCCCGATGAGTTCGTGCACAGCCCCTAAATGCCCGCTTTGAGCATCCACTATGGCGGGCGGAGAATGCAAAGCGGTTTACCGAAAAGCAAGTGGCATACAAATTCGTTGCCATCCGGGCTTCAGGACCAGATAAAATCAGTTCACATAAAGATCGAGCCTCCAAGGAGGAGCCATGGGCGCAAAAGGAAGCTTAACCGAGCTAATCTCCGGCACCTATCTGTTCGAGGACCTCGGCGAGGCGGCGTTAGAGGCTATCGCTCAGGAAATGCGCCCTGTGTCATTCGATTCGGGACAGCTGATCTTCACGCGTGGTGATGAAGGGCGCGATGCTTACCTCGTTTCGGAAGGACGCGTGCGGTTGTCCGTGCTCACCGCCGAGGGGCGCGAACTTTCCTTCGCGCATGCCGAGCGCGGCGCTATTTTCGGCGAAATTGCTATGGTCGACGAAGGCCCCCGATCTGCTGATGCTACCGCAGCCACAAAGGTCTCTGCGTACTCTCTGTCTCGCAGCGCGTTCCTGCGCGTTATCGAGAAGGAAGCCGCCGTAGGCGATGCCATGATGCGCTTCCTGTGCCGGCGGATTCGCGAGGCGGATCAGCAGTTGGAAGCCATTGCATTGTGTCCGATCGAGATGCGGCTGGCTCGTTTCTTCCTCGCCGCCGTCAACGCCAAGGAGGCTGACGCACTGGACAGCGACGTCGAAGTTGCATTTACGATGTCACAAAGCGAGTTGGCGTTGCTCATCGGCGCCAGCAGACCGAAGGTCAACACGGCTTTGTCCCTGCTTGAAGCCAGCGGTGCCATCAAGCGGGGCAAGAATTCGATCTTCTGTAACGTCGATGAACTAGAGAACATCGCTGGCTTGGGCTAGGAAGCTTGCGGACGCGATCGGGCAGCGTGTCGAAGGCGCATCGGCAGGAGGTGCTGCAGAACCGCCCGAGCACGACCTTGCTTTTTGCAGGCTGGGCGCACGATGGACCGGTTGAGCAATTTTCTGAAATGGGCTGGCGCCGCTCTTCGCAAAGGGTTCGGCGCAAAACGATTGGCCCGGCTCCGAAGTTCGGTGCGTTGGATCGTCGAGGCCGGGACGCAGGGCTATCCGCCCGATACTAAGCGCCGCCTCGTCGTTATGAACCTCATCGCCTACCTGATCGCGTTCTCGACGGCCGGATATGCGATCCAACACAGTTTTCTTGATTTTGAAAAATATGGGCCGGTCATTGGGCTGAACTTGGCGCTGTTGCTGACTGCTTGCCTTGTTCCATTTTCGCACCGTCTCAACGAACTTGCCGGGGCCTTCCTCATTATCGGCTCCGAGTATGTGGCCTTGTTGGCGTTCACTGCCTACCTTGGACATACATCAGGCCTGCATCTTCAATATTTCATTGCGGCGGCGGCGACGTTCGTCGTGTTCGGTGTCAAACGTTGGCGCCTCATCTTGCCGCTGGTCATCATTGCGGTCGCCCTGCACCTTTACGCATGGTTCAATTTTCCGCGCGAAGCCGCGCTGATTGATGCACCGTCTGACATTCTGGACGGTATCTACATTCAGGCCGCCGTTACAACGGGTGCTCTTATTGCGGCCGCCATCTACTATGCCTTCAGCTTGGCTGAAGCTGCCAAGGCTGAAACGGACGTTCTTTTACGGAATATTCTGCCTGATGATGTTGTCGAGCGTCTCAAGGCCAATCCGGGCACGGCTATTGCCGACAGCATTCCGGAGGCCTCCATCCTCTTCACCGACATTTCCGGCTTCGTCGCATTATCCCGTGAGCTCGGTGCTTCGCAGATCGTCTCTCTTCTCAATCGGATTGTCTCTGAATTCGATGCGCTTGCCGAAAAGCATGGCGTCGAAAAAATTAAAACGATCGGCGACGCTTACATGGTGGCGGCGGGTGTTCCGACGCCGGTCAGTGATCACTCCCAGCGGCTCGCTCGTATGGGGTTTGATATGCTGGATGTGGTCGCGCGTGTCCGAGCGGAAACCGGCTACGATCTCCAGATGCGAGTTGGTCTCGCCTCGGGGCCGGTCACAGCAGGCGTGATCGGTACCAAGAAGTTCTCATACGACATCTGGGGAGATGCGGTGAACCTCGCCGCGCGGCTTGAGAACAAAAGCCGGCCCGGAAGAATACTGATCTGCCCCACGTGTCGAACGCGTCTCGAAGACGAATTCCATTTCGAAAGCCACGGTGAAATTGAGATCAAGGGCGTGGGCTTGCAAGAAACTTGGTTTCTAGTTCCCGACATGCGGACGCGTGCAATGGAAGAGGAACCGAGAGAGACGTCAACGATCAGGGCGAAAGCTTAGACTGAAGGCAAAGTGCTTAAAGGAAAGCGCTGCTTGATGCGACGGAACAGCTGATCTCTCACCAGTCGGTAAGCCTCAAGTGTCTTTTCATGGTCGTGTGAATCGGCTGAAGCCGTTGCATCAAAGGTCGGCCAGTATTCGACATCCACGGCCATGGTGCGTGTCAATTCGAGGGCTTGGTGGTGGGCCTCCGGCGACAACGAAATAATCAAATCGAAGGATGCGTCTTCCAGGTCCGCAATGGCGCGGGGTTTGTGCTTGGTTATATCGATACCGATCTCTTGCATGACCTCGGCGGCGAATTTATCCGGCGGGCCCGCACGCACGCCCGCGGACGAAATCCGCAGACGATTGCCGGCGAGATGCTCAAGGATGCCTGCGGCTATGGGAGATCTGATAACATTGAGGCTGCACGCGAACAAAACCGATCCGGGCAGCTCGGCGACCGGTTCCGGCACACTCTCAGCCCTTCCAATGGAGCGCACAAATTAGCGTAAACAGGCGGCGTGCGGTGTCAAAGTCTACCTTGACCTTTCCTTCAAGGCGCTCCGCAAGAACGCGGCTGCCCTCATCATGCAGATTGCGGCGGCTCTGGTCGATGGCCTGAATGCGTGAAGGGGGCGCGTTGCGGATCGCTGCGTAGTAGCTATCGCACACAAGGAAGTAGTCCTTGATGATGCGCTTGAACGGCGTGAGAGAGAGGACGTGCACCACCAGATTGTGCTCCGCCTCGTTGCCAATGTTGAAATTCAGACGGTCATCAATGATCGACAGGTGCAGTCTGTAGGGACCGTTATCCACTTCAACCGGCTTGAATTCATTGCATTCAAGAATGTCAAAGATGGCCACTTCGCGCTCATGATCGACATTTGAATTGCTCCGCGCGATCGATTTTTCATCGAGCGTGATCTCGTAGAGACGCGAGGTCGAATGCGGCGAAGGGAGAAATTCAGACATGTGCCAACCCCGTCAACGCGAGCCTCCCAATCTCAATTCCACGGACCGTCTGTGGCCTTCGAGACCTTCGGAACGCGCAAGCGTCATTGCTGTTGGCCCCAGCTCTTCCAACGCTGCTGCATCGAGCTTCAGGATCGAGGTACGTTTCATGAAATCAAAGACACCCAGTCCTGAAGAAAAGCGCGCGCTGCGGGCCGTCGGTAGAACGTGATTGGAGCCCGCAACATAGTCTCCGATCACCTCGGGCGTGTGCGCACCAATGAATATCGCGCCTGCGTTGTTGATCCGGTCCGCCAGTTCGTCGGCATTGGCCGTGGCGATTTCAAGATGTTCTGCCGCGATCCGATCAGCCAACGCGGGGGCCTGGTCCAGCGATCGCAACACAATGATAGCGCCGAACACGTTCCAGCTCTCACCGGCAATATTGCCACGCGGCAGAGTTGCGAGCTGCTGGGCAACTGCGGCTTCCACCTTGTCAGCAAAAGCCGCGTCATCTGTCATCAATATGGACTGAGCGGCCGTATCGTGTTCGGCTTGAGCGAGCAAGTCAGCCGCGATCCACTCCGGATCGTTGTTCGCATCGGCAATGACGAGCACCTCGGAAGGGCCCGCGATAGAGTCTATTCCGACGACGCCAAACACCTGGCGCTTGGCCGCCGCAACATAAGCATTGCCTGGCCCGACGATTTTGACCACGGGTGCGATGGTCTTGGTTCCGTAGGCTAACGCGGCGACAGCCTGTGCTCCACCGACACGGTAGATTTCCGACACGCCTGCCATCCTCGCTGCCGCGAGCACAAGCGGATTAATTGCTCCGCGTGGCGCGGGCACCACCATCACAATACGTTTAACGCCGGCGACCTTGGCCGGAACTGCACTCATCAGCACCGAACTTGGATAGGAGGCAAGCCCGCCGGGAACGTAGAGCCCTACGGAATCAACTGCAGTCCACCGGTCACCCAGGATGACTCCCGCTGCATCCTTATATGTCCGGCTTTCGGGGAGTTGCCGACGATGATGCGCTTCAATCCGGTCATGCGCGATGCGTAATGCCTCGAGCGCATCTGGCGTCTGCGTTTCCACTGTCTCGACCGCTTGGTCGACCTCGGCTGACGTGATCTCCAGCCCGGTAGCGGTTAGGTCGATCTCATCGAAGCGGCGCGAGTAGTCGACGAGGGCAACATCGCCCTCCACACGCACCCGGTCGATGATATCGCGAACCACGGCATCGACGTCAGCGGAGACCTCGCGCTTTTCAGCCAACATTGAGTCGAACGCGGAAGAGAATTCCGGGTCAACATCGTTCAGTCGTTTTGCCATCTGTATTATTCTTTTTTCTGGGGGCTCGGGCTTACGTCATATGGGTTCATCGCGTCGAACTGTCGACGCCGCCTGGATGCCTCGGTTTTTTATCTGTTTCCCAGGCCGCTCCGAGATCACGCAATTCCGCCTCGATGCACTCGACACTTAATTCGATCGCCTTGTCGCCGGAAAAATGCAGCGTGATCGTGCCGGAAGGAGCCTCACCTTCATCAAACGTTATGGCGAGCAATGACAGGACATCGTCCTTGCTTGCGCGGTCGATGTTGAGGCTACGAACGCCGGAGACACGCTGCAGACGTAGACCGGTACGGCAACGCTTATAGGTTCGAAGCAGTTTTCGCGGTTGGTTCGCAGGCTCCGACCAGTCAAAGCGGTTGAGCAATAACAAAAAGCGCTGCTGCGACGCTTCGTAGACGATGTCTCCAACGCGAACGACGGCATCTTGAAGATGAGCCGACAGGATACTCAAGTCCTCATCATCGAGCGCAATCAGTTTTAGGTCTGCCATTTTTGACGGTCTACCCAGCATAAGAGGCGGCAACGGCATAACTCCGGCCTATCGCGAGTGATAGCGAGCAGTCGAGCGAAGTGCAACAAAACGCCCCAGCTCTTATCAAAGAGTTCGCGCCCGGCGGGTGCGTTTTCGACACCACGGGTTAACGACATGAGCTCCAAGCTGCTGGTGCGAGCGCACCTTAAAGGGTACTCAGCCGGCGGAAACCCGTTCGATATTGGCGCCGCAGCGCGACAGCTTTTCTTCCAGACGTTCGAAACCGCGATCCAAATGGTAGACGCGGTTTATAACGGTTTCGCCTTCGGCCATTAGGCCTGCGATCACCAGTGACACTGAGGCCCTAAGGTCGGTCGCCATCACGGGCGCGCCTCTCAATCCAGATACCCCAACCACAGTTGCGGTATCGCCATGCAGGCGGATATCAGCGCCGAGGCGGGCTAACTCTTGAACGTGCATGAAGCGATTCTCAAAGATCGTTTCCCGTATAACGCTGGTGCCATTGGCGCGCGTCATCAAGGCCATCATTTGCGCTTGAAGATCTGTCGGAAAGCCCGGGAACGGCTGCGTTTCAACCGTCACCGGTTCTATTCCACCGCCGTTGCGCGTCACACGCACGCCTTCGTTCGTGTCCGTGACATGGGTCCCAGTTTTCTGGAGAATGTCGAATGCCGCACTGAGATCGCTCCGCCTCGCGCCATTCAACAGAACATCGCCTCCGCAAGCCGCGACGGCCAGCGCAAATGTGCCAGTCTCGATGCGGTCGGGTAGAACAGTGTGTACGGCACCTTCCAGACTGTCGCGCCCTTGGATGCGCAATGTCGATGAGCCGATGCCCTCGATCTTGACACCCATTTTCGTCAGACACTCGGCAACATCGCCAACCTCAGGCTCGCGGGCGGCATTCTCAATCAGCGTCTCACCCTTTGCGAGGGCGGCAGCCAGCAGGACGTTGTGTGTCGCTCCGACAGAGACCTTAGAAAAGGTAACGCGGTTACCGACCAAACCCTTCGGCGCTTTAGCAATTACGTAGCCGCCGTCGATGTCGATGTCCGCGCCCAGCGCCTTGAGGCCTTCCAAGTGCAAATCGACGGGTCTCGTGCCTATTGCGCAGCCGCCAGGCAAAGAGACGTGGGCCACGCCCATGCGCGCGATCAGAGGCCCCAGAACCCAAAAACTGGCCCGCATACGGCTGACCATTTCGTAGGGCGCCGTCGTATCGACAATATCGCGTGCGGTCAGGTGAAACGTTTCGCCCAAATGCATAGCCGGGCCGGCACGTTTTCCATCAACCGCCAAATCAACACCGTGATTGCGCAGAATACGGGCAAGAAGATTGACGTCCGCGAGATTGGGTACGTTCTTCAGTGTCAAGCGGTCCGCCGTCAGGAGACTCGCAATCATCAGCGGCAGAGCCGCGTTCTTGGCGCCGGAAATCGGAATCTCGCCGTTCAGCGAGTTGCCACCTTCGATCTTAATACGATCCATCTGCCTGCCCTGTCGTGGAGTCCTATCGCGTGTTGCACGCAATAATGGTGGAGCGTGCCGTAGAGACCCGCATTGACTTCGCGGAATAGTGGTAATGGCGTTGCTGTTTGCCGGGCCCCTGTTCCCGGCGCAAAGCGAATAGTCTCAATAATCGTTAAAAGTACGGCGCGGCAAGTGGGAAGCCATCTCGCGCCGGCAGATCCTCAGCTTTCTTCCCTACGAGCCTCGGGCGTGTCCAAAGAGGGATCAACCGCCTTTGCACCCGCGCCTTTTCTAGCCCGGGCCAGCTCTTTGCGCTTTCGCAGGTTATCGCGAAGCTGGGCTTCCAGACGTTGATTGCGCCCGTCTTTGCGACTAGCCCGATTTGTCTCATCTCCTGCCATGTCGTGCCTCGCCCCATTGTGCTCCACTCAGTGATATGCACCTGGTATGCCACCATTAAAGCTAGAGTATATCGCCAAGATTACGTCCCTACGGTTGCATTTTATTTAGAAGTTTGTGCAACACTGAGCATTAATAGATTTTGTTAGGGGACCGCTTGGTCCAGCGTGGT
The DNA here is from genome assembly GCF_025698805.1 of Filomicrobium sp. NCBI lineage: Bacteria > Pseudomonadati > Pseudomonadota > Alphaproteobacteria > Hyphomicrobiales > Hyphomicrobiaceae > Filomicrobium > Filomicrobium sp. Next base: position 343,776 of record NZ_JAILWT010000004.1, read on the forward strand.
TCAACTTGTTCGCAAAAATTGTATCCGAGGCAACCCGAAGTTTCACATCACTGACGCGCAACAACAGCGGTGCCAGTGCCATCGAGTTTGCTCTTGTTGCCCCCGTTTTGATTGTTCTGGCCATGGGCATACTTGTCTACGGACTCTATTTTGGAACGGCACACTCAGTTCAACAACTTGCCGCTGATGCTGCAAGGGCTTCTGTCGCAGGCTTGAGCGACACGGAACGCGCGTCGATCGCCCAAACGCATATCACGACCAACGCTACCAGCTATCCTCTGATTTCTCCCGATAAGGTCACTGTCGAGGCCGGGCCACTGGAGGCGGATGCAGATCAGTTCGAGGTCACGGTTGAGTACGACGCTTCGGAGCTTCCGATTTTTGGCCTAGACCGTCTCGTGCCTGTCCCATCTCCGACAATCCGTCGAACTTCCACCATTCGACGCGGGGGGTATTGAGTTGCGTCATTGTGGTCAGAGACTCCTCGGCGTGCTGAAGAACGCGAAGGAGCAGGAGAGTGGTTCTGTTGCAATCCTCAGCGCTGTCTTCCTGATTGTATTCTTGTGGTGTGCCGCTCTCGCTGTGGATTTCGGCTCTCTCTATTTCGAACGTCGTACGGCTCAAGGTGCTGTGGATCTTGCTGCTATTGCTGCAGCACAGAACATTGCCTCGGCAGACGCTGCCGCAACAGCTACGATTGAAGCGAACAACATCAGGAACGTACAGCGCCTGGTCGTGACGCCGGGACATTACAGTGCCGATCCTTCAAAGGCCCCCGATGAGCGGTTTGTTGCAGATGTGGAGCCTTTCAACGCCGTACGTGTACAGCTCACGCAGAACGCACCACTTTATTTGGCCGGTGCTCTAACGGGGCAACGGAACATGACGATCGAGACGCAGGCCATCGCGGTTACGACCGCGCAGGCTGCCTTTTCCATCGGTTCCCGTCTGTTACGGCTCGAGGGTGGGCTGCTGAATGCCCTGTTGGAGGGCCTACTCGGCGGGAGCGTGAACCTGTCCGTCATGGACTATGAGCAACTGGTGGACGCCAACGTAAAGCTGTTCCAGTTCATGAATGCTCTGTCCACAGAGCTCGATGTCGATGGCGCCTCATATAACGATGTGCTCGCTATGGACGCCAGCGTTGGCGCTGTGCTTGAAGCCCTAACCAACGTAAGTGCCGATTCCGGACAAGGTGCGGCCGCGCATGTTCTTAGTTCCATCGGTGCCACGACTCACGCCGCGGACGCGATGGTTTCCCTCGGTGCGTTGGTTGATCTCGGCCCTTATGGCAACCTGAGTACGGGCTCATCGGCACCAGGCTTTGACCCTTCGATTAACGTCATGCAAATGGTGACGACGGCCGCTTCTCTCGCAAATGGCTCCAATCAGGTTTCCCTCAATCTCGGCGCCACAATTCCTGGGCTAACGAACGTTCAGGTCAACGTCGCGATCGGGGAACCTCAGCAGGACTCGCCCTGGCTCTCCGTGGGTGAGCGCGACGTAATTGTCCGCACAGCTCAAACTCGTATCAGACTGCTTGCAACGGTTGGCGCTGAGGGTCTCGTTTCGGTGCGCGTGCCACTTTATGCTGAGGTCGCGTATGCTGAAGGAAGACTAGACAATATCGTGTGCGGGAACGACGTTGCTCGCGACGCGCGCGTAGACATTGCCGCCCTGCCCGGGGTTGCCGAACTCTGGCTTGGCGAGGTTGACGTCAACAATCTGGACAATTTCAGCAGAACTCTGCCCGTCGAGAACGCAAACCTCGTACAAACACCCCTCGCCAAGGTCTTGGGCAAAGCGCACGCTGCGATCACCAACACGTCAGAGACCGTCTTGAGTTTTAACTGGGCTGAGATTGAGGCTCAGGAAACCAAGTCCACGTCCACGCGAGAACCGACGACCACGCTTTTAAACTCGTTACTCCGCGATTTGGATCTAAGGGTCGAAGTTCTCGGCCTTGGAATAGGCTTGCCGGGTAATTTGGGGACCGTTGTCGCGAACCTTCTATCTGCCGCAACGCCCGCTCTCGACAGACTTCTCAGCGGCGTTCTCGACGCTCTCGGTATTTCGCTGGGTGAGGCAGACATCACAGTGCATGGCGTACGCTGTGATGGCGCGGCGCTCGTAGGCTGATGCACCACGTTCTGGAAACGCGTGTGAGCCCTCGCAGAGGCCGTAAAGCGCCAGGTGTGCGGGTAAAAAGTCTGCTCAAGCACATATCGCGGAAACTGGTGCTGCCGGAGAGATTTGAACTCTCGGCCTCTCCCTTACCAAGGGAGTGCTCTACCCCTGAGCTACGGCAGCGGATCGCCAATATCGAAGCTCCATACTGGAGCCGGCTGTAATCTTCAATGCCAATCTCGGCACTCCCTTACCAAGGGAGTGTCCGTGACCTCGACAACCCTGAATCGTGCGAGGGGCACACTACTGCCACAGGGCCCGAAAGACCGCAAGCATTTGCAGCGGTCTTCTTTGAAGGGCCAGTCTCAATGCCTTCTTGATGTGGGCCGCGACAGAATGATCAAGGACGCAATGAGAATACGTTATGCTCAGAATATCCCAGATGACGCTTCGCGTCGCCTCTGAGCGGCGAGGCCTGCGTCAAATCTCAACCGAATGTCCTTCAAGGCATCGGCTCTCTTCTTGTAAGCTCTCGTACCGCCTACAAATTGCCGAGCAATTGCGTCGATCTCCGGTAGCCTGACTTGTTTATCAGTCTGTAGTTCATCAAAAACTAGGTCAAAGCGGGATGGATCATTGTGGCTCTTCGCAAGCATATCTACGTAACGTGATACGACATCTTCGTCTATCTGCTTCGCAGTCCCAGCTTTCTTTGCGGGCCCATCACGCTTTTCAAGAAGTTTGACAAGCTGTGTAATCGAGAGCTCGTCCACTGGGCCGAGACCTTCGATGAGTTTTTCGATCTCAGATACCGTTGTCTTGTTAGCCTGTGCTTCTTTCAGTGTTTTGGCGAAGCTCAACAACAGTTTGCGTAGTTCTGAAACCTGCATCGCTAAGGATCTCCGGTTCAGTTTCGACGGGCATCCCGACACTTCTAAGGATGTGATCGCCGAGGTGTGAGAACATCTCATGTATTACGGCATTGTTCGGACTAGGGTTCGGCTCAAAAATCGCCAAATCGTCGCCCTCGATGTGAAGAAGGGCCACCTTATGCATGATCGGCAGGTGATCGAGAACGACGACGGGTTCGACATTGCCGTAGAAGTGATTGACCCGGCTTTTGTAATTCCAATGAAGCTCGTCCTGAAGATAGGATAAAGCCTTGCTTTCGCGATCATTATAACCGCTGCGTTGGGCAACTTTCGAAGGAAGAACGCCCAGCATCTTGAAGCCCAGGCCTAGCTTGTCGCGGAAATCTAAAAACATCTCCACGGAACGAAACACCGCTCGGCTGGATACGGTATCGAGGATGGTTGGCATCAGGACATGCGTCGCAGCACAAAGCGCGTTGGCGGTAGCTGCGCAGATGCGAGGTGGCGTATCAATGATGATGATATCGTAAGTATTTTGAATTTCGTCGCTTGCAAGATAGGCCTGCGTATTGAACCGGATATCGTCCTTCCTTGCTCCGGTCAGCCACTGATAGACCAAGCTACTGTCTATACGACTGAGATTTGCTTCAGCAGGATGAATGGCGCTTGTCTGAAATGACCGACCCAGACTGTGGGGCTTGGTTATCTCCGCTGGGGGCTTCTCACCTCTCAGTATCTCGTGTGCCGAAAAGGTCAGTTGATTGGGATCAGCATAGGGCACGATATCCGTGAGCGACCCTTGATAATCGAAGTCGATCAGGAGAACGCGATATCCGGACTTGTCGAAATATGCGGCCAGATTGGCGGCAATCATCGACTTGCCAACGCCGCCCTTGTAGTTCGCAACCGCGATTATCGGAATCGTATTCTTTAAGCGGTCGGCATATTTCTTATGCGCGTTCCGAGATGTGCCTTTGCTCCAGAACGCCTCGGGATCGACGAGCACTTGGTGGATCTTTTCACGGATCGCTTTCTTACCCCAATAGTATGCATAAAATAATGCACCACAGAGGCCGACAACGATGGTGACCGCCTTAATCCAATAAAGAACTCCGGCCCCTAAATAGACATCGAGAAATAAAGCGTCCGCGACCTTTGTAATTAGCTCCAAAAAAGTCTTGAGAACCAATTCAAACACGACCCACCCCCCCACCAAACGCATAAAACTATCAGTGGCAAGATAAATCATATGAGGTGTCGATCAAGAACCTCTTGGCAGGTATCCACCGAGGGAAGGTTCTGACTAGGGACGCTGCGGAAGCTTCTCCAATGTTTTGAGCTAGAATCTAGAGTAGAGCAGCCCTAATCCAGCGTGATTGCTAATCCGCTCAGGTCTGCGTTCACCAGCAATCCAACCTGCCGTCCGGTCAGTTCCAGCACAGCGCCTTTCTGGTTGGTCAACACAATCGCGCGCGCGCCATGTCCGACCGCAAGGCCCGCTCCTGCGGCGCCGTAGACACCAGCAATGTCTGACGGGCGATCAATGTTTCTTACCCTGCCGCGCAGTACCGTCTTTGAGCCGCCGAACACTAGCCCGTAGTCCAGACCGCCGACCGACAGCGCGTAGCGCCTCCCGTGAAAATTGAGAGTGCCACTCCCGCCGGAGCCGCCGATAATCCATCCTGCCTTGTAGATCGTCAGTCTAACGGTTCCGCTGTCTGCGTAGCTTGCTGAGGGCAAGCTCACAAAGGCAATTATCGCGATGAGCAGTGTGCGCATGGCCCACAAGATCTTCATTGGGGACTCCTCCTCGTGTTCCAGAAATGGCGCGTGACGCGGAACGAATCGCATGTGTTTTTTCTAGTCTTGGAATGAGGAGGCAAGATGTTCTGTGCTCACTGAGCAGAACATGTCTTTGGTCACAACCGAGTAGAACCTCCCGGAGTTGTCTCTATATCTGGACCACAGACTATACGGTGGGCGATGGCGAACATAACGACAGAAAAGGCGAACATCGCCATAAACCAAACCTGCCACATACCGTAGCTCGCCAACCCCATGACCGATGCGCTCGCAAACATCGCGAATGCAGGCGCGCGTACCCTACGGTCGATTGAACGAACCGCACCCAAAACCGCCACACCGGCAACCGCCAACAGCGCAGCGCCGACAGCCCCCAATTCAAACCAAGTCTGCAGAAATACATTGTGGGCATGGCGCGATAACGTGCGCTCGATCTTTTCCCCTTCGGCATTGTTCGTCGTCGCGCGCATGCGCGGGCCGAGAATGTAGGTCATGTTGGTGCCGATGCCGATCAGCGGATCGTGTTGCAGCACCTGCTCAGCGGTGTGGTTCCATATGATGATGCGGTGTTGAGCCGAACGCTGCAGCCAAGATGCGTTGTGAAGATCGGCCTTGTGCGCGAGCATCGCAGCCGGCAGGACGAGCAGACAGCAAGCCACCCACCCTACAGCCATCAAACGGTACGTCCATGTGTGAGATATGCGTGCAAACGCGTAGCCAAACAGGCCGATCACCACCGCCAACTTCGATGTCTCATGCGTCGACAGGAAGATCACGACAATTGCCAGAACAAGAAGGCCCAGGCTTATAGGCGTGCGCAGGCTGCGTGGCGCGGTGGCAAACGCCGTGACCGCCGCCGGCCACATAAGCAGTGAAATGGGCGCGGTGTTGCGGGTTAGATCGACCGGCGAAATCGCGATAATGCGGCCGTCCTCCCACTTGAAATGACGGAGAGGTTTGATCGACTCCGGCCCCAAGCCGATCGTATTGTAGACCCACATCTTTATGGACTGGTCACTTAAGAGTTCGATCAAGAAATATGTTAGCCCGATCGACAACCCCATCCAGACCCCGTCCGCAAGGTGAAGCGCGTTCATTGTGCCTTCGCGCCGGATCAGCCGATACATGACAAGCGTTGCCAGCAGTATGAAGAGAGTGAGGCCGGACTTTGCCAATACGAGAGTGGGGGACTCAGCCCAAAACGCAGTGGCAGCGGCCCATAGCGCAAACGCACTCAAAGCACCGGTCAGGACGTCGCAACGTGGCAAGCCATAACGCAAATGCCCAGACAAAGCGGCAGACGTGAGCAATGCGATAAAAACGATGCCGAGCAGAAAAGGAAGCGTGCGGGCACTGACGAGTGAAACGATGACGGCGACGAGAATGACAGTCCCCAAAGCCGCACTGGGTAAGCGGTTCGCAAAGGGGCCGCGGACGGCATCGCTTTCGCTTGAATGCATGTGCTTTCACCCTCAGTTGTTGCCCGTATGCGAGCGCCCCGCGTCATTAAGCACGTGACTGGCTCTGCGACAACGGGCTCTATACGTGACTTGCCGCGGCGCGCCGATCCGCTATTATCTGGCCTCCAAATATCGCTATGTGCACTTTATTTCGGTCACCTATGCGAGCCGTGCTGCTGAGCGCGGTGAAGTTTTTATTGGTGTGGCAAAGACGCCCGCTCATTAGTCAACGAAAGCCCCTTCGCAATTGAAAAAGAATGCCTCAGATTCACAGCCGCTACCGGCGGCTGAGCGCCCTGATCGTCGTGAAGCTGAAGACGCTATCCGTACGATTCTGCGTTGGACGGGAGAAAATCCGGAACGCGATGGCCTCATAGAAACGCCATCGCGCGTTGTGCGTGCGTTCGAGGAGTATTTCCGGGGGTACGCAGAAGACCCGGAGGCCATCCTCCAAAAGACCTTCGAGGAAATTGAAGGCTACGACGAGATGATCGCTCTGCGCGGCATCCGTTTTGAAAGCCATTGTGAGCACCACATGGCGCCGATTATCGGTCATGCCTGGGTTGGTTACATTCCCAACGGTCGCGTCGTCGGAATTTCAAAACTCGCACGGATTGTCGACGTCTATGCGAAGCGCCTCCAGATCCAGGAGAAAATGACGGCGCAGATCGCCAATGCGATCCAGACCGTTCTGGAACCGCAAGGTGTGGGTGTTGTCATCAAGGCCGAGCATCATTGCATGACAACGCGCGGCATCCACAAGCCCGGCACGGACCTCGTCACAAGCCGAATGCTCGGTGTATTCCGCGACGACCCCAAGACCCGGCAGGAATTTCTTTCAATGGTCGACTGAGCCGGGCATTGCCTCCGGCTTATCGTAGTCCACGCCCACGAGGTAGAGCCCCGTGGGCGGCGCTACCGGTCCGCATGCCGCGCGGCGGCGTGCGGCCAACGCTTCGGCGACATCGGCGCGCGTCCAGCGGCCGGCTCCGACAAGCTTCAGCGTGCCCACGAGCGAGCGCACCTGATTGTGCAGGAATGAACGCGCAGACGCCGTTATGTGCACTTCCTCCCCCACACGCGAAACGCACAGCCGATCCAACGTTTTAACAGGTGACGCTGCCTGGCAGGCGGAGGCGCGAAAGGTCGTGAAATCGTGGTGGCCAACGAGGCACTGGGCAGCGTTATGCATAGCTTCCGCATCCAACCCGACGGGTAACCACCAAACCCGGTTGCGGTCGAGTGCCGGTGGAGCCCGACGGTCCAATATTCGGTAGAGATAGTGACGCGCGGTGGCGCTAAACCGTGCATCAAATTCAGGACCGACCTCTACACATTCCAAGACTGCGATTGGATTTGGCCGAAGCAAGTGATTGAGCGCTTCGCGGATGCGGTAAGGATCTTGTTCACGCGCAAGGTCAAAGTGCGCAACTTGCCCCAGAGCATGCACGCCGGAATCCGTGCGGCCAGCCCCACGGATGCTGACGGTTTCGCCGCAGAAGGATGCTATTGCGGTTTGCAGGCTCGACTGCACAGTCTTGCCCACGGCCTGCGTCTGCCAGCCGACAAACGGCGTGCCGTCGTATTCTATCGTAATGCGGTATCGGGGCATTCAGGTCGGGCCGTATAACGGGAAGGGGCGCAATCCCTATCGCGTCGACCGCGGTTGCTCAACCCTCGTCATAAAAGACGCGTGTTCTTAGTAGTCGCTGCTACGGCGGGGATCGTTGTAAAAGCCGGGATAGTCGTACACATTCGTTTCCCCGACACCGAGCGCGAGCGGCGTTCTCCCACCCGGGTTGATGATGACGTGCCGATCAGGCGGCAGCGGCCGGAATACGCGAACGCCAGCTTCCTTGGTAACGACGGCACCATAGTAAGCACGCGGTTCGATGCGGGTCGTATGAGATTGCTGCGCCGACGCTACGGGTGCGATCAACGCAGATGCAGCCACGAGCGCGGCAATCGCAAATTTACTCGACACATCAATTCTCCCTAGCAACGCGCCTGTTATTGCTCACTAAACTACAAGCGGCATGCATTTGCCAGAGCTTCGCGGGGCATGCTTAATACACGTTACGGGAGGCGCGTGCCGGGCGGCAGACTGAAGCCGCGCAAGAACTCCGATGCGGAGCAAGGGCGCTTACCCGCCCGCTGAACCTCCAGCATCTCCACCGCGCCGTCACCGCAGCCAATCGTGAGGCCTGGACCAAGTACCTCGCCCGGAGCGCCGTTCTGGCTGACCAAGCGCGAACGCAACGCTTTCACACGTTCGCGCCGGCCTTCGCGCTCGACCTCGAACCAAGCTCCCGGAAAGGGGGATAGCCCTCTGATCTGATTGTGTATCTCAATCGCAGAACGGGCGAAATCGAGCCGCGATTCAGCCTTGTCGATCTTTGCCGCGTAGGTAATTCCGTCGTTGGACTGAGGCGCCTCGCTCAACTCCCCACGCTCGAGCGCCGCCAGTGCGCGGACCATCAGATCCGCGCCGCGTTCAGCAAGCACGTCGTGCAGTTCGCCCGCTGTCATTTCATCGCCGATCGTCACCGGTGCGCTCATGCATACTGGTCCGGTATCGAGACCTTCCTCCATGTGCATGATGGCGACGGCGGTTTCTCTGTCGCCAGCCATAATGGCCCGCTGAATCGGCGCTGCTCCGCGCCAGCGCGGTAACGCGGAGGCGTGCAGGTTGAAACAGCCGTGGCATGGGGCAGACAGAATTGCACCCGGCAGCAGAAGGCCATAAGCGACGACGATGGCGGCATCTGCTTTGAAGTCCTGGAACGTGCTTAACGCTGCGTCATCACGCAGGCTTAGCGGCGTCAGGACCGGAATGTCCCGGCCTGCGGCAAAGGCGTGTACCGGCGATGGCCGCTCATGCATCCCGCGACCAGCAGGTCTCGGAGGCTGCGAATAAGCAGCCACAACATCGTGCCCTGCCGTCAGAATTTCCGACAACGTTGGCACGGCAAAATCGGGCGTGCCCATAAAGATGATGCGCACCTTGCTGTCCCCACTTCGATGTCTGTTCGATTGCCCACGAACTCGCCTTGCGACGGCGGTCCGAGCGCTTACGAGGTCGTCACGCTACGCTGCTGCTTGCGGAAACGGCGAACGATTATGTCCCTCTTCAGCCGCGACAGGTAGTCGATGATCAATTTGCCATCAAGATGATCGAGTTCATGCTGGATCGCCGTCGCCAGCAATCCCTCAGCTTCAAGCTCCTGCTCTCTTCCATCCCGATCGATGTACTGGAGCGTCAGGGAACCCGGTCGTTCGATCTCCACATGCACATCCGGGATTGATAGGCAGCCTTCCTCATGTACGTTTGGAGTGTCGCCGAAATGGACAATCTTAGGGTTGATCAGGCAAAGCGGCGCGGGTGCGTCTTCGTCTCCGACATCAACCACCACAAGCCGCTTGGGCACGGCGACCTGGATAGCGGCCAAACCGATTCCGGGGGCGGCGTACATAGTTTCCAGCATATCGTCGGCGAGGCGACGCGTAGCATCATCGACCTGCGTAATAGGTTCAGAGACCACGCGCAGTATCGGATCCGGAATTTTTATAATTTCCAACTTTGCCATAGTAATTTGAAATACGCATTCGCCGATGCTTGGTCAATCGGCACACTGAGGGGACAATGTCGCGGTCCGTTATCTTGAGATGTATAGGGCGCGACACGTGGCTATTGCAATGGGCGCTCGGGGCATGGCTGGCGAGGGCGTGCCAAAGCCTCACGGCCTATCAAACTCAGGATTTTGACACCCGCTCTCACTGATCCCACAAGCGTTCCGGAGATCTTCGATATCCCGATGCGGCGGCGATATCGGACTGGCGCTTCTAGCGTGCGCAAACCTAGCTGTGCCGCTTTAACCTGCATTTCGACGGTCCAACCGTAGTCGCGATCCGCCATGGCCAGTCTCTCCAAGACCGAACGCTTAATCGCGCGAAATGGTCCAATATCGGTAAATCGTGCCCCCCAGATTAGTCTGATCAACCACGTCGCCAGCCAATTACCGAAAATTTGCTGAGGCGTCAGGGCTCCTAGCTCCCTACGCCCGAGCGTACGCGACCCGATGACGAGTTCTCCTTCACCCGCGATTATTGGATCAACCAAGCTCGGCATATCTTCAGGGTGATCGGAATAGTCACCGTCGAGGAAAACGATGATGTCACACGGAGGCAAGGCACCAATCCCGGCAAGACAAGCCGCACCGTAGCCAGGTTGCGGTTCTCTTATGACGCGGGCTCCGGCAGCACGGGCAACATAGGCCGTTCGATCTCGTGATCCGTTGTCCGAGACGACAATGGCGTCGACCCAGCTGGGAATAGCGGTAATGACTTTACTAACGGCCGCTTCTTCGTTGAGCGCCGGAATAACAACGCCGACAGCGTAGCCGTTACGCATTCGCATCTCCCAGCGCAGGTCCGCACAAACGCGGCTATTACTTTCGAGGCGCACTCGTGCGCGGTCGCATCGTACACGAGCCATAGACATGTAGGGTCCCGAAACGCTGCGTACACCCCATAGTGTGCTCTTTTCATTCTGCGTTTAGGCAGCTGGCTAATGCCTTTGCTGTATCGTGGCAGGGATGCCAGCCGATGCCCTGCAATTGGGCTGCATCGACGACAAGGTCCGCGTTGAGCCGCTGCCATTGGCCTGTACGCCCAGCCAGCCGGGCCAGACTCGCGAGGATTCCCGCTGGGATCGGGACCAATCCGGGGCTGCGGCTGAGGCCGCTACGCAAAGCCGCCAGGATCTCAGGCACGGTGGCCGGTTCTTCGTCCGCGACCAGGAAAACTCGCCGGCTGGCCTGCGGACTGGTCAGCACATGCCGGACTGCGGTCATGAGGCTATCTATGTGGAGGAGCGAGCGGCGTCCGGCGACGGTCTTCAACGGCAACGGGATCGGAAGGCGGGCGAGCCGGACGAGCGCGGCCATATTGCCTTTCACGCCTGGGCCATAGACGACCACTGGCCTGAGTGCCACCCAATCCGTCCGGCTATCGGCCAGCTCTTCAGCAAGTGCTTGTTCTGCGGCGAGCTTGGAGCGGCCGTACGCATCTGTTGGATGAGGAGGCGATCTTTCCGTCAGGACACCTTCCGCGGAAGGGCCGGATTGCGCGCGCACAGAGGACATGAGCACGACCCGGTTCAGGTCTGCCTCGCGGGCAGCAATCGCGAGGGCGCGCGTGGCCTCACAATTCACAGCCATATACTGGCTTTCGGGAATTGTACTGGTCGCATGGGCGATGCCTGCGAGATGGACCACGTGGGTCACGCCGCCCAACAGGGCGTGCCAATCGTGCGGCTCCGACATGTCGGGCAACGAAACGATGTCCAAGTCTGGACGGGCCGAGATCTGAGATACGTCACGCGCAGCGGCGCGGACTTCGAAGCCATTAGCCAGAAGGCTTTCGGTCAGAAAGCGTCCAATGAAACCTGTAGCTCCGGTAATCAGAATACGCGGCGGCATGGTGTTGTCGAAATCCAAGAGCTTATCGACGACGCTATAGACGGCTCATTTGAGCCCGCCTCAATGCAGCATACGAGACAAAGGCGGCCAGGCCTTCTCCTCGCCGTCCTGATCGGCTTCAGGGGGAAGCACGGGCCCGGGCTGATATCCTTCTACCGTGCGCATCAACACTGCGCGGATGGCATCGAGATCCCGCGTCTTCATGGCTTCCTTCAAACCATCCAGCTCATGCCAGAGCTCGTTCGATGGCAACCAGGGCTCTCCGGAACGCATAATGCGAGGATGTTCCGTCCCGGTCGTATTGGCGCCGAGCAAGAGTTCTTCGTAGAGTTTCTCGCCCGGGCGCAGGCCAGTGTAGACGATCTCGATATCGCCACCAGGGTTTTCGCTACTCCTCGGATCGAGACCCGCGAGGCGGATCATAAGGCGTGCAAGGTCGTCGATCTTGACGGGGTCTCCCATATCCAGAACGAAGACTTCCCCGCCCGTCGCCATGGACCCTGCCTGGATGACCAGTTCGGCCGCTTCTCTGATCGACATGAAATAGCGGATGACATCGGGGTGGGTCACCGTCAGCGGTCCGCCCTGCTTGATCTGTTGCCGGAACCTGCGAACGACCGATCCAGAACTGTCGAGCACATTTCCGAAGCGAACCATCGTAAAGACGGTGTTGACGTCCTCGTCCATGGCATGCGCCTGCAGGACAAGCTCAGCAAGGCGCTTGGTAGCTCCCATAACATTCGTCGGACGAACCGCCTTATCGGTCGAGATCAGCACGAAGCGTTCAACGCCCAAATCCCGTGCGGCATCAGCCATAACGGCGCATCCGAACGTGTTGTTGCTGATCCCAGCAACAATATTTTGTTCCACGATAGGCACGTGCTTATAGGCCCCTGCATGGTAGATTGTCTGGATATCGTAGCTTGATATCGTGTGGCGAACGAGCCGTTCATCGAGCACGGAGCCCAGCACCGCGACCAGTTCTGTATCCTCGTATTGACCCGGGTTAGCTGCGATCGTCTCTCGAATTTCGAGCTCAATCTCGTAGAGGGCCGGCTCCGAAATATCCATGAGCACCAAGCGCTCCGGCGACTGCTCGAGAATTTGCCGGACCAATTCCGACCCGACCGACCCACCAGCCCCCGTTACCAGAATTGATTTGTCGCGAATGACGCGCGTCAACAATTGAGCATCCGGTGGTACGGGTTCACGGCCTAAGAGATCTTCGACCTCCAGAGGGCGGACATCCGTAATGCCGACTTTGCCAGACGCTATCTCATCGATCGCAGGCACGATCTTGACCACAACGGGGTAGTTTTCCAGCTTCTGGACAATCTGTCGGCGCATGCCGCGCTGCGATTCAGGAATTGCCAACAGCACTTCCTTGATGTCGCGGCGTTCAATGAAGAAGCCCACCTTCTCCGGCCGATAGACTTTGAGCCCACCGACGTACTGACCCCACATGGACGGCTCGTCGTCGATGAAACCGACGGGCTCGCGGTCGTAAACCCTGCGGCGCAGCGCAGACAGCAGCTCGACGCCCATTTGGCCCGCGCCATAGATGAGCACGAGCTTGCGATCCATATCGATTGGCAATTTTGGAATTGTAATGCCAATGCTTTGCAGGAACAGACCCGCAATCTGGCGGCTCGCACTTACCGCAAGCGCTCCCAACACGCCATAAACCAGGATAACCGTGCGTGGGATGCCGTGCTGTCCGAGCATAAATACAGCCATTGCCCAAATCAGCATCGACAGGGCTGCACACAAGAAAATGCGCAGCATGCCACGATAGCCGATGAAGCGCGTCACAAGCCTGTAAAGCCCGAAGGACCCAAAGGTGCCTATCGTGATGGCTGGCCCCAAGAAGAACAACGCCGCTGTCAGCCAATCATCGGGAACGTAAAATGTCTGGTAGCGGACCGACATCGCGGTCCAGAGGACGGCGGTCAACAGCAGGAAGTCGCTCAAGACAAGAACCACCCGCTTTGCAGAGCGTGGCAGTTCAATGAGCCACTTGCGCACGTGAGCCGTGCGCGCGTCCTCGTTACCCTTGTCCGCCAATTTCTCCCCTCTCCACCCCGTCGCGCCCCTCGCGCGGTCGTATCCAGCTATCCATTACAGGCATGATTCAGCCCTTTAGATGCCCGTTATAAATACATGGAAAGCCCGGTGCACATGTATTCAAATTCCGTAACGGAATTCCCCTGTCAGTAACGAAACCACACTCCGATATCCACACTTTGATATCATCGCAAGGGCAGGACACGAGCCGACAGCGTTGCCGGAAGGCATCATTCATCCATTCGGCGCCGAATTCTGTGGCGAATCCACCAACTTCGAGGCGCGCGGGCGAGTTTAAAGGTCCCCGATACCGGCGCTTGCGTAATGTGATCGATGAGCCGGTAAGACAAGATTACCCCGATGCAGCCGAACACGATCCCCCCACCCAAGTTGCCAGCCAGCACCCCGTAGGCCCCAGCGATCTCGCCACCGATCCAGACCAATGGAATGGTCCCGATCGTGGCACGGCCCCAATTTAGCGCCGTCGAAACTTGGGGCCGCCCGAGCGTATTGTGTATGGCGTTGGACACAAACAAGGTGCCGAGGAAGAAGAAGAGCGGCGCCAGATAGTAGCAAAATATCAAAATGAGTTCGGCGGCCTGCCCCTCGGCTTTGAATGCCTGCACGATGAATGGCGCCAGGATCGCGAGCACAATCCAGGAAAATGTCGTGAAGGCCGCCGCGACGCATAATGCCAACGTCAAGGTCTGGCGCATCCGGTCTGGTTTTTTCGCTCCGAAATTTTGTCCGATGATGGGCCCTACGTTGCCGGACAACGCGAAGATTGCGCCGAATGCGACTGGCATGATGCGCCCAATAATGGCCCAGCCCGCGACTGCGCCATCCCCAAACCCCGACATCGCGGCCGTCACGTAGGCGTTGGCGAAGGGCGTTGCGATATTTGTGGCGAGGGCTGGGACGGCGATCATGGCCAAGGGACGTGCATCCGATACCATTGCGCGCCAGCGTGGCCGGCTCATCAAGCGGTGAACGCGGATCACCCCGTAAAGGCCAATACAGAGCATCACGAGGCGCGCAATAACGCTGGCGATGGCCGCTCCCTCGATTCCGAGACCGAAGCCGAAGATCAAAACAGGGTCAAGGATGACGTTGGCCACCGCACCGTAGAGCGTCACATTCATCGAACGCCGCGCATCGCCGACTGACCTGAGGACGGCCGTCGATGCCATCGCGACGGCCAGCGGCGGCAATGCGGGCACGAGGATTTCCAGGTATCTTGTTGCCAGCTCGTGAGTTCGGCCGGTCGCCCCCAGAAGCGTCAGTAAGGTGGGGATCAAAAACCAGATGATAACGGCAAGGATGGTCGCGACAATAAAGGTCCAACAGTGGGCACTCGCCGCAACACGACGCGCACGCACGTAGCGTCCTGCGCCTATCGCGGGCGACACGAGTGACATCGTTGCAATGAGCAAGCCGAGACCGATAGAGATCGTGAGCGCTACGATTGAGCTGCCATAGCCGATCGCAGCCACGATGGCCTGATCGTTGAGCAGGCTGAGAAAATAAATGTTTGCGAGGTCGCCGACGAAAATTGCGACAAGCCCAAATGCTCCAGCGCCTGTCATGACTAGGATGTGGCGCAAGAGGGAGCCGCTAACGAACTTGGGTGGCTCCACCGCGACACGGCGGGGCGGCACCCGCGGATGACGGGCCACCTCAGGCGTTATGGACTCCATTCCCTCGAACCGTTTCTTTATTTTAAGCCCGGCGGCAGGGTTGGCTACCAAGCGGCTAGCCCTGCTCGTCAGGCGACGAATTTCGTTAGATGCGGCGACGAGATTTAATAGCGGCGGCCAGCGTGCCGTCATCGAGATAGTCGAGTTCGCCGCCGATCGGGACACCCTTCTGAATTTCAGAGACGGCGACATTGGTTGGCGCCAATCTTTCTTTTATGTAGTGCATGGTGGATTGGCCCTCCACTGTAGCGTTGAGGGCAAGGATCACCTCTTTCACTTCGCCCGACGAGGCCCGTTCCAGCAAGCGAGGAATATTCAGATTGTCGGGACCGACACCATCCAAGGGCGACAGATGCCCGCCCAAAACATGATAAACGCCGTTAATTGCCGCGGCCCGTTCCAGCGCCCACAGATCTCCGACCTCTTCGACGACGACTACGACTGATCGATCACGACGTTCGTCACGGCACAGGCTGCATGGGGAAACCGTGTCGACGTTTCCACACTCGGAGCAATGGGTGATGCGGTCA
This sequence comes from Filomicrobium sp., assembly GCF_025698805.1. Classification (NCBI taxonomy): domain Bacteria; kingdom Pseudomonadati; phylum Pseudomonadota; class Alphaproteobacteria; order Hyphomicrobiales; family Hyphomicrobiaceae; genus Filomicrobium; species Filomicrobium sp. The sequence goes on from NZ_JAILWT010000004.1 coordinate 359,809, forward strand.
ACAGCGGCGCTGAGCGCATCGGCGAGCGGCATGAGCAAATCTTCACGTCGCTTGAGCAGAGATAGCGCCGCCTTACGCGCCGATCGCGGACCTAACCCAGGCAATCGGCTCAGAAGCTGGATCATGCGTTCGATTTCCGGGCCGGCTATCGTCTTGCTCATGCCGACATATGTCCTTCTTCATCCCCGACTCTCTCTAGCAAACGCGGGACACTGGCACGCCAGCGGCGCGCTGTCACGGAGGTTGGCAATCGCCGGAGTTCTCAGGCCGTGTCCCTATAATTTTATGCCCACCACGCCGAGACGCGGTGGGCATTGATCCTAGTCTTTCTTAAAGATCGCTTCCGCGATCAAAGACCATTTAGCGGCACCTTCAGGAAGCGCTTCCCTGTCTCATCGGCCTCGGGGAGATTGCCGCCGCGCATATTGACCTGGATAGATGGGATAATGAGCTTCGGCATCGAGAGGGTCGCGTCCCGCTCGGTCCGCATCTTTATGAACTCGTCCTCCGTCACGCCATCGCGCACATGGACGTTGTCTCGGCGTTCGGCTGCGACTGTCGTTTCCCAGCGGATTTCCCGGCCGTTCGGCCCGTAATCATGGCACATGAACAGGCGCATTTCCGGCGGGAGCGCCAGAACCTTCTTAATCGAACGATAGAGTTCGCGTGCGTCGCCACCGGGGAAGTCAGCGCGCGCGGTGCCTCCATCCGGCATGAAGAGCGTGTCGCCCACGAAAGCAGCATCGCCGATGACATGCGTCATACATGCCGGGGTATGGCCAGGGGTATGCATGGCGAACGCCGTCATGGATCCGATTTTGTAAGTGTCACCATCAGTGAACAACCTGTCGAATTGGCTGCCGTCACGCTGGAACTCGGTGCCCTCGTTAAAGACCTTCCCGAAAACGTCCTGCACGACGGTGATCTTCTCACCGATCCCGATTTTGCCGCCGAGTTCCTGCTGCAGATAAGGTGCCGCCGACAGGTGATCGGCATGGACATGCGTTTCGATTAGCCACTCAACCTTGAGGTTGTGCTCCTTCACGTAAGCAATAATCTCATCGGCGGACTGATGCGACAAGCGCCCCGCCGCGTAGTCGATGTCCATCACTGAATCTATGATGGCGCAAGCATTGGAGGTGGGGTCCTTCACGACATAGCTGATCGTGTTGGTGGCTTCATCAAAGAAGCCCTTCACCTCCGGTCGGACCGACAAATCAACTGGATAATCCTTAGACATCTGTTGGCCTTCCCTTTCAGTTTTATTGTTTCGACACCGATTGGCGGTCTGATTTTTCAAAATCTGTCGCAGGAATAGAATATATTCCCTCTAGTCCACGCGCAAACGTGGTTCAGGCCTTTACGCCGGTTGCGATGTGGTGCGTAAACGGCTCAACAGCCGGGCAAGCCCCATTCCGCCTACGAGCGCCGCGACAAAGACGAATGGTTCGATGCGTCCCAGGCCCAGGGCAGGAACTACACCACCTGGGCAGTAGCCGATCAGTCCCCATCCGAGCCCGTAGATTGCCGATCCAAGGAGCAGTTGGGCGTCAACATCTTTCCGGGTTGGGACGAGGAACCGAGGCTCCACCAGGGGAGTTCCGCGCGCGAACACGAGCCGGTAGCCAATAGCCGTAGTGATCAGCGCAGCCGCCATAACGAGTGCCAAGCTGGGATCCCAAGTCCCTGCGACGTCGAAGAAGTTCAAAACCTTGGCTGGATTGATCATCCCCGAAACCGTGATTCCCAGGCCGAAAATTACACCGGCGAACAGAGCAGCGATGATTGGCATGGCTTAGGCTCCCACAACATGCCGGGTGACGAAAACCGTGACGAGAGCTACGGCCATGAACGTTGCCGTGGCGACGATCGAACGCGGTGAGACCCGTGCGATCCCGCAGACGCCATGGCCGCTCGCACAACCGGCGCCGAAGGTAACGCCCACGCCAACGATGAGTCCCGCCACCACGGTCTTGAGCAGATCTGACGACAGCGTGACGTCCGGGAGATGTCCCATGAAAACCGCATAAAGCGACGGCGCGACAATCATCCCGATCAGAAAGGCGGCGCGCCACGACCAGTCCGAAAACGATTGAGGAAACGCCGCTCCCGACACGATGCCGGAAATGCCGGCGATACGTCCGAGAAACCACATGAGCATCGTTGCGCCTAGGCCAATTAGGGTTCCGCCTATCAAGGCCGAAACGGGCGTAAATTCCGTCATTACTATCAAAGCCCCTTTATCATCTGACAGCCTTCAATCGTCTGTCAGCATAACCGCTCGGCCCGGTGATCGGTTCGACATCAGCAACGCCAAGCGCTATTTATATTCGTTTCTTTGAATGTATTTTCAAGGGGCCGCGAGATAGATCTCGTGCCTATCCCAAGAAAGTTATGGGATTGCCGCACTTTAAGGGCCGGACGGGGCGCTGCCCTAGAATGCGTTCCGGTAAGCCCGCGGGGATATAACGGTCCGAACGAGAATGTACACGTCAAACGCGATCGACCAATTCTCGATATAGTAGAGGTCATGAACGACACGATTTTTCATGTCGTTCTCCGTCTCCGTCAGCCCCCTGAACCCATTCACCTGAGCCCATCCGGTGATGCCGGGTTTAACATTTAGGCGCTGCCCGTACCGTTGAATGCGCTCTTCAAAATGGCGGTCGTGAGCCACAGCATGGGGACGTGGCCCGACCAGAGACATGTCGCCGAGCAGCACATTGATCAGCTGGGGCAGCTCATCCAGGTTCAACTTGCGCAGATACCGTCCGATCCGAGTGACGCGGCTGTCGTTGCGTTGCGCCTGGACGACGGTGTCGCCGTCATCCAACGCTGTCATGGTACGGAATTTCCAGATCAGGAATTCCTTGTGATTGTAGCCGCGACGATGCTGCCGAAAAAAAACGGGGCCGGGTGAATCCCGCTTTATCGCGAGCGCGATGATCGCGAAAACTGGGAGCAACAGGATCAATGCCAATCCCGCCACCACGACATCGAAGCTTCGCTTGAGTAACGCCTGATAGGGCTGAAGCGGAGGATTGGACAAAGCAAAGGTTGCCGCCCGGCCGTAGTGCATCGAGCGTGACCGAAGAAGACGCGCCATCGGTGCCGGCGCTGCAAGCTGCACGGCAACAGGAAGTTCGATAAACCGCTCGGAAATGCGATCGACAAGTTCGATACGCGTCCAATCGACCAAGATAATCACATCCTCTATGGCACGCTCACGCGCGGTACGGATAGCTTGCGTCAGCGTCGCGGCAAGATCCTGATCTCCGGATATGCAGTTGTCGATATTCACACATGACGCAATGGAGACGCTGGTCCCGCTGCCGATAATCTGGCGCATAAAGGCTCGTATCGGCTCGTTTTCGCCAATCAACATCAAACGCCTGCGCCCAACGCGTCCCTGGCGGATAGCCTGACGCACTGCGTACGACGTGAAGCTCGTCACCATCGGCAAAACCATTAATCCCGTTAAGTAGAACAGGATCAACCAGCCGCGGGAATAGATCGTCGTTGTTTTCGTGAGAAAACAAAGCACAACGAGCGAAATGAAAGCGTAGTTCCAGGTGAGAAAAACATCCTTCGGACGGCGAGCACCTTCAATTAATGCGTGTAGCCGGTAATCTCCGCGAAAGATGAATGGCAGCGTGACGATAAGCGCTATGAAGAGCCCGACGGCGGTTGCGTCCAGCTGTCTGCCCCACGTCCCGTAAACCGTGCTGTGATAGATGAGGTCGGTTGTGATCGACGTCGCGAGGATCGCGAGGATCTCAACCGCGCAGGCTAGCGTACCGACAGCCAGCCCGGAGAGGCCGCTGCGTGGCTCTGCACAATCGTCTGTATCAGGAGTGCTTTCAAAGCCTTCCTGGTTCACAGAAGCGTGAATGTTCATCTGTAATTCCCGCTACGCTAACACTGCGGTGCAACACCTGAACGACCAACACGCAAACATCGCGCCAACTCCCCGCGTGCTGATTTTCAGCAGCGGTTCGCGATTGTCTTGTCAAGTTCGAGGGCCACACACACAGTGCTGAATAACACGTTACGGAATTTTATCAATTGCGACATTCCGTTTTTCTATTTTCACTTTAGAAACTTACGTTAATTTGCTCATATTTTGTGCTGTCATTGAAATGACGTCTCCACTTGGAGTTGAACAGCCTCATGTGTTCCAGAATTCCGTGCATTTGCTGGCACGGTGATTGCTTCATCAGATCTGACAATCGCGTAGCAGAACAACTGTGAGCGGCTGGGCCGTTGCCAAGTGCCGCCATCATTGGGATGGCAGCAGCGGCACTCTTGGTGAGCAAATGCGTCAGAATGAGACACGGATCTGGGATGTCGTCGTCCGCGACCCTCAAGCGGGACATAGACCGTCGAATGTAAACGCTGCGGGACCGGCAGAGTCTTTTATGAAGCTCGACCCACGCGAGTTCGTCGGTCTTGCAAAACGGCATTGGCGCATGATTGGGATGACGACGATCGGCACAGCCGTCGTCGTCACCGCCATAGCGTTGGCTCTTCCTAAATATTATGAAGCCTCGACGCGGATGCTCATCGACCCGCGGGGCCTCGACGTCATTGATAAAGGTGTTACGCCTGGTCCGGCTACGGTAGAACAGGGGTCTGCGCTCGTTGAGAGCGAGGTTCATTTTCTCAGTTCTGACAGTGTCTTATCCAAAGTCATTGCCAAGCACAATTTGGTTGACGACCCTGAATTCAATGGGACGGATGGGGGGCCATTGTCCTTCATCACCGATAGCATCGCCACCGTTCGTGCTGGCGTCGAATCTGCTCTCGGTATGGAGGCTCGCAATCCACCTGCGGAACTGATTACGCTGCAGAGCCTGCGTGAATCGATCTTCGCCATGCGGGAACCAACCAGCTACACCGTCGATATCGGCATCGCGACCAAGAGCCCGCAAAAGTCGGCCGATATCGCCAATTGGATCACCGAGGAATACCTCACGACTCGTCTTAGCACGCGGGCGAGCGCGACGGCACGGGCTGGGCAATCCCTCGTCGGGCGGCTCGATGAATTGCGCAATGATGTGGAAGTTGCCGAAAGCAAAGTCGAAGACTTCAAACGCGCGTACGACATTTTCACCGCTTCCGGTCAGCTCGTTACCGAACAGCAGCTCAGTGAGCTCAATACACAATTAGGAAACGCGCGTGCGGAAACGCTGCGCGCCCGATCCCGGCTTGAGCAAATCCGCTCTCTCGCATCTGCGGGCCTCGGACCGGACGCAACATTAGAAGCTCTAAGCTCAGAGAATATCCGGCGACTGAGAGAGCAGTATGCGACGGTCCGTCAACGCCAAGCCGCGCTCGGCAGCCAACTGCTTCCGTCGCACCCGGCCATGCGGCAAGTCAGTCAAGAGGTGGCTATCGCCAAGCGGCAGCTTGATGACGAATTAAAACGTATCGAGCAGACGGCGCAGCTTGACCTTGATCGCGCCATGGGCAACGAGCGCAAGCTGGAAATCAAGTTGGCTGAGGCCAAAAAGATCTCGTCAGAAACTAATGATCGTCTCGTAAAGTTGCGCGAGTTGGAACGGGAAGCCGAGGCACGTCGCTCAGTCTACTCCGCATTCCTCTTGCGCTCGCGTGAGCTGTCTGAACAGCAGCGCGTCGACTCGTCCATGGTGACGGTCATCTCTCCAGCCGTGCCGCCGCGCCGCCACAAGGGGCTACCGCTTGCACTGGTCGGCATAGCTGGTCTTCTCACCGGCCTTGGGTTGGGCGTCGGTGCCGCGCTGTGGCGCGATATTGCGGATAAGAAGCTGCGCAGCGACACGCAGCTCGCAACCTTATCGGACGGCTGGACCGTTGCGCCATTACCCAACGCAGCCGGAGTGTTTCCGCAGGATGGTCAAACGGCTTCAACCAATGACGATGACGGAGGCCCGGATGCGGCTTCGCGCTTGCGCGATTTTGCGAGCGAGATCCGATTTGCCATCGGGCCACATCGTGGTGCTGCTGTACTCGTTACGTCCGCAGATGCGGATAAAGACGCCGGTCTTACGAAATCCGCGTTCGCGGCTAATCTGGCTGTCGCTGCCGCAGAGGATGGCGATCGCGTCCTGCTCATCGACGCCAACCCTGATACTGCCTTGCTCAGCCGAAGGCTTCAGCTCGCCGATCGGAACGGGCTCATCGAGGTAGCCGAGGGCGATCTGGCGCTTGGAAAGGCTATCAACGCGAACGCTATCGGCTCGGTCAGTGTGTTGGCTCTGGGCAAACGACCACAAGGCCTGGGCGTTGCATTGGACCCGGAAGCAATTCGTAAGGTCATTGTGGCCGCGGAAGACGACTTCGATCTCATCGTTCTGGACGGCGGCATCCTGATGCGCGAGCGGTCCTTGCGGGGCCTCGTTTCACTGGCTTCGCAGATCGTTGTCGTCGCCCGGGAAGGTCAGTCCGACAAACCCCAACTTCGGAGCGCATTTCAGGCCTTGCATAAGTGGCATGTTGAAAAAGGGCGAGCCGTGATCGTGGCAGCCTAAGTCCGCGTCGAAACTTTGGATCCAAGAACACCTTCGATGGCCAGCGTCTATCCCACCTCAGTTCACCGCAGCGAGCCGGTTCTCACCGGCTTGCTGATCGGCGTCTACCTGATCGGATATATTGGGATCTCGACTGTCGATCAGCTCACTTCGCTGCGGTACGTGATGTACCTCGTTCCCGCGATTCTGCTCGTCTCACCGCTCGTTTCTCACAACACGAGATTGCAACCTAACATCCTCGCGCTGCTGCTCTTCTATTTGGCGCTTGGCGGCACCGGTTGGATGGTGTCACCCGGGCTGTCGGATTTCTTCCTGCGGGATTACATCATCATCAGCGGTGTGCTTGTTTGCTACGCGATTGTTCCCTACGTGCGGGAACAGCATATCCGCTTCATCTTCTATGTCTCGCTGGTGCTTTTTGCGTTTCGCTACGCCACCATCGACCACGGCGGGTTCAGCCTGCACTTTCTACGGTCGGCCTCCCTGTCTCAATCGTTCGACAGCAATGAAGGGCTGATTGGCGCGATCTACGTCATCTTCTTTTTCGCCATCGGCGCGCGGATTGAGACCGTGCTGGCTTTTGCCATGTGCCTTCTCGGGGGAAAGCGCATTGGACTTGCGGCAATGCTCGTTGGCGTTCTCACGATCTGGTTCTTACTGAGAGCACCGAGTTTGAACCGACCAAAGGCACGGTTCGTCATCTTATTGCTTGCATTTGCAGGATTGAATGTGTTGTCCGTTTATCTGGTTTGGATTGTGGAGACAGTATTTCGAGCCGCGCACATTACGGTGCCCATCGAAGAGTTCATGGCCGGCCGCTACAAGATTTCTTCTGCGATCTATCATGAGATGTCTGCCCGTCCGATCCTGATGTCTCTGTTCGGCTCAGGCGCGGGTAGTGCCGATACGATCACGGTTCAGGTCACGGCAGGCGGTGTGCCGCTCACCCACAATGACTGGCTCAAAATCCTGGTCGACTACGGATCGATCGGCTCGATCGTGCTGACCATTGGCTTGGCTGCAATCTTCGCCACGTCAGCATTAGCCGCTGGATTAGGACTCGCCACCGCTGTGCTGATGATGACCGATAACGTCATGATCTATCTGTTCTATCAGATACCAGTCGCACTTATGATTGCGTTCGCGCTCTCTTGGCGGCCATCGCGCGCTTGCGGGTAAGATTGAGCATCAAGTGCGGGCGCTGCCGCTGATCCACTCGCGGAGACTGGCAAATACGAAACGGGGAGCCTGAAGGAGATATCGCCGCCACAACCGACGCGGTTCACTGGCCAGGCGATGCGCCCACTCCAGTCCGGAATTTTGCATCCAGACGGGCGCGCGCTTTACACGATCCGTATGAAAGTCGAAGGCGGCACCAACGCCAACGAGGGTCTTGCCTGGAAGGTCTGGCCGATGCTTCAGCATCCAGGCTTCCTGCTTGGGGCATCCCAAACCGATCCAGACGATATCAGGGGCGGCATCATTGATACGTTGCAGGGCAGCTTGCGTTTCGCCGTCCGTCAAAGGCCGGAAGGGTGGGCATTCTGTTCCGACCACTTTCAGTCCTGGGTAACGCGTTCTCAGCTTTTCGGCGAGCGCCTCCGCGACACCTTCCGCGCCGCCGTAAAAATAGTGCGTCCAACCGGTGGTTAAGGAACGCTCGCAGACAGCGAGCATAAGATCAGGACCGCACACGCGCTGCGCTTTCGCTGCTCCATAGAGACGTGAGGCCCAGACAACCGGCATGCCATCGGGAACGACCATATCGGCAGCATTGAGCGCCTCCATATGCGAGGCGGTTTCCTGGGCCCTCGTGATGCTATGCACATCACTGGCGCACACGTAGCGGCTTTCCCTTCCAGCGATCCACCTGCCGATGGTATCCACCGCCTCCGACATCGTCGTTACGGCCACCGGCACACCTAGAATTAATTTGTGCGGCAAAGACTTAGCGGCCACAGCTTGGGGCAGAGGCATGCGTTTGGACAGCATTCTGAGTTTCACTTACATGTTTCAAGGGTGGCATCGGGATGCGCTCGACCTCGCTCCCCTGAGGTCGGCTCCAAGAAACCAAATCTGAAACGATTTGTATCGAATGGTTCGGATCTTGCTTAAGAAGACCTGACGGGGGCCAGCCAGTCTGATCGCTGTCTATTTCGACACACTTCATGGCTCCGGATTCATCTGGGCCAGATGCAGGGACATGCACCGATTGTTCGCACGTGTACGCAGCATTAACCTGTTTGATCTGATCCGCCGTAGCGAGCGGATGATCAAGGCTGTCGGCTATTCGGTGGGCGCGCAAGCGCTGTCTTCTGCGGGCAACCTCGTCGTGTCGGTGCTGTTGTTGCGGTTTCTGCCCATTGCCGAATTTGGCACGTGGGGACTGCTTTATGTGATCGGCGCTTCCAGCGCAGCGTTCACCTCGTCGATCACGGGCCTTGTGTTCCATCTGTGCGTACCGCGTTTCGCCCGCATCAAGCGCGTATACGAATGCGCTTACAATGGTCTCAACCTCATCACCGTTACCGTGGTCTCGCTGTTGTTCAGCGCGGCGACGTTCGGTTTCGTGCCAGTCAAAGAAACGATTGGCTTTTTCGCCATCCCAATTTTCGTCTTTGCACTCACCACGGTCGAGAACATCAAGCTGCAGGCGACCGCGAACAATCAGCACCAAGCCATGTTTTTCATCGAGGTTGCACGGCAGATTGTCCTCGTCGGCGCCGTCGCCTACCTCGGTTGGAGCGGACATATCGACGTCTATCTGCTTCTTCTCGTCCACGGGGTAACAGGCTTAGCTGCAAGTGGCGCACTCATGGTGTTGCTGCGATGGCGCGCGACTTTCAACCGCCTGGCTTGGGTGTGGCATACTCACTTCTTCTATGCACGGCATCTGCTGCCGTCGGTACTCATCTCCTTTTTTCATATCGACGCCGTGCAGCTTCTCGTCGCGCAAAGGTTTGGCTTGAACGCGACGGGGCACCTGCGCGCGGCAGAGCTGCCTTTCAGCACACTCAATCCCGTCAAACAGTCTCTGAATTACTTTTTGCCGCGCGCAATCTATCAACTCGAAAACGACTCCGGCATCGACCGCAGCAAACTAGTGCCGCTGTTGGCCGTTGGCGCTCTGTTGGGCACCGTTGCCGTTGCCACGACCCTTTGGCTTATCGCTCAGCCGCTCTATCCATGGCTTACCAACAAAGAATATCCGGCAGACCTCGGTTTCATGTTTGCACTGGCACACGTGGCGATGATCATTCATTCGCTGACCAGCCACTACCTCAATACGGTACGCAAATCGCGTGCGATCATGCTTCAGTCGGTCTTTGGAGGCATCGCCGCGATGAGCACCTACTTTGGGACCCAATCCTTCTTGGGTGAAATGTCAGCGCCCTTGGCTATCTTCGCAGCCTATCTCGTTATGGCGATACACGGCATCTACGAAATCCAGCGCCACGTCGCGGAACCCGTATTCCAAGCCTAGCAGCCGGACATCTGGGTGGCCGCCACTCTAGTGCCTTTGCGATTTTTCGATCTCAACTTCGTGGCGGAACACCCGTGATCGTTCGCCGTGTTCCAAATCGGGGCAGCAAGTAGTCGTTAGCTCTTAGCCAAGCTGCCCCGACGTTTACGGCGCTGGACGAATTTCTCCAGATCCCCCGAAACTACGGGTATTTGTGAGGCCACTGATTGTTCTAGGTACGCAGATCCTTAGGTCGCAAGTTAAGGCCCGGTTCTTGCTGTGCCATAGCCGCATGCGAACGCCTTTACTCTGTGGGTGTCTCGCCAAGGCTAACGCGCTAAATGGCGGAAATTTTGGGGACCCTAATGCTTAATAGACTTCGCGGGGCTGAAGATCTTCTTTCTGAGCCTGCGGTGGAAGCCGAAGTCGACGGATATCGCGCCGAGCGCGTGCTCGATGAGTACGTTTGGGAAGATTTGCTCGCCCGGCATCCGCTGCGCAGCGCCTACACTTCGTGGGGGTGGGGTGAATATAAGCGCGGCTCGGGATGGAGCGTCGAGAGGTTTCGAGTTGTCGATGCGGCCGGCGTAACGCGCGCGCTGTATCAGACACAAACCCAGAAACGCTGCGGAATTCGACGGGTGCTTATTCAGGGCGGACCGTTGTTCTTCGATTGCGAGACCTACAGCAAGATCTCCAAGATCGTGGAGGTCATGCTCAAGCAGATCGATGTGCGATGGAACGTGGTCGTTGGCATCAATTTCTACGGCTTTCGCACAGATGAAACGGTCATGGGGATCCTCGCTTCAGGGTTTGCGCCGATCCTCAACCGGAGGAACTTCACACTAGTGATGGATCTGTCCAAGGGGTTGGATGACGTGCGCGCTCAGCTCAATCAGACTGCACGGCGATACGTCAAACTTGGGCTGAAGAACCCAAAGCTCAGTTGCGATATCGTGCGCGGCACGCGCGAGCGGCGCGCCGCCATAGACCGGCTTGCCGCCATGTATGACGATCTCGCCACTCGAAAGAACTTCGAGAAGGGTTTCAATACGAGCGCGTTTCGCAAGATCGTCGGGGATGACGATCGATACGTTATCGCCGAGGCACATGTCGATGGCGAAGTGGCTTCCCTTTACATTGCACATCAGGCTGCGAAACGCATGATCGGTCTGGTCGCCGCCTCCAACGAACTCGCGCGTGCGAACGAGGCAAGCTATCTCGCGATCTGGACGCTTTTCGAATACGCTTGTTCGGAGGGGCTAACCTCCTTCGACCTGTCGGGCATCGATCCCTTCGGCAACTACGGGACATTCCAGTTTAAACGGCGAATTTCCCGCAAACTCGAGCAATCCGATCCGCTTTGGCTCTACTGCAAAAATCCGGTTTTGCGTAACGCGGTCACGTTAGCGCTGACCAGATCCTGAGAGTATCGGACGCAAGCATGCGGGTGTTGATTGCCCATAACCAATACCAGCAACTCGGCGGCGAAGACATCGTCGCCGAGAACGAGTGCGCTATGCTGCGCAGGGCAGGTCATAGCGTTCAACTGGAGACGATCTCCAACGACTCTATTTCCGGGACGATGGCGAAGCTCGCGGCTGCGCGCCGCGTCAGCTATAATCCTGCCGGCCGCGAATGGATGGCGGAGAGGATTGCCACGTTTCAGCCTGACATCGTTCAGGTCCACAACGTCTTTCCCTTGCTGACACCCGCCGTATACGATGCGTGCGCGGAGGCTGGGGTGCCTGTCGTACAGACGCTCCATAATTTTCGCGTCAGTTGCGCCGGCGGATTCTTTCTTCGCGATAATAAAGTCTGCGAGAAATGTCTGGGCGGCTCACCCTATTGGGCCGTACGACATCGGTGCTATCGCGGTTCACTCCTCGGATCGCTGGCCGTCGCGCATATGATCGACAGCCACCAGCGCGCAGGGACGTGGTCGAAGAAAGTCGACCTCTATTTTGCGCTGAGCGACTTCGCCAAGAGCCGGTTCATCGCCGCGGGGCTTCCCGCAGAGCGTATTGTCGTAAAACCCAATTTCGCCATTGATCCAGGACCGGCGTCTCACGGCTCGCGGAATGGTGCGCTATTCGTCGGGCGGCTAAGCGAGGAAAAGGGTGTCCGCGATCTGGTCGCTGCTTGGGTCGGTATTGATGTTCCTCTTAGGATTTGCGGCGACGGGCCGCTGCGCGAAGAGCTGGAAACGCAGGCGAGGGGAAACATCACATTTGTCGGGCGGATCGGGTCCGATGAGGTGCGGCGGGAAATGGCACGGGCACAGTTCCTCATCATCCCGTCCATCTATTACGAGAACTTTCCGATGGTTATCGCGGAAGCCTACGCGTCTGGTCTTCCGGTTCTAGCCTCACGCATCGGCAGTCTGGCTGAGATTGTTCGACACGGCGAAACGGGTCACCTGTTTGCGCCAGGTGATCCCATCGACATGCAGACCGAGGTGCTTGCCGCGCTCTCTGCTCCTGACACCTTAGCTGGAATGGGTCAGCGGGCGCGCGAGATCTTTGAACGAGAGTATAGCGAGGCGGCGGTTTGTGATCTCATGACCTCAACTTACGCACGGCTTGTCACTGCTGCTCAGAATAAAAAGTGTAGAATTGCGGGAGTTGCTTCATGAAATCCGCGCGACGACCTGCACTGACGTGCGTGTGCTATCACGATATCGCCGCCCGGGAGAGCGCTGCGACAGCCGGACTTGGGATCACAACGACTCCCACCACCTTTGCCGAGCACCTCGATTATTTCACCTCTCGTTACAACGTCGTTGGGCTTGATGCCGTCCTTGCAGGCGAACTTCCTGAACGGCCCTTATTGATTACGTTCGACGACGCTTACCGGTCGGTACTGACCAATGCCGCGCCTATGCTTGCCGAACGGAGGCTGCCGGCTGTCATGTTCGCCAATGCTAGGCCGATTCGCGATGCGTTCGTGCCACCCGAGAACATGTTGGCGTTAAGTGCCGCACAGTGGGGGATCGACGACTTGAGCCGTCTCGTTTCGAACGGGCGCTTCGAAGCTGAAACGCTCTTAGACTTGATCGGTGGCTATGCCTCCCGGCTCGCCCCTACCGAGTTGCAGGACATGAGTGCGGTGATCCTTGCAAAGCTGGGCCAGACTCAAGCGCAGCTTCATCGCGACCTCGGTCTTTTTCTTGAGCCTGACGACCTCAAACGCCTTGCGGACTTTGGCATAGAGATCGGAAACCACACGCGCTCACACGTGCGATGCAGAGCCCTCGACGCCCGTGAGCTCAACTCGGAAATTGTCAGCGCAAAAGACGAGCTGGAAGAGATGTCCGGCCGAACGGTTCGTGGTTTTTCGTTTCCGTGGGGGCACGAAGACGACGCCACCCCAGAAGCGCTCGCCGCGATCCGTTCGAGCGATCACCGAGGCATTTTCCTCGTACATGCGCGGCACAATAGCGAGCGACCCGCGAAAGACATCTGGTATCGCGTGGTCATGACCAACGAAAGTGTTCAACAACTGCCCTGGGTCCTGTCGATTAAACCAAGGCTCAGGTCGCTTGTTCAACGTTGGCGGCGAGGCCGGGAAGACGGCGCGCGAATGAAACAGCGCGCGTAAATTCCGCGAGAGACTTCTCCAAGCTGAACCAGCGCACAGCATCTTCGCGATCGCGCGAGAACCGCGCCCATCGTTCCGGCGATGAGAGGATATCGGTAGCTGCACATGCCCACGCTTCGATATCGAGCGGGCGAACGAGACCGACACCGAATGGCTCAATCAGTTCTTGAGATGAGACGGCGTGCGGCGAGCCGATAACGGGCGTTCCGCAAAGGACGGCTTCATTGGCGACCAAGCCCCACGTGTCGCCACGCGATGGAAACATCAAAAGTTTTGCGGACGCGTATGCGGCGGGCAACGCATCGGCTTGAAGATATCCATCAAATTGGGCTGTGACACCGGATCGGGTCAATCGTGATTGTAGCTCATCGCGGAGCGGGCCATCCCCGACAATCCGAACTTTGGGAGTCAGGCCCTTCCGGCGGCAGCAATCGATTACGTCTGCAAAAAAAAGCGCTCCCTTGATGTGCTCGTTAAGCGCGCCGGCAAACAGAATATCGAAGGGGCGCTCTTCATAGCTCAATTTTTCCACCGGACTGTCCCAAGCCACGACGATAGGGACGACGACAGCGCGCTCACGCGACAAGCCCCAACGCGCGAGCAGATCTACGCTGGCTTGGCTCGCACAAACACCGAATGATGCCGATGGCACCAGAAGACGCCGCATGAGGCCATGCACCCGAGAAGTCTCGCCGGGATCTGTTGCGAGTGCGCCATCGGTGGCGACGCCGTAGGGTATCCCAGTCGCACGAGCATATCCGGCGGCGAGCGCCATCGTTGGAGAGAAGCCACCCCACAGGATGCTGATGTCAGGCTTCAAACGCCGCAGCGCCGTGATCACAGACGGATTGAAGTACGCATGGCTCGTGTAGCTGGCGTGACGGCGCCATCCCGACAAAACCTCGAGCTTGTAGTGTTTCGCTTCCGGAATCTGCCAGGCGCGCTGCGGTTCGATCGCGGCGCACGCTAGGACCGTTACCTCTTCGCCTGAGGCTTCCGCATATGCCTCGTAGAGCCGATGGGTGTAAGGCGCAACTGAGCCTGTGACGATAGCAAGGGACATGGGTCCGGACGGTTCGCGTTTGAGAAAAAGGTGCTTCCTGGCAGTGCGAGGCGTGCCCAGCAGCTCACTATCCCAGGGTGATCACCGGCACACAACACTCCGCCTGTCGTCATGCTTTACAGGAAACGGGTTGTAGATCCGTTAGCGGGTTGAACCCTCATCCGCATTAATTTGCGGCAAGATGATTCCGCGATCCATCCGGTCGTAGGGAAGGCCCTGCAGTTGTGCGGCGCTCAATATATCCTCTCCGAGAATGGTTGGGATATCGCGTGCAGTCTTGAGAGCATCCAGGCGTGATTTTGCAGGGGATGACACGCCTATTTCAGACGGCGTCAACGGTTGTTGGAGGGCCTGCCCGGACTCTTCGACCTCGGGATAAATCCGGTATGGAACGCCTGAGACAAAGAGATTGCCTTCAGCGGTATTGCGCTTTGGGCGAGCGGGATCATCGCTGAGAATATCCGCCAGATGCGGATAGCGCTTCATCCAGCGTGCCGAGCTGATGGGCATCGCGGCTAGCCGTTGCCGCAACTCACGGTCCGTATTCCAGACCAGCTCGCCATTCCACGTCATGCCGCGTCCATCGATGTGCACGCCCGGCTCTGAGTTGATCATCACATTCTTGCGCGCAACGTTGTCGCGGCCACCGCCGATGAACACGGGCTGCTCGACGCGCAGGAATACGTTGCCTTCCACAGTGGTGCCGCTGGTGAAGTCGTCGAGATAAACGCCCTTGACCTCGAAGCCCTCCCCCTGACCACGGAGATCATGCAGGAAGTTATTGCGTATGATGGTGCCCCGCCCAGTCCAATCACGTCCCGTATCTATCGCACCGGCATCGGAGGTATCCGTGAGGACTGAGGTGATCTCGTTGAGTTCGATCAGGTGGTCGTTGCCGGAAAATGAGATGGCTGTGTGCGGTGCATCACAAAGGTAATTGCCGCGCGCGGTATTGCCGACGCCATCAAGCCGAATGCCTGGCCGGTACATGCGCCCCAATCGGGAAAAATCCCGAATACGACAATCGCGCACATAAAGGTTCGCAGGTGTAAGGCTCGGCCTGTCGCCGCCGCTCAGGACCACACCGCCTTCGCCAGTGCGCGCGATGTTGCAGCTCTCGATGCCGCTCTCTCTTGCGTTGTTGATGCTTGCCGCAACGCCACCCGTATCGCGGATGGTGACGTCTCGAATTGCGATGTTGGCGCCGCCTTCAATTTTGATCGCGCTTCCACGCACGCGCTCTAACGCGAGATTTTCAATCTGGATGTTTCGCGCACCGAGTATTTCAAACAGGTGCGGTGCGAGAGATATCTCAAGCGGGGGTCCTCCTTCGGGGCGCGGCCAGACTACGAGCGTTCCCGTGTCCCGATCGCGGTACCACTCTCCAGGCATGTCGAGTTCGGATAACGCGTGCGAGATGAAAATTCGAAAATCGGAGCCAAATCCGAATTGCGGAGGAGCCGCGAGTTCGAGGGCAGCGTCCGCGGGTGCTGCCCGGACAATCGGGATCGTCTGATAATTCCAGTTCCAGCGGAAGTTGCCATTGGCCCAGAGGTCCGGCTCGTCCGCCCAGGCTGAATAATTGGCGCCCTTCAATGCGAACTTTGTGCCCGATCCGTCGACAGACAGGCTGGTTGCCGGAGCAAATCCTTCATTGGGCCACCGTGCCGGGATCAGCGGACCTGCCGCGTCGAAAACCTCGAAGGGGATCAGATCCGGCAGCCGATCATGGACACGCGGGACATCGACGCGGGTGGCGCTGCGGACGAACTCCGGGAGCCGATAGGCTTGGACGGCGGCCCGGGCTTTGTCCGTCAACTTCGTGAGATGACTGGACGGCAGGCTCGTCAGCTCGAGGACAACGCTGCCGCGCAGGGTCGCGGTGCCGGAGCTTGTTCCGCGTATGATCAATGGGGCCGCATCGGTGCCTCCGTCATCGGACGTAAGTTCGATTGGCTCCTTGAGCCGATGAACACCGGCGCTCAACTCGATAACGATGGAGACGGGCTCGGCAGATTGCCGCCGCAGCGTTCTCGCAAGCTTTAATGCCGATCCGAGCGTTCGGGCGGTCGGACGATGTCCGGATGAGGTGGCGGGAAGGTCAACGGCTTCCGAAAGGTCTGCCGGGACGAGGATTACAATTGCCTCGGTTTTCGCCTCACCGCCTACAAGGCTTTGTGCGAAGCTCGGATTGCTTTGGCCCACAGCAGATATCGCAAACAGGAGGGCCATCAGTATCGCGATGCGCCAAAGCGGATTTCGGCGCATCGAACGATCTAAAATTGAGACTTCGCTCGGTGACACGGTGTGCGAAGCCGTAGAGCCTAGAAAAGCTTCAAGCCTGGAGGCAACGGCAGGCCTCCAGTTACAGAGGCCATCTTCTCCTGCACTGTCGCTTCGACTTTCGATCTCGCGTCCTGGAAGGCTGCCACGATCAGATCTTCAAGGATGTCGGTCTCATCGGGCTTAGCGAGACTTGGATCAATCTTGATCCGCTGCATGTCGCCTTTGCCGTTCAAAACAACTTCCACCATGCCCGCACCGGACCGACCCTCGATCTCCATTTCGGAAAGTTCGGCCTGGACTTCCTGCATCCGGGTTTGCATCTCCCGAACTTTGCCCATCATGCCCATTAGATCTTTCATTTGAGGTTCCTTAAGTTACGTGGGGTCAACCGGTGCGCGTGCCCGTGTCGTCGTCTTCATCCGTCGCACCGTCAATTGGCCGGACTGCGGCGATCTCCGCATCGGGGAAGGCCCGCAATGCCGCTGCTACGGTCGGGTGTGCTTTAAGTCTTTCGAGTTCCGCAGCTTGCCGTTCTCGCCGCACCACGGCAACGGGTGGAGCGCCCGGCGATTTTGAAAGCGCTACCATCCAGTGATGACTGGTCCACTGGTTGAGCCGCTCGCGTAATTCGTTGGCGATTGTTGGTGGCGCACCCTGGAGCAGATGTAACTCGATGCTGTGCGTGGCTCTGTCGAATTTCACGAGACTGACGTGCTCTTCCAGGAAAACCTTGAGCTTCAGATCACGATGTTGACCTATGATATCAAGAGCTTCCTCGAACGAGCCGGGATCGGGACGCAATCCGCCGCTAACGGGCATCAGGTCCGAGGCATTTGCCGGATCATCGGTATCGAACTCGTCGGAAAAACCTTCGGCAGACTCCAGCCAGCTCTCATCGAGCCCGCCTCCTGCGAAACCTGGGTCCTCGCCCACGGACCCTTGGTCAGTGTCGCCGGTCGCGGCCGAGGGGATCGCGGGTGCTCTATCGCCATAATCTGATTGGCTCCGCGGCGCGGCTGTATCGGCTGTTGCGGGCGCCGGTGCTGCACGGCGTGCCGGCACGCTCTCTCCGCCCAGCGCCTTGATAACCTCCTCAGGCCCAGGCAGATCCGCGGTGTAAGCCATTCGGATCAGCACCATTTCGGCGGCGGCAATCGGGCTTGGCGCGCGTCCGACTTCTTCGATGCCCTTGAGAAGCATTTGCCAAGCGCGAGACAAAAGCGGCACTGAAAGTCGCTCGGCCACGCTGCCGGCACGCCGTTGTTCTTCCGCCGAAAGGGCATCGCGCGCGGCTTCTGCGCCCACCGCTTTAATCCGCGTCGCCAGATGCACAGCCTCGGAGAGATCGGTGAGCACCTGAACGGGCTCGGCCCCATCGCGGTGCAAGGCCGATAATGCGTTGATCGCATCTCCAGCGCGCCCGGCGAATAACAGATCAAGAAGGTCGAAGATCCGACCACGGTCCGCCAAGCCCAACATGGCACGGACGTCGGCCGCCTTCACCTCACCGTTGGTGAACGCTATCGCCTGGTCGAGAATCGACAGGCCATCGCGAACCGATCCCCCTGCAGCCCGAGCGATAAGCATAAGCGCCTCATCTTCGGCGCTCGCCCCCTCTTCCTTGGTGATCTTTTTGAAGTGCTGACTGAGTTGGGGCACGTCGACGCGGCGCAGATCGAACCGCTGA
The DNA here is from genome assembly GCF_025698805.1 of Filomicrobium sp. Taxonomy (NCBI): domain Bacteria; kingdom Pseudomonadati; phylum Pseudomonadota; class Alphaproteobacteria; order Hyphomicrobiales; family Hyphomicrobiaceae; genus Filomicrobium; species Filomicrobium sp. The sequence continues at coordinate 378,420 of NZ_JAILWT010000004.1, forward strand.
CAACGAGAGAGCACTGTAACCGGTACTTTGCGGATTTCGGTCGTCGCGAAGATGAACTTCACATGCTCCGGGGGTTCTTCAAGCGTCTTCAACAACGCGTTGAAGGCAGCCTTCGAAAGCATGTGGACTTCGTCGATGATGTAGACTTTGTAGCGCGCGACCAGTGGCCGGTAACGGGCGCTTTCAATGATCTCGCGTACGTTGTCGATGCCGGTATTCGACGCCGCATCCATTTCAATGACGTCGGCATGCCGGCTTTCCATAATCTCCCGACAGTGGCGGCCGAACGCCGCAGGGTCGGTCGGTAACCGGACCGTTGGCTTGCTGACGCCGTCAACTTCGAAGTTGAGCGCCCGGGCGATGATGCGCGCCGTCGTGGTCTTACCAACCCCGCGGACACCGGTCAGCATATAGCCTTGCGCGATCCGGCCCTGCTCAAAAGCATTGCTCAGGGTCGCGACCATGGCATCCTGCCCAATCAGGTCGTCAAACGTCTGCGGACGGTACTTACGGGCCAACACCACGTAGGGTTTGGTCGTCGTTTCCGATGCTGGAGTGCCGTCGCTTGCCATAATGCCGGTTTTCTTTTGCGTCATCGCGCGGGAGTTTAGCCGCTGAATGATCGCGATGCACGTACCGGCGTCACGTCGCCAAAAGTCACACGTGCCCTGGCGCTTGTGGAGAACGCGACCGCAAAGGGAGATTTAAGGCTGGCGGACGACCCGCGTCCTAATCGTTAGGGCTGCTTCGTTCCCGACCTGACCCGGTTGGCGAGGGATGCGTCCGCCGCCAGCCCATCTGCTATATGACGGGTTGGGCTTCTGTATGCAAGGGTGCATCGTCCCACAAATCCAGATAAAGTGTCAGTCTACTGTGCGCCGAGCCGATTGTCTCGCGAGGGAAGCTTCGCTCTCCGTTGCAATATTGGCAACTCCCCGTTATCTCGACGATATAAGGATCGGCAAAGAATGCCAAACGGCCAACCGCGGCCGGGCTCGGCGCTCATGACGCCGTGGCCATTAGGAGGGAGACCCGGATGACCCCAACACTCGGACCTGCAACCGGACTCGACCGGGCGAGCGACAGACGCTCAGACCGCGAGTACATTGACGGGCTGCTGGGCGCCGATAATGTCCGTTTCCTCGTCATGGCCAATGGCAAGCCCGTGGTTGTGTCGGATGCGGAGCGTACAAAGGCCTCGATCCGGTGGTTTTCTGGAAAGCAAATCGCCGATATGGGGCTGGCCGTGCATGAGGCCATTTTCATGGGCACCGATCCAAAAAGCGGCGCCGGGCACTTTGCCGTTGCGACAACTGAGCACTACGCACGCAATGCTCCCGTGGCAAAGGAGCTTCTCACTCCGATCGTGGATCTACGCTCTCTCGCCGCGCAAGGCACCATGAAGCCAGAGGAGTTGTCGCTGGTTTCGCAAGCCATCTCACTTGCGAACTGGCACGATAACAACCGCTGCTGCGGACGTTGCGGCGGCTCGATGTCGAACAAGGACGGCGGCTGGAAACGGCGGTGCTGGGCCTGCAAACACGAAGTGTTTCCGCGCATGGATCCGGTGGTGATCATGGCGGTCAACGATGGCGAACGCATCGTGCTCGCTCATGAAGAGCGCTTTCCAGACAAGATGTTCTCCACCATCGCCGGCTACGTCGAACCGGGTGACGACATTGAGTACGCCGTACGGCGTGAAACCTTGGAAGAAGTCGGCTTGGACGTTACCGACGTCGAACTGGTCAGCGCGCAGCCCTGGCCTTTTCCGCATTCGCTCATGCTGGGTTGCATGGCGCGTGCACCATCCATCGACCTCAAGGTCAATACGCGTGAAGTTGCCGAAGCACGCTGGTTTACGCGGTCCGAGGCAGCGCAAATGTTGGCGGGTAAGCACCCCGACGGATTGTGGCTGCCAGGCTCGCAAACGATGGCACACCTGCTTATCTCACGGTTTGTAAACGCGACCGCATAAAGACCGCGCCGCGCTTAGACCAACCTATTTTCACCGAACGGAGATCAACAGATCGATGGCGGGCAAGTCGTCTCTTCAGAAACTCAGACTCGTGCTTTGGGGCGCCGTCGCTCTTGCGGCAATTGTAGGCGGTGCGATACTCTTAGGAGAGGCGCAGCAGGCAGTGCGTCAAGGCGCTGAGCTGCCGGGGGCCAAGCGACTTGGCGGCGACTTCACATTGACTCGGGCGAACGGAGAAACCTTCTCAAGCTCCGAGTTGAAAGGCCACCCCTATATTCTGTTTTTCGGCTTCACCCACTGCCCCGATATTTGTCCGACGACTTTGCTTGAAATTACCAAGCATCTTGAATCAATCGGATCTGCCACAAAGGATCTCAAGGTGCTGTTCGTTTCGGTTGATCCTGAGCGCGACACACCAGAGCTGATGGCCCAGTACATGTCTTCGTTCGACCCACGGATCATCGGGTTGACCGGCACGCCCGAGCAGATCGCCAAGGTCGGAAAGCTTTATCGCGCCTTTTACGAAAAGGTACCGCAAGAGGGCGGTGACTACACGATGAACCACACGGCGACGGTCTTCCTGTTCGATGCCAATGGCGCGCTACAATCGACGCTGAGCTGGCAGGAAGACGGAGCGACGCGCGAGGCGAAGATCAAGCGCCTTGTCGGGGACAAGGCGTAAAGACATTTGCGCCCGCGGCGTAGGGTACGATCGATTTCCTAATGAGAACCCGCTGGTGCTCGATGAACGTTGGATCCCGGGGACAAGCCCCGGGATGACAGCCGCGTGTGCTGTGTCGGTACGGTTCTCTCAAACGAGCGCGTTCAGACGCAGCGGCCGCCATCGACTTCCATGGCAACTCCGGTGATGAATTCAGAGGCTGGCTCGGCGAGGAAGACCGCAGCATTGGCGATGTCTGAAGGCTTAGACATCCGGCCTAACGGGATCGTTGAAACAAATTTCGCGCGGTTCTCGGGTGTGTCCGGCACCCCCATAAACTGTTCCAGCATGCCCGTTTCGCCCATCACCGGATTGATGGCGTTCACGCGTATGTTTTTTGGGGCAAGCTCGGCCGCTAGCGACTTGGTCAGGGTAATCGCTGCACCTTTCGAACCATTGTACCAAGTGAGACCGGGCCTCGGCCGTACGCCGGCGGTTGACGCAGTGTTGATAATGACACCGCCTCCACGCCGCTCCATGTGTGGAACACTGGCTAGTGTCGAGAGGTAGATCGCTTTGACGTTGACGGCGTAGACGCGATCGAAGTCGTCTTCCGTCACATTTAGCGCGGGCTGATTTCGATGCGTAAAACCGGCGTTATTGACCATGATGTCGAGGCCACCAAAAGCGTCGACAGCGGCAGCAACCATGGCTTCGACATCTGCGCGTTGGGTGACATCCGTTCGCGTTGCGAGCGCTGATGATCCGATCGCGCGTGCAACGCTTTCAGCACCTTCTCCGTTAAGGTCAGAGACTACAACCTTACAGCCTTCCTCGGCGTAGCGTTCAGCTATAGCCCGTCCGAAGCCAGAGGCGGCTCCGGTGACGACAGCTATCTTCCCTTCAAGACGTGGCATCGCGTTTTTTCCTCCCCATCCGGATACGTCCTGCCGATGTTACCCCGGCTGATGTAGCGTCACCGGACCGTTTTGTTGTACTGCCACCTCGGCGCGATATGGGCTCGCTTTGTAGGTGCCCAGCAACTTTACCTCGCTTGAAAAGAACGACAGCTCCTCAAGCGCGAGCTGCACCATGCGATCCGCTGGATGGCCCTCAATGTCCGCGTAAAACATTGTCGCGTTGAAAGAACCTTCAAGCTGATAGCTCTCGAGCTTCGTCATATTGACGCCATTGGTGGCAAAGCCGCCCAGCGCTTTATAAAGGGCGGCCGGCACGTTGCGGACCCGGAAGATGAATGTCGTAACCACAGGGCTGTCTTCCGGTTCGGCATCATCGGGATCACGCGAGAGGATGACGAACCGCGTCGTGTTGTGAACCTCGTCCTCGATGTCGCTCTTCAGGATTTCGAGACCGTAGATTTCAGCAGCCAGCGTCGTGGCTATAGCTGCAAGCCCCTTCTCGGAAGACTCGGATACGATACGCGCTGACCCGGCGGTGTCCGCCTCCGGAACCGGGCGGAGCCCCAAGTTTTTCAATGTCTTGCGACACTGACCCAGCGCATGCGTGTGACTCAGAACCTTCTCGATGTCCGACAGCTTGGCGCCCGGCTTTGCCATCAACTGATGACGCACACGCAGAAAGTGCTCACCGACGATATAGAGATCCGCACCAGGTAAAAGGTGATGGATGTCGGCAACGCGTCCAGCGACCGAGTTCTCGATCGGAATCATCGCGTAAGCCGCGTCACCGTTCTTGACGCAGACCAAGGCCTCTTCAAACGTCGGGCAGGCCACGGCCTGGAAGTTTGGGAAGACTTCGCTGCAAGCAAGGTGCGAATTGGCCCCTGGCTCACCTTGGAATGCAACGCGTGCCGAGGCTGGTTTATCCTCGTTTTGCGCGGAGTGCGCAGGCTTTTCAGTTGGGGCCATGTTCAAACGTAGCTGGAAGTAGGAATAAAGACAGACTGGAGCGGGCGGCGCGAAACATTAAGACCCACGCGCCGCGATATCGGCCGCACGATTGTTCAAAAGCTGGCGTGCACGTTCCAAGTCGGCGGGAGTATCGACACCGAGCGGAACCGTGTCAACGATCGCGACATCTATGCGCATGCCATCTTCGAGGGCTCGCAATTGTTCCAAGCGTTCGCGCTGCTCTAACGGCGAAGGCCGCAGAGCCACAAAACGTTCTAGCGCCGAACGGCGATAAGCGTAGATACCGATATGATGATAGAAAGGACCCTCCCCATAGGGAGCCACCGCTCGGGTAAAATATAGTGCTCGCAGCAAGTTAGGTGATCCGACCGGCGTTGCGACCACCTTAACGACGTTGGGGTTGTCGCGTTCGGCCTCCTCGCTGATCTCGGCAGCCAGGGTCACGATGTGCGGCCCCTTGCTGCGCAACGGCGCTATACATGCGTCAACGAGGTGCGGCTCCAACGTTGGCAGATCGCCCTGCAAATTAACGATGTACTCGGCTTCGCTGTCCGGATCGACCTTGTTGATTGCCTCATACACCCGATCAGAACCTGATGCGTGATCAGCGCGCGTCATGACCGCTTCGCCGCCGACTGAGCGAATTGCGTCGCGTATCTCTTCGCTGTCGGTGGCAACAACAACGCGCCCAAGGCCCGCGGCATGAGCCCGCCGCCAGACGTGGACGATCATGGGTTCGCCAGCGATGTCAGCCATCGGTTTGCCTGGCAACCGCGAGGCCTGCATGCGAGCCGGAATTACGATCAACGTGCTGGTGGACATAGGGCCTTTCACGGGTCACAAGGAGCAATGGTGACAAATAGTCTCGGAGACAACGCTGTTATAGGTAGGCAAGCCGTGTTGCAAGCACAGGCGGAATTCCTATAGTGACGGCCGAATCCAAAGGCTGGCTGGCGCGCCCGTCGGTCGGTCCTGACGCCGGGGCAAGGGCCTTCTACAGCAGGGTTGTTTATCGATGGACTCATTTGAGCTGAGCAAGATCGCGGGGGCCGTACTGACGGCGCTATTACTGATTTTTGGTGGCAAGACACTGATTGAGTTGAGCCAAGGACACGGCGGTGACCACGGCGAGCACGCCATTGTGGGCTATACTTTGCCCGCTCCTGCGCCTGAAGAAGCTGGTGGCGGAGCGGCTGAACCAGCTGCTCCAGCGTTCGATTTTGCCAAAGTCGCGGCAGATGCTCCCGCTGGCGATGTTGCGGACGGCGAAGCGACCTTCAAGAAATGCATGTCCTGCCACTCCGCCGAAAAGGGTGGCCCCAATAAGGTTGGTCCGGACCTCTGGGGCATCGTCGGACGGCCGAAAGCGAGCCACGAAGGCTTCACTTATTCGGCTGCTTTGAAGGAAAAGGGCGGGGATTGGACGCTGGAAGATCTCGCGCATTTCCTGCACAAGCCTAAAAGTTTTGTTTCGGGAACCAAGATGGTGTTTCCGGGTGTTTCGGATGAAAAAACCCTCACCAACCTTCTGGCTTACCTGAATAGCCTGAAGTAACGATCCCAATGACGTTCGGCATCCGCCGATTGTACGTCATACGGTCTATTAATGCGGCCTCGCTGCTTTGCCAGCGGGGCCGTTCTGTTATGATTATTTTGAGACCAAAGTGCTTCTTTGAGCCTTAAACATCTGGCCAAATGTGGCGAACCTTAAGAAGACTTAACTCGCCCTCGGCGCTCTCCACCGTTACAGCAGGTGTAGATCTGTATGGACAGCCTACGGAGATACTGAGTCTCGGGGCGCATGTCGCCGAATCAAACACATGGAGCCGAAGCGCATATGACGGCCATGACCTGGATTTCGAAGTCGATTGCGATCTCAGCAGCCTTCATGGCCCTGATCTCAGGCCCTCTCTCGCTCGACGTGTCCGCTCAGGATGCTCATCACCACGCGCTGTCCCTGGTTGGCGAACCAAAATTCGGGCCAGACTTCAAGCACTTCGACTGGGCGAATCCCGATGCCCCTAAAGGTGGGACGGTGCGCCGTGCTTCCCTAGGATCCTTCGACACCCTTAATCCTTTCAGCATCAAGGGAGAGACTGCGGATGGCGTTGCCGGGCTGGTCTACGACACGCTGATGGCGACAAGCCTTGATGAGCCATCAACCGAATACGGTTTGGTCGCTGAATGGGTCTCATACCCGGAAGATTATTCTTCCGCCACATTCAAGCTGCGTGAGGGCGCGCGTTTTCATGACGGCCAGCCTATCACACCAGAGGACGTGATTTTCAGTCTGGAGGCCTTAAAAGCGGCCAATCCATTGTTCGCGCTCTACTACAAAAACGTCACGAGTGCGGAGAAGACCGGAGATCACGAGGTCACCTTCCGCTTCGATATGAAAGGCAACCGCGAGTTGCCCCAGATCCTTGGGCAGCTTTACGTGCTTCCCAAGCACTTCTGGGAAGGCAAGCAAGCGAACGGACAGCCCCGCGACATTACCAAGTCTACGCTCGAAGCTCCCTTGGGCTCCGGCCCCTATCGAATCAAATCGGTCGATGCCGGTCGTCAGGTCGCGTTCGAACGGGTCGACGACTATTGGGCCAAGGATCTGCCCGTAGCGCGCGGCCTCAATAACTTTAACGAGATCCGCTACATCTACTTCCGGGATCGCGTACCGGCCTTCGAAGCCTTTAAGGCAGGGCAGATAGATCTTTGGACGGAGTCCAGTGCCAACGCCTGGGCCACTCAGTACAACGTCGACGCTGTCAAGAACGGGCAGATCAAGAAAGAGGCTCTGCCGCACAAACGCGTCGCACCGATGCAAGCGTTCGCATTCAACCTGCGCAGAGCGCAGTTCCAAGACCCACGTGTCCGCCAAGCGTTCAATCTCGCGTTCAACTTTGAAGCGATGAACAAGTCGCTGTTCTACGAGATGTATGTTCGCGTTAGCAGCTACTTCGATAATTCGGAGCTGAAAGCGACCGGACTACCGACGGGGCGTGAGCTGGAAATTCTTGAAAAGGTTCGAGACAAGGTTCCTCCGGAAGTATTCACGCAAGAATGGAAAATGCCATCGTCACCAGACGCTACGGCCCATCGGAACCACTTGCGTGCTGCCTCTAAGCTGCTGAAGGAGGCCGGGTGGCAAACGAACGGCGGAGTTCTTACCAACGCCAAAGGCGATAAGCTCTCCGTTGAGTTCCTCATCGTCAGCCCTGACTTTGAGCGGGTGCTGCTGCCCTATATCGACGATCTGAAAAAGTTGGGTATCGATGCCCGAGTTCGTCTCGTTGACTCAACGCAGTACACGCGACGGCTTGAGGAGTTTGATTTTGACGTTGTTGTCGCGTCCTTCCCGCAGTCGCACTCTCCGGGCAATGAGCAACGTGAATATTGGGGCTCAGCTGCGGCCGATAAGAACGGTAGCCGCAATATCATTGGGATCAAGAATCCGGCCCTTGATGAGCTAATCGAGGATTTGGTTCAGGCCAAAGACCGTGAAGAGGTTGTCGCCGCGACGCGCGCGATTGATCGTGTTTTGCTGTGGAACTACTACGTTGTGCCGCAGTGGCATTACCCCTTCGACCGCGTTGCTTTCTGGGACATATTCGGACGGCCTGAGGTGCTTCCCTCCCAGTTCCCGGCTGCGACCACAAATTGGTGGGTCGATGCCGACAAGGCGAAGGCTCTGGCCTCGCAACGCGGCATGTGAAGATCGTTATCTCCAAACCAGGACACGGGCACAGGAAGAGGTGAACGGATGAGGGCAAACTGGAGGCGACCTGGGCGGCACAGCACGTGGGTAAGCTTCGCCATTCTGATCGCGGTGATTGGGACCGCGGTTGCGGAACCGGCCCGCGCCAGCGGTCCGACCCATGGACTATCCGCCTTCGACCAGCTCAAGTATCCGCCTGATTTCAAACACTTCGACTACGTCAATCCCGACGCTCCGAAGGGGGGGCGCCTTGCCATGATCGGCACGGCCGCGCGCGTCACCTTTGACAGCTTCAATGGATACATTTTGAAGGGCGATCCGGCGCAAGGGCTCGAATACCTGTTCGATAGCTTGATGGCGCGTGCCCTTGATGAACCCGACGCCGTTTATGGACTGGTGGCGAAATCCGCCGAGGTCGCCGACGATAATCTCTCGGTGGTTTTCCATCTTCGCGAAGAAGCAAAGTTCACCGATGGCTCCCCTGTCCGGGCCGAAGACGTTGTGTACTCCTTCGAAGCGCTGACCAAGCTAGGGCATCCCAGCTACCGCATCAGCCTGCGCGACGTTACGAAGGCAGAGGCTCTCGATCCGCTGACGGTCAAGTACACGTTCCAAGGCGAACTCACGCGCGATCTGCCCATGACAGTCGCGGCGCTGCCAATCTTTTCAAAGGCATACTACGAGACACAACCCTTCGACCAAACGACGCTCAAACCGCCGCTTGGCTCGGGCCCCTACAAGATCGGTCCGTTCAAGGCCGGTACATTCGTCACGTACATACGGCGCGAGGACTATTGGGCCAAAGATCTGCCCGTCAATCGCGGGCAGTACAATTTCGGTGAACTGCGCTACGAGTATTATCGCGACCGGCAAGCGGAGCTTGAATCTCTTCTCAACGGCTCTTTCGATTTACGCGAAGAGTTTACGAGCGTTAGCTGGGCAACGGCTTATGATGTTCCCGCCGTGCGAGAGGGCAAGATCATACGCATGTCGCCGGAAGACAGCCGGCCTTCCGGCACGCAGGGCTTCTTCTTCAATACGCGACGGAGCAAATTTTCCGACCCGCGAACCAGACATGCAATAGCACTGGCCTTCGATTTCGAGTGGGCCAACAACAACCTATTTTACAATCTTTACAAACGCACCACGAGTTACTTCGAGAACTCGGACATGAAGGCGTCTGGACCGCCAGGCCCCGCGGAGCTCGAGCTCCTTGAACCCTACCGAGCCCAGCTTCCGCCCGAGGTGTTCCAGGAGGCTTACGTCCCACCCCTCAGTGACGGATCGGGTAAGGACCGCAAGCTTTTGCGGCAGGCCGCGGCATTGCTCGATGAAGCCGGATGGAAGCTCCAGGGTGGTGTCCGCCGTAATGCCAAGGGTGAACCGCTGGAAATTGAATTCCTGACATTCTCGGAAGCGTTTTTGCGGATCATCGGCCCTTATGCCGAAAATCTGAAACTGCTGGGGATCAACACCTCCACGCGCTTAGTGGACGGCTCGCAATATCAGCGGCGTATCGAGGACTACGATTTCGATATAACGACACAACGTCTTGTCTTGCGGCTCACGCCGGGCGTCGAAATCAAGAACTACTGGGGCTCCCAAGCCGCTGAAACCAAAGGAACGCCCAATCTCGCGGGCATAGCCAATCCGGTTGTCGATGCGATGATCGACAGAGCGCTCACCGCCAAGTCGCGGGCAGATTTGGTTGCGGCGACGCGAGCCATGGACCGGGTCATGCGCGCCAATCATTATTGGGTCCCGCACTGGTACAAGGCCGAACACAACCTAGCCTTCTGGGACAAATACTCGTGGCCCAAAATCAAACCGAAATACGATCGAGGCGTTATCGCAACGTGGTGGTATGACGCCGAGAAAGCTGCCAAGCTGCAGCGCAAATAACTCCAACCCTCATTCGAAGGACAGCATCACAGACGATGGGCGCATATCTTCTCAAACGCATCGCTCTGATCCTGCCGACGATGTTCGGGATCATGTTCATTAGCTTTGTCATCATCCAGTTCGCTCCTGGCGGGCCAGTCGAACGGGTGATTGCGCAATTGACTGGAACGGATGTGTCGATGACCTCGCGCATCTCGGGAACCGGCGGAGATGGGTTGGGTGGCGCCAGCAGCACCCAGACGGGGCACGGTTCCTCGGAAAGCGTTTCATCGAAATATCGCGGTGCGCAGGGGTTAGATCCCGAATTCGTCAAGAGCCTTGAGAAGCAGTTCGGCTTCGACAAGCCCGCGCATGAACGCTTTCTGATGATGATGTGGAACTATCTGAGGTTTGATTTCGGGAACAGCTATTTCCGCGATGTACCTGTGCTGGATCTGATTGCTGAAAAGCTACCGGTATCGATCTCGCTTGGCATCTGGATGACGCTGCTGACGTATCTGATTTCCATTCCTCTCGGCATCCGTAAGGCTGTGAAAGACGGCGAACCCTTTGACATCTGGACCTCCGGCGTTCTCGTCATCGGCTACGCCGTGCCGGGCTTTTTGGTTGCCGTTCTCCTGCTTGTTCTTTTTGCCGGTTCCTCATTCTTCCAGTGGTTCCCTTCGCGGGGGCTGTTCTCGGAAAATTGGGCTCAGCTTTCGCTGTGGGGTAAAATTCTAGACTATTTCTGGCACCTGACGCTGCCAATCATCGCGATGGCGATTGGCGCCTTCACGACGATGACGTTCCTGACCAAGAACTCGTTCCTCGATGAAATCCGAAAGCAATACGTGCTGACCGCGCGCTCGAAGGGCCTCAGCGAACATCAGGTGCTGTACCGGCATATCTTCCGCAACGCGATGCTCTTGATCATCGCTGGCTTTCCCGGCGCGTTCATTCACGCGTTCTTCTCGGGCAGCCTGCTGATCGAAACGATTTTTTCCTTGGATGGCCTCGGCCTTTTAGCTTTCGAGTCCATCGACAAACGCGACTACCCAGTGGTGTTCGCGACACTCTACATCTTCGCTTTGCTTGGATTGGTGGTGAACATCATCTCTGACTTCGTTTACACCATGGTCGACCCCCGCATCGATTTCGAAAGCCGGGAGGTATAGGCCGTGGATGCACTCAACGAAGAAGAACGCGACGTCGCAGCGGCGACACCAACGGGCGGCTCATTCGCCTTGTTCGCGCCGATCTCGCGACGGCTGAAGCCAACGCCAGTCAACATCCGTCGTTGGCAGAACTTCAAAGCCAACAAACGCGGGTATTGGAGCCTCTGGCTCTTCCTGGTCCTGTTTTTCATTTCGCTCTTCGCAGAGTTCATCGCCAACGACCGACCGATCCTCGTCAGCTACAAAGGCGAGTTGCTGGCTCCGATCTTTATCGACTATCCGGAAGAGAAGTTCGGGGGCTTCTTGGCGATCACCGACTATCGAGACCCCGTAATCATCGAAGAGATCGAAGCTCACGGCTGGATGCTGTGGCCGCCGATCCGCTATTCCTACAACACCATCAATCGGGACTATCCGCGCCGTCAGGGCCCAGACGGCCTCTGCCTCGGATACCCAGCACCTCCGCCTTGGGCGTCGCGCGCACCCTTGTGTGAGACGACGCCGGAGCAGCTCGCGCGCTTCAATAATATTTGGAATACAAACTGGCTGGGGCTCGACAACCAAGGGCGAGACGTGTTGGCGCGCGTCATATACGGCTTCCGGGTTTCAGTGCTCTTCGGGCTTATCCTCACCATCCTATCGTCCGCGATTGGCGTGGGGGCCGGCGCGGCACAAGGCTATTTCGGTGGCCGAGTCGACCTCATTTTTCAACGCATGCTGGAGATCTGGTCGTCGATCCCATCGTTGTTCGTTCTGTTGATCATCTCGTCGGTTCTAGTGCCCGGGTTCTGGACGCTTCTTGGTACATTGCTGTTGTTCCAGTGGGTGTCACTGGTGGGGGTGGTGCGTGCCGAGTTTCTGCGGGCCCGAAACTACGAATACATCACAGCCGCGCGTGCGCTTGGGCTCTCGAACGTCAGCATCATGTGGAAACACATGCTGCCCAACGCGATGGTCGCAACGCTCACGTTCCTTCCGTTCCAACTTTCCGGATCAATATCGGCGCTGACCGCGCTGGACTTCCTGGGCTTGGGACTACCACCGGGTTCTGCCTCGCTCGGGGAGCTTCTCTTGCAGGGCAAGAAGCATTTGGAAGCTCCCTGGCTGGGACTTACGGGCTTCTTTGCGCTGGCCATCATGCTGTCGCTGCTCATCTTCATCGGTGAAGCCGTGCGCGATGCCTTAGATCCTAGAAAAACCTTCAGGTAGTGGCCAACGACATGAACCACGTCGAAACCCTTGTTCAGGTCCGCCACCTCTCCGTTGCCTTCAAGTCCGGAGAGGAGACGAAGGTCGCCGTCGACCGCGTCTCCTTCAAGATTGGTAAGGGCGAGGCCGTGGCGCTCGTTGGAGAATCCGGCTCCGGTAAAACGGTGTCGGCACTGTCTATTCTTCGCCTCCTGCCTTACCCGGCGGCATCGCATCCGACGGGCGAGATCTTCTTTCGCGGCAAGAACCTGCTGGCTGCCTCCGAAGATGAAATGCATGGCATTCGTGGTGCCCGTATTTCCATCATCTTCCAAGAGCCGATGACTTCGCTCAATCCGCTGCACACGATCGAAAAGCAGGTGGGCGAAGTCCTCAAGATTCACCGTGGAATGGATGACAAAGCGGTGCGTGCCCGCGTGCTAGAGCTACTGCACAAGGTCGGGATCAACGAACCGGAAAAACGGCTCAACGCTTATCCGCATCAGCTCTCGGGTGGCCAACGTCAACGCGTTATGATCGCGATGGCGTTAGCTAACGAGCCAGACCTCCTGATCGCGGACGAACCAACGACCGCCCTCGACGTTACGATTCAAGCCCAGATCCTCGAACTCCTGAAGAGCCTATCGCGGGAAATGGGTATGGCCCTGCTTCTCATCACCCACGACCTTGGGATCGTGAGGAAGATGGCCCAGCGCGTCTACGTTATGAAGTCTGGCAAGATCGTAGAAGAGGGCCCTACCGAAGCTCTGTTCAATGATCCGCAACACGCTTACACGCAGCAACTGCTCGCCGCCGAACCCAAAGGTGAACCCGCCCCATCGGACGAGCGTGCTCCGGTGGTGATAGAGACGGACAACCTCAAGGTCTGGTTTCCGATTAAGTCGGGTTTGCTCCGGCGCACCGTTGACCACGTCAAGGCTGTCAATGGGCTGTCTCTGAAACTGCGCGAAGGCCAGACGTTGGGTGTCGTCGGGGAGTCAGGGTCCGGCAAGACGACCTTGGGATTGGCGTTGCTGCGGCTCATCTCATCTGAAGGCCCGATAGCGTATATTGGCAAACGGATTGACGGGCTGAACTCTCGCCAGATGCGCCCCCTTCGTAAAGACATGCAGATTGTTTTCCAGGACCCCTACGGCTCATTATCACCGCGCCTCTCGGTGAGCCAAATCATCGAAGAAGGGCTGCTCATTCAACAGCCGAGTTTGAATTACGACCAGCGGCGCGAGCGTATCGGGCAAGCCCTGGAAGAGGTCGGCCTCGATGAAAACAGCCAGGACCGCTACCCACACGAGTTTTCAGGCGGGCAGCGTCAGCGCATCGCGATTGCGCGGGCCATGGTGCTCGAACCGAAGTTCGTCATGCTCGATGAACCAACGAGCGCGTTGGACATGAGCGTGCAGGCACAGATTGTTGATCTGCTTCGAGATCTTCAGAAGCGGCGCAATCTCGCGTATCTCTTCATATCCCACGACCTTCGGGTCGTTCGGGCTTTGTGCAGTTACATCATAGTCATGCGCAACGGGAAAGTGGTGGAAGAGGGGCCGTCCGAGCGGGTCTTCAAAGAACCAAAGGAAGCTTACACCCGTGCGCTTCTCGCTGCAGCGCTCAATCTTGAAGTCGTTCACGAAGAAGCCTTGAGCGACAATTAAGCTTGCTCCGCAGTTTTCGTAGATGAGCCGCCGGATATAACGATGGATGGGAATAGCAGTGATTTAATCCATTACCATGCCCCGCGAACCCGATCTGGGGCGATCCGTTGGCTGTTCGCAGAACTGGACGTCCCGCACGACCTCAAGCTGATGAATCTGGCCAAAGGAGACCATAAGACGCCAGAGTTCCTGGGCATCAATCCGATGGGCAAGGTGCCCACCGTGGTTCACAAGGGGGTTGTTATTACCGAGGCCCCAGCAATCTGTGCTTATCTCGCTGATGCGTTTCCGGCTGCCGGCTTAGCACCTGCTACGGATGATCCGGCACGGGGCCGCTATTTTAGAGCCCTGTTCTTCTATTCGGGTTGTGTCGAACCGGCCGCTGGTGATCGCGCGTTGAAGCGTGAGCCGGGACCTTCTAGCCAAGTCGGCTATGGCACATTTGAATCGATGATCGAGGGACTGAAAGACATTATCGGTTCAGGTCCCTACATCTTGGGCGAGCGTTTTACGGCTGCCGACGTCATGCTTGGCGCGGGTGTTGGATACCTAAGCGACTTCGGGCTGCTTCCTAAGGATCCCGTTTTCAGCAGCTACGTTGCGCGCGTTCGTGCACGGCCGACGTATGCCCGCACCACGGCGGAAGAAGAAACGTTGTTGGCAAAGCTCGCGGCTGAGTGAGCGTTTAGGCCGTGACAGACGTCAGGCGTTTGATGGCAGTAATCTTCGAACCGCCTCTGGCTATCCGTTCCACGGCTTCAGGCAATGTTTCGACGGTGACCGCCATGTGATGCGCATTGGCATGCAGCAGCATGATGCCGTCCACCAAGATGCCGACATGGCCTGCCCAGAAAATCAGGTCGCCGCGCAGAAGACCATCAAGATCCTCCGGGACCAAAACGTTGGCACCCAGTTCCGCCTGCTGCATGTCGCTGTCGCGCGGAGCGGATATTCCTGCCGCTTCAAGGGACAATTGAACCAGTCCCGAACAATCAATTCCCAATCGCGTTCGGCCGCCCCAAAGATAAGGCGTGCCAATAAAGCGCTCGGCGACTTCGACGAAATCGCGTGAAAATGCACCTTCTTCGGCAACGTGCCGCGAAACTACGTAGCCGCCCGTTTTCAGCTTGCAGAACTGTTCGTCCATGTCGGCAATGGCGAAACCGCTATTCAGGCTGAGATGGGTCAACGGCGGTGATTTGATGTCTGGTTCGGGATAGATGAACGTGCCAAGCGCACGGACCTTGTGCGTAGGCCATTCGACGTTCTCGGACAAAGCATCGGCGCGCACATAGCCCACATAACGATCGCGCACGAGTTGCACCCACGCCCAACCATCCGCAACGTCATAGACGACAACCACTTCGCCAAACAGCGCTTCTGTGTCGACCGGCGCGTTCGGCTGCGGATGGCGCCGCACCATTACGCTGGTGTGGCGGACCTGGGCCCAGTCGCCATCGACGTAGCGCGGGGCTTGGACCAGATTGCGTATGTTGTTCGCCGCAAGATCCTCGCGATAAGCATTGCGGCGAGGATCGAGCATGTTCTCACCGGATGCAGGCACCTGAGGTTCCGGCTTCACAACCAAATCGGTGGTGGTCGTCGTGCTCACGAGATCGTCTCCCGTCTAAGAGCTTCAAACACAGCACGTGCAGATTGCGGCTCGCCGCCTTTCGGTCCCAATGGTCGCGCGGAGGGCCGCCAACCATACAGATCGATATGGGCATAGCGACGGGCCCGGGAAACGAAGCGATTCAGAAACAGAGCCGCCGTGATTGCTCCGGCAAAGGACCCATCTGAGACGTTATTCATATCGGCAACTTCGCTTTCGAGGTTGCGTTCGTAACCCGGCCAGAACGGCATGCGCCAAACAGGATCACCCAAAGCTTGCCCTTGAGCCAACACGGATTGGGCAAATCGGTCATCATTGCAGAAGAATGCCGGCAAATCTGGCCCTAATGCGACACGCGCCGCGCCGGTCAAAGTCGCAAGAGAAACAGTGAGGTCCGGCGACTCTTCGTCAGCGAGACTCAAGGCATCGGCCAGGACGAGTCGCCCCTCGGCGTCCGTATTTCCGATTTCGACGGTGCGACCTGAACGGCTTGTGAGTACGTCGCTAGGGCGGAAGGCATTGCCTGCAACAGAGTTTTCGGCGGCCGGAATAAGGATGCGTAGGCGAATATTGAGTCCTGCCGACATGATCATATGGCCGATGGACAAGGCAGTCGCTGCGCCTCCCATGTCCTTCTTCATCAACAGCATACCAGCTGCCGGTTTGAGGTCGAGGCCGCCAGTATCGAAGCAGATGCCCTTGCCGACCAGGCAGATCAACGGTGTGTCGGAGCCAGCGGTGGGCGGTTGCCAGCGCAGATCGATCAACCGTGGCGCTCGCGTACTTGCGCGACCAACGGCGTGGATCATCGGCAGGTTTGCGGAAAGAAGGTCATCTCCAACGGTCGTTGAAATTTCAGCTTTGTGGCGCGTGGCCAGAGCGCGTGCGGCTGCTTCCAGTTCGTCCGGGCCTAAATCGCTGGGTGGCGTATTGATCAAATCCCGCCCCAACCAAACCGCTTCGACGATCGCGCGCACCTTTTTAGCGTCCGCGCCGACCGGAATTTGCAGACGCGGTGCGGGATCAAACTCACCACCACGATAGCGCCGGTAGCGATACGCCCCCAGACCCCAGGCGATGGCCGCTAGTTCATCCGCCTCGCCGGTGCCCGCTAGCGCGTAGTCACCTGGCGGCAAACTCGCCGCAAGCTGCCCCACGAGAAGATCCGCGGGGCCACACGGCTCTCCCGGTTTGCCGCCTGCTTTTCCTGTGCCAAGTACGACGCCCGCAAGTGATCCGTTGTCCGCCGGAAGCAACGCTTGGCGCCGCACGGTGCCCTTAAAGCGCTGCGCTTCGAGCCATCGGACATGAGCCGCATTGGACGCCACTTTATCGGGTAACGCATCATCGGAAGTCAGCCAAATCGGCGTTCCTGGCGTGAGTTCGGCACCTTCCGCCGAAAAAACCCTGTCAACGTCAGGGATTTGCCACCGGCCAAGTTCGTTTGCGCTCATAATCGTGCTCCAGCCTTAACTCGTAGCCTCGGTATTCCGGCTTCTCTGTTTGAGCCTTTACCGCTGACCACTGCGGTTTGTTTCGTACGCGCAGTCTTAGCACGACTCGCAATGGCAGCGGGGCATGTGGACGCGGCCATGCTCGCCCCGAGTACAATTAAGCCTTTGTTGACCGGCGTCTCAGATCCTGACGAACAAGCACAGTGATTCGCATCTGCGTGATGTTCATCAAAGGATCAAGTACATGGTGCACCCCTGGGGGCTGATCATACCTCGCCCAACCGGCTCAATTCTGTGCGCCGTTGCGGCCGGACTTTTAGTGAGCGGATGCGCTCAGAACGGTGCAATGCCAGGGGCCGATTTACTGGGTGAGGCAACGGCCTTTACACGCCCTGCGCCCAAACCTGCGCAAGATGGGGTCGTCACTGAGAAGGAACTTGCGGAAGCTACGGGCTATTGGGGCGAGCGTTACGCCAAAGCTCCCACCGATCTGGAAGTCTCGTTAAATTATGCCAAGAACTTGAAGGCGATGGGCCGCAAGCAGCAAGCCCTCGCCGTGCTGCAACAATCAGGCATGTTCCACGCCGATAGCCGGGAACTCGCCGGTGAATATGGCCGGCTCGCGCTCGATCTTGGCCAGATGAACGTCGCCGAAAAATTGCTGGCCTTCGCCGATGATCCGGCAAAACCTGATTGGCGCGTTATTTCTGCCCGGGGTACGGTGCTGGCCAAACAGGGTAAGTATGCAGAATCAATACCCTATTTCGATCGCGCTCTGACGCTCAAGCAGAATCACCCTTCACTGCTTAACAACCTTGCGCTTGCCCACGCTATGACAGGCGATGCGAATAAGGCCGAGGGGCTGTTGCGCCAAGCCGCCGATGCCGGTGCTAGCGAAGCCAAGATCCGGCAAAATCTCGCATTGGTCCTGGGCCTTCAGGGCAAATATCAAGAATCCACACAGATCGCTTCCCGCGACATGCCAGCGGATACCGCAGCAGCCGACACGGCGTATTTACGCAAGCTTACGCAGCTAGCGCCTGTAGCCCCTTCCAAAGGTGGCGATGTGCAGGTTGCCAAGGTGCAATTCAAGGGAAGCGCTCTGCCCAACGATGCGCTATCAGGCTGGAACTCGCAGGTCGTCGCGGCGGACGCGCGCCAATAGAAGTTTCTACGCTGAGCGTATTGCGCTTCAGAAACCGTATTTAACAATCCAAGCCGAAAGGTACCCGATGATTAGTAACGGGTGCCTTTCGGTTTTCCTGTTTTTGCCTAGCGAAGGCCGAACCTACTTCATTTCCATCAGCGTGATGCCCGCAGGGCCGAGAATGACGAGGAACAGAACCGGCAGGAAGAATACGATCATCGGCACCGTGAGTTTAGGTGGCAGAGACGCGGCCTTCTTCTCAGCGTCGGACATGCGCATATCGCGGTTTTCCTTCGCCATCACACGAAGCGCCTGCCCAACCGGTGTACCATAACGTTCAGCTTGGATGAGTGCGGTGCAGACGGCCTTCACACCGGGCAGCCCCGTGCGCTTACCGAGATTTTCGAAGGCCTGCCGACGTTCACCGAGATAGGACAATTCCGCGGTCGTGAGCGACAATTCCTCCGCCAACTCGAGCGACGTGGCTGAAACCTCGTTAGAAACCTTCCCGAAGGCAGCTTCAATCGACATACCGGATTGAACGCAGATCAAAAGCATGTCGAGAGCATCGGGAAAGGCAAGCTTGATCGCCTGCTGACGCTTCTGAATCATGTTCTGAACGAAGAGGTTGGGCACGTAATAGCCGATGAATCCGATGGTCAGAGCAATGAAGAACTTGACCATTGGCGGATATGACAGCTTCATCACAATGAAGATGTAAAACAGCGCGACCAGGAACAAAATGATCGGCATCGCGACGCGGAAGAACATGTAGGTCACCAGTGGTGCCTGTCCTCGTAGGCCCGCCATCTTCAATCTGGCGCGTAGCTCTTCGCTATCGAAATGCTTGCGTAAGTTGAGCTGGTCAACAATCTGTTGCATGTAAGTTTTCGGGGCCTGCCGACGCATTGCGCCGCCCTGGCGGTCCTTGCCCAGGTCGGCAATGCGCTGCGCGCGCATTTTATCCCGTTCAACTGCCATCACCTTCATGCGCTGCGACGTGCGATCGCGTGACAAGATCGGCAATGTGAGTGTCAGGACCGTTGCAAAGGCTGAGATGGCCGCAAGCGCAGTCACGATAAACTGCGGGCGCGCTACGACATCAATGAAATCCATCATGGCGAAATCAAAGTCCTTTGTCGTTCGTAGTCCGCAGGGAAAACTCTAGTATTTGAAGTTGATCATCTTGCGCATGACGAGCACGCCGCACGACATCCAGAGCAGGCCGATGATGATGAAGAAATTGCCTATCCTGGTGGTGAAAAGCGGTTGAATGTATTCGGGCGATGCGAGGTAGGTCATGATCATGACACCGGGCGGCAGACACGCAAGAACCGCAGCCGATGTCGTTGCCTCTGCCGATAGCGCCTTGACCTTCATTTTCATGCGAATGCGATCTCGCAGAACGCCCGAAAGGTTCCCTAGCGCTTCGGACAAGTTTCCGCCCGCCTGTTGCTGAATGCCGATAACGATCGTCAAGAACCGAACTTCAGGAAGAGGCATGCGCTCCGCCAAACGCTCCAGGGCGTCAATTAGCGTGACACCGATACGTTGCTGCTCGACGACTTCACGAAACTCACCTGCGATTGGTTCGGGGCTCTCGCGCGCGATGATCTGAAGGCACTCGTTGAGTGGCAGACCGGACTTCATACCGCGTACAACCACATCAAGGGAGTTGGCCAATTCCGTAAGGAACTTCTGCTGACGCCGGCTTGTCATTTTGGAGACAAACCAGCGCGGGATGCCGAACAATCCGACAAACCCTGCAACTAAGGCAACGATCTGCATCAATAGGGTCATGCGGAATGACAAGATCACCGCAAGCGCACAAACCAAGCCAACGACGGCGCTTGTGATCCAATACGTCTGCGGGGTTATGTCGAGACCGGCCCGCTGCAAGCGCAGGCGGAGAGAGATCTTCTCTTTTTTCTTCTGGCGTTCGTCTAACTCCTTGAGCGTTTCGGCCACCTGTTTACGCCGGTTGGCCGCCTGCTCAGCTGCGTTGCGCACCCCAATCCTGTTGACATGGCCTTCCGCAACGGTCGCGAAACGTTTTTCCGTCTTACGGTCGCCGGCAAACATCGGATAGAGAAAGACGAACATCAACGCGGCGACGGCCACGCCACCGATCAGAGGAATTGCGAGATCCGGACTAGGCATGAGCGTCTCCCATAGGAGCCCCATGCTCATCCTTGACCTCGGAATTGGCTAGAGCTTCTGCGAGGCGATGATGCTCTCCGTAGTATTCCGCGCGCTCCCAGAAGCGCGGGCGGGAAATACCCGTCGATCTGTGACGACCTGTGATTTTGCCGTTGGCGTCTTCACCCAGCACATCGTAGACGATGAGGTTTTGTAGTGTGACAACCTCGCCTTCCATGCCGAGTACCTCGGTAATATGGGTCACCTTGCGCGAACCATCGCGTTGGCGTGAGGCTTGGATGATGATATCGATCGAACCGGTGATCATCTCACGGATCGTATGAATCGGCAGCGCAAAGCCACCCATCATGATCATGGACTCCAGTCGGGAAATCGCCTCGCGCGGCGAGTTGGAGTGGAGGGTTCCCATAGAACCGTCGTGGCCGGTGTTCATCGCCTGCAGCAAATCGAACGCTTCGGGGCCGCGCACCTCGCCGACGATGATGCGCTCGGGGCGCATGCGCAGGCAGTTTTTCACGAGATCGCGCATGGTGATTTCACCCTCGCCCTCAAGGTTGGGCGGGCGCGTTTCGAGACGTACCGTGTGTGGCTGCTGGAGCTGAAGCTCTGCTGAATCTTCGCACGTAATGATGCGTTCGTCGTGATCGATGGAACCGGTTAGACAATTCAGCAACGTCGTTTTACCGGAGCCCGTGCCGCCTGAAATGAGGATGTTGCAGCGAACCCGGCCGATGATTTCCAAAATGGTTTTCGCGTCAGGAGAGATCGAACCGTATTGAACAAGCTGCTCAAGCCGCAAACGATCCTTCTTGAATTTACGAATGGTGAGTGCCGGGCCATCGATCGCCAGCGGTGGCACAATAACGTTGACGCGTGAGCCATCCGGCAGACGCGCGTCGCAGATCGGACTCGACTCATCGACGCGACGTCCGACCTGGCTGACGATGCGTTGACAGATGTTCATCAACTGCAAATTGTCCGCGAAGCGAACGTTGGTCATCTTCACCTTGCCGGCGACTTCGATATACGTCGTCGACGCGCCATTGACCATGATGTCGGCGATATCATCGCGCGCCAGGAGCGGTTCCAATGGGCCGTAACCCAGCACGTCGTTGCAGATGTCTTCGAGCAATTCCTCCTGCTCGGCGATCGACATCACGACGTTTTTGATCTGGATGATCTCGGCAACGATATCGCGGATTTCTTCTCGTGCTGCGGCTCCATCAAGCTTGGCGAGCTGGGTCAAGTCGATGGTATCGATCAGCGCGTTGAAGACCGTGGTCTTGACATCGTAGTACTCGTCGGAATGCCGGCGCTGCTTCGTTTCCATATCGACGGCTGGTGCGGCGGGCTTTGGCGCAGGTGCCACCTTTGCAGTTTGGGAAGGCGCCGCCTGGCGCGCTGGTGCATGCGGCACGGGCGACGCCGGTTGCGGCGCGATCTTGCGCTGCGTACTTGGCGTATCATGGTTCCGCTTGCCGAACATAACCGGTCGTTCTCCTTGGGATTCACGTGGCACTCAGGTCTCAGCGACCGAGCTTGAGCTTTTCCAACAGTGGGGCGAAAGGCGATTTGCGCTCGTGACGCACTTCCTGCCGGTGGGCGAGCCGCATGGCCAAATCGCGAAAGTTCTGCACGGACTTTGCCTTTGCGTTCATTTCCTCGATCATCTGACCGTTGTTCGCTGCTTGACCGAAAGTCTCGGTATCGAACTCGATTTCAGCCGTCGCGACGAGCTCCAAGGCCTGTTCGAAGTCACGCGTAGAAATCTCAGGACGCTTTGGCATCTTCGTCATATTGAGGACAAGCTGCGGCGGGCTGTCGTGACGGCGTTCGGCACGGAGCAGTTCAACGATGTTTTTAGCGTTGCGTAGATTGGCAAGGTCGGGCGAAGCGGTGATGACGACCTCGTCGGCCTGCAACAACAGACGTTTGCTCCAATCCGTCCAAGTGTGCGGTATGTCGATGGCGACGTAAGGAACGTTTTGGCGAACAACGTCGACGACCTGATCGCAGGCCTCCGCGTTCAGATTAAAATCGCGATCAAGAACCGCTGGTGCTGAGAAAATCGAAAGATGCTCGGAGCATTTCGTCAGCAGGCGATCGAGCAAAACCTCATCGAGACGTTCCGGCGTCACCAACGCATCGGCCACACCTTGCATAGGGTCCTGGTTGAAATCCAGGCCGGTGGTGCCGAACGGCAAATCCATGTCTGTGATGATGACGCTCGACTGCAGCGCTTCAGACAATGCCCACGCTGTGTTATGGCAAACGGTCGAAGATCCGACGCCGCCTTTGGCCCCAATGAACGCGTAGACGTGGCCGACGGGATCGGAGTCAGGATCATTGTAGAGATTAGAGATGCTCTCCATCACCTGTAGCGCCCCTATGGGGGCTAGCAGGTACTCGCTGACCCCGCGTTTGAGGAGTTCGCGGTACAGTATGACGTCGTTAAGCTGACCAACGATGATGACTTTTGTTCCGGCGTCACAACTATCGGCAAGATGATCGAGTTCGGCCAATAGCTGGGCGCCCTCCGCGCCCGACTCTATGATGATCAGGTTCGGGGTCGGGTTTTCCTCGAAGTGCGCAATGGCGGCGGGAATACCACCCATGTTGATCGATACGTGCGCCTTCGACAGGCGACGATCTTCTGCTGCGGTCTGGAGCGTCTCGGCAACCAACGCGCTCTCGCAGAATGCCTGGATCGAAATGCGTGGAATGGGACGCGCGCGATCCGCGAGCAGATCACGAGCGCGGTCCGCTGCATCCAACACTTCGTCGATATCCAGAGAAACGTGCGGTTGTTGCAGAGAATGGGCCTGGTTCGACATAAACGTTACGCCTCAGTTGTCACCCGTGGTGGAGATTTTTTCGTCTTCCGACTTCTTCGCGGCTGTCGTGTCGCCCTTGACGTATTTGGCCCACGTTGTATCGCGGCGTTCGGAAGAACGCGGTGTCATATTCCGCGGCCCCAGAAGGTCGGCTGGGTTAGCGACCTGGACAGCGAAATTGCGTTGGGTGGCGCAGCCAAAGTTTGGATACGGCAGGTTGGCGGGTTCGCGAGCCAGGTTCGTCGTCCAATCTCCGCATTCCGGTGCGTGTGCGACATACTGAAGATATGACAAGCGGATCGGCGGATCGCCCCTGCCCTCAACGTGGATCGCCTCGACCGA
This sequence comes from Filomicrobium sp., assembly GCF_025698805.1. NCBI lineage: Bacteria > Pseudomonadati > Pseudomonadota > Alphaproteobacteria > Hyphomicrobiales > Hyphomicrobiaceae > Filomicrobium > Filomicrobium sp. The sequence goes on from NZ_JAILWT010000004.1 coordinate 402,123, forward strand.
AATATCGCTGTCGGGGATCCCTTCCCGCGTAAGAATGTAGCGAATTTCCTGAACCGCATTCATAACGGCCACCTCGTTGGGTGCTCCACTCGGAGCATTTATGACGAGGCGGCTGTTACCGGCATCCGTAGCGCGAAAATGCGCATAGAAGTTCAGGACGCGCGCCCGCTGTGTTGGCGACAGGCCAGACGAGCCGCGTGGAACGCGGATGCTCATGCTCGTTGGTTCCTGCGACACCATAATTGGATGACGTTGTGCGGAATCGATCATTGCCCACCCGGCGATACGCGTGCCGGGATCGCTCGGCCGGCACCCGGCGAGCGCCAGCGTCGCCATCGCTGCGACCAACGCCACGCCGGCACCGCGGGGCATCGTGTATTTGAAAGACGTCATTGTCGTTCTCCTCGCGTGCCCACTATTCAACGATGAACCCGTAATCGCCCTTCAGTCCGCCATACGGGATCTCGGGGCCGCGGCCGTAGATACGGTTTACATGTCCAAGGAAGTTGGCCCGACGATCCGTCGCGTCGCCTAGGCCGTCCAGCGGACGCGCCAAGTCCTTCCGTGCGGTCGGACGTACCATGTAGGGCGTAACGATGACGACGAGCTCGGTTTCTTCCTTGATGAAATCGCGGCTGCGGAACAGCGTGCCGAGGACCGGCACATCCTTGAGACCGGGAAAACCATCAATATTCTGACGGGTACTCTCCGATAACAGGCCGGCCAGTGCCAACGACCCACCCGACGGCAACTCCACCGTCGAATTCGCTTGGCGCTTCTGTAAGGCTGGGATCTGAAGCCCAGAGATTACCACAGCCCCTTGGTTGCTCAGCTCCGAAACTTCGGTTTCAATCTTGAGGCTGATGCGGCCTTCCGACAGAACCGTTGGAGTAAAGGAGACACCAACACCAAATTCCTTGAAGACGACGCTGGTCTGGCCCTGGCTATCAACGACCGGGATCGGAAATTCGCCGCCCGCCAGAAACTTCGCTGGCTCGCCGGAGATCGCGGTCAGGTTCGGCTCCGCCAATGTGCGGACCAGCCCGTTGCGTTCGAGAGCCCGCAAAGCGTGTGTGATGCGGTTACCACCAGCCGACCAGCCACCTGATACACCATTGTTGGTGTAAGCACCGTTGATGGGACCGTTGGTAGCGTAATTACACAGCGCACCGACACCGCACGCCACATCCGGCTTACTTGGGTCCCCTTCAGTTGAGAACCCGGGGATTGGCAACCCACCAAGACCCGCTGCCACCGTCAACGGCAGCATATTTTCAGTGAGGATGTTGGTCGAAAAATTTCCGGAGTTGATCGCAGCACCGATGTTGATACCGAACTGCTTCAGCATCGAGCGCTGCACTTCCGCCACAACGACGCGCAGCATCACTTGTTCTTCGCCCTCGACCTGGAGAAGGTTGATTACACCACTCTTTTCGTCGTTCTTCTGCACAAACGTCTGCGTCGTGCCCTCTACCTTCGACATCGTCGTCGTGTCGAACTGAGCCGTTACGAACTGCCTGGCGATATCGGCGGCACGTGATGCATCGGTGGGAGCCCGGACGTGCCCCGTGAGAATTACCGTCTGATTGATCATTTCCACTTTGATCGCCGAACCTGGGATCAAGCGGTTGAGCATGTCTTCAAGGCCAGCGGTTTCGCGCTCGACGAAGAGTTCCAGCGTGGCGAATTGCTCGCCGTTTGCATCAAAGAAAAATGCGTTGGACTCACCAATACGCCGTGCCAGCAAGAAGACGCGGTTGCTTGAAAGGACAACGGCGTCGACGGCCTGGGGGTTGGACACGAGTACGTCGCGAACGTCCCGGGGAAATTCAACGAGCACCGACTTGCCGAGACCAAGCCGAATATTGCGTCTTACAGGCCCCACGTCGGCATCAGAAATACTAATGACGGAGCTGTGCGCAAAACCTCCGTTCGCGTAGTCACCATTCGCTTGCACATCACCGATGGCTCCAACGACGAAGCAGGCGGCAACAAGTGCCACCAACACCGTCAGAGCTGAGCTCAAATTTTCTTTCAGCGTTACTTGCATATTCTCTCAAGGCCTTTTCACGAGCTCCCCGGTGGGGTGACTAGTTGACGCCATACGCACGTGACTTCACTCCGTAACGCAGCACTTGAACTGAGTTGGAACGGTCGCGATTGAGGGCATTGCCCGTCAAATTTTGACCTTCCGAATTTAGATCCGCGATTGATCGCAAGGAGAGCGTGATTTCGCCCATCGAGTTGGCGAGAGCCAAAAGCTCGGCTTGCCTGGGCGTTAGCTCCAGAGTCGCAGTCGTATTGTTGCTTGCTTCCGCCGTCTTCTTGCCGGGGACCTGCTCAAGCTGCTGGCCGATTGCCAGGACGCGGACATTGCGGAAGAGGGTGTCACTGACGTGCTCATCCGTGTTGGTACGCCCACGAACGCGCCGGATGAGGATCACGTCGACATGATCGTTAGGCAGAATCAGTCCGCCCACCGCCGTCTTCTGCTGAATGCTGGTGGAGACCGCGCGCATGCCCGCTGGCAGGATCGCTGCCAACACACCGCCCTCGCCGACTTTGATCAATTTCTTCGCGGTGATCGGCTCACCGGCAATGATCGGCATGCGGGCGACGGATCCGGAGAATTCGCTCTTCGCCTGTTTGTTGCTAATTGTGATGAGGCCTTCACGAACTCCGTCGGCGGGCCAGGCTTGCCACTCGAAGCTCTGCTCGTTCACGATGTCGCCGAGACGAATATCATTGCGCGCGACGAGCACCTGGGTGGTGTTGATCGCGACTTCCTTGGTCCTGGTCTCCGGCTCACGATTGACGATTCCGCGCATCATCATAAAGGCGGTAAGGCCGGCAACACCCGCAATCGCAATACCAATAATCTGAGCCTTCTTCATTGCGCAGTGGATCCTCTCGGCCGACGAGCTTGAGCTCGATTCAAGGCCGACTTTGCGCCACAAACGTCAATGGAGGATTAAGCGTCGCTCTATTTCGAAGCGATCGGCATCAGCTCACCGGCCAGGGCTATGTGTCTGTAAACGCCGGGTTAACGTCAGGCGAGGATCAATGCATATAGCTTGGTCGCGGGGAAGGCGATAAGCGTCGCCGCAGAGATGGCTATGCCGTAAGGGATGCCGCAATCGCGCTGGCGCAAGCGTGTTGCCCATACAGGAACAAGCGGAGGGAAAAGCATTTCCGGGATGCGGCGATAGAGCAGTATCGCAACGGCAAGTACGCCACCAAGGATTGTAATGTAAGCGAAGTATGGCACTATTTGACCGATGCCCAACCACAGCGCCCCGGCTGCCATCAGCTTTGCGTCGCCCCCGCCAAAGGTGCCCGTGGCGAACAGTATGATGCCCAGAACGAGGACGGCGAAGCCAGCCGCCAGATGCATCAATGTCTCTTCCAGACTCAAGCCCGCAATCGGAGCGATAACCAGAAAGAGGGCAAACAGGACCAATGAAATATGGTTTGGGATGGTCATCGTGAACAGGTCGCTCAACGCTGCCAGAATCATGGCCGCGGGGAAAGCCAGCAACAGCAAGTACGCGATGGACACTCCGAAAACTCCGTGTAACTCCACGCTCACCGAGCACCGGAGAACTCTATTGAAGGGTCAGCCCGGGAATGCCGCGATGACCGTTCCATACATGTCTATGAGAAGCTGACGGAGCGGCGACATAGCACCGGCAACTCCGACTGCAATAATCCCGGCAATCAAACCATATTCGATGGCCGTAGCGCCTTCGGTCGATCTGCAGAACTGCTTTAGGCACTTCAATATCATGCTGTGTCCTATTCATCGATCTGTAGATCACCGAGCCACCCGCCGCGGGGCGGATGGCTCCCATTCAACCGACGGCAGATTCGTTCTGAGAGGCTGTCGTAAATAATCAGCCTGCGGTTTTCAGCGCGTCAGAGATACGTCCGAAAATTCCGGTCAGTTCGCCTTGCAGAATATTCAGGGCACCAATGATGCCGACGCTAACGAGGGCTGCGATCAAACCGTATTCAATGGCCGTGGCGCCGGACTCGTCGTTCGCGAAGCGCGAAACAAAATTCTTCATGACTACTCTCCCAACTGTACAGATGCTCATTTCTCTATTTTGTGCCCGAACGAGGCGATGCCTGTTGCGTTCGAACTTCTGGGACATTAACCGGCGCGCTCTTAATCCCAAGTTAAAATCACAGCATATCAAATATATGAACGCCTGTTAAATAATAACGCATCCAGTATTCAGATTAACCAACGCTGTAATTTCATTAAAACCAACCTCAGTACAAAATCATATTCACAACCATTACATGAAAATTCTAGTTTTTTTTCGCAATTTCATCCATAATTTTTCGTTAAGCGAGGAAATAAGTAAGATCAACCACGATGGAGTTTCATGAAGCTTCAAATTAAATACATATTTCGCTCAATGGCAGCGATGTTTGCCTGATGCAATTCCAGACCGCCGCGTCGTCATGCCATCGAAAAGATCGGTCTATTCCGATCGTTCGCCGATGATCTCGATGTTCCCTCACGTCGTCATCTACGAGATGCGGTCCAACCTGAGACGCCCATTTGCTAATCCTTCACTTTTTGCGGCTCTAATCCGCGCTAGCACCGCGGAGGTTTAAAGATCATGTCACTGCCAGCATCGCCGGTTGAGAGAACGCTTCTTTTTATGGGGGCGGTGGTCGCGTTTTGCCTGGCGGCACTGATCAGCGTTCCGCATGCGGGGGCCGGTAGCGATTTGATCGTTCGCTATGATCAATCGCAACTCCTGCGGTTGCCTAGGCCTGTGAGTGAGGTGATCATTGGAAATCCGTCGATCGCAGACGTGGCCGTCCAGGGGCCGGATCTGCTTGTCGTGACCGGCAAGACCTTCGGTGTGACCAACGTCATCGCGCTGGATCAGCAACGCAACGTCATTCAAGATCAGCGTATCATCGTCCAGCGCGATGAAGCCCGAGTCGTCAATTTACATAAGGGCAGCCAACGGCAATCGTTTACGTGCTCGCCCAATTGCACACCGACGATCACCATCGGCGACGACAGCGACTACTTCGAAACGATTTCAAAACATGCGAAGGATAAGATGAAATTCTCCGAGCAAAGTCTCGGGGCGAGCGCCGACAGCTTGCAGTAAGAACGCGGAGCATTGCGTTTCTTGGGGACGCTGAGCTTGAGCTTTACGCCAGAGCTGGCTTGAGCCACCGGCCGTGCTCTTACTTTTTTAACCAAGCGTCGTCACTGCTCGATTTTTCAAGATTTATTTCATTCTTCGCATCCACATTCAGCACCTTGAGGGGAACCTTCTAACCGAGCGAGCCCAATGTGATGCGTGGCGACAATCGTCTGCATAGGCTGTTTCGACGCCCTGCGGCGGGGCTCCAGCGATGGGGCACTGACGTCCGGGGCGCAACTGCCATTGAATTCGCGATTATTGCGGTACCGTTCTTCTTGTTCATTTTTGGCATCATCGGTACGAGCCTACACTTCTTCACCGTAAGCACGCTCGAGCAAGCCGTTGAAAGCGCCTCTCGAAAGATTCGCACCGGACAAGCTCAGACAGACGGCGTCACCCTTGCCGAATTCAAAGAGATGATTACTGAGCAAGGCACGGGCCTGATAAAGTCGGGACATCTCAATCTTCACATCCAGAAATCATCCGATTGGACGGACCTTGTTCCTGTTGCGTGTCTCGACGGGCGTGGACGTCTGACGCCGCCAACCGGCAGCCCTAGTGACAGTGTCCAGGACTACGCGAGTGGGGCCGGTGAAGTCATTCTCGTTACGGCTTGCTACGAGTGGGATCTAGCGCAGCCCCTCGCGTTCTTGGGATTCGGCAACATGGCGAATGGGTCGTCGTTGATCCGTACCGCGACGACGTTCAGAACGGAGCCCTACCAATGATGCCTGGCTTTGAACGGTTTGTTTCACTGCTTGGAGGCCGCAGCGCTGCCGGGGCACCTATACGCGCTATCACGGCGCTATTCCGTAAGGCCGGCTTAAGCACCAGCGGCGGCGCGGCGGTCGAATTCGCTGTCATCGCGCCACTCTTGCTCGTGTTGCTCATGGTTGTGGTGGAAGGCAGTCGCGCAATTGAACTCGACCGGCGTTTCAACCTCGTTACGTCGATGACGGGTGACCTTGTATCGCGCGAACAGGACATGGGCTCAGACCCGGCCGCAACTGTGAAAGGAATCATGAACGTCATCGATCATGTGATGGGCGTCGGACAAGGCGATACGTTGGAAGTTGAGATTATCCCGGTCATGGGCTTTGGCACCGACGGGACCGATACACGCACTTATGCTCCGGCCTATAAACGTGAAAAAGACGGGTCCATCACAGTCTCGAAGCCTAAGTGCACACCCTACGAACTACCGCCAGGCATCGTTACTGAGGACAGCACCGCCATCGTCGTCAAGTCATCCTACCGATATATTCCGATGGCCGTTACCAAAACGGCTTTTCCGCCCATGACGTGGGAGCAAACGGCGACACACAGCCCGCGGCACGGTTGCGTCGATTTCCAAGGAAATAACTGCGCGGTAAGCTGCCAATAAGTGGCTGCGGCCGGATCTCACTCCGTTTCCGCGTTCGGCGCCTGACGGGATGGCGTGTCCGCTCCCGCGGGCATCACAGAGCCTGTAACGAGCGAATCTTTCGTAGATGGCAGTGCGTCAGAAGTACCTTCGTATCCGGCGCTTGTCAGCAGCAATGGCCCTTTGATCAGGCCGAACCATTTGTCGTGCGGCAGCATGCGTTCATGCAGTCCTGACCACATATCACGCGACGTAATGTGCTCAACGAAAGCCGACGTGGAAGGGGTTAGAAAGGCAATCATTAGCGTTGCAACAGCCAATGCAGTCGACTGCGCTGGATATCGCTTATCGACGATTTTCAATGCCGTACCGAACGAGTTCTTCAATCGATTCCCCATGAAATCGACCGAAAACATCTCATCCAGAACGAGGTGAACAATATACCCGGCCAGCATAAAGCCCGCGCCAAGCCAAGCCACTCCTTCGTGAAACCCTAACATGTAACGATAGAGAATAGCGGTCACGAAGCCCCAAAACACACCCGCCAGTATCGAGTGCCAAACGCCTCTGTGGATTGCAAAGTAGTGGAAGACGTTATGCACCCCATAGCGCACGAAAATCAGTGCGCCGAGCCAGAGTATCCAGAGTTCTGCAATTGAGTAGCGCGTCGCGCCAATAAACAACACACAGAAAGAAGCGAAAATCGCGATCCCCGAAAACAATATCCGGCTCGCTCGTGAATCTTTCAGGTCAATGTCGGGAAGCACGGACCCTGCGACCCCGGCAAGGGTGACGGCGATCAGGCTCGAATGGTCGATGACATTTGCGGCGAGCGTCAGGGTGGCAAGCGCACCCGATGCCACGGTGCCGACGGCGATATGGGTGGCATAGTTCGCCATGGGTCTCATCCTCGCGTAAAAATGCCAGCTTCTGCAATCCGTGCCGAGCGACGTCGCTCGCGCCAAACGCGCTTTGCGCCACTTCTCACTTTCGAGCAGATTCGCTTCGTTTTGGGGAGAGTGCGGACTGTTCTGTGCGTGATGGGGGCTGGATAACTCAATATGGCTGGCCCAATCGCCAAGGTAGCCCTAGATTCGCGTTGGAATAAGCTATCTGCGGAAGATAAGCCTCATGATGCTTCGCCTTGTCTCGCCTCTTGCCATCGTAGCCCTGGTAGGCATCCTGTCAGATGCGGCGCACGCCGATGCCCCTTATGTCGGCAAATGGGCCGCGGCAGACCTTTCCTGTAAGGACGAATCTATAGAACTTGAAGATCGTGCTCTGCACGGGATGGAGAACATGTGCCGGTTCGTCAAAATCGATAGGAATGATGCGCGCCGCTACTCGGTTGACGCTACCTGCCAGGGCGAGGGACACCGAGAAGAACACCGTCGCTTTGTGATCGATGTGATAGATGCCAATGCGATCGTCATGACTTACGCAAACGGTCGGCCGATCCTGTACAGACGTTGTCCACGGTAGAACGCGCGCTACGCTTTAATCTATGCGACGCGGCGGTGAAGAGCCGTGTAATTGGCCAGTCGGCTCAAGAGAGCGTGTGCGAGTTCACATTCGCGATTGGCTTGCTGATTTGCTGAGTTCGCATCGATTTCCGGAAGCGTCTTCAGTGACATACGGGCGACGCGCCGTAGAAGTTGCTCTCCAACTCTCGCCCGGCGGTTCGAGAACCGAGAGATCAAGAAATCGAGACGTGCCTGCAGGGCCGCGATCTGTGGTGAAGCGTGCCCCGCGACTTGGAGAGGTGGGAGGACGTCTTCGGCAGCACTGACGAGCACGACCGTTGAAAACAGGTCGGCGGTCGCTTCGTTCAGGCGCTCAAGAACACGATCACATTCTTCGGCGGATAATGCGTCCGCATGCGTTGCGACGAGAACGCTAGAGCGACGGAAACGCGCCGGAAATTCCATGACCTTTCGACGTTCGGTTTCGGTCCAAGCGCGTGTCGCATTGGTGCACCAGATGAGAATGTCTGACTCATCAGCAAGGGCCGTCAGATCGCCCTTTGAAGGTGTGTCAATCAGGTCGAAGGATTTGAGCCTTGGTTCGGGCAATCCGACTTCGATCGCCTTCACATTGAAGTCTTCTAGATCGAGGACCGGATCGAGTGGATCGATCACGCGCCGATCGTCTGCTGTCAGCATGGCTACGCTAACAGAGGTTGCGTAATGCAAGCGCACGGGAATGGCCGTATTAGCTATGACGGCGGCAGGCAGTACAGAAGAGGCTATCAACCGGTTGGCAACAGACGTCTTGCCCGAATTGACCTCTCCCATAACGACCACACACGGAACACGGCGCAACGCGTCGGCCAACCGTTCCAATGCCAGGCGCGTGAAACTCAGGTCCGCTACATCACATACCGGCAACGACAATTGGCGGCGGGCTGCCTCAATCGATTGAATCGTGAGTTCAAGCCTTGCGGTCATGATTACTTACTCGCCGGTTCGGGAAGACGTGGCTGAGGCCGACCGCGCCAAGGAGGTCGCGATCTGCTCGAGTTGCCTATTCAGGGTTTCACAGTGTGCCAAGCGGCTGCGTAGTCGTGCGATCTCGGAAGATTGGTGCGTCACGGTCTCTGTGTCGGCCGTGCCATCCACTGTCTTGGAGAGACTCTCGTGTGTGCGGCTTAGCTCCTGACGGCGCCGATGCAAAGCTTCGATGATGCTGTTGCAGACGCCGAAGGACCATCGCGTCATCATCGAGCTGAATGCCAGCAACTCGGTTTCGGCGCCGCTGACGAGTTCTTCGACAACGGCTTCGAATTCCGAACGGATGAGAGCTTCAACCTCAGCACCACGCTCTTCGGGCGTCGGGCGTTTTGAGAAAAAGGCGGCCCACCAGGAAACTTCGAGATCAACGGCGACGAACGTTGACAGTGAGGTCAACGTTGGCGTCGGCATCGTCAACTGGCTCCAGTCCGGCTCGCGGGGGGCACGCTCCCGTGGCGCAATCATGGACATGAGTTGACGCAGTTCTGGGGTTACGCGTGACTGCAAGTCAGAAATTCGCCGAGCGGACTTCTGAAACCCTTCGGTGAAAATTTCCGCCAAGCTCCGACGCAGCTCGATCGATTCACATTGCCACTCGCGCGGAGCACGCCCCCGGTAAAGCGTATCGATGAGTACATCGCGCTCTTCTGCGGCGTGCACGTCGACTTCGGCGAACAGACGGGAGCGCAGGTCACCGATCTCCTCAGCGACGATCTCGCCCATCTGATCTTCAATCGAACGCCCGGAGCGTTCGATGATTTCAGCGATTTCCTCAAGCTGATGCTGCTCCGCATCGATCTGGCGCATCTGCGTACCAGCACGCTCTGCCGTCGTAATCGCTGCGGAGTGCAGCCGCTCAAGATGCGTCAGCTCGCTAAGCGCGGAATTTTCGCTAGCACGTGCCAGCTCCACATAACACTGAGCTACTTGGCGCAGAACATGTGCGCAGTGGCTCGCGCCCATCATGTCGTTGATGGCGGAATAAATTGCCGGCATTCCTGAACAGACGAACTGCGCGTTCAGCAGATCGGTGCGCTGTGTTCCGTCCGCCGGAGCAGGCTTGAGCAGCTCCTCTCGCCGGATGAGACCGCGTTCGAGGAAATAGGAGAGCGACCGATGTTCAAAAGCGCGTTCGGTCGTCGGCATGTCAGCCCGAAGCGCCGCTGTCGCCCAAAGCGCGCTGCCCGAAATGATAGGAATGTCGGAATCGGGGAATTCGCGTTCAATCCGCTTCCTCACAAACGCTGTGACATCAGCCAGATCAGCTGAAATCTCGGACAGATCATCGATGCGATTGATGAAGATGAGAATGCGCTCTTTATGCAGTCCGCGCAAAATCCGCAGCAACGCAACATCGGCTTCCGATAGCGGCTGTCGGGCCGTAAGCACGACGATGTAAAGGTCAGCGGCCTCTAGGCTGCGGCGCGTTATTTCATCGCGCAGCAGGAAGGGGTCGTTGGTGCCTGGCGTGTCGACCAACATCGCAGGAAATTCGAACGGACCGCCGTCGCAATGGATATCGGCAGAACACGTGATGTCAGAATATTTGCCGGGGAACAGGCCGCTATCATTGTCGACAGGCCCACGCGGCATATCGCCGGAACAAACATAGCCACGCATCAGACCAGCGTCGAACTCGGAGAAGCTGTGCGACTGACCGAGGAGGTTCGTGAATTCGTTACCAAGACGCTGGGCGGCGCGCTGTTTGAGCGCGACCACATGCTGACGCAGAAGATCAGGTTCGAATCCCGGAACAAGCCGTTCGGTCAATTCACGGAGAAGACCGCCGCCGTCCGCTATACGCTGCCACTCCTCTTCGGTGAAGAAGTTGAACTTGGCTGCGGGGTCACCATCCTGACGCCGGCGGAAATGTAAATTCGTAACCGCAGTCGTCCAAGGATTGACGTCTGTCGGCAGAAGCGCAGGTATCTGCGCGAATGCGTTCACAAAGGTGCTCTTGCCAGACTTGATCTGTCCGACCACTGCGATGCGGCAAACCTGCTTCTCGAGCAGCTTGGATGCTTCACTGACAAGCGTTTGACCCGCCGGTTCCACGATCGACTGCAAACGCTCCCCTGCTTCGAGAAGCTCGCGTCTCAGGCTTTCAAGGCGTTTACCGATGCCACCGTGGCGTCGCGGGTCATACATTGGAGCGTCGCTTTTCGCGTCGCCAGGAGCGGTCGCCAACTCAATCACGTGCGCGCTGTCCCCCATCGTCGATACTCCCCGCAATACTAGGTTGCCTCCCCCACTCGACGACGGCGAAGGATAGCTTTAATTGCGGCAGAAATGCATCTTGTCAAAGCGAATCATTAATCCGCGTTGCGCTGATTCGACTGCCATCAACACGAGCGGCGAACCTATGTCGGCAATCCAAATTCGCTAATAAAATTAACCGGTCCGGTTAACGGCAGAGAGAGTCCGCTCTTTTTGCATCACGGGCTCGGACCAACCGGTCGAACCCCACAGTGAGCAACGCTGGCTGCCCATCAATCTATTCTTTTTCGCTAAAGCTCTTATGCCGCAATGTCATCACGCGGAGCATTAATAGATTGCATGCGCGATACGTTGGAAAGTGCGTCGACGGCTTGCTCGCTGGATGGGTTTGGGGGCGGCGTAGAAGGCGCGCTCCTACGCCGCTCAATGGAGCTCTCACGCGCGCCTCCTCAAGCGTCAAGGCGTGGTGCTGAGCGCGTTTAGGTGTTCTTGAGCCGTGTTCACTCCCAATTCCACGGCGCGTTCATACCAGCGCTTTGCTTCGGCGGTGTTGGGATTGGGAGCATCGGAAGAAAAGTGTCCGGCGTATTTTGGATCGTAGCTTGCACCCAGCAGCATTGCCGCAGATCCCGAACCATGACCTGCCGCTCGTTCCAACAATAGCCGCGCGCCTTGCAGACTTCCGTTGTCCAAGAAAACTTCAGCCTTGTCGATCAGATCTTGTGCGTCAGCCGCAGCGAAACTTCCAGCGCCATCATCAGATCCTTCGAGGCCCACTGCGCGGCGTGCCTCTCCCGGTAATTCTACGGTCAAAATGCTACGCGTTAGGGTGTCGCCAAGCGGACCGCGCAGTTCGACATTTAGCTTCATCCGTCTTGCAAAACCGGGGGGCACAGTCAGCTTCAGGCCCGAAAGATAGCGTGCGGGAATCTGCCAAGTATCAAACAACAGCTCGATGCCATGTGAGAATTTGGTTCCGCGCTTCAATCCTGAAACGACAAGATAATAGCCCGTCAATTGGCTGGGATCCGCACCGACGGTGACCGGAAAATCGAGGGGCACACCCGGTTCAGCCTTCACGCTTGCCGGCGTTTCGAATTTCAAGCTTTCAGGAGAGATCGGTGCCGATGGGGCAGTTGGCTGAGATGCTCTTGGCGCGGGCGCCGACTGCAACGGCTGTGGTTCCTGCAAATTGGCAACCGGCGGTGTCTGTTCAGTTGCTTCCGGGCTGGGTGCCTGCACCTCAGGTTCGCTCTCTGTCTTGGTTTCGGGAGCAGAAGCAGCACTTTCAGGAATTGCTTCGTTTGCTGGGGCCGGGGCGGATGGCGTCAGGACGTATTCCGGAGACTTGGACGGCTCGCCCTCCGGCGCGATGCGGGCATCGCCGCTGAACCGGGCAACGTTTTGGCTCGTCGTTCCGTCATCCTGTGGAAGCTTGGATGGCGTCGTTGTGGCCTCTGGCGGCGTCGTTTGCTCAAGGGCCGCTGATGGCGCGGACGTGGGGCCCGCGCTGTCTCCACCATCCGTGTTGGATGCCGCCATATCTGTAGACTTACTGTCGAATGGCAAGCGGTCGAGGCCACCCATAAGCCACATCGTGACAGCTACGGTGGCCAAGGTTGAGACAATCGCGGCTGTGATCGCGGCTGCAACGACAGGGGCTCCAACCCTCTGACGATCCGCTGGTGCAGGTTCGCTTGGTGTTGGAACAGGTCTGGGGAATTCCGGAGCGACTGCAATTGAAGAGGCCGTCGCTCTTTGGACTATCTGGGCGGGATCTGAGACGGCCTCTCCATCCGAAAGGCCTGCTCGCCGTCTGCCAGCAGGCAATGACGAAAGATCGCGCACGCGCGAGGACGCATTTGTTCGTGTCTGCGCCCGCTCAGCCTTTTCCGCCTCGATCCGTTCAAGACGACGCAGCATGCGCTTGAGATCATCTGTACTGGACTTATCCGGCTTGTTCATACGTGCCGCCCCTCACCGTATCGGCCACGTGCGGCACAGGCCAACGCCATCCCGCGCGATCTACACTGCTAAGCATACACTCAAGGGTTGGCAAGCTCGTTCCCCCGATAATACGCTGCCAGGCAAACCGGCCGCGTGGCCTCTTCCAACCATGGCAAGATCTCGTCAATCCGTAGCGTTCGACGCAAATCGGACTGCGCTTAGCCCAGTATTGGGCGTGTCTCGCGCATTATTGTGGCTGAGGTTAAAAAAATACTCTCGACGCGTAGCGAAGAGGTCAAAAGCACTCTTGGCTCTTTACCGGATAGCGGGGCCGCAGTCAGGGGGTACGTTCCGCCCACAAATCGTACTCGTCGGCATGAGCAACACGCGCGGTTACGATATCGCCGGCAGCTACATCCGTATCACCGTTGAGAAAAACACTTCCGTCGATTTCTGGCGCATCCCACTTCGATCGGCCCAGCGCGCCTTCCTCGTCCACTTCATCGATCAGGACTTCGATCTCTTTGCCGACCTTCTTTGCCAAAAGTTTTCGGGATACTTCCTGCTGGACCGCCATAAAGCGGTGCCAACGTTCTTCCTTGACTTCATCCGGCACAGCACCAGGCAGATCATTGGCGATGGCTCCGGCGACAGGCTCATACCGGAAGCATCCTGCACGCGCGAGGCGTGCTTCACGGACCCAATCGAGCAGGAGCGAAAAATCTTCTTCCGTTTCACCGGGGAAGCCGACAATGAACGTCGAGCGTAGTGCTAGATCTGGGCACATATCTCGCCAGCGCGCGATACGCTCGAGCGTTTTCTCTTGATGTGCAGGACGGCGCATGGCCTTGAGCACCGATGGGGAGGCATGCTGGAAAGGGATGTCGAGATACGGAAGAATCAAGCCGTCCGCCATCATCGGGATTACCTCGTCGACATGCGGATAGGGATAGACGTAGTGCAGCCGGACCCAGGCTCCCAATTTTCCCAGTTCAGCGCAAAGATCATAAAAACGCGCCTTGACAGGCCTGCCTCTCAAATTGCTTTCAGCATACTTGATGTCCAGACCATAGGCTGAGGTGTCCTGGCTGATTACCAGGATCTCCTTAACCCCAGCGGCAACGAGACGCTCGGCTTCGGTCAGCACATGTGATGCGGGTCTACTCTTTAGATCGCCTCGAATGCCGGGAATGATGCAGAACGTACAGCGGTTGTTGCAGCCCTCGGAAATCTTCAAATAAGCATAGTGGCGCGGCGTCAGGCGCAATCCCTCAGGCGGCACAAGATCCAGGTAGGGATCATGCAGTGGCGGCACCGCCTCGTGCACAGCAGAAACGACAGCTTCGTATTGGTGAGGGCCGGTGATTGCGAGGACATCGGGGTACTCTGAGCGAATGCGATCCGCATCGTTCCCAAGGCAGCCTGTTACGATGACGCGGCCATTTTCATTTAAGGCTTCACCGATGGCCTCGAGGCTTTCAGCCTTAGCTGAGTCAAGGAACCCGCAGGTGTTGACCACCACTGCATCGGCCCCTTCATAATTTGGCGCGATGGCATATCCCTCAGACCGCAGTTTCGTGATGATACGCTCTGAGTCGACGAGAGCCTTCGGGCAGCCCAACGACACAAAACCAACCTTCGGTGGGTTTGCGAGCTTTTCAGGCATCGCGACAGTTTTAGCGGCAGGCGCCTCGTTCGTTGTCATAAAAATGTACCTTGGATCAACTTGTCTGGCGCGGCAGGCTGGTGCTTGCCTCACCGCTCATGTTCTTGCGGAATCCTGAGCTCGCGGCTGGACATGGCTGTAACGCAAATGCCCCGCCGATACAGCGTGACACCTCGGCACTCGGCCGAGGGGCTCGCCCGAGCCCGCGGTTGACGTTTTGCCGCTCCTTTTCCGCCTCAACAATGCGTGATTGTGGCCGATCTGGACGTTGCCCGCCGCAATTCTAAATCATGTTCACTACGTCCGATTTATCGAACTAATCCCCCTTCTGGAGGTCAGATGATCAAGTCCGCGCTCACCGCAGCAGCTCTCTCGCTTGCCGTCGTGGCTCTTATTGCGCCGGCGCACGCTCAAGTTCCAGCAGCAACGTACAAGCTCGACCCCACCCACGCCAGTGTCACGTGGAAGGTCAAACATATGGGGCTTTCAAACTATACGGCGCGGTTTACGAAAATTGACGCCACCCTTGAGTACAACCCCGACGACAAATCGAAGTCGAAAATCAGCGTGAGCATCGACCCAAAATCGATCAAGACCGACTATCCTTTCCCAGACAAGAAGGATTTCGACACCGAATTGTCGATGAGCGCGGATTGGTTCAACGCCGGCGAGTACGATTCAATCACTTTCAACTCCACCGGCGTCGAGATGACCAGCGATACAACTGCAAAGGTGACCGGCGATCTCACAATGCTCGGCATAACGAAGCCGGTCGTTCTGGATGTCTTGCTCAACGCCGCCATCGAACATCCCATGACGAAAAAGCCCGCGATCGGCTTTTCCGCGACTGGCATGGTCAAGCGTTCCGATTTCGGCATGCTCAAGTACATCCCTCTGGTCGGGGACGAGGTTCAGTTGCTGATCGAAACCGAGTTCCAGACTGAATAAAGCGAGGAACGCGATGGGTGCCGGTATGCGCGATCCCGGGCGGCAGCGATATAGTGCAGCGGCCATAGCCTTACATTGGGCGATTGCCGCTGCGATTTCGCTCCTATTGATCAGCGGTCTGTGGATGACGGACGCTATCGAGGTGCCGGATACTCGGGCCGACGCTTTTGCTGTTTATCAATGGCACAAGTCGCTCGGCCTGACTGTTCTGGTGCTTAGTTTCGCTCGTCTCGCATGGCGTTTGATAAATCCGCCCCCGGGACTTCCCGCTGAAATGGGACGGCTTGAACGGCTCGCAGCGCATACGACCCATGTCGTGTTTTACGTTCTTATGATCGGCATGCCGCTGCTCGGATGGGCCATGGTGTCGGCGAGTGTCTTTGGCCTCCCAACCATCGTGTTTGGCTTATTCGAATGGCCGCATATGCCGATGTTTGCCGAGCTTGAAAACAAGGCGCCGGTGGAAACAGCTCTTAAAAGAGCGCACAGCATCGGTGGCTATCTCATGATAGCGCTTCTCGTCCTGCACGTGTTGGCGGCTTTGAAACACCACTTTGTGGACCGCGATCACGTGCTGACGCGAATGCTGCCCTTTTTGCCGGCACGCCGCGTTCCAAACGAGGAAACTCAATGAACATTTTCAAACGCACAGCACGCGCGCTTGCGGCGTGCGTCGTTGCTGTCGCCGCAGCGCAATTTCCGGCAGCGCCCTCTTTCGCTGCACAAAACTGGGACGTCATCGACGATCAAAGCACCATCGGTTTTGCAGGCACGCACGCCGGGCGTCCGTTTACCGGAACGTTCCAATCATGGGAGGCTGATATCTCCTTTGACCCTTCAGACCTCGCATCCTCGCGGGCCGAGGTCACCGTGGATCTGGCTTCTGCTATCACTGGAGACGCCACTTACGACAAAACCTTGCCGACGACGGACTGGTTTAATGTCTCCCAGATAGCGCAGGCGAAATTCGTGACCACCGATATTTCGCAAGCGGCGGATGGACGCTCGTTCAACGCAGAAGGCTTGCTCTCCATCCGGGGCGTCGACGTCCCGGTCACCTTGACTTTCAACTTTATCGATCAAGGACAGGACGCCCGCCTTGAGGGCACTGCGTCACTGAAACGGCTCGATTTCGGGATCGGCAAGGGATCGGACGCCGATGGGGCCTGGGTGTCGCTCGATATCCCGGTTACGGTCAGCGTTATGCTGAAGCGCGCCGACTAATCTCTCGCTCTGTCTTTTCGCACCGGCACAAGGATTAGAGCTGCTGCCGTCAACCAGCCTTAGTTAGGCCGCAAATGACGAAGAGCACCACAGTGGGTTTGCGCCAACCGGCGCGACCGCTCGATAGCCCAACCGGGGAGGACAGCATGCCTGCCACGTCGACGATTTACCGTATCGCCCATGACCTGAGGAACCTGACGGCATGTGGGGTGGCAGCGCTCATTTGCAGTGCCATCGCAATCCCTGTTTCGGCGCAGCCCGCAAAGGTCGAGGTAGGAGTGCTGAATTGTCATGTCTCCGGCGGATCTGGTTTCATCTTCGGATCGACGAAACGTCTCGACTGCAGATTCCAACGTCCCGGCGCCGACGAACGTTACATCGGCAAGATCTCAAAATACGGGATTGATATCGGATCGACCACGCAGAGCACTATTGCCTGGGCCGTACTCGCCCCAACCAGCAAGGTCAATCGGGGCGCACTGTCAGGAAATTATGGTGGCGTCTCGGGAGAAGCGACCGTGGGTGTCGGCGTCGGTGCCAATGCGCTCATCGGTGGTTCGTCTCAGTCGATCGTGCTGCAACCGCTCAGCGTGCAAGCCCAACAAGGGCTCAACATCGCAGCGGGTATAGCCGCACTTGAATTGAGGCCAGCGCAGTAACTGCGTCAGAACCTCAGGACGCGGAACCATCGCATCACATCAAGGACACTCATGGCTGCCGCTGCGACATAGGTGAAGGCGGCGGCCCTTAGGATTTTACGCGCGGAGCCTAAATCTTCCTCGCGAACGTAACGTCCGGCTTTCAGGAGCGGCAACGCGCGAGAGAAACTAGCGTCGAACTCCACCGGCAGCGTTACGGCGTGCATGAGAATTGTGCTTCCGAGGATGAGCACGCCCGCCACCATCTGCATCAGCAAAAGAAACGGCGCCTTTGTCAGAATCATAACAACAGGCGCGGCCAGCATAACGATGGAGCCGATCCGTTCGACGGCTTGCGCCTGACGGGCCATCCGTGTGCGCGCAGCTAACGGGGCATATCCGGTGGCATCCTGCATCGCGTGGCCAACCTCATGAGCGGCGATGACCACAGCTGAAAGCGAGCGTCCGTTCAGATGCTGGGCCACAAGTCTTACAGTTTTCGTGGCGGGATCGTAGTGGTCGCCATGGTTCGTCGGCTCCACCTTAACATGCGTGAGATTCATCCCATCGAGCAGATGGCGTGCAAATTCACCTCCTGTGCCGGGAAAATCGGACCGCTCATCGGAATGGGCTTCGATCACCCTTTGCACCCACAGCTGCGGCAGATAGGCAAGCGCGAAAACACCAGCGATAAGTACGAGAGCGATTACCAAGAGAGCCGTCCCCTTTGTCTGTTCAAGCGGGCCTGACCAACGGCGGGTTTCAGGCAGCTGATCTCCAGAACTTTACATTGCCGACAAGCAGCCGAAACGGCCCCTGCCTCACAGTGTATCGGGATGGCTCGAAGCGAACCAGCATGACAGGGAATGGGGATATTAAGCTATGTCAGACCAGGAGAACACGGCGTAGCCTCATCCATGGAGTTGGACGTGACGCCGGACTAAATGGCAAAACTCGTCGAAATCGCTGTCAGAGCAAGGATCAGTTGAACACATCCATCGCCGCCCCGTTAGGAAGAAGGGCACTCAGCTCCAGCCTCGATCCAGAGTGCGACCAGTTCGCCGAACTGTTTTTGTGTGCCCGGAACCGGAGCGCGGTCACCTCCAGGGTGCCAACCCCAGCCGACGAGGCTGTCTTCCGCCATATGCTTGTGGAGGGCCTTTAGATCCTTCCCGCCGTTCTGTTCCGGATCTTTGATTTGATGGCAGATCTCACCCAGCGTCTTGCCTTCCCAGGCCATGCTCTTGGGCGCGAGATGCCACGCCGGATCACCCGGCACACCCGCAGGTTCGACATTTCGCGACATGTGGCAGACCGTGCAGTACATGCCTGTAACGCCAAAGTTAGCTTCGCCGCGTTGTACGGGCGGTTCGTGCACTTTCATGGCTTCGCCTTGGAGAGGACTGTCGCCAACCGGATGGCAATTCACGCAACGAGGATGCTGCAGGACCTTGCCCATTTCCTCAAATATCGCCACGGCCCGTTCCTTAGCATTGGGAATGGCCTCGAATGTGGCTTTGTCTTTGAGCTCAGCGGCGCTTGCGCCGGCGGCCAGTATTGCTGTCGCGAATAATCCGCAAAGCGTCGGAACAGTAAACGGACGCATGTCAGACATTCTCCTGTCGCTTATGACTGCACATGGCGGGTAAACGGCAAATGTCTCACAGGTGTGCCGGTGAGTTTTCGCCACGCGTTAGCGACAGCCGGAGAAATGGGCGGCGTTCCCGGCTCACCCACCCCTGTCGGAGCTTCATCTGACTTGATGATGGTGACCTCGACGTCCGGCATCTCGTTGATGCGCAGAGAGCGATAGGTGTCGAAGTTGGTCTGAACGACACGCCCTTTGTCCAAGGTGATCTCGGCGTAGAGTGTATGCCCCAGACCGTACCCGATGCCCCCTTCCATCTGCGCACGGATCACATTGGGATTGACGGCAACACCGCAATCAACGGCGCACCAAACTTTGTGGACACGCGGAAGCTTGTCCTTTCCGACCGAGACTTCGGCGACCTGAGCGACATATGTGTTGAAAGACTTGTGCAAGGCAACGCCGCGTGCCCGGCCTTCAGGGACCGCGGCTCCCCACCCGGCCAGTTCGGCAACAGCCCGCAGCACGCCAGCATGACGGGGATTTTTCTCCCCAATAAGCTCCAGACGGCCTTCGACGGGATCTTTATTGGCCATCGCCAAGAGTTCATCGAGGAATGTCTCGACGACGTAGGCATTGTGTGTGTGACCAACGGAGCGCCACCAAAGCGGCGGGATAGCGAGTTTAGTCTGGTGCGTACTGATGCGAAGATTGCCGATTTGATATGGTATATCTTCGGAACCTTCGGCGACTGTTGGATCGATGCCATCCTTCATCTGCGCGGCGAACGGCGTGCCTTCGATGATCGATTGGCCGACGATCACTTGGTCCCAAAGTGCGATGTTCCCGGCTTGGTCGACCGCGCCCTTCAATCGGTGAACGTAGAGCGGACGGTAGTATCCGGCGTGGAGATCATCCTCGCGTGTAAAGACGAGTTTTATAGGCTTTTTTCTGCCCAGCGCCTTCGCCGCTTCCGCCGCTTCCGAAGCCACATCCGCATTCGGTGTTGCGCGGCGACCAAAACTTCCACCCGCCATCATCGTGTTCAGCTTCAGTTCCTCTGGGCGACAACCGAGGATCTGAGCCGCTACCGCCTGATCGACGGTTTGCATCTGAGTGCCGGCCCACGCCTCACCACCCGACGCATCCGCCTCGATTAAAAAATCGAGGGGTTCCATTGGAGCTTGTGAGAGGAAGGGAAAGACGTACTCCGCTTGAAGCGTCTTAGCATTTTCAGGTAACGCCTTTTCCGCATCACCTTCTTTTCTCACGACGCGCCCGACCGTCGCGGCCTTCTTCTTATAGTCGGCAACGATCTCATCGGTAGATCGAGTCTCGGCCCCCGTCTCGTCCCACTCGATCTTCAACACATCTCGCGCGGTTTTTGCGGGCCAAAAGCCTTTTGCATAAACTGCGACGCCTTGCGGGATCTTCTTGACGTCAACGACGCCCTTGATCTTGCGGGCATCCGTATCGTCCACCGACTTCACCTTGGCGCCGAACAGCGGTGGCCGCGCAATGACGACCGTCAGCATATCAGGGCGCGTGGCGTCCATCGTGAATACCGCTTTACCCGTTGCTTTGTCCTGTGTGTCGAGCTTCGGCCGATCCGTGCCAATGAGTTTGAAGTCAGAGGGCGATTTCAGGCTAGGTTCAGCCGGGGGCGACCGTTTGGACGCGGCGTCCGCGAAGTCTCCGAACTTTCCTGTCTTGTTTGATACCTTGTGGGAGATGATGCCGGCTTCGATGGTGATCTCTTCCGCAGGGACCTGCCAGGTTTCAGCGGCGGCCGCGACAAGCATCGCGCGGGCGGCGGCGCCGGCCTTGCGCATTTGCTCGTAGGAATTGGCCATGGCGGTCGAACCGCCCGTGCCTTGAATGCCAAAAGCGAGATTTTTGTAAAGTGCCGTATTCGCAGGAGCCAGCTCTCCGCGCATTTGCGACCAGTCGGCATCCATCTCTTCAGCAACCAATGTCGTCAATCCCGTCAGGGGACCTTGGCCGAATTCTATATGTTTGACGAGAACGGTCACGGTGCTATCGGGTGCGACGCGCACGAACGCATTTGGTGCGAATGCAGTATCTGTAGCGCCTCCTTTGATGACGGCAGCAGCCCCCGATTGGGCGCGCGCACGCATCGGCAGGACCATTGCTAAAACCAAACCGGCGCCAGTTGCGGCGGCCCCACGCAAAACTGTTCGGCGATCGGCTTCGATCACGGATTTCAACATATTCTACGCCCTCCTCAGCCTTTGAGTTCAGCCGCAGCGTTCTTGATCGCCTGGCGAATGCGTACGTATGTGGCGCATCGGCAGATGTTTCCCGTCATGGCGCCGTCTATGTCTTCATCAGTGGGATCGGAAATGTCTCGAAGCAAGGCGACTGCGGACATGATCTGTCCGGATTGACAGTATCCGCACTGAGGGACGTCGATTTCCACCCAGGCCTTCTGAATGGCGCTTGCTTCCGGGCCTTCGACACCTTCAATCGTGGTTATATCGCTGCCGTTGATCAGTTCGACGGGCGTGACGCACGAACGCTGCGGCATACCATCAACGAATACGGTGCACGCTCCGCATTGAGCCACGCCACAGCCGAATTTGGTGCCCGTCAGTCCGAGTTCGTCGCGCAGGACCCACAATAACGGCGTATTAGGGTCGACATCGACCTCCCGCGGTTCTCCATTGACGTTGAATGTGATGGCCATGGGTCCCCTCCTTTGAGGTGGAGTTTAACTTTTGCGGAAATTGCGCCAATCCAGAGGATTGATGTGACCCTGAGCAAAAATAACCCTGACGACAACCATACAACGGAGCGAACGGTTCCATTCAGCAAGGATAGGTTTTCAGATGGTAACGGCTTAGGACGTCCTGGGAGTCAGTCGGATAGGGGCTACGATCAAACCTTGCGCGTCTTCCATTAGCATAGCCTCAACCCCATAGACGCGAGATAAATTTTCTGTGGTCACAACCTTAGACGCCGGCCCGTCCGCGACGATCTTGCCCTGTGAAATGAGGATGATGCGTTGGCACCAGCGCGCCGCCAGAGGGAGTTCATGGAGGGACGCGATGACAGTCCGTCCACTCTTCGCAATCGCCGCAAACGTCTCTACCAAGGCAATCTGATGTGCGGGATCAAGACCTGCTGCCGGCTCGTCAGCGATGATGATCGGTGTCTCTTGAGCCAACACGCGTGCCATGAGCACACGTGCCATCTCGCCGCCTGACAGCTCTGTGGCGCGGCGATGGGCAAGTGCCGTAATATCCATGCGCTCCATGGCGTCAGCAACAATTGCACCGTCGGCCATCGTCATTTTCGCGAAGGGCCGGCAATGGGGAAGGCGGCCCAGAGCAACGATCTCCGTGACTGACACCGGCCAGGCAATATCACGGATCTGCGGGAGATAGGCGAGACTGCGCGCGCGGCCTTCTGCGCCTAGATCGGCGAGCGGCTTGCCGTCTAGCGTGATCCTCCCCTCATAAGGAATCTCTTGCGTGATCGTGCGCAGAAGTGTCGATTTACCCGCACCGTTAGGGCCGAGCAGGCCAACGAATTCACCACCCTCCATGTTGAGCGAAACGCGATCAAGCACTTTGCGGTCACCGAGCGTGACGGTGACATTGTCTAGGGAGAGACGGCTCATAATAGGGTCCGCCGTGTCTTGATGATCAACCAAAGGAAGAACGGTGCGCCGACAAGTGCGGTCAATACGCCAAGCTTGAGATCGCTATCAGGAGCTATGAGGCGGACGGCGATGTCTGCGGTGAGCAGCAAGGCCGCGCCAGACAACGCGCTAGTCAAGAGCAAACGGCTTGGCCGGGAACCGACCAACGGCCGCATGAGATGGGGGACCACAAGGCCAACAAAACCGATCGCGCCGGAAACAGAAGTGGCAGCGCCCACGCTAATAGCCGTACCGAACACCACCAACGCTTGAACGCGATCAAGACGTATCCCGAGACTTTTCGCTGTCGCTTCGCCAAGGGTCAGAGCATCGAGGGACCGACCTAGGATGGCGATCATGCCCCAGCCGACAAGCATGAACGGTCCGGCAAGCCACACGTGGCTCATCGAGCGATCCGCCAGGGAGCCAAGCATCCAATATACAATCTCAAGTGCCGCGAACGGATTCGGTGACAAATTGAGTGCGAGCGCCGTCATCGCACCAGCAAAACTTGTGACCGCTACACCTGCGAGGATTAAGCTTGCGGCGTCGCTCCTTCCTCCTGCCAACAAGCGCACAACCAAGACGGCCACGATGGCGGCTGATAGCGCAAGCACCGGCAAAGAGAGCGGCAGAACAATTACAAGACCGGTGTAGATCGCCAAGACGGCACCGAGGGAGGCGGACGCACTGATACCTAACAGACCCGGCTCTGCGAGCGGGTTCCGCAGATAGCCCTGAAGCGCGGCTCCCGTCAGCCCCAGACTCGCACCAACCATCACCCCCAATATGGCGCGTGGGAGGCGAATCTCGCGCATGACAAGTGTCACTGCGTCGGTAGAGCTTCCCGAAACCAGCGCTACGAGGCTATCGGTAAAGCCAATGGCGGCTGGGCCGGTCAACAACGATACTCCGAACAGGAGGATTACGAGTGCAGAGAGTATCGCGATGAGGGCTGGGTAGGGCATCGGCACGGTCATTGCCTCGTCGCACTCCGATCATGAATCGTGGTGACGGCGGCACGGGCAGCGGAAAGATCACGGATCAGATCAATCAAATGCGGTGTGGCGCAGATCCATCTGTTGGTGGCGGACATCGCTTTGGCCGAGGTCGCTTCGAGAGCACGCAGAGCCGGGTGGGCAAATACCTGCTGCGCGAGAGCTGGCGCTCCTTCCCAAGTGGTATCGGTCACGACCAAATCAGGTGCAGCCATGACGAGCTTCTCCAAGGGCAACTTAGCGGTGCCGCTTAAGCCGAATTGGACGGCTATGTTATCCAGGCCCGCGGCTTTCAGGACCTCATTGGCTAGCGTACCCACGCCAGATGTATAGCTATTGGCGTGGAACAGCGCCGCCGTTCGGCGGGGTCCCGGACGCTTTCGAAGCTGGGCGAGATCGGCATCAAACCGGGCGAGCAACTCGCGCGCTCGTTCGGGACGATGCAAAGCATCGCCCATTCGTTTGATATTGGCACGCATGTCGGAAAACGAATTTTCGAAGGGAAACTCGACAACTGGGAAACCCAGCCGCTCCAGCATCGCCACTGTGGTTCGTGTCGTCATGGCACCAACGAGTATGAGATCGGGCCGCATCAAGAAGACTTCTTCAGCCAGGCCATGGTTAGGCTTGTAGGCGCGCGCCTGCTTGGCCATCATCGACATGCTGGGATCGGAGGCCAAATTCGATACTGAGTAGAGCTGTCCCGGCGCCGCGATCATCATCGCGAGCTGGTCTGTACAGAGGTTCATGGAAATGACCCGACGAGGTGCAGTCGGGTCACGGTTATCGCTCTCAGCGGACGCTATTCCCGGGAGCGGGAAGGAAAGAGCTAGCAGCACACCGAGCGCCGCGTACCATGCGCTTAGCTGACGCAAGCGCATGGTTGCCCCCAAGCGTTCAGTCCGGCCAAAGGTCCATGCGCAAGCCGCCATAAATCGCCAGATCGGATGTGCCGTAGCCATAGGCGGTCTGATAGTCCTCGTCGAGCAGGTTTTCGCCGCGGATGTACGCTTCCATGCCAGGCCGGAATTCGTAAGACACCTTTGCATTCAGCAGCAGGTAATCATCGAGTGGCACGATGCCCAATCCGAAGATCTCATCCACGTTCTCCGTCACGTATTTCGCTGTGACATTGAGCTTAAGCTTATCCAGCGGCTGCGCATCGATGCCGAATGCAAAATTGTGACGTGGCACACGCGGTAGCGGAAGTCCATTCTCCCGCTCCGTCTCCGTAAACGTATAGGCCGCACTGATGGCCACGCGATCTGTCAGGAAGGCGCTCGCCGCAATCTCCACGCCGTTGCGATAAGTAACGCCCGGCACGTTCATATATCCGGTCGTATAAGCAATCAGGTTCTCGGTATCGAGTTCAAAATAGGTCACGCCCAGAGTGGCACGGCCATCGAAAAAGCCCTGCTCGATGCCCGCATCCCAGCTCACGCTTTCTTCCGGGTTTAGATCGGGATTAGCGCCAAATGGACCGTAGAGTTCATTAAGGCTGGGCGTGCGGAAGCCCGTTGAGTGGCTGGCACGAATTTTGGTGTCGGTCTCTGTGAAGAGATAAGCGGCCGTGAGCCGATGTGTATTGAAGTTGCCGAATTCGCTATGGTCATCAATGCGGCCGCCAAACGTGAGCGTCAAGTTGTCGATGGGTTCGACCATCAGCTGGGCGAAGGTGCCGAAGATGTTGGCCTCGTCGCGCTTTCCAGGAGCGTTAAAAGACTCCGCTCCGGTTTCCTCCCAGTCGGCGCCAGCAAGAAGCGAAAGAGACTCGTTAAAGCTGATGACGCCGTTGTACTCGGCCTTAACGCGATCACCATTGTACCAAGTCACCGGGGCAAACACCGAGCTGCTCACATCATCGCGTTCGATCTTCATACCTTGCAGCGCGAAGGTATTTTTGAAGCGTCCTTCGAACAGCTCGATGTTGGTGCCGACCCGACCGGCGAACTGAGACGTCTTACCTTCCTCGATGGGGCTGTCGACCGGACCAGAGGCATCGTATTCGCCTTCTGCGTTAAAGGCGCGCGTTGCGAAGAAGACTGTGATGCCGTCAGCGACTTTCATTTCACCGCGGCCGGAAAATGTCAGATTATTGTAGCCGTCGTCCTCCGGCGCATTGTCCGCTGCGGAAAAGCCCTCGGTATCAATTCCCAAAAGGCTGAACGAGATATCTCCGCGATCTGTCGCATAGCCCGCGGTGGTCGCGCCGCGCCAAGTGTTGTAGGCGCCGTATTCAGCCGCAACCGATTGAGAATACCCCAGCTTCGTCGCGCGCCGCGTATCTATGGACACGACACCAGCTACGGCATCGCCACCGTAAAGCGTGCTTTGCGAACCTTTCAGGATTTCAATGCGTGCAAAATCGTCCACCAGAAGGTGCTCGAATCTTGCTGACGTCTGCGGTGCGGAGGGGTCGCTAATATCCATGCCGTCGATCAGAATTTTTACATAGTTCTGATTGGCGCCGCGCATCGTTATACCGGTGGTGGATCCCGCCGGACCATTGCGGGTGAAATTCACGCCGGGAACCGTCTCCAGGTAGTCCTGCAGAAACGGTCGCGACTGCTTTTCAAGATCCTCCTGCGTGATAAGAGAAACCGACGAACCAACAGCGGCTGCATCAGTCGGTGTACGGTTCGCCGAAAAAATGACGATTCCGGGCAGCATGATTTCGCCTTCTTGGGCGAGAGCCGCTTCACTGGCTAACGCTGGCAAAACGACTATCGCCGTAAGCGCCAACCAACTAGAACACTTGAGCGTATTGGCGCTTGTTGTTCCGCCTTTAAAACTCTTTCTCATCAACATCGTGACCACTCCGTTTCCCGCATTGGATCGGTGCGAAAAGCGGCAGAGCCAAATCAATGAAATCGCGATCGAAAGTGGACTACGTCATCGGTATCCGGCTCTCGGCCGGCAACAAATATCTCGTCGTGCGTCGGTGCAATCAAAGCTCACGCCGCATTGTCGAGATTCACGCTAGTCGGACTTGCTCCGCAGAACCATTGCTCAACCCGTGCTTCTCTTCACATGGGTCGCCACAACGGACATCCGCTCCCAAGCGCGCCCCGCGCGAGGAATGGGCGACACGCCACTGGCAGGTCTCCTGGCTTGCAGCTCAGACGCATCAGGTCCTTCCTTCCCAGTTCTCCAAACACAGTGGAGAGCCCAGTGGATTGAGGATGACGCTCGCCGCTTACAGTTGCGGGGGCAGCCGCGGCTTATCGCAAATGTTTGCGAGACCGCGTTCCCTTTTCATTCAGTGGGCTTCGGCCCGCTGAACACCAATAGCGCAGGCAACAAATCAGTTGGCTGTAGGAGAGTCAATCTGCGCGAGGCCGCAACATGTGGAGTCTCGCTTCGAGACTGGCGGAAAGGGCACACGTCTGGCGTGTGGCTGGAATGTTCCCCAACGAAAAGAGGACCCGGGCCTATGGCCGGGTCCTCCCGATAGCTTCTGCCTTTTATCTCTTCGAGGGAGCTACGCTGCCGAACGGACCGTATCGAGGAAACTCGAGACTTCCGTCTTCAGATGCACCGCCTGGCGCGACAGTTCGGTCGACGAACTCAAGACCTGCGATGCAGCTGACGAAGAATCATTGGCAGCCTGATTGACACCGATAATGCTGGAGGAAACTTCTCGCGTTCCTTCCGCAGCCTGCATGACGTTGCGGGAGATTTCCGACGTCGCTGCAGCCTGCTCCTCGACCGCAGCAGCAATCGACGCCGCGATTTCGCTCAATTCGCCAATCGCATTTGTCGAGGCACTGATGGCCACCGTGGAGCCCTCCGTTGCCGTTTGGATGTTTTGGATCTGCGTGGAGATATCCGAAGTTGCCTTCGCGGTCTGTTCGGCGAGAGCCTTCACTTCCTGAGCGACGACGGCGAAGCCCTTGCCGGCCTCTCCCGCACGTGCTGCTTCGATCGTGGCGTTGAGTGCGAGCAGGTTCGTCTGCTGCGCAATTTCCTGGATCAGTGTCACGACGGAACCGATTTCATGGGCCGCTTGCGACAATGTCGTAATGCGTTCCACTGTATTGTCGATCTCCTTGGCAGCGTGGCTTGCCTTGCGAGACGACGCATCAGCCTGACGACCGATTTCCTGGACAGCGCCTGCCATCTCTTCCGTGACGCTAGCGACACTTCTGACGTTTACCGAGGCCTGCTCAGAGGCTGCGGCAACGGACGACGATTGAGCGCTTGTCTCTTCCGCAGCCGCCGCCATCGTACTTGCCGCCGATTGCAACTGAGAGGATGCACTGGCGACGAACTCGATGATGGAACCAACCTTGGTTTCAAACTCATCGGCAAGATGCATCATCGCCTTACGGTTCTCGACCTGCAGCTTCTCGCGCTCCGCAGCGGCTTCACGCTCATGTTCCTGAGACCGGATGATGCCGTCCTTAAAGACCTTGAGCGAGGCAGCCATGCGGCCGATTTCGTCGCGATCCGTTATACCCTTCGGCTCAGCAGTCATATCATGCTTTGCCAAACGTTCGGTCACGCTCGCTAGAGCTTTCAAACGCCTGGAGACGCCCAAGTAAACGAGTACGCCGGAGAGAATGGTGCCTAACAAAATGACTGACGCTGCTACAGCGACCGCCAAGTTCAGGCGTTCTGCTGCGGTCGCAGCCCCCTTCGATGCGCCTCTTAGCATCACGGAGAGCGCCATTTCAGCTTCGTTCAAGGCAGACGAAATCTCATCCAAGCTAGCCATCGTGTGGGCCTGAAGTTCGATGGTATGCGCCATATCAACAGTCATTGGATCTCGCATGGCTTCGATCTGCGGATTCGCCGCATCCGTTACCCACGTGCTCCACGCATCGCCAAACCTGTCCAAGGACGCACCAACACCCGCAAAGAACGTCGATGTCAAACGGCGAACACTTTCAAGATCCGCAGAAACTCTTTTGACGTCCTGCTCGAAGTTTTTCACCTTTTCGCGGTTCCCCGTAATGAGGAAGTGACGCAGCTCCGCTATCAGCCTGTTAGAGCGATCTCGCAGGTCCGTCATTTTAGACTGTGCCGCGATCACGTCGAACGTTACTTGCGACGCGCTATCGACATCGTCGGTCTGAACCTTCACGACCGCAAACGACCCGAGAGCTACGAGCGATAGCGCCGCGAAAGCGCCAATCATTTTGTTTGTTACTGAGATATTGTTGAGCATGGCATTGCCTATCAGAACGCTGGGGTACGGCGCCGTGAAAGCTCCGTCAGATTGATTTCCACGGTGATCGCGCCAAACGCGTCACCACTGTCTTTGTCGGCAAGCGTCATGCTGACCTGAGATGTCCAGATCTTCAGACCGTCGTCGAACTCCGGCTTGTCAATAAAGATTTCTGTCGGCCCAATGGCGAAGGTTTTTTGAAACTTCGCCTCATCGCCCTGCCAGTAGTCGGTCGTAATGGAGCTTTGGCCTACATTGAGTCCATTCACATCCATTATGAAGATCTCTTTATAAAGACCAACGGATGCAGCTTGGCGTTTCAAGAGATAATTCGAAAGCGGACTCGCGATCGTTGCCGAAATCAGCGGCTTATCATCAGCCTGCGCTTCCTCGCGCCACGTTTTATCGAGCTCGTCAATCTCATCCTGCGTCAAGACACCATGGCGCTGATTTTGGGCCTCGACAGCCAGCTTGACGATGGGCTGACTTGACCAACCCTTGATCTCTTCGATCACATCCGGCGTAATCAGGCTTTCAACACGCCCCGGAAACTCCTGAGCCAATGACGAAGATGCAGCCAAGCACATGAGTGGAATAAATGCGAAATTTCTCATCATCACTCTCCCCCAATCCTTCCCTTTCCTGATCACTACAGGAATCACGATAAAAAATGACTTAATATGCATATTGAAAATAGGTAGTTACGCTTTTCTGCTCTCATTGTGGCTTAGGCAACCGAAATACTCCCTACATCCTCAACGTTCGGCCATAAGGAAAACCATTACCGGCTAAACTCCCGTAATCGCGGGCTTTTGCATCCGATTCAATTGAGGCTCGAGGTGTACGGTGCACAGCCCCACTTCAAAACGAGAGCTATTTCTCGCCGACGTATTTAATTTTGAAAATGTCGATATCTTTTTGGTGCCTATCGTTGACACCCAAGCAGAAGTCCGGGTGATATCTACCGCCAAACATCTCTAACCACGGACAATATCAAACCATATAAGTTGCACAGACTCCCGCATGCGGACGCTTGTATGGCCTCCCGCACAATTTCGAAAAAATACCAATTTAGGCGCTTGCGACGTCTTACCTAAGGCGCACCAAATAATGCGCGCCCGAAAGCAAACAAATGCTCACGCGCCACTCGATCGGAGCCTCATTCAAAGCGTACATAGTACGATCGAGCCGGATCAAAGGAAGGCCCGGCGCAATTTCTAACGCCTTCGCTTCTCGCTCCCCCGCAGCGACGGCCGTAATCCGCTCTTCACCGTGAGAAACTGTTAAACCGTATTCTTTTTGGAAGTGATCATAGAGCGTGTTGGGAATGGTCTTTTCCTTGACGAGCCCAGGAAAAAACTGGCGTGGCAACACGATCGTTTCGTAGATCATAGGCTTACCGGCGTGGGTACGCACGCGTGAGACCCGGATGACCTCTGCGCCCACATCGAGCTTTAGCCGTTCCCGCTCTTCTTTGTTGGCACGCGCAATACTCATGCGTGTGTTTTGCGAGTCCGGCTCGATATGCCCCCCCCCATCCTCAAACAGGTTGAAGAAGCGGAAGAGCATCTTGTCCGGCGTGTGTTCCGCCACGAAGGTTCCGCGGCCCTGACGGCGCTCTACGAGATTATCGACGGCCAAGGCATTGAGCGCCTTACGCACGGTCCCCTGGCTGACACCTATCTCTCGCGCCAGTTCGAACTCGCTCGGAATGAGCTGACCTGGCCGCCATACTCCCGTTCGAATGCGATCAACAAAGATCGCCTCTACCTGAGCGTAAAGAGGCTGTGCCGCGAGCGCCGTCGTTAGTTCGGCGCCCGATGGGGAAGCTTCTTTCGAATTCGGCTTGCGGGTTGCGCTCATGTCTTATGTCTTATACAAGAGGTCGATGTGTGTGCAATTTATTTCACATAGCGAAACAGAGGACGGACAGTGGCAGAAGTTCCCCATTTCCTGGTTCACAGCCCAAAGGACAACGTTGGCGTCGTTGTCATCGAAGGGCTCAAAGCCGGCACGGACATGCTCGGCGTAATCACTGAGACGAATACGACTCTCAATCTTACCGCGCTTCATGACATTCCGATCGGTCACAAGGTCGCCCTGAACGATCTCGCAGCTGGCAGCACCGTCATCAAGTACGGCGAGGACATCGGAAAAATGGTCGGAGACGCCAGCTGTGGCGGTCACGTTCATGTTCACAACCTAAAGACCAAGCGCTGGTGAGGACCAAGGGAATGGCGTCGCAATATTCGAATCTTTCGTTCAAAGGCTATCGGCGTGACAACGGCCGCGTCGGCGTCCGTAATCACGTGGTGATTCTGCCGGTTGACGATATCTCAAATGCCGCCTGCGAAGCTGTCGGCAATAACGTCAAGGGCACGCTCGCCCTGCCGCATTCTTACGGACGGCTTCAGTTTGGCGAAGATCTGGAGCTTCATTTCCGCACTCTGATCGGCACAGGCTCCAACCCCAACGTAGCGGCCTGTGTCGTTATTGGTATCGAGCCTGGCTGGACCAAGCGGATCGTCGACGGAATCGCGAAGACAGGGAAACCCGTAGCGGGCTTCTCCATCGAGCAGAATGGTGATTTCAAGACGATCATGGACGCGTCGCGCCAAGCTAAGGAGTTTGTCCACTATGCGACAGAACTCCAACGTGAGGAGTGCGGTATTTCCGAGCTTTGGGTGTCGACGAAGTGTGGTGAAAGCGACACCACAACCGGGCTTGGCTCTTGCCCGACCGTCGGCAACATGTACGACAAACTTCTGCCAGAAGGGATCTACGGTGTCTTCGGCGAAACGTCGGAAATCACAGGTGCCGAACATATCTGCAAAGCCCGTGCAATCAATCCGGAGGTTGGCGAGCGCTGGTACAAAATGTGGAAGGCTTACCTGGATGACGTCATCGAAGCGAACAAGGTCGATGACCTGTCTGAAAGCCAGCCGACAAAGGGAAACATAGAAGGCGGCCTGAGCACGATTGAAGAGAAGGCACTCGGCAACCTTGAGAAGATCGGACGCACGAGCCGCTACATCGACATACTGAAGCCTGCTGAAGCTCCAGCTTCCGGCCCCGGCCTCTACTATATGGACACATCCTCAGCGGCGGCGGAATGCGTCACACTGATGGCGGCTGGTGGGTATGCGGTACATACGTTCCCAACGGGTCAGGGCAATGTGGTCGGCAATCCAATTGTTCCGGTCATAAAGATTTCGGCCAACCCAAGAACCGTACGGACGATGAGCGAACATATCGATGTAGACGTCTCGGGAATTCTTCGTCGTGACATGACGCTTGATGATGCAGGTGATGCGCTAATCGAAATGATCGTGCGCACGGCGAACGGGCGCAATACGGCGGCAGAAGCGCTCGGCCACCGTGAATTTGTCATGACAAAACTGTACAGAAGCGCATAGTTCACGAGCACTTTTGAGGAAACGCGGGAGAAATAAGAGCCGATACGGCCGGTTCTCCTGTCCAATAAGACTTCACCAGGTTCTGGGAAGCGAAAAAGCTCAGCAGTAATTCTTATTTGGGCTCGGCGATATCGCTTCCTAGCTTCTCCAGGTGAATAGCCAAGGGAGGACGAACTCAAAATGTTGTCTGGATCCAAATCTCTTTTCAAGACAATCGCTGCGGCGACACTGGCTCTCAGCTTCGGCACGATAGCTAGCCAAGCTGACGACTTTCCTTCTAAACCCATCAACTACATCATTCCGTTCGGACCCGGCGGTGAATCCGATATCACCGCACGGCATCAGCAGCCGTTCTTCAAGAAGATGTTCGGCCAGGACCTGGTTATTTCCTATAAACCCGGCGGCGGTGGTGCAACGGCATGGGCGCAGCTCAATTCGATGCCGAATGACGGCTATACGATCATGGGCATCAACCTTCCGCATATCATCATCAAGCCGATGCAGAAGGATGTTGGCTTCAAGACAGAAGACCTCGCCGGCTTCTATATGTTCCACTACACGCCGGATGCCATCGTCGTCACAAATGATAGCCCGTTCAAGTCGCTCGACGACCTCATCAAGTTCGCCAAGGAAAAGCCGGGTGAGCTGACCTTCTCCGGATCGGGCAAGGGCACGGCCAATCACTTGGCACAGGTGACATTTGATAAGCTTGCCGGTGTCAAAACAACCTACGTACCGTTTAAGGGGACGGGTGCAGCGGTTCAGGCCCTTCTTGGCAATCAGGTTGTGGCAAGTTGGGGCTACACATCCGTGGGTGCCAAACATGCCGACAAGGCCCGCATGCTTGCCGTCGCCATGGAAGAGCGCCACCCCGCTTTCCCTGACGTTCCTACTTTTAAGGAACTCGGGTTCGACATCGTCTCCGGTGCCTATCGCGGAATCGCAGTACCCAAATCTACCCCACCAGAAATCCAAAAGAAGCTTTCGGATATGATTGGCAAAATCAATGCCGATCCGGAATTCCGCAAGCGCATGGAAGCTGACGGGTTCTCGCTCGTTGATGTCGGCGTCGATGGCATGGAAGCGTTTCTCGCAGAAAAGGCCAAAGGATATGCTGAAGCTGCGAAGGAAGCCGACGTTATCAAATAGCTTTTGCGTCTAGTCCAATAGCAGGCTTGAGGGGGTACTCATGGCCGCGATAGAGCACTTGCTAGCGGCGTTGAGCCCCTTCAATGTCCTGTTGGCCTTGGG
Organism: Filomicrobium sp.; assembly: GCF_025698805.1. Classification (NCBI taxonomy): domain Bacteria; kingdom Pseudomonadati; phylum Pseudomonadota; class Alphaproteobacteria; order Hyphomicrobiales; family Hyphomicrobiaceae; genus Filomicrobium; species Filomicrobium sp. Next base: position 435,900 of record NZ_JAILWT010000004.1, read on the forward strand.
AGGCGTAATAGCCGGCACAATTGTCGGCTCCCTACCAGGGCTGACCGCGACGATGGCCGTGGCGGTTCTCGTTCCCATCACATTCTCGATGGAGCCCGCTTCGGCACTTATCTTGATGGGTGCGATTTACACGGGTGCCATCTATGGCGGCGCGTATGCCGCGATACTTCTCAACACACCTGGAACACCTTCCGCCATCGCCACGACTTTCGATGGCTACCCGATGGCCAAGCGGGGCGACGGCGATCTCGCTATGACGATTGCGTGTCTCGCTTCGGTTGTCGGCGGCCTGGTCGGCGCCCTGTTCCTAATGGTGCTAGCCCCGCCGCTCGCCGGTGTGGCTTTGGCCTTTGGTCCGGTGGAATACTTCTGGCTCGCTGTCTTCGGTCTGTCGCTGATTGCTTCCCTTTCCGAGGGGAACCTGCTCAAGGCGCTTATGGGTGGTTGCCTGGGGCTTTTGCTTTCAACGGTGGGAGTCGCTGAAGTCAGCGCGGATATCCGGCTGACCTTCGGTTCCCAGGTGCTTATTGGCGGCATCGAGACTGTTTCGGCACTGATCGGGCTGTATTGTATCCCGGTTTTGATTGACCTGGTCGCAACGCCAGCGCGTCATCTTAAGGTGACTCAAGAAAGCAAGGGTTTGCGTTTGCGCGAAGGCCTCGCGCTTTCCTGGAAACACAAATTCAACTTGATGCGCTCATCGATTGTCGGGACGTTCGTCGGCATCCTGCCAGGAGCTGGCGGTTCGATCGCAGGTCTTGTTGCCTATTCGGAAGCGATGCGCTCGTCGAGAAATCCCGAGAAATTCGGCAAAGGTGCACCTGAGGGCATCCAGGCTTCCGAATCCGCAAATAATGCCACTGTCGGCGGAGGTTTCATTCCGACATTGGTTCTCGGCATTCCCGGAACGCCACCTGACGCGGTTATCCTCGGTGCATTGCTGGTTCAAGGTGTGAAAGTCGGGCCCAACCTTTTCACGAGCCAAGGCTCGATCGTCTACACGTTTATATGGGGCTTGTTTCTCGCGACGATTCTCATGCTGCCGGTCGGCTTGCTGATCGGTCGCTACGCTTATCGAACGATCATTACCATTCCGAAGGCTCTGTTGGTTCCGACGGTCGCCTTCATGACGTTGATCGGGTCTTATTCCATACGGAACTCGACCTCCGACGTGGCAATCATGGTTATTCTCGGCTGCATCGGGTGGGTTCTCGGCCGGTTCGGGTTTTCCGCTTCACCGATCGTTCTCGGCCTAATCCTTGGGTCTATTGCCGAGCAAGGCTTCGTCCAAGCCTGGACCATCGGGGCGGCCACGCACAACCTTGGCGGCATATTCTTTGGCCGGCCAATTTCGATAGCAATAATCCTCTTTATCGTCCTCTCGCTGTTCGGACCTTCTCTGGTTCGATTCATTCGCGGCAAGAAGGAGCGCCCAAATGACGGCTGAGTCGCAGGCCCGAGATACCGCAACGCCCTTTATGGCTGCCGCCTTTGCCGGTCTTGCCACCCTAGTCCTGTGGGACACGACCAGCTACACCGATGCCGATTCCTTCGTTTTCCCACGGACGATTGCCATCGTGCTTATGGCGCTTTCGATCGTCCTCGCGCTGCAGTGGCTTTTCGGGTTTGGTAAAACGAATGGACAAGCCGCCTCCGGCGCCTCAACATTCCGGCGGATCGTGCTTGCCGCGGCAATGTTGGGCGGAGCACTGGCGATGCCCTATCTCGGCTTTCTGCTCGCTGGCCTCATCGCATTTGCGGTGATCCTCGTTACTGCGATGTACGATCCCTGGACGCCCTATCGCCTGGTCGTCTATCCCGTCGCCGGCGCGGTGATCGTTGGAGGTTTCTACCTTCTCTTTTCGCGCGCACTTCAAGTTCCCCTCCCCACTGGACTCTGGACAGGCTTCTAGACGCAATGAAAATCACGAATATCCGAACGGGCATCGGACCGATCGCGTCCGACATACGCAACGCGTACATTTCCTTCTCGACCATGACCATCAATCTGGTCGCGGTCGAAACAGATGTCGTTCGCGATGGCGCGCCCGTCATTGGCTACGGGTTCTCGTCGAATGGCCGCTATGCGCAAACCGGCATCATCAAGGAGCGCTTCATCCCGCGCATCCTGGAGGCGGACCCGGCGACCTATGCGGATGAAGCAAACGGAACAATTGATCCGCAAGCTGTCTGGCGTACTTTCATGTCAAACGAGAAGCCGGGGGGCCATGGAGATCGGGCTCACGCCGCCGGCGCGCTCGACATGGCCGTGTGGGACGCTGCCGCGAAGATTGCCGGCAAGCCCCTCTGGCGCCTTCTGTCCGAACGGTACAACGGAGGACAGTTTGATGAGCGTGTACTCGTCTATCCGGGTGGTGGCTACTATTACCCTGGGAAAGAACTCGACGGCCTCAAGGCCGAGATGCACGGCTACCAGGAGCAAGGTTACAAGCACGTCAAGATGAAGATCGGCGGGGCCGATTTAGCTCTCGATGTGAAGCGGATCGAAGCTGTGCTTGAGGTCGTCGGCGACGGAAGCCATCTGGCTGTCGACGCCAACGGCCGGTTTGATCTCGAAACCTCCCTCGCCTACGGACGGGCAATGGAGCCCTATGGCTTGTTCTGGTATGAGGAAGCTGGCGACCCGTTGGATTACCGGCTCAATGCCGTTTTGTGCGAACACTACGCGGGCCCAATCGCCACGGGTGAAAACCTGTTCTCACATCAGGATGCGCGCAATCTTCTGCGGTACGGCGGCATGCGTCCGGATCGCGACTGGATCCAAGTCGATCCGGCGTTATCTTACGGCCTGAGCGAATATCTCCGTTTCCTCGACGTCGTAAAAGCGCATGGATGGTCGCCGCGGCGTCTCATCCCGCACGGCGGGCACCAGCTCGCGCTGAATATGGCTGCCGGACTGCAGATGGGCGGCTCGGAGAGCTACCCGGGCGTGTTCCAGCCCTATGGTGGCTTTGCCGACAAACTTCCCATCGTCGACGGCTATGCCACCCTTCCTGAAGATCCCGGCCTGGGCATCGAATTGAAACCAAAGATGTACAGCGAGATCCGCCGCCTGTTGGACTATTAAGCCATGCCAGATATCGTTATCTCCGAATTCATCGACGCCGCTCCCGTGGCAGCGTTGCGAGAAAAGTACGACGTGCTGTCCGACGAGACATTGTGGGACAAGCCTGCAGAACTTAAGGCTGCCCTAACCGACGCCGTAGCCATTATCGTGCGCAACCGCACCCAGGTGACCGCAGAGGTCATTGAGGCGGCACCCCGGCTGCGCGCGGTCGGACGCCTTGGCGTCGGGCTCGACAACATCGACCTTGCCGCCTGCCGTGCCCGCAATATCGCCGTGCTTCCCGCAACCGGTGGTAATGCCGTTTCGGTGGCGGAGTATGTGCTCTGTGCCTCCATGTTACTTTTGCGAGGGACCGCATTTTTTGGCTCGCAGCGGCTCGCAAACGGTGAGTGGCCGCGCGCAGAAATGAGCCAGGGCCAGGAAATTTCCGGTAAGGTTCTCGGCCTGATCGGCTTCGGGTCCATCGGCCAGTCAACCGGCGAGCTTGCGCGCAATGCTGGATTTGTCACGCTGGCTTATGATGACTTCGTGCCAGCGGACAGTCCCGCCTGGGCGCAAACGGAACACGTCTCGTTGGACGACCTGCTGGCGCGATCCGATGTCGTCAGTCTGCACTGCCCTTTAACGGATGACACGCGCGGCCTCATCGGAGAGCGTGAAATCAATTCCATGAAGCCCGGTGCTATTCTGATCAATACCGCGCGGGGTGGGATTGTCAGCGAAGCCGCCGTTGCTGCAGCCTTGCGGAGCGGGCATTTGGCCGGCGCGGCGCTGGATGTGTTCGAGACTGAGCCGATAGACAAGGATTCTGCTGCTGCATTCAAAGGACTTGCGAACGTCATTCTAACGCCGCATATCGCCGGCGTGACACGCGAGGCTAATATTCGCATCAGCGCTGTGACGGTCGAAAACGTTCTTAAAGTCCTGAACAACAACGAGACACCATGACAACCACCCGAGTTCCAGTCGAGGAGCTGCGCGCGCTTGCCGAGCGTTGCCTCATCGCGGCCAATACCAGCGAATGGAATGCCCAATCCGTTGCCAAAGCCTTGGTGCAAGCGGACATCGACGGGCAGAAGGGACACGGCGTCGTACGCGTCGCGACTTACAGCGCCCAGTCGCGGACCGGTAAGGTCGATGGTCACGCGAAGCCGAAGATGACGCGAACGCGCCCCGGCAGTCTCATGATCGACGTCGCGAACGGCTTTGCGTTTCGCGCTTTCGAGTTGGCGACCGAGGAACTGCCCAAACTCGCGCATGAGACCGGGATCGCGGCGGCCGGCTTCGTACGCTCACATCATGCCGGTGCGCTCGGGCAAGCGGTGGAACGGCTCGCTGATGCCGGCATGATGGCGATGATGTTCGCCAATACCCCGCACGCGATGACAGCCTGGGGCGGCAAGCGCGGCGTTTTCGGAACCAACCCCATTGCCTTCGCGGCTCCGCGCGCCAATGGTGCGCCCATCATTATCGATCTGGCTCTCTCGCAAATTGTGCGCGGCAAAATCCTCTCTGCAGCTCAACGCGGCGAGCCTATTCCTGAGGGCTGGGCCAACGATGCCGAAGGCCGCCCGACGACGGACGCCAAAGCCGCGCTTAAGGGGACTGTTCTGCCGATCGGAGGTCCGAAGGGTGCGGCTCTCGCGCTGATGGTAGAAATCCTCGCGGGCTCATTGACCGGCGCCAATCAAGCCTTCGAAGCGACCTCCCTCTTTGACGGCGAGGGCCATCCTCCCGGAATCGGGCAATTCCTCATCGCAATTGATCCGGGAGCTTTTGGAGGTCCGGCGGCTGCTCAGAAAATCGAGCTTCTTGCGAGCACGATCGAAGCCGATACAGGGACCCGCCTGCCGGGTGCAAGCCGTCGCGAGACGCGTGAAGCCGCCGCTCGCGACGGTGTCAGCATTGAAGACGGTCTTCTCGCTTCACTGAACGAAATGGCGCAACAGACCGCCTAAGACGGCGGTCTGGACTATCGTAACGACCGAACGTGTAAGCGGCGACGCGTTGCTAAACGCGCGCGCCCGTCGGCTGGATGATGATGCTGCCATGATCGCCGCCAATGATCTCTTCGTCTGACAGCTTGAAGTTCTCCATCGCCACAGTGCCGTAGCGTGAGAAGTAGTCCTTCAACGACCGCTCAATCCCCGGATCATAGTCAGGCCGCGCGACATGCGTTGCGCCTTGCGTGACGTGGACGACTTTGCCGTTGCGAACAATCAATTCGCCGTTCTTGAACACGAAGAGTGGTGTCGCGAACATGGCTTCGCGATCTGGGTTATCCTCATAGACGGTGATGTCCGCACATGCACCAACGCCAAGATGGCCGCGATCCCGCAAGCCCAGACTCCGTGCAGGCCCAGCGCGGGTCATGATCGCAATCTCGTAAAGCGTATACTCACGATCCAGCGTACTCAACGTGCTGGACGCGGCCGCATCCGGATTGATCTTCTGCATCATGTCGTTGCGGAAGCCCTTGTCCATCAACAGCCTGATAAGATGCGGGTAACACGTGAACGGTGCGCCATTCGGGTGATCTGTGGTCAAGAAGATGCGCCAGGGATCGTCGATCAAGAGGAAGGTCTCAAGGCCAATCGCCCATTGCAGAGCGTTGACGAAGCTCTTGTCGCGATAACGCATGGGAACGACACCGCAACCGGCATCGCACTCGATGTCCATGACGACCCACTTGTTGGGATGCGCGCTCTTTGTATTGCCGTACTGGCGCATGCTGTCGCCGGAGGCCGTACACGTCTGGCCGAACAAGACCTGACCGACGTCGATCGAGACGTTCTTGTGTTGGTTGACCATTTCGGCAACGCGTGCCGCACCTGAGGAAAACTTCCTGTCCCCTTCCGTGCCGTAGCTATGGAACTGGATATGGGTCAGGTGGACGGGCAGGTCTTCCATTGCCCGGATGGTGTTGAGGGTCGTTTCGACGTTACCAGGAACGCCCAAGTTGCAGCCATGGACATGGAGGGGGTGAGCGACGCCCAGTTCCTTCAATCCGCGCGCAAGCGTGACGAGGATATCGCGTGGCGTGACGCCATAGTATGAGTTCTGTTCGTCCAGGTCTAACTTACGCTGGTTGAACTTGAACGCGCTGATCCCGCCCGGATTGACGACCTTGACAGCGATTGCCTGCGACGCGTGCATCGTCCAAGCGATGTAATCCTTGATGGCTGCGAAATCCTGCCGTCCCGCGAGCTGGCGTAAGAAAAAGTCATCGCTGCCCAGCATTGCGAACGCGCCTTTGTCGACCATCGGCGTGTCGCCCATTTCCATGTGGGCCTGGCGCGCGTTGGCAGGCAGCATGGCGGGCTCAAAGCAGGCGGTGTAGCCCATTTCTGCGTACCGGTAGCCGGTCGTGAGCGTGGACGGAACCGCGTGCCCCCCGCCAGCTCGTGTAATGTCGGTGTGCGCAACCTCATGACCACGATGGTCGTCGGGCAGCATCATCCGGCCGATGGTCATCTTGCCACCACCGATGTGCGTGTGGGGATCAATGGCGCCAGCCATTACGACCCTTCCACGAAGCCCGTATTCCTGATCGACGCGCGCATCTGCCGGCGGCGAAACAATCCGACCATCTTGGATATAGATGTCGCGAACTTCTCCGTCGATGCCATTAGCCGGATCGTAGACCTTCGCGTTAGCGAGCTTTATCAGCATTATTAAGCGTCCCGGAGATTAGAGTGTTGCACGCACGGCCTGTAGTACGTCAGCGACGCGCGGGAGTTCGGAGCGATGCAAATTCTGCAGCGGAAGCGAAACGACGCTGTCGACGCGGATCAAGCGCCCAACGTGATCTACACCCGGCGTACCTACCGGAATAAACACTTCGGGCTGGCGTTTCACTTGCAGTCCCGGCGTACCGAGCACTACCGTAGGGATATTAGTTTCAGGCGGGGCTAGCTGAGTGGATATGGAGGCGACCCAGACAAGCAAATCCCCCTCTCCATCGGTCACCATACGATCTACCGAATAGATCGCCGGATCGTAGTCCGGCTTCCCGGTTGCATAGCTTACGCGGAGCGGGAAGCCGCTTTGCCAGCTGCACAGCGAACTGGCCGTGGTCAGGCCCTCGTTGCCGCCGAGCGTCAAACCGCCTGAACGCGTTGTCGTGTTCAAGTCTTTGACGATTTCGCTGATCGTATGCACGGCGAGGTGGCCGTTGGCGAAATCAAACGCCGCAGGAGACCAGACCAATACACTATAATGTGCGTCTCGCAGGAGTGCGGCCAACGATTCAAGATCGCTTATCGCGATCCCCGCCACGTCTTGCCCTGAAACCGGGAAATCTCGCAGGCGGGCCCGCAAGACGGACAGAACATCTCCAATCTGGTCGCTCGGGCAGGGCAGTGTGATGACATCGCCGATGCGCGGCCCGACTGCGCCCGACGTATCGAGTCCCTCACCAATGAAAACTATCGTCCGTTTTTCGGGCGTGGTGTCGAACATCGACTCCGGCGGGCAAACGATCCGCTCAAAGAACCGCGGATGCATTTTCTGCACATCGGTCCCGACGATCACGATCACATCGGCCCGGTTGCGGACTTCCGTGAGCGTAGACATGATCCAGCCGGCTGATTGGAGCACGCTCAGATTGCGTTCCAGAGCTGCGCTGAGTGCATGGTCAACGGTACCCCCACTGCGATCCGCCAGCGCCATGATGGCACGCATGCCGTCCACGTCGGTCGCTGACCCACTGTAGAGCGGCTGCTTCGCGGCCCGCACCAGCTCCGACACCTTTTGGATAGCTTCGCTCAGCTCTACGTCGCGGCCGGAGATTTGTGGTTTTGCTCCGGAGACAGACCGGGCAAAACCACTGCTGGATTTCGGGCAGCCATTCTTTATGACCTTCAAGCTACCCGCATCCGAGCGAGCAACTTCCAGGTCATCGCACAGCATGCCGCAAAACGGGCAAGGCACATTGGTGAAACTCTGGGACGCAGCGTGTTCGCTCATCCATTACCTCTATCTGAGCTGGATTTCGCCGTGGCGGTCGGTCGATTAATCTTAAACCACGGGTTGCCGATTTGAGCAATCTCAGTGGATTTTCCGCATGATTTCAATCAGTTGACTGATGGAACGTAGGTTTCGCCTCTTGAATTCACTCGAACTGAGTAGATCAGCATGCGGAACTTTTTAAGGCTTTGGCGACAACCGCCGACTGTTAAGTAGTGGCCAGACCTTACTTAGCCCTTGCAGAAAGCCAAGTATGGATCTTGCTGCTTGGCCGGCGGCACTTTTAAACTGGCGAAGCATAATCTTCGTTTTGTTGTGTCGCCGTTTGTAGAAGCTAATCTGGGCCGGCGTAGTCCCTTGGCGAATACACGTTTCGACCGCCGCAATTTTTGCACAATCTCCGCAAAACGGCGATAGTTTGACATCTAAAACGATAACTAGTCACACCCCAGAAAATATAAATAAAAAACTGTCTCGCGGTCTTTTGAGATTACCCTCAAACTCGCGTCTTCTTCTTTTAATACAATAAATGAGCAGATACTTTTGCAGCGCCTGTTTCGTGTTTCGAATGGCCAGGACGGCTTGAACTCAAAAGCGTGTTTGCCGGTGCATCTCTTTCCGCCGGCGATCCCAGCAACCTTTCTATAACGGCCAAGTTGTGCAAGCTACAAGTCTCCCGCCAACACACTGTTGTTACATAATTTTTAACGAATTCTCTTCGCCACTTCCTGTCTCGCGGAAGGCCGGCGTAAACTTAGAAAGAGCGCAGGAACAGATAAGCTGACACAAAACGTATGTATCAAATGTCGCAGTGCGGAATAGTGCACATTGCTGATATTGAGCGTTTTGAAAAATTACTCGCCCGGCGATCAAAAAGGGCCTGCTACAAGCGCGCATTTTCTTTTTAGCGGTGGTGCAAATATGTCGCTGAGCGCAAAGAGCCTTTTTCTGTCATCTTTCCGTCCAAAGCGGTGGCAAAAGTTACCACCGTGATTTGCCGTCAGACTTGCCGGGCACACCGTAAACGGTCTTAGGCGCAGGCTTTTAGAGTTTCGCAATCAACTTGGCGCTGAGGCGCTTTCTGCGGCAATCATTCGTCCCGAAACACCAGCTAATCAGAGCGACAATGCAATATACTTCGGAAGACGTGCAGGTTCTGCGCGAGCGTCTCTCTGCGCGAGATACGCGATCCAACCCTCGTTGGTGGACTGTGCCGGCTCGGCGCCTCTCCATGGTCGGGCTGAACATTGCGACACTGGCTGCGTTGTTTGCCGGCGTAGCAACAGTGCTAGGCGGCGACGGCTGGACACTGGTCGATGTCCTGATCATGGCATGTGTGGTGCTCAGCGCGCCTTGGACCGTACTTGCATCATGGAATGCGATTATCGGATTGTTTCTAACTCTAGCCTACCGGGATCCGGCGAAGATTGTCGCTCCCTTCTGGTCTGACGCCTCACCTCGAGCTCCTATCAAGTCACGCTGCGCACTGCTCATGACTGTTCGCAACGAAGACCCTGATCGGGCTTTCGCTCGGCTGGAGGCCATACGGGCAAGCCTCGAACAGACGGGGCAGAGCGCGGCTTTCGATCTGTTTGTACTGTCCGATACGGACATCCCGGCGATTGCCGAGCGCGAAGAGCAGCTTTTTGCCGACAAGCGCCGCCAGTTTGCCGGGCTTGGAAATGCCTACTATCGCAGACGGAGCGCCCGCACGGGTTTCAAGGCTGGGAATGTCTGGGAATTCGTTGAGACGCGCGGTAGCAACTATGACCTTATGATCCCGCTCGACGCCGACAGTCTGATGTCCGGCTCCACAATCGTGCGCATGGTCACCACGATGGAACGGCATCCTGAAATCGGCATCCTGCAAAGTCTTGTTGTTGGTGCTCCCACTGAAAGCGGATTTGCTCGGATCTTCCAGTTCGGGATGCGGCAGGGCATGCGCGCTTTCACGCTGGGAAGTGCGTGGTGGCAGCAAGATTGCGGGCCGTTCTGGGGCCACAACGCCGTTATTCGGGTCGAAGCGTTCGCCCGTCATTGCGACCTGCCGGTATTGCCAGGTCGCGCTCCGTTGGGCGGTCATCTGCTCTCTCATGACCAAGTCGAAGCGGTTCTTATGCGCCGCGGGGGTTATGAAGTGCGTGTTATTCCAGAAGAGACGGAAAGCTGGGAAGAGAACCCAGTCACAATCCTTGACTATATGCAGCGCGACCAACGCTGGTGTAATGGAAACATGCAGTACTGGCGGCTTCTCGGAATGCCGGGGCTGGCCACTGTCAGCCGCTTTCAGATAGCGCAAGCGATCGCGATGTATATCGCGCCAGTAGCCTGGATGCTGATGATGACGCTGGCGGCGGTCAAGGCCGCGACGGAAACCATGGAGACGTTCGATCCCACACTCGCGGTTGGTCTCTACGTCTCGATGTTCATTCTAAGCCTCATGCCCAAAATCGTAGGCGCCATCCAGATCGCACTGGAGCCGAACGGCGTGGCGCGGCTTGGCGGGCCTATGAGATTCGCCGCAGGGCTTCTCGTCGAGTTCCTTTTCTCTCTCTTGATGGCTCCGGTGGTTGCCTTCCGCGTTTCCATTTTCATGGTCGGATTGTTGTTTGGCGCGCGCATCTCATGGGGCGGGCAGACCCGGGATGCTTACCGGCTCAGCTGGGCAGAAGCCGCACGGGCTATGTGGCCGCAGACGTTGTTCGGCGCAGTGTTGACTGCTGTGTTCGCGCACTATGCTCCGCAGGCTTTGCCTTGGGCTGCACCAGTTCTCTGCGGCCTCCTTCTGGCGATACCATTTGCCGTCCTGACGTCCTCTCCGCAATTTGGGACCTGGATGCGACGTCACGGCATCGCACGTACGCCTGAAGAGGCACAGACAACGACGACCTATGTTAGCGGATACGCACCGCTCGCAGGCTAAAGCACTCGCACAAACATCGCGGCGGCAAGCGTGGTAACAACGCGCTTGCCGCCATTTTTTTATTACCTTAGCCGAGGCAATAAGCTCCCGACGGGAGGCGGTCTTCTTACTCTTTCATGCTGGTGCGCGGCAGGATCACCGTGAGACCCCACCCGCTCAGAGCGGCAACGCCCAACCAGATGAACAGAGATGCGGCCTGTAGCGTGCCAAGCAGCCATATGCCCGGCAGCAAAGCTACAGCTGATACCAAATAACGGACAACCGTCGCCGCAGCTCTGGGCCTATGACGCGTCCGTCGTCGTTTCGAGTCCGTCAGCGCGAGGACGATAAGCCCTGCGATGGTGATCATGCCTGCGACCGCAACAATAGATTGGATGTTCACTCGGCCGGCCCCTCGCTCAGAGTACCCACTTGTTGTCCAGCCGGTTTAACCTGCCTGCGTGCGCTCTTTGACCATGCGAACCACAGTCCGCACAGGCCTGCGATCATCAGGCATAGATCGATTGCGATCACGTCCACCTTGCCTGCCGCCAGGGCTTCATTCCAACCTTGCCCGGAAAGGGTCATTCGCACGATGGGTAGGGCGAAGAGTGCGGGACCCATGAGCCAGGCAAACAGACTATCGAGACGGCCAGGGTTAGAGATCAGGATCCCCGCTAAAATGACCACGGCGGAGACAATGACGAACGCGAGCGGCGTCCATGACACCGGATCACCAGCAGGATAGGTCGCCAAAAATGCGTAGGCTGAGCCTAACATGGCGAGCGGCAGGCCATATGCCGTTACAATGATTGCTCTGCACCTGCGACCCCGCAAACATTACTTTTTGCGTCAACATACAGTCACAAAATACGGACGACAATACTCGCTAGGATGCGGCTGCCGGTCTGTCCGGTGATATTTTTAGCGGAGGGTCAGAATGCGCCATAGTAAGGAGGCGACAAGCATGCCAGCCGCCAGCCAAGCGGCATAATGCGCGAAGCAATAAAACGCCTGTCGCCGAGCCGCTGATATTATCTGCTGAGCAATCGCCGCATGCGGACGCTCGTTAGGCTCCAGCATGAGCCAGAGTTCGGTGTTCTTGTAAGGTCTCTTGTCAGCGTACAGAGCCTTCAGCGCCAATGTCAGACATGCGATTAGGCTAAGGAAGCCACCCGCCGACAATGCAAGGTCCATCTGGTCCGACAGGCCGACAACCGTCGTCGCGAGACCCAGGAATCCAAAACCGCACGCCCGCCCCACGGAGACGCCGGCGAGATAATGAATACGCTTCAACATCTTGCTTGTCCTGAACCGACGCCAGAACAGGTAGGCTGCATTCTTGGCCAAGCTATAAGTATGTGATTTTCATTCTGAATGTACAAGCTACCCCAGCTTGCGCAGAAATCAGCCCCCAGCCGCAGCCATGAAGGCAGGTGCCGTGAGGAGGGCCGTCCCCGCTAACCAGATGCCCAGCGAAATGGACGTGCTCGACTTCTCTCCTCGAATCCGCTCGTAGATCGCAGCGGGTACGCCGGCAGTAATCAGCGTACATGCAGAGATGAAGACCGACGTCAAATAGAGAAAAGCCAACGGAGACGCCAAGAATGTCCCCGCGACGAACGGCCTAAGCAAAATTGCCACCAGATCGAACCAAGGGGAGAAATGCATCCCGTTGACGAGTGACAATGCCGCGGTGGCCACAAGAAGGACGTCCTTGCGGAGAAGCTCTTCGCGGTCTTGCAGATCGTTCATATCCGTTAGGCCCCCACCGACGCACTCATGCCCGCCGCCACGGCGGTTAGAAACCAGAACATGCGCCCGGCCATCAACCAGACAATAGCGAAGACCAGAACGAGTCCATTGGGAACGATCGCCGGCGTAATGTAGCGCACAAGCTTAAGGACCGGGTCCGTGACGCGGCGGAATACGTGAAGAACGACGGCCTTGCTATTGGAACCGAAGATGAGATCCAGAATATACCGACCGATCAAAGTGTAGATGAGGGCGGACATCACGAGATTGGGTACGTGAAACCACCAGTTCTGCAGGAAACTATCGGCCGGGGTCATGGCAGGTCCTACTATGGCGCGGAAGGGAGGCTCGGCGAACAGAAGACGGCGAGGTGCGAGACCCCGCCGTCTTCGTTAATCAAGTTGTTGCCCATCAATGAGGCAAGTTCAACGCGTCCTTATCACGGATGATGGCTTCGCCGGATGCCTGACGTGTGGCGTCGACCATATCCTGGATTCGCTGGCTGGGAGCCGGCGTGAACAAGGAGACGATCCAGATGGTCAGGAAGCCAATCGGCAGACCGAACAGAGCACAGGAAATGTTCCTCACACCCCACCAGTTGGCGATCGACTGCGCATGCTTATCAAAGGCGGCGCACTGTGCCGCATCTGAAGCACACGCGGCCTGAAGCTGCGCGAACTTTGCGATTTGATCAGGCGTCGCATTCGACAGGAAGCTCCACATCTCATAGAAGCCCGGAGCGAAGTAGCGCGTTCCGACGAGGTAGTAGAGACAGATCCCGAAACCAAAGATCATGCCAAGTACCGCTCCCGTAGTCGTGGCGCGTTTCCACCAGATTCCGAGCACGAGGGCTGGGAATATGCCGGCCGCCGCGAGCGAGAACGCCCACGCCACCATCGACAAGATGTCCGCCGGTTTCGTCGATGCCGTGTATGCCGCGAACACCGCCACGATGACCAGCAGTATGCGAGCGACCAAAAGTCGGCGGAACGTCGGCGCATTCCGATCAATCATCTTGTAGTAGATGTCGTGTGAAAGCGCGTTGGCGATGGCAAGAAGCAGACCGTCAGCTGTCGACAGCGCGGCGGCGAGACCACCGGCTGCTACGAGACCTGCGATCACATAAGGCATCCCCGCGATCTCAGGAGTCGACAGAACGATCACGTCAGGGTTGATCGTGAGATCCTGAAGCCGCAACACGCCGGGATGACCAGCGATATTACTGCAAGCGGCCTTAACCGCTTCGAGGTTCACGGCGTCCACGCCGCAGACCTTGATGAGCCCGATCGCTCCGTAGTTGAACAACCACTCACGGATACTATCCAGATCGCGGCCCACAACGTCGGAATAGACCTCAAGCTTCGCGAATGCCGCATAGGCCGGCGCCGTGAAGTACAGGAGGAAAATAAAGAACAGCGACCAAGCCACCGACTTGCGAGCCTCACGCACGGATGGTGTCGTGAAGTAGCGCATGAGGATATGCGGCAAGGATGCCGTACCGACCATCAAGCAGAAGATCAGAGCGAAGAAGTTGAGAGGATCATACGTCACAAAGGGTTTGATGTGCGGCTTCAGCGTTGCCGCGTCCGCCAGACCGCTCGAGACCATCGATTGCTCAAGTGCCGTGATATCCTGCAGGGCTTGTCCATAGGTCAGCTGAGGAATCGGGATGCCGTATTTCTGGGTCGAGAGAACAACCACGGGCAACAGGTAGGCAACGATCAAAACGATGTACTGTGCCACCTGCGTCCAGGTCACGGCCTTCATGCCGCCCAACATCGAGCAGAGCAAGATGCCCAACAGACCGACGTAAACCGCAACGGTGAAGTCCATCCCCAAGAAGCGGGATGCGATGATACCGGTCGCGTAGATCTGCGCTGTTACATAAGTAAACGAACAGCACACCAGCACGATAACGGCGAGAAACCGTGCGAAGTTGCCGCCAAAACGCTCGGCGAAGAAGTCCGGTACAGTGAAAGCGCCGAACTTGCGCAGGAATGGTGCAATCAGAATCGCGACGAGAACGTAGCCACCTGTCCATCCCAGCACGAAAGCCAAGCCATCGTAACCGAGCAAGAAGAGCGTTCCGGCCATACCGACGAATGAAGCCCCCGACATCCAGTCGGCGCCTGTCGCCATACCATTGTAGAACGCAGGAACGCGCCGGCCGGCAACATAGTATTCGCCGACTTCAGCCGTACGTGAGATAATGCCGATGATAGCATAGACGGCGATCGTCAAGAACACGAAGCCGTACCCGATGAACTTATTCGGGACTCCCATCTGTTCAAGGATTGCGAGAACTACAACGAACGCAAAAAAGCCGCCCGTATAAAGTGTATATATTCGGCCTAGGTTGGAGATAAAGTCTCCACCGCCTTTGTTTGAATCGACTTGTGCCATCGACACCTCCCCTATTCCTCAGCGAAGCCTTCTTCGCGGTCGATGTTGTCCTGCAATTTCGCAAACGCGAAGAGCATGATGACGAACGCGATCAACGACCCTTGCGCGGCCATGTAGAAGCCGAGCGGGAAGCCGAGGATGACGATGGTGTTAAGTTGAATAACGAACATGTGGATGATGAAGCTGAAGAACAGCCACAACACGAACATCGTCCACATGAGCCTACTGGTTCTGCGCCAGTGTCTTGCTCCGTCCTGTTGCATGGTCGTTTCTCCCTTTATCGCGCGATCGCGCGGGATACAGGACGGATGTAAGCAGCCCGCAGCGCTATCGGCTCAGGCAAACCGCCCCAAATTGGGAGATTAATCTTCAGTAAACGCCACGCATAGAGAACTTAAGTCGTATTTCTATGCATAATTGAATAATTACCACACTTAAATAGTGTGCACCGCAATAATACCCGCATCAACTACTTCAATTACTCTATAGTAAATCTTCAGCGTCATCTAATACCATTTGCGGCAAGGTAATTTTGCAGCAAAAACGTCCAGTTCGTAATAATTTTCGGCCGTCTCAGTATTCCTCTCATCAGGAGATAATATTGCTCCCATGACCGAAACCAGTTATTGCACGCCGCTTGTCGGCTTGGACGCGGTCGTTCTTGACATTGAAGCAACAGGTCTTGATTCAACCACCGCGCGAATTGTGCAAATAGGTGCGATTAAAGTTCACGGCGGCGTGATCGACAAGTATCGATGCTTCAATCGGCTTGTCAATCCGGACATCCCGATCCCCCCGTCTTCGACGACCATTCACGGTATCGCAGATGCCGACGTCGCCACCGCTGCTCCGTTTAAAGACGTGTGGCCTGAATTACGCGATTTTATCGGGACTTCCATACTTGTCGGGCATGCTACTGCATATGATCTTGCCGTGTTGCAGCGCGAGTGCCAGCTCGCCGGAATCGAATGGCGGCCACGACACGCCCTAGACATCCGGACACTTGCGCAAATCGCTGCCCCTACTCTCGCCGGACATAGTCTCGACAGCTTATGTGCATGGCTGGATATCAAGATCGAGGGACGGCACACGGCGCTCGGCGATGCCACCGCCACAGCGAGAGCATTCTTAGCGCTACTTCCGCTGCTCCGCGCGAAAAATGTGCGGACCCTTGCCGAAGCAGAAGCCGCGACACGCCACGCCATTGAACGTGATGCTCAAGCTGCGGGCGGGCTCATGGCGACGTTTGAAGATGCTCCGACCGGAAAGGCCACCGACGAGCCTGATGACAAGGTTCAAGGTCCACTGATGCGGACCGACACTTATCCCTATCGTCACTGCGTCTACGAAGTCATGGGCATGCCACCGGTGCGCGTTTCTCCAAACGACACCATGCACGAGGTTTCCCGCACGCTCATTAATCGCAAAGTGAGCTCAGCTTTCGTAGAAATTGGCGATGGCCGGCATGGGATCGTGACGGAACGCGATATCATGCGCGCGATCGCTTCCCGCGGAGCCGACGCTCTTGCTCGACCGGTCGCTGACATTATGAATACACCGCTGCAGTCAATCTCCGACCAAGCCTTTCTCTATCGCGCGATCGCGCGCATGCAGCGGTTCGGCTTCCGTCACCTCGGCGTACATAATGCCAATGGCGAGATCATTGGCGCTTTGACCATGCGCGATCTGCTGCGATACCGCGCCTCCTCCGCTATTGCACTTGGCGATGAAATCGACGTCGCGAATACCGTTGGCGAACTCAGTCAGGCCTGGGCCAAGTTACCTGTCATTGCGAAAGAGTTGA
Source organism: Filomicrobium sp. (assembly GCF_025698805.1). Taxonomy (NCBI): domain Bacteria; kingdom Pseudomonadati; phylum Pseudomonadota; class Alphaproteobacteria; order Hyphomicrobiales; family Hyphomicrobiaceae; genus Filomicrobium; species Filomicrobium sp. The sequence continues at coordinate 452,820 of NZ_JAILWT010000004.1, forward strand.
TCGCCGAAGACGTTCGTGCCTTCACGATCGCAAATGTCATCAGTTCTGAATTGCGGGTTTTGACGCGACGCGCCTCGCAACTTGCTGAAGCACGAATGAAGGACGCTGGGCATGGTGCGCCGCCAGTTCCCTATGCCGTTCTGGTTTTAGGATCGGCAGGGCGTGGGGAAAGCCTCCTCGCGGCAGATCAAGACAACGCCATCATCTTCAACAGCGGCGAGCCTGGCGGACCTGAAGACAGATGGTTCGAAAAACTTGGAAGGCATTTATCCGATATTCTTGATGAGGTCGGCGTTCCTTACTGCAAAGGGGGCGTGATGGCACGCAATGCCGCCTGGCGCATGAGTTTCGCTGACTGGAAAGGCATGATCGAAAGCTGGGTGCGCCGGCAGCGCCCGAAAGACCTGCTTAACGTCGACATCTTCTTTGACGGCATCCCAGTTTTTGGTGATGTCGCTCTCGGTGAAGCTATATGGGAGCACGCATATGCGTGCGGATCTCAATCCACCCCCTTCATCAAATTGCTGACCGAGGCTGCTCGGATACCAGGTGGTCAGGCTTTTACGCTTTTTGGTGGCTTCAGGCGTGATGAGAAGGGTCGCGTTGATCTTAAGAAGGTCGGCTTATTTCCGATCATCACAGCCGCACGCGTTCTTTCGATCAAGTATGACGCGCGTGCGAGGAGCACCCCTGAGCGTTTTCGCAAAATTGCGGCCAAGGGCGCGGCTTCGCCTGATGCGATCGAACGTCTACTCGTCGCACACGAAACGATCATCAGATCTATTCTTGAACAGCAGATCACCGACATTGCGGATGGCGTACCGCCGGGGAACAAGGTCGCAACGGCGCGTCTGGACCGTGCGCAACGTGCTGCACTCAAAGCAGCGGTCGCTGACGTATACATAGCGACAGACCTCGTCGGTGAAGGACGCATCTAATCTGTCGCACCAAGATGAGTGCGGCATCTCGTGCATGTTTGCGTCAAGTCAACGCCGCACGAAATCGCTCTATGCCATTTCGCAGGATGAACTCAAGTTGTGGAGGATATCATGGATTGGCCGAGGTTCCGCCACGTCGAGCGGCAAGCCCGCCGTTTGAGCGATATGATCGAGAAACTCGATGTCGACACATTAAGCCTTATTCGCCTGCGTCAGGGCAATGCGTATGCGGAGGCTCGTACAAAATGTTTGCATTGCACCAACGCAGCCGAGTGTTTGGAATGGCTTGAGAATTGGCCTCACGGCGGTGAGCCCGCCGCGTTCTGCCCTATCATTTCGCTGCTGGAAAGCTGCCGTCGGTCTTCGAAGACTGCCTCGAACGCCCCCTGTGAGACGGACCATCGCCGGCTCAGTTTGCATTTAAATAATAGGTAGAGAGAGAAGGCTTGGGTCTGGTTTGACCCAAGTCAAGGACGAGCACGCAGCATTCCGCATAGCCTCGTAGTCCGCAAGATTAACGATAAGATCTGGGTGCGGAACGTCATGAAGCGGATTAAGCGATGGATTTTAGTTGCGGGTAACGCAAGGGCCCGCATTGTTGAACGGCTCGGGACGGGGCGGAACACGCGTATTCTTGAGCCATACCGATTTGACGAAGATGTTCCACTTTGCCGGGAACTTCCTTGCGAATGCGCAGATGATCCGAATTACGATGCTGTTCCTTTGTGCCGGCGACCCTGCTCTCCGGAAACGAAGTTTGCTTGTAAGCTCGCCGACCTCCTGCAGGAGCGCTCCACGAGGGGAGACTTTGACAGGCTTTTGATTGTTGCGCCGCCTTCTATGATCGCAGATCTGCATGCCTCGTTCGACGATGGGATGCGTGTCAAGGTTATCGCTGAAGTGGCCGCAGATCTCACGCAAGCAGCCAACGTAGAGATCGTCCACCGTCTCGAAACAGAAAACCTTCTCTGCTAGTCTCGATCATCTGTTTGGAGACGCCTGCCATGCCCCGCGCGTCATAAATATTATTGTGAGGTACGCCAATGGCGCTGAAGCATGTTCGCTTGGAACTCGCCAGAGACCCAGATTTTCCCAACGGCAGTCGAGACCGTGGCTACGAGTTTGTCGCTCCGCTCGATGATAATGGACATCTCGATGCCAAAGAGTGGCGGCAGAATCGGGATCGGTGTCGCGTCAAACGCATCTGGCCCCACGAACCTTCTCCAATTGGCCATCTGGTCCATAAGCCAGGTGGTGTCTGGGCGTTCGACTACGACACAACGCGCAGTGACGATGACGAGGCAGGCTTCAAACTCGACAAACACAAGCTCGTGCCAGGAGAATATATATCGTTCCGAGAGAGCGACGGAGAAATGCGGACATTCTACGTCGTCGCTGTTTCAGATCTCGATTAATCCCTTCACATAGGCCTGATTCATGATTTCCATGACCGACGCTCATCGCGCAACTTGGATTTTGGTCGGCGTCATGCTTGCATCAGCTTGCGCTAAAATGGCTTTTGCAGCAGATGCTCCGCAAAGCCCTCCCGATATGACGCGTGGCAAAGCAATCGCAGAACGTTGGTGTGTGAGTTGCCACGTAATAGCAAGCGATAGCAACGCAACCGTCCCGGCCGGCGTGCCAACATTTCGCGCCATCGCCAATCGTAAGGGACAAACCGCCGACAATATCCGGCACGTCTTGATGATGCCTCACGTTCCTATGCCGGACATGCAGCTTACACGTGGCGAGATGGATGATCTGATCGCTTATATTGACTCTTTGCGTGATGCTAAGTCGGGACCGGCACTGCTCCCCAAGCCTCAAAAGGGTGATCAGAAGCCGGCCATTCCTCACAATACGTAAGGACGCTGGCTTCCCTACGGATCGCGATCTCAGCGTTCCAGAACATAAGTTCCAGGCGCTGGATACATAGGCTTATAAGGCACTCGACCGAGTGGCGGCGGCGTGGTGGGTTTTCCCGAGATATCGCTGAGCCAAGCCGTCCATTCCGGCCACCAGGACCCGGGCTTTCGCGGGGCGCTGGCGGCCCAAGCATCCGGGTCTGGGCTTGGCGTTGCACGTGGGTGGCGGAGCACCTGATACGAACGACGCGGATGACCAATTTCTGAAACGATACCGGCATTGTGCCCGCCTGAGGTCAAGACGAAATCGACCTCGACATCGAGAAGATGAACGAGCTTAAACACCGAATGCCAGGGCGCCACGTGATCAGTCGTTGTGCCGACTGCGAACACCGGGACCTCAATGCATTCGAGTTGGATGGGACGCCCATCGACGCGAAAACGACCCTGCGCGAGATCATTGCCCAAGAAAAGCTTTCGTAGATAATCCGACTGCATCCGATAAGGCATGCGGGTCGCATCGGCGTTCCATGCCATAAGGTCCGTCATGTCCGGCCGATCACCCATAAGGTACTCGTGAACCATGCGGGACCAGATGAGGTCTTGCGACCTCAACATCTGGAATGCCCCGGCCATGTAGCGCTGATCGAGGTACCCCGACTGCCACATCATGTCCTCGATAAACGAAACCTGCCCTTCATCTATGAAAAGGCCAAGTTCCCCCGGCTCCTCAAAATCCACTTCCGCCGCGAAGAAGGACAAGCTGGCGAGACGAGCATCTCCATCACGCGCCATGGCTGACGCAGCAATCGACAACAGGGTGCCGCCCAAGCAATAGCCGACGGCATGCACCTTTTCTCTGCCGGTTACTGTTTCGACCACATCGAGAGCTGCCATAACTCCCAACCTGCGATAATCGTCCATCGACATATCACGTAGCTCGGGCCCTGGATTGCGCCAGGAAATACAGAAGACCGTGAACCCTTGCGCAACAAGATAGCGAATGAGCGAATTGTGAGGCGACAAATCGAGTATGTAATACTTCATGATCCAGGCCGGGATGATAAGGATCGGCTCCGGCCGGACTTTTTCGGTCTTCGGCTTATATTGGATGAGCTCGATAAGCTCATTCCTGAAAATGACTTCACCCGGCGTAACGGCTACGCGTTTCCCAACTTCAAAGTCTTCGGCACCCGCTGGACGCTGGCCGCTGACGGATCGGCCGATATCCTCTGTCGCATGGCCTAAGCCACGCATAAAATTAGCGCCGTGCTCTTTGACGGTCTGCTCGATAATTTCGGGGTTCGTCGCAACGAAGTTCGCAGGCGACATCATGTCGAGAAACTGCCGGCTATAGAATTCGACGAGTCGTTCGTGCCGAGCCGTCACACCATGTACGCTTGTGGTGGCATCATGCCACCAGTCCTGTCCTAACAAGAAGGACTGATGGAGCATATTGAACGGGAAGACCTGCCATCCGCGATGTTGGAAGCGCCGGTCCTGAGGTGGTGGGCAAACGCACGGCGTCGCGCCTTGACCCTGACATGTGCATTCCCACGCATAATGAAAAAGCTTCGACCAGTTTTCGACTGCTCGGACCTGAAGCTCGTATTGCTTGCCAGGCAACGTGGCCAAGTGCAAAGCCCAGTCCCACCAAGCGCCTGCCAAGCTTATAGGAGATAGGCCAAACGTCAGTGGGGCCCACGCCGCATGAAACTGCCGATCGGCTAGTCGAAAGACACTTTCCTGCTCTTGCGCTGTGCGGCTCTCAACGACGCTCTCGGATGCTGGATACGCGACAAGCCCACCTTGCCGTCGATCCTTTGCGCTCATGTCTTTAGGCAGCTGCGCATCAACTGACAGGTCCGCAACGTCACTTTCCCGTGGAACGGGCGCCCCCATTAGTCCTCCTCTGCGCACTCACCTTGCGCAAATTGGCAACCACGCCTGCCACCATATGATTTCAGGCCGCCTTCGGCGAAGACAACTCGTCGGCGAGTGCTTCGGCTTCCCTTTGGATCCGATCGGCTGTCTCGGACGCAAACTTCGAACCTATATTCGCCATCTTCCCGGCTTCGCTCGAATAATCGTTCAGGGCGTTCTGGAAGAAATCGGTGTAGATATGAACGGCGTCATCGATTTCCTTGCTAGCATTCAAATCTTCGAGCAGCTTCACATCCTGCTCATAACGATGCTTGAGGAACGCCAAAGCCTCAATCTGGTAGCTCATCATGGATTTGAACGCATGCCCCTGGAGTCGGCCAAGTGCCAGAAAAGCCTGCTGACCGAATAAGGCTGTTTGCGGCTGAGTAAAAACGTTCATTCTATTCATCATTGCTCTCTGCGGCTTCGTTCCATCTGGTCTGTCTAACACTATGTGGTCCTCCAGGTTCCCGATCTCAATCTTGGATCGGCCTCCGCCTTTCGACAATCTCGCTGTCATAAGCCTCTCTCCTCACAGGTGCATTGCACTTGCTATTCAAGAGCAACTGTTCCGTGCGACCTGGAAGCTCCCAACTCAATGTTAGAGTAGTCACCGCGGCTAACAGTTCACGTTGATCTTGATCAACGGAGAACTGCGACGCGCTGGCGCTGCCGTACACTAAAGTATTCCGCCTACTTCAGCTGGAGAGACACGATCGAGAGACCCGGATCGCCCGTATCGAGATGCGCCTGAAATCCCATCTCGTGGCACAACTTCAGCATCTTCGTATTGTCTCTCAGAACGAACCCGTCGATCCGCGAAATGCCGTCAGCCTTTGCAAAGCGGATGAGCTCTTCCAGAAGAGCGTATCCCAACCCTCGTCCTTGTTGATCCGTTCGCACAACGAGGCCGAACTCAGACATCTCCTTGTCCGGGTCCGAAGACAGACGGCCTATGCCCGCCAATTCGCCAGATGCTACGTCTATCGCGACGAAGGCAATGTCCCGCTCGTAGTCGAGTTGTGTAAGCCGCAACAGCATCTCGTTTGGAAAGTGCTTGCGCGGCGCAAGGAGCCGCAAACGTAAATCTTCTGCCGATACCTTCTCCAGGAAAGTCGGATAAAGGGCGACGTCCGCGGGCTTGATGGGACGAACATGATACCGCGTGCCGTGGAGGATCAGATCTTTCTCCCAACCTGAGGGATAAGGACGGACGGCAAGATCAGGATTGGGAGTGGGGCAATCGATATTTTCTGGATTGATCTCGATCCTCGCATCGAGAGCTACGACGCCATCGCTATCGGCAATCAGCGGGTTTATGTCCAATGAGACTATGCAGGCAAAGTCAACGATCATGCGTGAAAGCGCATTCAACGCACGGCTGATCGCCTCGCGGTTGGCTGCCGGGCGGTCGCGGTAGCCAGCCAGAAGGCGGCCGATCCGCGTACGATCTATGAGATCGCCAGCAAGGACGTCATCCAATGGAGGCAGGCCGGTCGCGGTGTCGGCGACGACCTCGACGGCTGTCCCACCGGCGCCGAACAAGATGACTGGTCCGAAGACCGGATCACGGCTCATCCCGAGCAGCAGTTCCTGCGCATTTTTACGGACAACCATGGGCTGCAAGGTGAAGCCGTCGATGGTGGCGTCGGGCCTCTCTTTTGCAACTCTCTTCACCATTTTCTCTGCAGCAGCGCGCGCAGCTGCAGCTGTATCGATGTTGAGCGCAACGCCTCCGATATCGGATTTGTGGGAAATTTGCCTCGATAGTAGCTTGACGACGATCTTGTCCGACGTTTCCAGCAGCTTCAATGCCAGCTTTTCGACGTCATCAACCGAAGGCGCCTCGACCATATCCGGTACTGGAATTTCGTAGGCTGCCAGAGCTGCTTTGGCTTCAGGCTCGGTAAGTATGCTGCGACCTTCATTGGCAACTTTCTGGAAGATCTCGAAGACGCGCTCTCGATTGACGTGCACGTCCTCGCTGCCGTGGGTCGGCACACGCATCAGCGCCTTCTGCGCTCGTGACCAGTCGCTCAAATATGAGACTGCGACAGCCGCATCGTCCGGCGTCTCGAAACTCGCCAGTCCGCTATCTTGCAGAATATGCCGCGCCGGGATGGCGGACTTACCGCCTAGCCAACACGTCAGAACCGGCTTCCCGGCAATCGTGCCGCTGCTAGCGAGTGCCCCTACCGCTTTCGCAGCATCACTCGCTGACGCCAGTCCTGTCGGACAGTTTAAAACCAACAGGGCGTCCATGTTGGCGTCCGCAGCCACGGCAGCAACAGCTTCCTTGTAACGGCCGGGGGGTGCATCACCGATAATGTCAACCGGGTTGGCGCGGGACCAGTTGGACGGCAACGCCCGATCTAGCCTTGCGATGGTCTCGGGCGAAAGTTCAGGAAGCTCTCCCTTGCAGTCGACCAGACGATCTACAGCAAGCACGCCTGCGCCGCCGCCATTCGTTACGATGCCGACCCGAGAGCGCTTCAACTGCTTGAACCGCGCTAATACCTCTGCCGCGTCAAAGAGCTCGCCTAAATCGTGCACGCGAAGAATGCCGGCCCGATTCAAGGCTGCGTCAACCGCGGCATCCCCGCCTGCCAATGCCCCCGTGTGCGTTGCGGCCGCCTTGGCCGCCTGTTCATGCCGACCCGACTTAATCGCGATGACAGGCTTTATGCGGGCTGCAGCACGGGCAGCAGACATAAACTTGCACGGGTTGGGTATTGTCTCAAGGTACATAAGGATGGCGCGTGTTTTCCCATCCCCCGCAAGCATGTCTAGGTAATCGCCAACATCGACATCCGCCATGTCACCAAGAGAAACGATGTGTGAAAAGCCGACATTCTCGTCAGCCGCCCAATCGATAAGGGAGGTCGCGATTGCCCCGGATTGAGAGAGAAGTGCCAGTCCGCCAGGGCGCGGAAACATGTGCGCGAAGCTAGCATTCAGCTTAGCCTCTGGGACGATCAACCCCACCGTGTTCGGCCCGATAATGCGGAAAAGGAACGGCTTGGCAGCATCGAGCATCGCCTGTCGCAAACCGTTCTCGCGCGTAAGGCCCGCCGTTATCACAACGGCTGCGCGGGTACCTTTCTCACCAAGCTCGTGGATGAGACTGGGAATAGTTCCAGGCGGCGTGGCGATGACTGCAAAATCGGGAATGCTAGAAATGTCGCTCACCCGTGCATAGCAACGACGCCCTGCGACTTCATCATACTTCGGATTGACCGGCCATATTTCTCCGGCGAACCCCGCTTCAATAATATTTCGCATCAAGATGTGGCCGAGCGAGCCTTCGCGACTGGAGGCCCCCAGGACGGCAATCGACTTAGGGCGAACCGCATGTTCGAGGTTACGGATTGTCATTGAGCTTCACCTCGCCATCGTGACAACATGCTCTTTTGGAAAGAGCTTTGTTGGATCGGTGGTACCCATATCGGCCGAACATTACGGCACCAGTACCGCTGCTCCATTAAGTCGACCGGAGCGCAAATCCGCCAACGCGTCGTTGGCCGCGTCCAGGGGATAAACCGTGGTATGCGTCTTCACCCCAGCCTTGCGGGCTACAGGGAAGAACTCCCGCGCATCCTGACGCGTTAGGTTTGCCACCGATACAAGCTCGCGCTCGCCCCAGATCAAGCGGTAGCGCATTTGCGGAATGTCGCTCATATGAATGCCACCGCACACGACCCTTCCACCTTTAGCGACCGCCGCAAGAGCGGCCGGGACGAGCGCGCCCACCGGTGCAAAAATTATCGCAGCATCGAGAAGTTCCGGCGAAGGTTCATCTGAACCGCCCACCCATGTGACCCCAAGGCTTCGCGCAAACTCTTGCGATTTCGTATCTCCGGGGCGGGTGAAGGCGTACACGGCACGCCCCTGCCACAGACATATCTGAGTAATGATATGAGCCGCCGCACCAAAACCGTAGATCCCTATCATTTTGCCTTCACCAGCATGGCGCAACGACCTCCATCCAATCAAACCTGCACACAGGAGAGGTGACGTTGCTATCGGATCAGCGTTGGGATCGAGGTCAAACGCGAAGTCCGACGTGGCCACCGTATGCGTGGCAAATCCTCCGTCGCGCGTGTAACCAGTGAACAAAGGATGGTCACAGAGGTTTTCACGATCGCTCCGGCAATAACCGCACTGCCCACAAGTCTGGCCCAGCCAGGGTATGCCAACGCGGTGTCCAATTCGATCTGCGGAAACACCCGGTCCGACGGCATCAACAATGCCGACGATCTCGTGCCCTGGCACCAACGGCAACTTTGGCTCTGACAGATCACCATCAACGATATGAAGGTCGGTCCGGCACACCGCACATGCTTCTATCTTTACACGTACTTCACCTTCGCCGGGCGTTGGATCTGGCCGCTCGACAAGTTGCAGAGGCTTGTCAAGCTTTTCGAAAATCATTGCCTTCATGCGCACACCCTGCAGTCAATTTTTCGCTGTTGACGGTCTAGGCCGTGGCCGCTTCCATACCTAAATAAATAGGACCAACACTCGTTGGCTTTGATGCAGTGCAAAGAGTTTGGAACATTTCACGGCGGGGGTTTCACTTACACAATCCATCCGTTTCCGTCGCATCCAGCTTTGACGCTGTAGGCTTCACTTCGCGAGGCAAGACTATGCAAGACCCACTCATCATCACGTTTCGGCATCTAGAGTCTTCTGAGGCGGTCGAGAACCAAGTCCGACAACGTCTCACGGATCTTCAGAAGCTCTATCCCAGGATCGTTGCCTGTGAAGTCGTGATAGAAGCTCCTCAAAAACGGAAAGTTACAGGCCGGGAGTTCAAGGTCCACCTGAAACTCTCAATTCCTGGTCCGGATATTAACGTCACAGGTGAGGCAAGTCGCGGTGAAGCCGCTGAGGATGTCAACGTAGCCGTGCGCGAGGCCTTCGAGGCTGCTGAGCGTATTCTCGTGGAGCGTAAGGAGAAATTGGCCAGACACTAACCACGGCATACCGAGTTGCAAATATGCTTCCCCGGTCATCAGGCCGGGGAAGACATCTTATTAAGGGCCTTCAATTTTAAGTGTTATTTGCGCCTCTTAAGCGGCTCTCTGTTCGGCAGCATCGAGCCTTACCATTTGCATTGACGCCTCCATGATGCTCTGCGTCTTTTGCGGCTCCCTAGCCACGTTACTCAAGCTTGCGCCTCACGCGCCTTTTAATTTTTAATTCCGCCCATCATATTCCGTCGGCTGAACTATTTTTCTCCTGGCACTTTTGCAAAACGCAATGAATCAACACCTTGCAACTCCGCGCCCACCGCATGAATTTCGAAATTATCTCTATAGCTATCCATTAACTATTGCCGCGCCTCGAAAATTAATTGATACGCTAAAGCAAAATTTTCTTTTATAGTGGGCACTGAGAATGGGGGGTCTCATAGCGGATTCATTCACTGCGGAGACCTAAAAATGAGACCTTATCTGACATCGGCACTTCTTATTCTCTTGGCCGGCGCAATATCCTCACCAGCGATCTCTCAGGACAATACGAAAGGTGGTCCGCCCAAGTCCATGGGCGATGAAGCCGGAAAACTGCCTGCGACCGGGACCATGAGCGAGCGTCTCCCAGAAATGGGAGCTACTCCTCGCCCGTCCCCCGAGATGGAAACCGGATCTGTCGGTCCCAAAGGCCCCGCTAAGACCATGGGCGACGAAGCCGGGAAACTTCCTGCAACCGGAAATATGAGCGGTGCGGTCCCAAAGATGACCACTCCGGAAAAATAATGGTGTTCGACGCGGTCGTGCAATCGCATGGCCGCGAACTCGATAAGGTTTTGCAACCCCAATTCCTGGAGATTAAATCATGGCGGACAAATCAATTACCTATACCGATTCTGGCGGTGCGAGTTGGTGGGGCGCTATTCTGCTCGGGGTCGTCTTTGTTATCGCCGGGCTTTTCATTCTCGGAGATTTGGCCCTTGCAACGGTTATCAGTGCTGTGCTGATCGGTATCGTTCTGCTTGTTGCTGGTATCGCGGAAATCATTCATTCCTTCTCCGCACAGCATTGGCGCGGCTTCCTGCTGAGGCTGTTGGTCGGCTTCTTGTACGCAGCCGGTGGTGTCCTACTTGTCGCCGACCCGCTGCGCGCTTCGATCGCCCTCACGCTCGTTTTCGGGATCGCGTTGATCGCTTCCGGTATCGTGCGTCTTTTCCAAGCCTTTCAATACTGGGACTGGGCCGGATGGCTTCTATTACTTTCCGGAGTCGTCGGCATCGCCGCTGGTGCAGTCATCCTCACTCAGTGGCCGATCAGTGGCCTATGGGTGCTTGGCCTCGTCGTGGGCGTGGATCTGCTCATCCATGGGTTCTGGTGGATTTCGCTTGGTTGGCGCATGCGGCATGACCATCGCGCCGTTCCAGCGTGACGTTTCCGGACTTCTGCCGAACCAGAAGGGTATGTTGGGAGTAGGGATAGCAACGGATGCCATCGGGTGGGGGCAAGACGACCAACAGATCTGGTTCCCGCCGTCGAACGACGGTGAAGCTCATTGACCTCGCGCTGCAAGGTGGGGGGTCTCATGGCGCATTTACTTGGGGCGTATTGGATAGGCTTCTCGAAGAGCCTGACCTCAAGATTGACGCCATCTCTGGCACATCGGCCGGCGCGATGAATGCTGCCGTCCTCGCCGATGGCTGGACAGACAACGGCGCGATTGGTGCACGCGCGGCTCTTGATGCCTATTGGAATCGCGTATCTCGGGCCGCCGCCTTAAGCCCCCTGCAACGAACTCCAATCGATCGGATGCTCGGGCGTTGGACGCTTGATACGTCACCAGCCTTCATCGCGATGGATTTGATGTCGCGAGTTTTCTCGCCCTACGACCTCAATCCGCAAGGGTTCAATCCACTTACCCGGATCCTGGAAGAGAGTATCGATTTTGAGAGGCTCTCCCGCGCGCCGATCAAACTGTTCGTTACGGCTACAAACGTCCGAACCGGGCGCGGCCGCATCTTCCGGAACGCGGAAATTACGCCGGAGGTCCTACTCGCCTCCGCATGTCTGCCAACACTGTTTCAATCCGTGGAAATAGACGGTGAACCCTACTGGGATGGTGGGTTTGCGGGAAATCCGACAATTACGCCCCTGGTCCGTGAAAGCGATGCGCAGGATACGATCCTCGTACAAATCAACCCTCGGGAGCGCCCGGGAACGCCCAGGACCGCAGCGGAGATTTTCAATCGACTGAATGAGGTCTCCTTCAATGCGACGCTCATGAAAGAGCTGAGGATGATCGCGCTTTTGCGTCAGGTGGCCGACCCTGGCTCGGGAGAAGGTGCGCGTTGGGCTAGTATGCGAACCCATCGGATCATGAGCGACATGATGGTGACGTTGGGTTACTCGTCAAAGCTAAACGCCGAATGGGCCTTCCTCACCATGCTGCGGGATGAAGGGCGACGTTGCGCTTCAGAATTTCTCGATGTGCACAAAAACGATATCGGGCAGAGCTCCACGGCCGATCTCGATGTTCTTTTGGCGGAGTGCTAGGTCATGGGGCTTTTCGGAATCCTGATCGCCCTGGGATTGTTGATCTGGTTTGCCTACCGGGGCTGGAGCATTCTTCTGTTGGCGCCGGCAGCGGCGCTCCTGGCAGCCGCCCTTTCAAATCAGCCGTTACTTGCTCACTGGACGCAAACGTTCATGGGCAGCGCTGCAAACTTCTTCGCGCAATTCTTTCCTCTATTTCTCCTCGGCGCGCTGTTTGGCAAGTTGATGGACGACAGCGGATCGGTCCGAGCCATTTCGCGCTTCATGACTGAGCGTCTTGGACCGAGCCACGCCATGTTGGCGGTCGTGCTTGCTGGGGCGATGGTCACGTATGGCGGCGTTAGTCTGTTTGTCGCCTTCTTTGTTCTGGCCCCCATGGCGCAGGAACTGTTTCGCGCGGCGAACATCCCACGGCGGCTGATGCCCGCAGCCATCGCGCTCGGGACATCGACCTTCACAATGTCGGCGTTGCCGGGAACACCGGCCATTCAAAATGCCATTCCGATGCCGTTCTTCGGAACAACCCCGTTTGCGGCACCTGGACTTGGAATTGTTGCCGCGCTCATCATGTTCGGGTTCGGGATGTGGTGGCTCAACCGCGTGGAGGCTTCGGCGCGAGATGCAGGTGAGGGCTTTGGCGGCGACAATGCGAGCCCGCTTGATACAGTGGCCGACGATCAGCTTATTCGAGAACGGGCAACAACCGCGCGCGAGTTTGACCCCGCAGAGTTGCGACATGGGCAACAGAGCGACAGCCTTCCGCCGATTGGACTCGCAGTGCTGCCACTTGTTGCGGTCGTCGGCATCAACCTGCTTATGGCAATCTTTATCTTGCCGTCGCTGGATTTCTCATTCCTGGCAGAGGAGCGTTGGGGAGCAACGTCTTTGTCAGCGGTGGGTGGCGTCTGGTCTGTTGCCGTCGCACTGGCTTCCGCAACACTGATTTTGATCCTCACAAACAGGCAACGGCTGCCGGCATTGCGCGAAAGCATGGACGCAGGCGCCAACGCCGCGGTGCTGCCTGCCGTCAGTGTTGCAAGCCTGGTGGGCTTCGGCGCGGTCATTGCCGCATTGCCGGCGTTTGCGTTGGTGCGGGATTGGGTCCTCTCTATCGAGGGCGGGCCTCTTGTCTCGCTCACGGTCGCGACCAATGTTTTGGCTGCGCTCACCGGCTCCGCATCAGGTGGGCTCACGATTGCGCTGGATACGCTTGGCGAAACATACATGCAGCTTGCCCATGAACTGGGTATCAACCCGGAGCTACTGCATCGTGTGGCCGTGATCGGCTCGGGCACTCTCGACAGCCTCCCGCACAACGGCGCCGTCGTGACCCTGCTTGCCGTGTGCGGGACCACGCACGGGGACAGCTATCGAGATATCGTCATGGTGGCGATCGTCGGCGCCATTATCGCCCTCGTCGCCGTAATCCTCCTGGGCTCGTTGTTTGGGTCCTTCTGAGCCCTTCCCGCCGCCTAGATGACGCTCAGACCGGAGACCTCAGGATGTCTCTTCTTTATCGACGCCCGTGAGCCGCTTGCTCCAGTCCTCAACCTTGGACGTCTCAAGGCGGCGTTGCATCAGGCGGCGCCAGCTTTCTGCAAGTGTTGGGATTGCGGCAAGCGCGGTCAGTTCTTCGAAGGCGAGCGTGCGCTGATAGAGAACCGAAATCGCGCGAGCGAGCGGCCATTCGGGATGTGGGCGTTCAATCAGGCAAAGCGTGTCGCCCGGCTCAATGCTCCCCTCTTCGAGAACTCGATAGTACCAGCCCGAACGCCCTGAACGTTGGACGCGCATGGCCATGTCCGCCACGCCGAAGCGCGCATTCAATTTCCAACATGGCTGCCGGCCTTGGGACACCTGTAACACCACAGCGCCCAGACGCATTGTGTCCCCCAGACAGACATCAGCTTCAGTCAATCCAGAAGTGGAGATGTTTTCACCGAAGGCAGGAGGCTCATCGAGCAATGGCGAAATTTCGGGTATCTCCGCTGACCACGTCGCATAGTGATCCCGGGCGTAATGATGCAGCGCCTTCTCTGGCCCGCCATGATGCCGGGGATCAGCTTGCTCGTCGCCAACCAACCCCGTGCGGGTAACGCGCCAGGGACCGGCAACAGCTGACTTATCGATGGCACTAAGCGCCCCTGATGGCCCTAACGGCCGTGAAACCCCGGCATACATATGTTCAATGATTGCCAAGCCGGCTGTCATCCAAGCCCGTCCTTACTCGCCTTGTTTTGCTGTCATACGTGAACCGTTTGAGCCGCTCGTGTCCTGTGTCCAAACGGCCCTTAAGATGGGACCATCAGCACCATGCGTCGCGGCATCCGGCCTCAGCGCACATTCTGTTGGGTCCATTTTAACGAATCGTTTTTCGTGCTTTACTGCGCTGAAGTAAAAGCATTTTGCGATACGGTTCCGCGTTTCTTCACATCCAAATTTTTCTGTGAATCACCATTACGTCGGCTTCACGGTGGCGAACTGTAATAAATTCGCAACAATGTCTCAGGTATGCGCACCTGTTTATGTGCTGTTAACCCGCGACTCAGTTAATCCTACTAGCAATGTTTCTTGGATTTTGGCTCCGGCAAGGGGGAAGCCGTAACAGCTATGGCAATAAAGAAATCGACGATCGCTCTGGCCTCGGCATTTACTGCCGGCCTCATCGCAACCTCAGCATTCGCAGGTGACGATGGCTTTTATCAACCGTCGTACGGCGATCTGGCATACCCGATCGTCACGTTTTCCGGTGGTGAACTGACCAATGGCGCTCGCGAGGGTTACTCCGGCATCTACTATGGCTTCAATCGGGATTTAGGCCAGTCCGGCTGGATTGGCCGGATTTACGGCTCGATCGGCGATTACGATTATGACTATGGCCCTGGGCAAGGACCGTTCGGTAATGGACCCGGCTCCGTTGACGGTGACTATTGGACCGGCGACATCATGTTCGGCTATTTGTGGGTTCGTAACGGTTTCGACCTCTCGGTGCTTGTTGGTGCTGAATACTACGATCGTGAATCTGTTACGTCTGATCCCAACCCCAATTTCCGTGGTCGTGATGAGGATGATGAATTCGGGTTCAAGGTTGTTGCCGATATCGAATCCAACGACCTGAGCAATTCGCCCCTGTATTTCGCTCTCGGCGGTAGCTACTCGACAGCTTTCGACAACTATTATTCTCTTGCCCGGGTTGGCTACAGCTTCGACCGTTTCACGATTGGGCCTGAGGCTTGGGCTCTGGGCGACGATTCCGGTGATGCACAGCGCCTTGGCGGCTTCTTGAAGCTAGACTTTGAGATTGGCACTGTCGCTACCACGATCATCGGCTCTGGCGGTTACCAGTTTGCTGATGACGGATTTGCAGGTGAGTTCGGTGAAGAAGGTGGTTATGCCACCATTGAATTCCGGATGGCTCTTGGTGAACCTCGTCGCGGCCTTCCTATGAAGTGACCTAGCGACATATCCGCAAGTTCACTTGCGCCTTTACAAATAAAAAAGCCGTGGCTTACCGCCACGGCTTTTTTTAGATCCTAATCTTCTCAAAACTCAGGAATGTTCTTGGTGGCTGATTGCGTTTTGGGGAGATGCCGCCCCACGCAAAACAGTTTCGACCGACGCTTCTTCGACCTTGACCGGCTCCGTTTGCGTTCCACGAGGCCGGCACATGGCCGAATTTATCGATACTCCCTCGCGAAGCAGCCAACCGCTCGCGACGCCGCCATTCTCATTCTTGACTAAGTAGGCCTTCATTGCTTCCTCCTGAACGCGTATTTTGCTGGAGCGCTCGGTTCAGCAGTTGGGCTTTTGAGCGGGCGTCACGATGCCGAAGACGTTGCCCATCGGGTCGTTCACAACTGCGATGACATCACCGTTCTCGGTCTCCATTGGATCGCGCAGGATGGTGCCACCATTAGCCTCCACCTTCTCGATGGTCGCGTCCACGTCCTCAACTTCCATATAAGTGAACCAACCTAATCCTGTATGCGGCGCAACCGGATGATTGGCTCGCATTAGTCCGGCGACCTCCTGGTTGCCGTTCAGGAAAATAGTATAGCGATCCTCGGGAGAGCTGGGCTCCTGGGTCTGATCATCAGCATCAACGACCTTCGTATTCCAACCCATTACCTTGGAATAGAAGTCTGTCAGCTTTTCCGTTTCTGGGGCGAGCAATTCACTCCACCAGATAAAGCCTACACCGGAGCAGGAACCGCGGTTCGGTGTGGTATTTGTTGTTGCCTCGACGGCTTGCGCAGGCGCACACGCCAACACGAGCCCCGCAAAGGCCATAGACGCCACCAACTTAACGTGCTGACGAAGGTTAAGAGTCTTAAATAGACGGGCACCATTTTGGGGCGTCTGGATCATAATCGGATTCGACATACTGTCCTCTAAAGGCAGGTTTTACAATTTTGAGAGCCAATGAGGGGACAGAAGCAATTCCAATGCCAGGTGCAGAACGACGGATTTCGTGAGTTCGGTCGTTTAATAAATGCATGACCTGCCGCGGTAATAAAAAATTTACAATGTGCCCTGTGATGCCAATTGGGTTTGGTATTTTGTTTGCTCAGTAAATAATTCGTCGCTTCGCACCCAACACCTCTGCATCGAACTGCTCTCATTCCAGCACGAGACACACTGACGAAATGGCCCACCGTAACTATCACGAAATTGATGCCAACAGCCCTTCGGCCTGCGGTCGCGCGCTTGGTAAAATGTTTGGATCTATCATTAGGGGCTACCTCGCCGAATCCCGTGAAGACGAGGACTGGCAGGAGCTGTTGAATGAAGCCAAGCCGCTGCTCCAGCAAACCGCTCGTTACTTTCCCGCTTATGTCGAGGAATTGGACGCCTATGCCGATGCGGCTGGTGTTCCTCTAATCGAACTGTGGGCGATGAGCATCGAGGATGAACTTGGCGATGACGACTATGAGAAATGCACGACGGTCGTTACCAACAACGGCCGCTTAATCGCTCATAATGAAGATTGGGATCCGGATGCATCCGACGATATCTGCATCCTGAAAAAGAGATGCGGAGACACGACAACTCTAGAGCTTTATTATTATGGCTGCCCCTTAGGGGGGACGGCCTTGTCCATCAGCTCGAACGGTTATGTGCAAGCCATCAACAGCTTGGATCATACGGACTGGCAGATCGGCGTTCCTAAGCTCGTGATCGCCCGCAGAATGGCCGAAATTCGTAGTTTAGATGCAGAGCTCAACGGTGTTCTTGCTGTTCCGCGCTCTTCGGGCTTTGCTCACAATCTCGTAGGCAGCGATGGGGATGTTTGCGTTGTGGAGTGTACCGCTATGCGACACAGCGTGCGGTATCCAGACACTCCCAGCATTCATACAAATCATCTACTCTCTCCGACGCTAAGGTGTTTCCAAGACGAGACCGACGGCAAAAGTACATTCCGACGTTACGACAGCGCGTGCGATCTCGCCCGGCCGGGCATGGACATGGCCTCGATGAAAAAGCTGATGAGTGACGAAAGCCGGGGCGCCGTTTCAAGCCTGTTCAATCGCAATACCATCGCGCGAGCTATCGTCGATATAGACCAGCAAACAGCGAGTTTCTGGTTACGACGAGAGCGCAAAAAAGGCTGGATTGATTACCCGATAAATTTCCTCTGCGACAAGACAGAGTTCATCGCATGACCTTTCCACTTGCGAAGCGCATTTGGACGACAGCGAGCAGACAGCGCTTCATGTGGGGAAGCCTAGTGCTGGCTTCCATTGTCACTTTGATATTAGCTAGCTTTTTGTTGTCACGGGGCCCAGCAAAGGAGCCTTTCACGACCGAGCAAATGAGGTTTGTCACCAATGTTGTGCCGGGTACGACAAATGACGAACCCGTCGAAGTCCAAGCTACGCTCTACATTCCAAAGGCCGTAGAATTTCCCATTCCCGCGGTCGTGATCACGCCCTCGAGCAGTGGTGTCGAAGAGACGCGTGAGGTGTACTACGCGCGGGAGCTAACAAAGGTCGGTGCTGCGGTGCTTATCATCGACAGCTTCGCATCGCGCGGCCTGACGGATTCTCTTTATGACCAGAGCGTGTTGGAGCAATGGGATGTCGAAAACGACGCTATTGCTGGCCTTGCCAAACTGGTCGCAGACGAGCGTTTCATTCCGGATCGCATTGCGATTATGGGCGTATCGAAAGGCGGCACCGTCGCAATGGATACTGCCTTGACGATCCGGCGCAAATGGATGGGCGTAGACGATATCGCCTTTGCAGCACACATTGCCATTTCTCCCGACTGCACTTGGATTACGCGCAACGCGCAGACAACCGGGGCGCCCATACTATTTATGTTGGCTGAACTTGATGATCAGACGCCGGCCAAACCCTGCCTGGCAGAATCCTTGCGCATAAAGAACGCGGGAAACGAACGCATTGAAACCAAGGTGTATAAAGGAGCACATCACGCATGGGAGGAACTTGGCTGGTGGCCTGAACACGATCCTGAGGCTGAAAACTACTCGAAATGTCGTGTCTGGATTGAGGATGACGGCAAAATGTACTCAGCGCACACGGGTGAGCTCCTGCCCGAGGATGATTGGCACTCTTGGGCCAGAGACTCCTGCATGATCCAAGGCGTGACGTGTTGCGGTGGTTCATGGTCTCTTAAGAAACAGGCAACGGACGACATCATTGCTTTTCTGCGTCGGGCGGGCGTTCTTGACGAGAAACCTACAAGCTGACGCGGCTAGAATTGCTGGCCTAGTGAGCCTGCAAAATGCCGGACACATCTGACATCGATATCTCCAAGCTATCAGATGATGTAACCAACGCCGCGCGAAAGAATTCCGGCGCGGGCAGGTCATAAGCGAACCAATGTTCCGATCCTTGAGGCATGCTCGTATCCTCGATCTCGCGGTCCGGCGTCATCGAGGAAATCCGCTCAAGATTGGCAGAAAAACCACAGCCCGTCGCTTTGAGGTATGCCTCTTTGCGGGTCCAGATGGTGAAGAAGATTTCGCTGCGGTCAAGCCGTGGAGCGCGCTCGACGGCTGCATATTCCTCGGGACTGAAGATCTCAGCCGCCACTGCCAAATGATTGATGGATTTGTCGGCGCGCTCGATGTCGATTCCGACAGCGCCCGGAGCAATCGCGATCAAGGCACGGCCGGCCGCGTGCGATACGTTGAAATGGATTTGATCGTCTCCGACAAGGCGCGGCTTTCCGTTCACACCTGTGGTGAACGTGAAATCTCTCGGACTTCTATCTGTGTATGCGCCGAGAACCGTTCTGAGTAATGCACGGGTTTTGACGAACTCCTCTCGCACCAGAAGATGGCTGATCGAGGCAGCTCTCTTCGCTTCACTGGAGTCCAGAATCGGATAGCAGTCCTCTGCCGTTAAACGGCAGAGGTCCGCCCCGTACACACGGATTTGGGTCATGGCTCACTCCCGCGCGTTGAAAGCCGGGCGCGGGCCAGTCCTTTGGGGTTGTTACTCGGCGGCCATCACGGAAGGCTTCGCCGTGGGGAGTACCGAAGGAAGACGTGCCAAAATGGCATCGCGGCCACCTGGAGCACGCCATTCGGCACGCGCTGCGGGATCAAGCGTCCTCAGCGGATCGAAGTAGAAGTACATCCGGTTCCGATCGACCGACGGCGACCGGTAGCCCGTCGCTCCGAACTTCGAGTTCTGATACTCGAAGCTGTGGACGTCGCGCTTGCCACCGCCACCTGGGGTGTCCACGATGAACAATGGCGTGTTGAATCCGGCGGTCGCCCCGCGCACCTCACGCTCCAGCATTTGCATGTCACTTACTGGAACTCGGAAGTGCTCTGTACCCATGACCATGTCGCATGAGTAGACATAGTAGGGCTGGATGTTCACGGCGCTCAGCTTCTTGATCAGTTCGATCATTGTGCTGGGATTGTCGTTTACGCCGCGCAGGAGAACCGCCTGGTTGCGAACGTGAATGCCATCCGAAAAGAGCCGACGCATAGCCTTCTCAACCAGCGGCGTGACCTCGCGCGGATGGTTGAAGTGGGTGTGAACGAAGACGCTCTTGAATAAGGAGCGGCCACGCTGCGCCACCTCATTGATCGCTTCGTACCAAGGATCATCCGAAAGGAACTTCATCGGTTGAACGGAAACCGATTTGGTTGCGAAGCGAATACGCCTTACGTGCTCGATGTCGAGGAGCGCATGGCCGATGAGTTTGATATTCGCTGGCTTCAGGCGGGCGATGTCGCCGCCGGAAACCACAACGTCCTCAATGCTTGGGTTTGAGCGGATGTAGTTGAGGGCGGCCAACCAGCCGCTTGCACTTGTAACCGTATCTTTTTGCAACGACTCCGTCGCCTGGCCTACGGCATAGCTGCGCGTGCAGTATTGGCAATATACCGGGCAAACAGAGGTGACGAGGAACAGAACCTTGTCGGGATAACGGTGTATCAGGTTCGGAGCCGGCGATGTTTTACGCTCGTCCAGCGAGTCTACTGACGTGCATGGATGATCTTCTTCAAGCTCGGAGAGCATCGGCAAGAACTGCCGGCGAATTGGATCGCTTTCTGCATTGCGCCAGTCAATCAAGTCGAGGATGTATGGATTAAGCCGGATTGACATGCCGACCTTTTTCAAACCCTCGCGCATTTCGTTAACAAAGCTTTCCGGCGCGACATTTCCAAGCGCTGCCTCAAGCTGATCAATTCGGAAAACCGAATTCTTATCTTGCCATTTATGATCAAGAAATTCTGACTTATCAGTCGCAGCATAGAGCCCCGACGTATTCTCAAAGCCCAGGATGTCGGTGTGGGGCATGGTTCAACTCCGCCTCAAATTCGTATCAAATTTGAACAACTGGCCATACCCTGCGCAAATCACAGACCGATTCCTGGTTAAGCTCGACGCTCCTCCTCTTAGTGGTTAAAAAAGTATTTACAGATCCGTTTGCTTTTTTCTGGCTATAATCGGCACGAAGTTTGCGTTCCGACACAAGCACCAATCATTTTTTCGCGCATGTGGCGGTTTTCATGAGTTCTGTTCTTAAAGAGAATAAATGGCGTGATGCGGCACTTGCGGCCGGTGATACGCTCGCCGCTGCTGATTTTGGTATCGACGCACGGACTGAATCGCGAGAAACGCGCATTCAATCCAAATCCGACTCTCTCATGTCTCGACTGGATCAATTGTCTCGTTCCGGTCGATCATGGAAGCCAACGCGGATGGCGCCCTGCCTCCACGAAATATTCGAGCGACAGGCTGACCGCACACCCGACGCAATTGCTCTTGAATGCGGCGATAAGGCTCTGAGCTATCTCGAGCTGGAAGAGGAAGCCAATAGAATGGCGCGCTACCTGCGCGCTCTTGGTGTTACCCCCGGACGCTTTGTGGGGATTTCACTCGACCGGTCTCAGTGGCCCATTATTACGATTCTGGCTGTCCTAAAGTCAGGCGGCGCCTACGTTCCGATCGAACCTTCACTGCCAAACGACCGCATTCGCTATATCGCGGAAGCCGCAGATCTGGCGATTGTCGTGACAGAGGCTGAATACGAGGCGCGCTTGTCAGAGATCAGCGCTGGCAAAGTCGTGACCGTCGAGCAGTATCGTATGTCCGCGAGTGGCTATAGTGACACGCGCTTATCGCGTAGCGAGTCGCGCGTCCAAGCGGACGACATCTGCTACGTCTTGTTCACTTCCGGCACGACAGGGCGTCCGAAAGGCGTCGTTACGGAACATCGGAATGTCGTTCACTTCGTTGAAGCCTTCAATGAAGTGTGCAGCACGACGGCCGACGATCGCGTTTACCAGGGTTTTTCTCTGGGATTCGATGGCTCCGTGGAAGAGATGTGGATGGCATTCTCGAACGGCGCGACGCTCGTCTGCGGCGACAAGGCCACGCCGCGTTTCGGTGCGGATCTCGCGGACTACCTCAAGTCCCGGAAGATAACCTTCCTGTCGACTGTTCCCACGTTGCTGTCCACTCTGACACAGAACATTCCTTCTCTGAGACAGCTCGTTGTTAGCGGAGAGGCTTGCCCCGCTGACCTCGTGAACCGCTGGTGCCGTCCAGGCCTTACGATGCGCAACGTCTATGGCCCAACGGAAGCGACGGTCAACACGACGGCGAGCGTACTTGAGGCCGGAAAGCCGGTAACCATCGGGCGTCCGCTCCCGGGCTATAACCTGCACATTCTCGATAGCGAGATGCGGCCTGTTCCGCATGGGGAAAAGGGCGAGCTTTACGTCAGCGGCGATGGCTTATCTCGCGGTTACCTCAATCAACCGGAACTCACTGGGCGTGCCTTCATCTCGTGGGCGCCGCCGTCTGATGCCGTCTCCGATGAGCTAGCGACCTCTCAGACGCTCCGCCTCTACAAGACTGGCGATCAGGTCCGCTGGAATTCTGACGGTGAACTGGAATTCTTCGGCCGCATCGACAGTCAGGTCAAGCTGCGGGGCTTCCGTATCGAGCTGTCTGAAATCGAAGCAATTCTCGTCGAACAGTCAGAGATCACGTCGTCTGCTGTCAAAGTCTATGATGCCGATGGTGTTCAAAGCCTTGCCGCATATGTGCTGCTAACAGAAGGCGCAGGCGCCCTGGACCGGTCGCACTTGCTTGCCATTCTTCGGGATCGGCTTCCCACCTATATGGTGCCCGCCTATCTCGACGTCTTAGACAAGTTCCCGATGCTGACCAGCGGCAAGGTGGACCGTAATCGTCTGCCTGCACCAACGCGCGCGCTGGTGACAGAGGACGCTTCGACCGACGCTGAAATGTCGGAATTTGAAGAGCGCGTCGCTGCGGTCTGGGCGAAGCTTCTGAAGGTCCCCAAGGTTGGGCCTGAGCAGAACTTCTTCACAGATCTTGGCGGACACTCGTTGCTTGCCGCTCAACTCGTTACGGCGCTGCGTGCTGACTTAAGCGTAAGCGTACCGGTTCGTGACACCTATGCGCATCCGACCGTTCGGCAGTTAGCGGCCCATATTGAAAAGGTCAGCGCTCAGGCCAAGACCAAAACGGCGGCCACGGCTGCTACGGCTGTTCCAGCCAAGGCCATCGCCCCGAAGCGCCCCTGGTCAACCGTACTATTTCAAGTCCTTTATATGCTGTCGATTGTGCCGCTACTGGCTTTGCCGATCGTCTATATTCTGCCGCTCGCCATGGAGGCGTTACAGAAACGTGCCTCCGTTGTCGAACTGGCCATCACGAGCCTTGCGGTCGTCCTGGCCACCTGGCTGGCGCTGGTTGTTATCGCAATCGCCGCAAAGTGGACCATTATCGGACGGTTCCGCCCAGGTCGTTATCCTCTGTGGGGCAGCTATTACCTCCGCTGGTGGATTGTCTCTCGTCTGCAGCACCTGAGCGGGATGTCGGCTCTCAACGGTACGCCGTTAGCGCCTGTCATGTGGCGACTCATGGGTGCACGCGTTGGACGACGCTGCGTCCTCAACCCGAGCCTCATCTACGCGTGGGACTGCATCAAAATCGGAAACGACGTCAGCATCGGCGTTGACGCGCAGCTTCCTGCATTGCGAATGGAGGATGGTGAACTCGTCGTCGGCAACGTGGAGATTGGCGAACGCTGTTTCATCGGCTGCCACTCCGCTCTCGGCCTGAACGTCAAAATGGGTGCCGATTCTCGCCTCGACGATCAGTCGATGCTTCCCGACGGATCCATCGTCCCGGCTAGCGCTGCCTTTCGTGGCTCGCCAGCTCAGCAGAGCGAAGTTGCGACACCCGAGGGCGCTCCCGTCCTGTTTGGCTGGTTCCGTCTTACGACGTTCACATTGCTGCAACTCTCGTTGGGTTTCATCGTCACGCTTGTGACAGTGGCCCCCGTCGCCGTGTCAGCATGGCTCACCGCGATGTTGGTGTTGCATTACCCTGCGAATGTCGCCGCCTTGGGCTTTCTTGCGATCATACCCGCAACGATGATCTTCTTCGCTCTCTGGGTCGGGCTCTGCAAGAACCTCGTTTATCCCAATCCGAAGCCGGGCGTTTATAAAGTCTACTCAATTGCCTATCTGCAGCATTGGCTATCCAGCCTTGTGATGCAAATTGCGCAAGTTATCGGCATGCCGATTTTCACGACCCTCTATCTGCCGGCGTGGATGCGCTACCTTGGAGCACGCCTCGGAAAACATACCGAGATGTCGACGGTCTGGCGCGTCAATCCTGACATGCTGATCGCAGGTGACGGCGTATTCTTCGCCGATGGAAGCATGACGGGAAGTACGCGGACGCACCTTGGCCGTTTCGAAGTCGCGACCAACGAAATCGGCGACCGCTCCTTCCTTGGAAACAGCGCCATTTTATCGACCGGCGTGAATCTCGGCAGCGATTGCCTTCTGGGCGTCCTTTCATCATCGCCGCATACGTCGGATGCGATCCCTGACGGCACGGACTGGCTTGGTTCACCGGGTTTCCGCCTGCCGAACCGTCAGAAAGTGACGTGCTTCGATCAGCGGCTGACATATAAACCTTCGTTTTGGTTGTACTTCCAGCGTGCACTCATCGACGGCCTCCGCGTCGTTCTGCCGGGATACGTCTTTGGCGGCATCGGGATTGCGAGCCTGCTCGTGGTCGTGGCCGTCTACAATTGGTACGGCGTCTGGGGCGCATATACCGCTATTCCGGTGATGTCCTGGTTCGCGCTGATGACCTGCATCGGAACCGTCGTCGGCCTCAAATGGCTTGTGATGGGACGCTTCAAACCCGAGGTTGTCCCACTTTGGAGCCGTTATGTCTGGTGGAACGAGTTGATCAACGGCCTCTACGAAACGCTCTTGGCGCCGCTCATCACGAACTTCTTCGGTACGCCGTTCGCATCCGTACTTCTTCGGCTTATGGGCTGCAAGATCGGCCGCTACTGCTACATCGAAACGGCGCTGTTCTCAGAGTTCGATCTGGTCAACATCGGCGATCACGCGTCACTGAACGCCGGCACCGTGGTCCAGAACCATCTGTTTGAAGATCGCGTGATGAAGTCGTCAGAGCTTCACATTGGGGAAGGTTGCACAATCGGCAACATGAGCATTGTTCTCTACGACACCGTTATGGAGCCGGGTGCGGTTCTGGGTCCATTGTCGCTGCTCATGAAGGGTGAGACGATGCCCAAAGGCAGTCGGTGGCACGGCAGCCCAACGGTATCAGCTTGATTATTGCGTCCGCCTGTCACCCTTCGACAGGTGGACGCCCCTGACGAAACAGGCCTTTCCCAAATTCGATCAGCGGTGTGACCACGTAATGCGCGATAGGCATAACCGCGAAACCCACTGCGAGACCAAACAAGCCGTCCAGTGTTGCCTTCACAATCCATTCCAGCGTTACACCAGCCGCCGGCACAGTATGGCTGACGGCAGTGGCTGCGTCATGGATGATGTGTCCTATCCCGGTCCAGCCAAACACCTCGACTCCGTGAATTACGATGGAGCCGCCTACCCATAGCATTGCCGCAGTGCCAACTGTCGAGATGAACGCCATCACGCCGGGCATACTTCTCACAATTCCTCGACCAATGGCACGGGTCACCGACCAATCGCCGGTCCGGCTGAGCTTTAAACCCCAATCGTCCGCCTTCACAAGAATCGCAACCGTTCCGTAGACGAGGGCAGTAATTCCAACGGCGATGAGGGCGAGCACGGCGGCTTGCATCCAGATAGTTTCAGCTTCGACAGTCGCCAACGCAATCGTCATGATTTCCGCTGATAGGATGAAGTCGGTCTTGATCGCACCAGCGACCCGCTCGCGTTCCAGACGCGCGGCATCCAGTGTTTCGGGTTTGGGGCCGTGATCCTTCGACGGTACGAGCCAGTGTAGTATTTTTTCGGCACCCTCGAAGCAGAGATAGGCGCCACCCAACATCAGCAGCGGCGTCAACAGCCAGGGAAAGAACGCATTCAACAGCAGTGCAGCGGGCAGAAGAATAACGATCTTGTTGAAAAGAGAGCCGCGCGCAATCTTCATCACGATGGGAATTTCCCGGGCGGCGGGGAGCCCGTGCAGATACTTCGGCGTTACGGCGCCATCGTCGATCACGACGCCGGCGACTTTCGTGCCAGCCTTCGCGGCCTGGGTCGCAACGTCATCAAGTTGAGCAGCCGCCAATTTTGTGAGGGCCGCGACATCGTCGAGAAGGGCAAGCAGACCGCTCATAATTTCCGTGCTCCTCTGAGTGTTTCAGGACGAAGGACGATGCAGTTCGTAAACTTGGAAGCTGTTTGGCTTATGGCGTTCCAAGCGCTGGCGCGCAAGACCTAGGGCGCGCGGCGTGGGTGTAGCCGACCTGGCCAAATTCCATTCACGACCAATTCCGAGCAGAGGTCTATAAGCAATCGCGCCGTCGCGAGACTGGCCCGTGGCCGAACGCTATCCTGTCTCGTAGCGAGATGAAGCGTCCAGTCTATCCGCGGTTGAACGAGCGGTATCGCGGCGATCGTCCCCCGTTCAATGTGCTCTCGGACGAGGTAGGTGGGAAAGATTGTCGGATATCCCTTTTGCACCAACGATACGATGCCAGGAAACGAATCCACATCGGCTATGATCTTGAGACTGACCCCCTCGGACTTCGATATTCGATCGATTAGTCCCCGAATGCTGTGG
Source organism: Filomicrobium sp. (assembly GCF_025698805.1). NCBI lineage: Bacteria > Pseudomonadati > Pseudomonadota > Alphaproteobacteria > Hyphomicrobiales > Hyphomicrobiaceae > Filomicrobium > Filomicrobium sp. The sequence continues at coordinate 479,642 of NZ_JAILWT010000004.1, forward strand.
ACCTGGCTCGGCATGACGAGTTCCAACTGGTCGAGCTCATCGAGACGGATCTGCTTGCGCGACGCCAATTCATGCGAGCCTGAAACCAACAGCCTGGGCTCTTCGATTAGGATCGGCTCACTACGCAAACCCGCCATGGGTTGAATGTCGAAGAGTATTGCCATGTCGAGCCGCCCCAACTGCAGCTGCTCGACCAGCACGCCGCTCATCGCTTCAATGACATGAAGACGCACGAGCGGGTGGCGTGTGCACAATCTATGGACAAGTTCCGCCGTAATGCCGCCCGCTACAGTAGTCGGAAGGCCGAGACGGACGTCGCCGATCGGCTCCTCGATGAGGTCCTGCGCGACCGTGGTCATATCAGCTACATCATGCAGAATCGCATAGGCTTTCTGCAGAACGAACTTCCCCTCTTCTGTGACGTCCGCTCCGCGAGAATGCCGCGCAACCAATTGAACTTTAAGCTCATCTTCCAGCCTCTTTAGTGAGGCGCTCAACGCTGGCTGCGTTAGATTGAGTTTGCGCGCGGCACCCGAAAGACTCCCCGACTCCGCGATGCCGATAAGCGTCCTTAAATCTCGCAGTTCCATATGCCCCCTCTGTGCTGCACAACACAGTTGCAAGTACTGCAAATAATTATAGCATCGTTTCTTTGATATAAATATTATTTATACCTAACATATCTATTTTTCGTATTGTCAATACGCCTTTTTAATCAATAGCGTAATCAAACGATGATGGCCGATGTAATAACCGTGCCACATGCCGTTTTGTTGTGAATCTAAACAGTATACGGGGGTATCTTATGATCGCGCGGCGCGGGTTTACCGCTGTTTGCCTATCGCTACCATTAATGGCTCTATCAAGCCTTGCTCATGCTGACACGATCAGCCTGCGAATGGGCTCAGGGCACCCCATAGGCCTTCTCGCGTACACGGAGACGGCGCACAAGTGGTTCGCGCCTGAACTGAAGAAACGCATCGAAGAGCGTACAGAGCACAAAGTCAAAATCCAGGAGCTGCACGCCGGTCAAGTCGCAAAGGTGACCGAGGTTCTGGAAGCAACGCGCGATGGGCTTCTCGACATCGGCTTTATCAGCCTGATTTTTGAACCCTCGAACGGTTTCTTGCAGACGTTCTCGCTGTTTCTGCCGTTCGGCAGCCCGGACGCCGAAGTGGTGACCAAAGCGGCGCAGGCGACCTTCGCAGAGTTCCCTGAGATGAAGGACGTCTTTGAGAAGCAGCACAATCAAGTTTATCTCGGCGGGTCATGCTTGGCTAATTATGGCCTGGGCACGAACTTCGCCTGGGAAAAATTCGCGGATCTCGAAGGTCATAAAATCGCTGGCGCAGGCACCAATCTCGATTGGATCGTCAAAGCGACTCCTGTCGCCTCAAACCTCAATGAAGCGTACCAGTCCATCCAATCCGGCGTATACGAAGGCTATGTGAGCGCCTCGACATGGTGGAAAGCGTTCAAATTAAATGAGGTCGCTCCGTATTTCACAAAAGCTGATTTCGGTGCGCAGTACGTCAACGCCGTCACCATCAACAAGCAAAAGTGGGATCGCCTGCCAAAAGAAGTGCAGGATATCCTCAAAGAGATGGGTGAGGAGTGGGCCGGCGTTACGGCCGAGGTCTGCAAGCGTAACGACGCAAGTGGCCTTGAACAGCTCAAGGCGCTCAAGGTCGATGTCCGCGAAATCTCCGACGAGGCTCGCAAAGAATGGGCAACAGCGTTGAAGGACTTCCCTCAGCGCATGGCCACTGATGCGGCGTCACGCGGGCTATCAGGTGCCAAAGTCATGAACTTCTACATGACGAAGCTCGAAGAGCTCGGCCACAAGTGGCCCTACCGTTACGAAGTAAAATAATACGTTTGCGGCGTCACTGGGTTCTTCATCTACCTCGTGACGCCCACACCCTTCTTTTACATTCCAAGGAGTGACGCCAGGTGTTGCAGACCATCGACACAGTCGTCGAGCGCATCAGCGAAGCTTTGAAATATCTGGCTGCGATCCTTCTTCTTCTGATCGCGGGGCTCATTACCACTGACGTGGTGATGCGTTCTCTCCTGAATAAACCGATCATCGGCATCGCCGAAATCGTCGCGAACGGCATCGTCATCATCGCCTATCTACAGCTCAGCTATACTGTGCGTATCGGCGCGATGTTGCGCTCGGAACTACTCATAAATTGGCTGGGGCCTCGCGGGAAGATCGTACTTGAGACTGTAATCGCCATCCTCGGCATTGGTCTCTTTAGCCTGATCGCCTGGTCGTCTTATGCGCCGATGATGCGCGCCATTGCGACCAGCGAGTTCGAAGGACATGCCTCATTCCAGCTTCCGACGTGGCCCCTGCGCGTTATCATCGTCTCGTGTTCTATTTTCGCAGTCGTCAACTACGTCCTCCTCGCCGTAAAGGCTGTCCTTAAAGGCGAAACCGCACACACCTCCCATGAGGTCCCTGCAGACGAAAGCAGCAAAGTGGGAGCACACTAATGGGCGGGCCTGAATTCGCGATTGCAATCATTGCAGTCCTTCTTTTGCTGGTTATGTGCAGCGTTCCAGTGGTCCTGGCACTCGGGCTATGCAGCTTCTTCGGGCTTGCCTATCTTACCGGTAGCCTCGAGATAGCTGGTTCGCTTCTGGCCAACACGACATATGAAGCGATCCGAGACTACGTGTTCGCCGTCATTCCGCTCTTCGTGTTGATGGGTGAATTCATTTCGCGATCCGGCGCGGCGTCGGATCTCTACAATCTGGTCAACCGCGGCTTTAAGCGGTTGCCCGGCCGTCTGGCGCTCGCGACCGTTGGCGGAAACGCCGTCTTTGGTGCCGTAACGGGTGTGAGCATTGCATCGGCGGCTGCGTTTTCGCGGATCGCCTACCCGCAGATGCTTCGGCACAATTACGACAAGTCGGTTGCCCTGGGATCAATCGCGGGCAGTGCCTCTCTCGGCATGCTCATTCCACCGAGTGTCCTGCTGATTGTCTGGGGTGTGATCTCCGAGCAGTCGATCGGCCGCCTTTTCGTGGCAGGTGTCCTACCTGGCATTTTATTGGCGACCATGTTCTTCGTCTTCATTATTGGTTTCGCCATACTTCGGCCTTCCGCATTCGGCGGCGCTCACGCGAATACGGCGATCACGGAAGATGAAAACGGCGAAAGCCGACTCAATGAAGTGTTCGGTGGCCTCGGCGTTGCGCTTCTCATTTTTGCCGTGCTCGGCGGAATTTGGTTGGGCGCCTTTACGCCAACGGAAGCTGCTGGCATCGGTGCACTGCTTGCTCTCGTCCTCGCAGTCCTAAAAGGCGTTCCGCTTACGGGGCTAAAAGAGGCTGTGCTTGAAACCGGACGTATCTCCGCGCCGCTTCTGTTCTTGCTCATCACAGCGCAGATGTATTCCCGCCTTCTTGCACTCGGCGGAATCGTAGACTTCATCCAGACGCTGTTCCTCAGCGTCGGCGACTCTCCACTGACGATTCTCCTCATCATGGTCGCGGTCTGGTTCGTGCTGGGAATGTTCATCGATTCCGTTTCGATCATTCTACTCACGGTTCCCATCTTCGCGCCCCTCGCGCTGAGCGCCGGGTATGATCCTATCGCGTTTGCCATTATCGGAATCGTCGCGATCGAGGCAGGCCTCCTGACACCGCCGCTCGGCCTGTGCGTCTATACAGTCAAAGGCTGCGTCAACGATCCCGATGCCACTCTCGGGCGTATATTCCAAGGCTCGATCCCCTACTGGATCATCCTCTTGATCCTGGTGTTCCTGGTCGCGGCCTTCCCCGCTCTCGCAACATGGCTGCCATCGCTCATGCAGTGAGCAGCCGCCCCCCCCCCTTACTATCAACGCCAACTACCGGAGGTACGCCCGTGGCACGCCGAATCGTCGATCTGAGTCTGACCGTCGAAGATAATATGCCGGCTCATAAGCTATTCCAGAGCCCCATTTACTTGAAAGCCTTGTCGCACGAAGCGACTCAGTCAATGGGCCTGGGCGTGCCCGGCGACGCCATGACGTTCCAAACAAACTACATCGGAATGCTCGATCACGTCGGCACGCACGTCGACGCGTTCCTGCACGTTAATCCCAAGGGCGCGCCCATCGACGAGATGCCGCTTGACCTGTTCATGGGCAAGGCGGTTTGCTTCGACCTGCGTCACATCGGAGACCTAGAAGACATCACCGAAGCACATATGGCCGAAGCCGAGCAAAAAGCTGGTGTGAAGGTTGATGGGCACATCGTGCTTCTGTGCACGGGCTTCCATGCGCGCAACTGGGGAGATCGCAACAAGATCGTGTGGGGTAACCCCGGCCTCACGGTCGAGGCTACTCGCTGGCTCCACGACCGTGGCTCTCGCATGCACGGTGTCGAAGGCCCTTCAACGGACAAGCCTTCCGACAATATTTTCGCTCAGCACAGGCTGTGCCGCGACCTCGGCATTTCGCACTTTGAGTGGCTCGTCAATCTTGAAGAACTCGTCGGCAAAGGCGAGTTTGAATTCATCGGCCTACCGATCAAATTCAAAGGCGGATCGGGTTCTCCAGTTCGTGCAGTGGCGATCCTGGAAGAGTAATTCTTACACGCTGGGGGAGACGGCGCGCTTCCCCCGCAAAAAATCTCAAAACACTATGGGAGAGAGCGGATGGCGACCGGGTTTGCCTTCATGGGTGTGCGCGAAATGGCGGGCCTTTTTGCCCGCAAAGAAGCCTCGCCAATTGAAGTGCTCGATGATGTCATCGGCCGGTTGTCAACGCTCGAACCCAAACTGAATATGTTTGCGTACCTCGATCTTGAGGGCGCACGCAAACTGGCCCAAACCTCTGAACAAAGAATGATGCGTGGCGAGCGCATCGGCATACTTGATGGCATCCCGACGTCGATCAAAGACCTGATCGCCATGCAGGGGCTTCCGCTTCGTTCCGGGTCGAAGGCCTCGGCGGATACCCCGGCCGCGCTTGACGCTCCCGTCACAGAACGCTTGCGCAACGCAGGCGCCGTTCTCTTGGGCAAATCGACAACCAGCGAGTTTGGCTGCAAGGCTGTTGGCGACAGCCCGCTCACAGGGATAACGCGGAATCCCTGGAACCTTGATATGACCCCCGGCGGTTCGAGTTGCGGGGCGGCTGCGGCCGTTGCCTCCGGTCTGCTTCCCTATACGATTGGAACCGATGGCGGAGGATCGTTACGCATCCCTGGCGCGTTATGCGGCCTCGTTGGCTTCAAAGCGCAGTTTGCTCGCATTCCCATTTTTCCGGTTTCCGCAACACCGACGCTGGCGCACGTTGGTCCATTGACGCGGACCTGCGAAGATGCGGCGGCCGTTCTTTCGGTGATTTGCGGATATGATCGCCGTGATCCGTTCACCGTAGCCGGACCGGTGCCTGACTTTGCGCCAGGTCAGCCCGCCGGGCGGCCTCTAAGGATCGCCTGGAGCCCAACGCTCGGTTATGCGCGAGCCGATGCGGAAGTCCTTTCGCTCTGTGAAAAAGCCGCGAAATCTTTTGAAGCTCTCGGTCACCACGTGGATGTTGTCGATCACGTCATGGACGACCCTGGTGATATCTGGACGGCAGAATTCTATGCCGGCGTGGGGACACGCCTGCGTGCAACCGTTGAAACAGCACCCGAATTGATTGATCCGGCCGTTTTGGAAGTTCTCAAAGAGGCGATTTCTCAAGATATGCGGTCCTACTACGACCGCGTGTTCGCACGGTATGCATTCCGTGAAAAGATGCGTGAGTTCTTTGAGGACTACGATCTGCTTCTTTCACCGACGTTGCCGACGGCAGCGTTCCCGGTCGGGTTGAATACGCCGCCGGGGTACGAGGACAGAAGCATCGTTTCGTGGGTGTATTACACTTATCCCTTTAATCTGACGGGACAGCCTGCTGCTTCCATCCCAGCCGGGCTGACGAGTGATGGATTGCCCGTTGGACTCCAGATCGTGGCCGGGGCCCACGACGATGCCCTGCTGTTCGAGGCCGCCTCAGCCTACGAACCGACCTCAGAATTCACCGCCCAAGCGCAATGGCCCACAATTGTATAGCGTGGGAACTTCCGCCTCCGCTTACTCTTCGCGGAACGCCTTTGTGAACTGATCGGTGATGGGTTTCACGATGTAAGATAGGGCCGTGCGGTCTTCTGTCGTGATGAAGACTTCAACTGGCATGCCCGGAAGCAGCGTCTTATCCCCGAGCTTGGCGAGTTCGTCAGGCAGCACTTCGATGTCTGCCATATAGTTGACCTCACCTGTGGCCGCATCGCGCGTCGTTGCCGGTGACACGCGTGCCACGCGGCCTTCCAATTCAGGTGTCGTGCGCTGATTGAACGTTGAGAAGCGTAGCCTTGCACGCTGCCCTTCCGCAACCTGATCGATGCTTACCGGGGAAACTTTCGCTTCTATCTTGAGTTTGGCGCCTTCCGGCACAATGGTGGCCAAAACTGCAGCCGGAGAAATCACACCACCGATTGTGTGAATGTTCAGTTCGTTGATGGTGCCGGATATCGGCGCGCGAATATCCGTACGCGCCAGGCGATCTTCAATTGCGGTACGACGTTCCTGGAGTTCGGAGATCCTGGTGTTGACCACGCTCAGTTCCCGTTGCGCCTCGGTTCTCGCGTTTTCATCGATGGCCATGATCTGAAGGCGGATTTCTCCAACCCGCGTTTTAGCTCGGGCGATGCCGGCATCAATTTCTCCGCGCTCTCCCAGCAATTTTGTCATTTCACGCTCAATCGTGTAAAGGCGCGGTGCCTCGACAAGACCTTTCTGCAGCAATTTTTTGATCTTTGTGAACTCCACTTCGACCAGTGCAAGTTCATCTCCCTTGGCTTTACGCTGCGCCTCCAGTCCTCTCACCTCTTCACCAATTTGATCGACTTGCAACGCGAGCTGCTGCTTCTGGCTATCCCGATGTGTGCGGTTTCCGGAGAATAAGTGAGTTTCGCCGCGAATAGCACCAGATGCGGTTTCGCTTTCGTGCTCCAAGCCGTCAGGAAAGTCGAGCGTAGCCAAACCATCTCTCTCTGCGCTCAGGCGCGCGCGACGCGCCGCCAGCTCCGCGAGCTGCGATCGAACGATCGAGAGTTCCGCTCGCGTCTGGGCGTCGTCAAGGCGTAGAAGTATTTGGCCAGCTTTAACAAAATCGCCTTCGCGAATAGCGATCTCGCCGACGATGCCGCCATCACGATGCTGAACCGCCTTCAAGTTGCGATCAACATTGACAGAACCTGACGCGATGATCGCGCCTGCAAGTTCGGCTGTCGCAGCCCATCCGCCCAATCCAAGAACGAGCAGCATGCTTAAGGCGGCACCTGTCACCATGCGTGTGCCAACGCGAAAAGCTTGTTCATCATCCAACCTGGACTTGCGCGCCTTGTCTGCTTTGTTGCTCACGGCAATTCCTCTGTGTTCCTATACGCCTTCGACAGTGACAAGCACTTGCAGTTCCGCGATCTCTATGGTCGTTTCCCAGACACCGTCTTTATTGAGATCAGCTTCAATTACTGTGTGGCCCAGTTCTTCGGATCGTTCATCGTGGTAGCGAAGGCGTATGCCGTCATCGTCCACCTCTTCGCCATAAACCTTCTCGAACCGGTCCTCGACTTCATCCAAGACCTCCTTGAACAAGTCATGTTTGGAGATCCGTAAGCGGTCTCCATGCTGGAAATCAGTAATTTCGAAGGCGATTGTCATCAATGTTGACGGGGTGCTCTCTGGCGCGCTGAATTCGAACACGTCGCTCCCATCTCCGCCGGTCATGACGACACCGTTGTTTCTGCCAACGATGAAGTGATCGTCACCACCACCTGTGCGGAAATGCTCGAAGTTACTGAAGCTGTCGCTGCCGATTTCGGCCCCACTCGCCATACCGGACATGATGTTAATCGTCACCATGTCGGTGGCGCTGGAATAATCCAGCCGGTCGAAACCTTCGCCTCCGTCATAGTGGTCGTCGTCACCGTCGCTTGCCGCTACTAAGATATCATTTCCATCGCCCGCTGCGACGGTATCGTTGCCGAAGCCATCCATAACGATATCGTTGCCGTCCCCACCATGGATATCGTCATTGCCTGCGCCACCGTCGATCCTGTCGTCGCCGGAATCGCCGTGGAGCACATCGTGTCCGGCCTCGCCGAACAAGATGTCATTGTGGACACCGCCGTACAGTGTGTCGTTTCCGGTTCCGCCGAACAGCCGGTCGTTGCCATCGCCGCCAAAGATCAGGTCATGGCCGTCGTCGCCAAACAACGCGTCGCTGCCGCCTTCGCCGAAGATGCGGTCATTGCCGGCGCCGCCTGAGACATAATCGTCGCCCAAGCCGGCAAATATGATGTCATGGCCGGTTCCGCCGTAGACGACATCATCACCGTCGCCCGCGACGATATGGTCGTTGCCGCTCCCTCCAGTGATTACGTCATTGCCCGCACCAGCGTCGATGATGTCATCGCCGCCCGCGCCATCGATCTCGTTGGCGCACTTCGTACCGAGCAACATGTCGGCATCATCGGTCCCGATGATCGGAGCCTCTTTGACCACCCAGAAATACGCAAATTGCTCAACGGCGAACTGGCCGTCACTGACCGCATACGAGACGATCACCGGACCAAGTTCAAACGTGTCCGTCTCGAACAGCCAGCCGTTCTCAAGAGGCTTCAAGGTTCCTGTTGATACCTGCAGATTCTGAACCGTCAACGGATCGTTGTCTGGATCGACGGCATTGCGCAGGAGGTCGCTGAGGCCGATTGCCAGCGTGGCGCAACTCGCGATATCCATCAGGTAGACCGGACCGCTCAAACGGGGTGCTCTGTTGGCCTGTTGCGACCCACCGTTACCGGCACCAGGACCGCTACCTGTTTCCGTATCGCTACCACCATCAGGTCCAGATGATCCGGGTGTCGAAATGGAGCCGCCCCCGCCACCTCCAATACCACTGCCTCCCGAGGCGAAGATCTTGCCACTCACATTGGGGTTGTCGTTGGCCGCTACCGGTTGGAAAATAATGGTCTTCGGCGAGAACCACTCTAGTTTCGGTGAAGGATCCATAAACTGAAATGCTGGAGACTCAGATAGCGTGAAACTTAATGGACGCGGCAAATCCAGCACTGCCAAGGACGTGCTCGATCCCACCTTCTCGGTGTTTTCTCCGGTGGGCGTGCCTGCGACCTGACCTGTCGTGGTTTGTGAGGTTGCGAGTTCCGTTTCGTCCTGCTCAGGAGGGGTGTCGGCCGGGGGATCTTCCTGCGTCTTACTCGCACTCGGGAAGATTGACTTGAGGTAGAGCCCTACGGCAGCGAGTAGCACCACGACATACGCTGGCGTCTTTGAGTTCTTGTCCATGCTCTTATGGACATAACGCTCGTGAGGATCATTCTCTTGGGGTGATGTCTTCGTACCCTTGATTTCGATCATGCCGGCACCCTTTGCGCTTGCCGCTCTAGCGGCTTTTCGACGGGCTGCGGATCGGTGTTTACGCTGCGTGGAACAAATTTCGCGACAACATCTTCCTTTCGACCGAAGGACGTCACGCGACCATTTTGAACGACAGCCACCAAATCGACGGCGGCCAAGGCACTTGGGCGATGAGCTATCACAATCACAATGCCGCCGCGCTCGCGCACGCTTCGCATCGCCAGGGTGAGTGCCGCCTCGCCTTCGCCGTCCAGATTCGAATTCGGTTCGTCGAGAATCACCAGGAATGGGTTGCCGAACAGCGCGCGCGCGAGCCCGATGCGTTGACGCTGGCCGCCCGATAGCGATGCCCCTTGCGGCCCAAGTTGGGTCTGGTAGCCATCCGGCATCCGCACAATCATCTCATGAACGCCGGCAGCACGCGCTGCTGCGACGATCTCCGAAGGATCGGCATCGGGATTCAGTCGCGAAATGTTTTCACCGATCGTGGCATCCAACAGTGCGACGTCCTGCGGCAGGTATCCGATATGACGCCCCAACGCTTCGTCATCCCACTGGGATAAATCAGCATCGTCGAGCCGAACATTCCCGCGAAGCACAGGCCAAAGTCCGGTGAGCGCCCGGGCCAGCGTCGTCTTGCCGCCACCGCTGGGGCCGATGATGCCGAGTGCGTCTCCGGCTTTGAGCTCTAAGCTAACCTCGCTGAGCAGCACGCGGCCTACCGCTGGCGCCGCCACGGTGACATTTTCGATCTTGAGCGATTTTGTTGGATCCGGCAGAGCCATCCTCGGTGCCGCTCCCGCGAGCGAAACAACCGTCTCTTTCAAACGTCCGAACGCAGCACGCGCCGCGACCACATTCTTCCAGTTTGCGATTGCCAAATCGATCGGAGCCAATGCTCTCGCAGACGCGACAGAAGCCGCAATAATCGCGCCTGCCGTCAGATCTCCATTAATGGTCAAAAGCGCGCCCAGACCGAGGACGGCGGACTGCAGAAGCATCCGCAATACCCGCGATATTGCGCTGAACGTGCCGCTGATGTCGGTGGCCCGCGTTTGCAGTTCGAGATGCTCGTCGTTCGCCTCGTTGAAGCGTGCGACCGCTCGTTTCGCGAAGCCCATAGCCTTCAGGATCTCGGCATTGCGCGCGTTGGAATCGGCTACCGCATTGCGCGCCACGACAGCCTGCTGCGTTGACTTGGTCAAGCGACGGGTGAGGATCTCAGCAAGGATCGTCAGGAGCGCCAAGACTGCAGCGCCACCAATCGTCAGGGCGCCGAGATAGGGATGCAGCATATAAACGAAGACAAGAAATACGGGCATCCAAGGCAGATCGAAGAGGGCTAGTGGTCCCTGACTTCCCAGAAAGCCGCGCACCGTATCAACGTCGCGTCCGCGTTCGAGTGCTTCGGCCGTCGAAAAGCCGAAGCGTGGCATGTCTATTGCCACCTGATGAGCGATCGGAGCGATGTTCTTGTCGAGCCGCGCACCAATCCGAACGAGGATCTGCGAACGGATGATGTCGAACATTCCCTGGAAGAGATAAAGACCGATCGCAACTGCAGATATCGCGACCAGAGTTGGAATGCTGCCGCTCGTCAACGCGCGGTCGTAGATCTGCAGCATGTAGAAAGCGCCGGTCAGGGCCAGGATGTTGATGATCCCGGACATGACGAACAGGAAAACGAGTATGCCGCGAAACCCTTGCGTGAGTTGTTCGGCCTGTTTTCTTTTATTCGCTGACTTCGCAGCCTCGGAGCGCATGGAGAACTATTCCTCGGGTTGACTGCCTATGCGAGAACTCTCCCGCGGGCCGGCTCTCGCCGAGCCCGCGGGCAACAGGCGTTACAGATCGAAGTCGCTCTCGGTGAGGTTCTGCGTTCCCTTTATGCTGATCTTGAAGTCAGAATCGGTGCCGCCGCTGGTGTTGCCTTCCACGACGGTGAATTCCTCACCGTCTCTCGTTTCATAGCTGACCAGCAATTCCCCGCTGGCACCGGTGAATGCACCGGACACGAGGGTGAACGACTGGTTGCCAGCTGAGCCACCATTGGCGTCGATTGCGCTCAGATCAATTTTGTCTCCGGGCTGGAAGCTCATAATCGTGTCGCCGTCGGCGTCACCTCCAGACAAGAAGCGGAACGTATCGGCTCCAGCTCCACCGTCCATCACGTTGGCGGCGCTGCTTGCGGTAATGACGTCGTCACCAGAACCCGTTACGACATTCTCGATGCCCCAGAGCGTATCTTGGCCGCTGTCAGCACTGAACGCGCTGCCGATACCCATGAAGCCACTGCCGAGATCGACGGTCGCGTCGGCCGAGACCGCGCTCATGTCGAGGGTGTCATTACCCGTTCCGCCCGACATCTCGTCACCGTAGTAGGTGTCGTTTCCGTCACCTGCATTTGCGACGATCCGGTCGTCACCAGCTCCCGCGAAAACGGTGTCGTTGCCAGCACCGCCCTGAATGAGGTCGCCGCCTGCACCGCCGAAGATGTGGTCGTTACCATCATCGCCGTAGAGCATATCGGCGCCCTTGCCACCGAAGATGTCATCATCGCCGATGCCGCCGAATATGACGTCCCGCCCGTCTTCGCCGCTCAGGAGGTCGTTGCCGCTATCACCTCTGATAATATCAGCGCCAGCGCCACCCGAGATAACATCATCACCGCCGAAACCAAGCAGCGTGTCAGCGCCCGACGTACCGGTCAGGACATCCGTACCCTCGCCACCGATGTGTGCCGTGGGAGCGGGAGTCTGTACGTCGTCGTTATCGTCAACAGTTTCACTGTCGTCGTCATCACCGCTACCGGTGGTGTCGTCATCATTGTTGTTAGTGTCAGTACCGGTGCCATCACCCGTTCCGGTGTCGGTCCCGTTATCTTCATCATCGACTTCGAAAATGTGCTCCGGCAGGCCGGTCAGCCCCGTGTTGCGCGCGATGATGTCTGAGAACTCCTGACCATCGATGAAGGTCTCGTAGAAGTCGAAGTTGTCGAAACGATCGGTGTAGTAGAAGCGATCGCCCTCCTGCAGACGGTCAAGTTGCTCATGAATCACGACCCAGAAGGTTTGTCCGACGACACCGCCATTGATGTGCTTCTCGGCCAGCCCACCAACCCACACGTCGAGGCGATCTATTCCTTTGACAACCTTGGATCCATTCGCACCATCCAGAAGCTGGATATTCGGGTTGACCTCCTGGAAGGCCGCAACCTCCTCAGGTGACAAAACGAGATCCGGATATGCCTCCTTAAATTGCGCGATGACCACATCGCTCAGTCCGTTTCGGGCCTGGAAGTCTTCCCAGGACGTATACGGCGACAGATCACCTGCGAACCCAACCGCCTCCATGACGTATGGGTTCTGGGACATCATAAGATCCGCTCGGATCTGGTTGAGCGTACCCAGGCCAAGGTCACGGCTGCGTGCGACGTTGAAGGAGAAGAGATCCGCGTTGATGCGCACGAGATCGTTCCGCACTGCATCGACGATGTTGAAGTCAACTTCTTCAGCGGGCTGTTGAACGATACCGCCCAGAATGGAGTCGACGCCTAACTGTTCGTAACCTGGCTGAGGCACGTAGCCTGGAGGCAATGGTCCGGCAAACACACCGCTTTCATTGCTCGGATTGAGGAACGCATCGAACAGGGCAACCTGCGTAGGTTGGCCGTTCTCATCGATGACCGTCATGGTTTGACCGATGAGTGAGTGGCCGAACCGATACGCTGCGGCAGCAAACTCGTGAGAGATGCCTGCGTCGGCCTGCGGGTTGTACCCGTCGTGTCCGTGCGATCCTGATCCTCGCATACCACCAAGCAGGGTGTCTGCGAATTCGTCAAAGACGACACGCTGATATTCCGCTTCGTTCATCATCTTGGCAGCCTGGAACACTTCTTCCGGCGTGCCTTCAAAGCCATGTGCTTCGAGATTTTCAACGTGGAAGTTGTGGTTACGAGCCCAGATCGTATGCATCGAGGTTAGGGCGAAGTTTTCGTTCGCGCGCCCATCGCCGGCGACGTAGTGATCCAGCAGATTGATGAAGGGGTTCGTGTCCAGCAGCAAGGAGTGGCCACTGCCCATGAAATTGGAGGCGATAGATGAAACGACCATCGGATCGAAGGCACCTTCTGCATTAAGCAGCGTGCCAGTGGCACCGCCTTCCAATGGATAGTCGGTATAGTAATCCCGGAAAGCTATCGATCCGTTCGGCAAGGAGTCCGAATAGAAGATAGTGTTGTTTTCCCAGTGATGCTGGATCAGCTCACGCAGGGTGGGGAGGAGATTGAACTCTGGTGCCGACGGATCTGGTCCTCCTGCGAGCAGGTGGCTACCCAAACCGCCTGAACCGTCGCCCTCGCGCAAGAATTGTCCGACGAGTTCATGTGAGCCATAGGCTTGGTTCTGATCGACGTAAGGCGACGTCTTGTTGATGTGAATTGGCACGCCGTTCTCGTCGAATCCAGCAACCGTGCCTCGCGTGAGGTCGGCCGGGTTGTCCGTGCCTGGTGCGCGCTCGGCGCCGGGGCCGCCAATCTCGATGATCCCATTCCCACCCTTCGGGATGAAGTCGAGGCCGTGATCAAAGTACTGACCGAATGCCATGAAGAAGATGTTGGCATCCTGAGCTTTCGGCAGATTGGCTTCCTGTTCACCCAGGATGTTGCTGATGGAGCGCGGATCGAGGCCATCGAAGATCGGGTTGATCGCGCGATTTCCATCGGCATCGGGATCTCCATAGCGAGCTCCGGTAAGCCGAATGAACGGCTCGTCTGCTGCGCCCCAATCGGGGTTGGCGATGTTGTTGCCATGACCCGATACGGTGCGTACGCCAGGAACGGAATCGTCGTCACCAGGAATTTCTAGTCCGTTGACCAGAGCCTTAAGTCCCGCCAGGTCGCTCTCAGTGAGCGTAAAGTTGCCCTGACCCGAACCACCGGGAACGACCTGCGTGATGTTGTCATCCGAGAAGGTGATCGAATTACTGCCATTCGACATCGTCACGGTGCCGTCGCCGTTATCGACGATGTTATAGTCGGATGGATTTGCGCCCGGCGGCAGTTCGATTACATCCTGCGGACGCATCATGCCGAGGATCGTATCGTTCCCGCCGTTCGACTTGAACACAATCCGATGGGCCGAACTTAGGGTCGACATGTCGATTGTGTCATCCCCAGGCGTACCATCAATTGTGATCGTGCTGGTACTCAGGCTCGTTGGAGTAAAGTCTCCGATCGGGATGAACGTGTCGCCGCCGCCAGCTCCCGTGATGTGGATCTCTTCGATGTTGTCGAGTTCGGCGATAATCGATGCGTTATCGGTGCCGTTACGGGTGATGACAATTTCCGTGGCGGCATTAAGCCCGGTCATGCCCGCTGCCAACGCTTCAGCTCGCGAATAGATACGGAAAGTTTCCGCGGTCTGATCGCCGGTGATGTGGACTGTGTCCGTGGCCGCACCACCGTTCACGAAATCCCGGCCATCGCCGACACGCCAAAGCGTCAGGTCGTCGCCGCCGCCGCCATTGACCGTGTCGTTGCCTGCGCCTCCAACCAGGACGTCCGCACCATTGTTACCATTCAGGGTATCGACACCACCATGTCCCAGCAGGATATCTGAGCCGCCAGTACCGCCCGTGGTCGCGCCACCGTTTGTACCGTTAAACAAGGTGTAGGTCGTGCCTGCGAAACGGAGCTGCTCAATACTGGTCAGCGTGTCCGTGCCTTCCGCACCGACGGTGTCCGTCACGGTGAGCTGGTTGGCACCGTTTAGCGAGAAGGCATAATTTTCAACGCTACCAGAATAGACAGCGACGTCCGTTCCGCCACCGCCGTTGAGCGTATCGTTACCTTCTCCACCATTGAGCGTGTCGTTTCCACCGAGACCGCTCAAAATGTCATCGCCGGCGTTGCCGTTCAACGTATCGGCGCCGCCAAGAGCACCGATATTGAACAACCCGTTCGTTCCGGTTGCGATGTCATCACCCGCCGTTCCGTTGAACGTATTCGCCAGGAAGGGCACAGCGTTCCAATTGTCACCGACGACACCGGTTGGTTCTGAGAAGACTGTTTCGAGCTCGCCTGACCCATCAGTGAAGCTGACGGCCACACGAAGGATATCGCCGACCTGACTTCCAAATCCGAGTACACCTTCATTCGGCGTGAACGACGCGCTGGTCCCTCCGAGCCCAGCAGGGATATCGACCCAGGTCGTGCCATTATCCTCGGAAACCTGCCACTGGAAGGAGAACGGCCCCAGACCATCAGGATCCTGAATGGCGCTAGTGTCCACCGTCAACGTCTGCCCTTCGGTCGGCGTGAGATCGCTGATGACTGGAACACCCGTGGCCGGCTGGCTTACCTGTACGTCCTGATCCCGGAAGCGAAGGATCTCGATGTTGCGCAAGGTATCAACACCGTCGGAAACGATGTTGGTTCCCGTTGCCGGATCGATCTCAGCCGTCACAGTGACGTGGGTGACGGTTATGCTGCCATCGTCGTTGTAGGTGATCGTGTAATTCGCCAAGTCGTCGTTGAAGACGGCGACGTCAACATCACCCTCTTGGCCGCCATCGAGAATTTCACGGACGATGTGCAATTGGTTCGGCCTGATCTCCCGTGCGATGAGCAAATCGAAGAGTGATTTGCCCTGCCAAGCCACGATCGCGAAATCATCCGTAAACGTATGTTTTAGGCTCGTCACCGTGGCGATTTCATTTTCCGCCAAGTTCTCCTGACCGTTGCCCGTGATCCTGATGCGAACGTTCAGCCACTTGTCGCCATCGAGGACGTCGTCGCCGCCGTTGCCTTCAAGAATGTCGCTACCGCCGCCGCCTAAGAGAATGTTGCCGCTGTTGAATGCGATCATCTCTTCGAGTTCTGCCGCAGTCGCGCCAGGCGGTGCTGCGTCGATTAGATTGCCAAGCAGTTCGCGCAATCCATCGATGCGGTTGACACCAGCTTGGGTCAGTTCGTCGTTGAAGAAGACCGCTTCATTCGCCGCTGTCGTGTTGCCTTCGATGCCACCCTCACCATCCGGCAGTGCGGCAACGCGATCATCACCGATCAGCGTGTCATTTCGCTCCCAACCCGACAGCGCTTCAACCTTGTCGAAGCGGTTGCGTAGGATGTCTTGCTGCTCCGTGGTGAAGATCTTGATGCGCATATCGGCGTAGCCGTCGATCTGCGAACCTTGGAAGGTCGACCAGTCGAAGCCGAACATGCCTTCGTTACGCATAACGCTTTCGCCCTGGACCATGATGTCGTCGCCGGATTCAGCGTCGAAATCCTGCTCGTCGGATCCGGCGAACATGACGTCGTGGCCAAGGATGGTCGAGTTAAAGAAGAGCTCCGAGTTGTCGCCAGCGATCGTATCGAAGCCGCCGCCGCCTTCGATCCAGTCATCGCCCTCGTTGCCCAACAGGAAGTCGACGCCATCGCCACCAACGATGAAATCGTCACCTTCACCACCGAACACTTCGGTATCGTCCACGCCGACAAAGAATACGTCCTTGCCGTCGCCACCCATAAGGATGTCCAAACCGTTCGAATTGGCGATTACGTCGTCGCCTTCATCGCCCTTGATAAAGTCTCCGGTATCGCCTTCGTCCGTGATGATGTCGTCACCGGCACCACCCATAATGAGGTCGACGCCCTGGCCACCTTCGATACGGTCATCGCCGCCGTCGCCCCAGATCGCATCGTCACCAAGGTCGCCTATGAGCGTGTCTGCATCATTGGTGCCGCCGAGCACGACGTGCTCGCCGCCAGAGAAGCGCAGATAGTTGCCAGGTGATCCATTTGGATTTTCTCGAACGACTTTGCCGAGACCGAGAGCCTCAAGCACCGGATCGTTTCCGACTGGATCGTCGCCGATCTGCATAGCCTGGTTGACTTCGAGGATGTGGTCATACTTCAGGAATGCATCGATACCGATGTGGTGGGCTACGGTGTCGTCAGCCGTACCTTTGATGCCATCAGGGCCGGGATCTTGAATGAGATCGGTATTGGCCATGATGAGCTTTGAGAATGCATTGTTCTCAAGCTCATTGAGGAAATTCAGGCCTTGGGTACGCGTCAGATAGTAGAAGCGATCGCCGTCCTGCAGGTTTTCTAGCTGTGCTTCGAAGATGGCATTGAACGTCGAACCCAGCATGCCGCCGAACAGCAGAATCCGCTCGGCGAGACCGCCGATCCAGAGATCGATGGTGTTAAGGCCCGTATTCTCGGCGCTGTATGAGCCGGTGCTATTGAGGAACGCTTTCCGATCAGCGTCAAAAGCCGCCTGCTCTGTCGGATCTGTGATTGACTGGTCGCCGAAGACAAGTTTGATCGCCGCGTCGCGGCGGCCCGCAAGACTATCTCCCGCGGAAAGAATGGTGTCATGCGTGCCGTAAGCGGCCAGGAAGTTGACCACCGAGATCGGATTCTTCAAGTTTGCGGCGAACTCTACCCAGCTCTCATATGGCTTGAGGAAGCTAGATCCTGTCGCGGCGAAGAGCTGAGCACGCGCATCGTTAAGTGTGGGAACGCCCGTATCCCTGGCACGTGCAATGTTGATAGCTGCGAGGTCGAGCGGAAGCCCAAGCAAATTGTTGCGGAGTGAACCGACGACAAATTCGTCGATCTCGTTACCGTGGACCAATGTCATGCCGCGAACAATGGCGCCTGCGGCCTCTTCGTGGCTGATGGCACCGTTCTGGTCAAATTCCACGGGATTGAGAAAGGCTTCGATCAAGCCCAGATCAGCTTCGGATTCCCACGTCGTGGGGTCCACCAGCGGCTGGCCGTTCTCATCGACGAAGATGCGCCCGACCGTATCCGTCAGCATGGAGTGGCCGAAGCGGTAAACGGTGTTGGCAAACTCCGCGAAAATGGCTGGGTTGATGTCCGTCACGCTGTTGAATACGAACGGATCAATGGCTGGTTGCACTTTACGGGCGAACTCTTCGAACACGAGATGCTGATACTGCATCTCAGTCGCGAACCGCGCCATCTGGAACAGCCGCTCGCCATCCCAATTGAGGGTTTCAGCATAGGCCGCCAACGCTGCCGGGTCCGTAGGAATCGCGTCAACTTCAGCTGGCGTGAGATCTGTCAGCAGCCACTCGTTAATGAAATCGATGTCACCCGATTCAAGAACTGTCTTCTTGTTGAGCGCTACTTGGCGGTTATGTTCCGAGTGGAATACGTGATGGACTGCGGTCAGAGCAATGTTCTCGTTTCCACGCCCATCGCCGGTGATGAAGTGGCGATCGAGAAGTTCATCATCGTAGGTTCCGGCTGGTTGGGCGTCCGCAGGTCCACTGACATCGGTGTCGCTGTCAGCGACCTTCATGCTATCCGGGACACCATCGCCGTTGCTGTCAAACATTCCGGGCGCTGCGTTGTGCGCGATATCATCGAGGAATGCGTGCGCTGTGCGTACCGGGCCCAGGCCACCGTTCACATCTGCAATGACGACGGGCTGGACGATGCCATTTATGTCAACGGTTGCGCTCGCGACGATGTCGTCTGACGTATTTGGAATGCCGTCTGCGCCAATGCCGACGATAACCTGCGGGAATCCATCTGCGCCGCGAATGAACTCACCGTAGGCGTCCGTACGCAGGAGCGGGACATTCAAGACGTCGATGTCGCTCAGAACGATCCCAAGCTTCTCTAGAGCCTGGGCCTTGACGTCGCCCCACGTGGGGAGCCCGCCATTCTCGCCGTTCAGCAAGCGGCCGGTGGCAACGGGTACTCCGTCGACGATCGCATACTCACGCAAGAAGACCTGATGCGACGCGTGCGAGGTATACGTCTGGTTCTGATCGACAAATGGCGTCGTCGTGTTGACGTGGTTGACCTCCCCGTCGGGTCCTTCGACAGGTTGAGCGCGTGTGAGCGCCATGAAGCGCAAGTGAGTGGGCAAGTCGTCGGCGGTGCCCAACACGCCGTCCGCGCCGAGCACGAGCGGATCGTCTTCGTTTAGGGGAATGAAGACCGTACCGTTGTCGCTCTTCGTGATCAGGTCGAGACCGTGATCAAAAAACTGGCCGAAGAACGTCATCCAGCCGTTGAACGATGCGGAAATACCCTCGTCGGGCGCTATGTTGGGAATCAACGAAAGATCTTCATTCGTGATCTCCCGGTGGGTCGCAGTCTCAACGATGCCGTCCACCGCCGGTACATCCAGAGTACCCGGTGCAGCCGGCTCCTTGCCGTATTTCTCGATAAATGCAGCTGTAGCCAATTCATTGTTGAACCAGGCCACAATGGCAGCCGGGTTGTTGACGCTCATGTCGACGATCAAGTTTGAGATGATCCGGGGATCTGCGTCAGCAACGTTACCCGGTTGCCCGTAATCGGTGTTCGTGACGACTGGCCCGCCCGGAGGACCAAGCGGCATTTGATCACCGTCCTGGTCATCGAGGAAGCTTCCTTCAAGCATGCGCGGCATGACCTGGTCCGCAGCACCCCAAAGTTCGCGTCCTTCAACGAGGTTGTTATAGCTGCCATCGACTGTACGCAGACCGAACGGTGTTTTCGGATCAGGTATCGCGCGCGGCGCGGCGGGGTCGCCAAGATAGACGCCATCTGGCCCGTACAGGGCTGGGTCTGTGATCACGTTGCCGTTCGCGTCGAGACGGATCTCCGTTAGGGCCGCACCATTAGAATGCGCTTCGGCGATCTTGATCTGCTTCAGGATGAATTCCAGATCATGCTGATTCAACGTGACGCCCATCTCGGTCTCCATCGGCAACGGTTGAAGCTGTCGACGATGCCGACAGCAATGCGGTCTGCAGACAGACCTGCGATCATGAGCTCCAGGATGGATGGGAAATCGATGCGCAAGTAGGGGAGAAGGTCGGACTCAATGTTCGGACTTGGGTCCAGTTTGGGGTCCGACCAAAGATCCGACTAGACATTGGACCATCGGGCGGGAACCAATCGGACTAAAGGCTGATGGGTGACCAGACCATCGTCTGAGTTTCTCTATGACAGCGTAGACCTTGCTGCGCCGAACGCCGGCACGCGTGCCGCAATTGAGATCTTAAAACGTCAAGTCGCGCCCGTACTTTGTCATGCGAGAGAATGATGGTTCCGTGCTTCCACCGTAGGCGCACGCAAACCAATAAAGGGAGGCACGGCCTCCCTTTTCATCGAGAAATAAAATTGAATAGTTTTTTGCCGTATTCCGGAATCAATTCCGGTAGACTGTGGGGCCGTACTTATGCTCTGCAGATAAATTCTGAGCGGCTAATACGACTTCAATTCTGTTGCGAGCATTTAGCTTCTGCATCAGAATTGTCATATAATGCTTTACCGTTTTTTCGCTGATTGCGAGTTGATTTGCTATTTCTTTATTCGTTTTACCACGCAGCAACAAAC
Source organism: Filomicrobium sp. (assembly GCF_025698805.1). Taxonomy (NCBI): domain Bacteria; kingdom Pseudomonadati; phylum Pseudomonadota; class Alphaproteobacteria; order Hyphomicrobiales; family Hyphomicrobiaceae; genus Filomicrobium; species Filomicrobium sp. The sequence continues at coordinate 500,437 of NZ_JAILWT010000004.1, forward strand.
GGACGATCTGCTCCTCCCGGATGCTCAGCTTGATAGCAGCTGCCGCACGCTTGCGCAGCGACGCATCGCGCAACGCGGATATCACTTGTGTCGCAAACCTTTGCGTGATGTAGGTCTCACCGCCCACGACCGCGACCAGCGCTTTGCATAGCTCTTCAGCTGTGCTTCCTTTGGAAACGAAACCACTCGCACCCAGCTCAAGCGCTCGCAATGCGTACTCGACCCCGACCAATCCCGTAAAAACGACGACTTTTGTATTTGGACATTTCCCGTTGATTTTCGACATCGCTTCATATGCGTTGCCGTCAATATTTAAGTCCAGCACGAGAACGTCCGGTTTATGCACAACGGCGCTATTCACCGCGTCGGCTGCGGAAGTTCCCCTTGCTACAACCTGAAAATCTTGAACTCGAGAAAATGCACTAATAAGGCCATCCATCATAATCGGATGACCGTCGATAAACGCCACAGAAATTTTTGACACCTCAATGCTCCACACATCCGTGTTGGAATTAACATAATACTCACAATGTTGTGAAGCGGCAAACTATCTTTTTAGCGTTTGATTAACCCAGCATCGCTCGTTGATCTCATGCGTTTCTATCTATTGACTTTATTGCCGTCCGGCTCATACGCCGGATAGATTGCTCAATGCGAACGTTCCTTTGCATAATTTTTAAGCTGATCTTCCTTGTGCTGTAGATAATCTTCGACACTCCTTCTTCAACCTCAGATGCGAGCCGGCAATCCCGACCATGGACTGGATTAACGCCGTCGCCGCCGCACTCATTCAACATATTCGATAGGATATATTGATGGACTCATTTGCGCCACGCATGGCGCAACGTGAGGCCTTTTTGCGCATTATTGTTTGACTAGCTATATAGCTTAACGGCTATAACGTTGGCGTAATACTCGTTCATGTGGGAGGGAACATCAGTGATTAGAACGAGGCGTATCGCGCCCTTTGCTTGTGCTGTCATAGCGTTTGAATCTTCCGTGGTTTTTGCTCAAGACGCCGCTCCGACACCCGGCGCCGACGTGACAGCTTCCGACGCCACAGTGCTCCCACCTATAGTTGTGGTGTCCCCATCGCAGGCCCTCTCCAAGCCCGTTCGCAAGGTTGCACCCGCTCCATCTGTGACCGATGTCGACGGAGCACCCATCGGCCCTCTGCCAGCCTCGAGCGGTTCGGGCAGAGGTGCCGTCGGTGTCTTCACACTCGGGCAGCTGGATGCCATCGGAGGCAGCACCATCACCAACGAGGCGATGTGGACCTTCAACAAAAACTCGCTCGATCAGGCCGTCAGCATTTTGCCCGGCGTTACGATGCAAAACACCGGGGGCAGCCGAAACGAGCGCGATATATCCGTGCGAGGCTTCGACCGGCTTCGCGTTCCATTATCCATCGATGGTGTGCGCATTTATCTGCCAGCCGACAATCGCCTCGACTTCAACCGCTTTCTCACGTCTGACCTTGCCGAAGTACAAGTGCAGAAAGGCTACGTGTCGGTCTTGAACGGTCCCGGCGGCATGGGCGGTGCGATCAATCTCGTCTCTCGGAAGCCGACGAAAGCCATGGAAACAGAAGCCCGCTTGGGGGCGGTGTTGAACGGCAACTCCGGTTCGCTCAATGCATGGAACAGCTACGGCTACGCCGGCACACGCCAGGACGAATACTACGCGCAAATTTCTGGGACGATTCTCGATCAGGACCACTGGAATTTGTCAGACAGATTCACGCCCATCAACCTCGCCAACGAGAATGGCGGGGACCGCGAACACTCGGATATCCGTGACTGGCGCATCAACGTCAAGGCCGGCTACACGCCGAACGCGACCGATGAGTACAGCCTCAGTTATACGTCGCAGTCCGGTGAGAAGAGTGCGCCCCTTCATGTTATTGGGCAGGAAGTGCAAGGCCCGCGTTATTAGACGTGGCCCTATTGGGACATTCAAAGCACGTCGTGGCTGTCCAAAACGCAAGTCGGTTCGGCCTCGTACGTCAAGACGAACGCCTACTACAACACCTTCAAAAACCTTCTTTCGACCTACGATGACGCGAGCTATTCATCACGAACGATGGGGCGGGCTTTCGACAGCTATTACGATGACTATGCCATCGGGGGATTTCTCGAAGCTGGCACAAACCTCATTCCAATGAACACACTCAAAGGTGCTGTTCATTTCCGCCGCGATAATCACGCTGAAGCCCAGCTCGGCCGTCCGGATCTCCCGGGCAGCATTCGTGAGCCGTGGCATCATAACATCGAAGACACTTGGTCGTTCGCCGTCGAGAACACATTTCACGCGACCCGCCGTCTCGATATCGTGACCGGCATCAGCTACGACAAAAACGTCGTGCATAAAGCTGAGGATTTCGACAACGGCGTCATCATCCAAAACGATACTCCGAACAACGATGCCTGGAATGGCCAAGCGGCGGCCATCTATAGCTTCAGCGATACCGGCAAGGCGCACGCGTCTGTCTCTGACCGGACAAGGTTTCCAACAGTCTTCGAGCGGTTCAGCACGCGCTTTGGGTTCGCGGTTCCAAATCCGGACCTCGCCCCAGAGCGGACGATCAACTATGAAATCGGCTGGGCCGACATTTTTATCGACAAGCTCAAGCTGTCTTCGGCCATTTTCTATTCGGATCTGAAGAACTCGATTCAGCCCGTTTTCGTCGCCAGGAATGCAATCCAGAACCAAAACATAAAGGGCGAGAACTACGGTGTGGAATTCTCGTTCGATTGGGATATCCAGCCGGGTCTCAGGATCGGCGGCAACTACACATATCTCGAACGCGAGTTGGATTATCTGTCGGCAGGTCCGCGTCCAGAAGGCACACCGCGTCACCAAGCATTTCTGTATTTGGCTTGGCAGGCGACGGACAAGCTAACGCTAACCCCTAGTCTCGAACTCGCCAGCGATCGCAACAGCCTGGTGACCAACTCGACGAGCACGCTCTTGGCATCAAACCCGATGCCAAACTACGTCAAAATTGGGTCGTACGCGTTGCTCAACCTGCAGGCCGAGTATGCCTTCAATGAGAATTTCACCGCGGCAATCGGCGCTACAAACCTACTCGATCAAGATTATCAACTGGCCGAAGGATTTCCGGAACCCGGTCGACAGTTTTTCGCCAACGTGAAAGCCAAGTTCTAGGGTGCTATCACGCGCGAAACCGCGCTCTTCAAGCCGGACCTCCAGACCGGCTTGAAGAGACCTTTCCCTTCCGTGATTCGACGTTGTATCCTGTATGCTATCTCGATGTTCCCGCACGGGGCGGGAACCCGTGATCGGCGCGGTACCCAGCTTTCTGATCGGCGGGTCAACGCCATCATGTGGGGAGGCTATCTCGTGCCGAAATCACTGCGACCTGCACGCTCTGGTGATGTCTCAAAACCTGAGCTTTTCATTCGCCTTAAATTCTCAGAAGGCAGCTTTCTAGGGCCCGGCAAGGTGGAGCTCCTTGAGGGTATCGAGAAATACGGCTCGATTGTCGCCGCGGGCAAAGCCATGGGCATGTCCTACAAGCGCGCCTGGTATCTCGCCGATGAAATCAACGAGATGTTTGAGCAGCCCGTCGTCGTCAAAAAGCATGGCGGTAAAGCAGGTGGCGGCGCGGAACTGACAGATCATGGCAGGGAAATCGTTGCGCATTACAGGTCCGTGCAAAAGCTCTCAGCGGAAGCTGCGGCGACCCATATTCGCAAAATTCGCAAGGCTCTCCGAAAGGATGGGACAGCTTAAATTTGGGCCCGTTTCCGAGATCAGTCTGCAATCCGTTCGGACAGCGACATATAAAGTTACATGAAACGAGACAGCAAGCTTTCGGGCGTCCTCCACGTTCTTCTTCACATGCTCGGCTCTGATGAGCCGGCGACCTCCGAACAGCTGGCTAGGATGATGGGCACAAATCCTGTCGTCGTGCGCCGCATCATGGCCGGCCTCAGAGACCAAGGATTTGTGACGTCAGCGAAAGGCCATGGCGGGGGATGGACCGTCGCCTGCGATCCAACAAAGGTCACGCTTGCCGACATTTATAGAGCCGTGGGTGAACCGACGCTCGTCGCGATGGGCCATCGCTCCGAAATGCCGGCTTGTCTCGTCGAGCAATCCGTCAACCGCGCGCTCAATAGCGCCTTTCTCGAAGTGGAGTCCGTGTTTCTGGCCCACTTGGAAGCCGTGACGCTTGCATCTCTCTCCAAAGACTTTAACCGCAGGCTTGTTCAACGAGGACAGACCTTGAAAGAACAGCGCCACGATTCTTGATATTTTCTAGTTGGCTTGCCCCTGCGCTTATGGAGAGCTGCGGCAGTCCCCCCGCATCTGGATGATTTTTCGAAGCTTCCTATTTCGCCTCCACACGTGCGCAGACGTGGTGGGGTCCGTCGTCCCACCGCACGCGCTCCCCATGCTGCCCTGAACCCCAAATTTATTGGTTCCATTTTGGATGCAGTTTGGTCTTTATTTTCACAATTGTCACTCCATAGGCTGCGATATAGCTTGCCGGCATGACGCATTCACGGTCGCTCTAGCCACATCGCTCACCGGGAGAAAACATCATGTCCAAGCAGAAGCTTGAAGTGCTCACGCCGCAGAACTCGCAACTGATTTTCATCGACCAGCAGCCGCAGATGGCCTTCGGCGTTCAGAGCATCGACCGCCAAACGCTCAAAAACAATGTCGTTGCGCTTGCAAAATCTGCAAAGGTCTTCAACCTCCCGACAATCATCACGACGGTTGAGACGGAATCTTTCTCCGGCCACACCTACCCGGAGCTCCTGAGCGTCTTTCCAGAACACCCCATTCTGGAACGCACTTCGATGAATTCCTGGGATGACCAGAAAGTGCGCGATGCACTTGCCAAGAACGGTCGCAACAAGGTCATTGTTTCCGGTCTCTGGACCGAAGTGTGCAATACGACGTTCGCGCTCTCAGCAATGCATGACGCAGACTATGAGATCTACATGGTCGCTGATGCGTCCGGCGGCACCTCGCTCGATGCTCACAACTACGCCATGCAGCGAATGGTGCAGGCCGGTGTGGTTCCTGTCACCTGGCAGCAGGTCCTGCTCGAGTGGCAGCGTGATTGGGCGCACCGCGACACCTATGATGCTGTTACCGGCGTTGTGAAAGAACATTCCGGTGCTTACGGCATGGGCATCGATTACGCTTACACGATGGTGCACAAGGCTGAAGAGCGCGCGAAACATGGGCCAACACTTGCCCCCGTTCCGGCCACCTAAGTCGCGACTTTCGAAGAGCTTTTAGCCGGCGTCGCTACGGCGCCCGCCCTTCCAAAAGGATACGCGCCGTGAATATTCGCCGCCGCACTTTCGTTCGTGGCCTCGCCTCCGTGGGCGCTCTCGCCACCGTGACACCGCGAACCTCGTGGAGCCAGCCAATGACAGACGCACCCGACCTCATCTTGCGTGATGGGCGCATCACGACACTTGATCGCAACGTCCCCGAAGCGCAGGCCATCGCCATCAAGGATGGGCTCGTGCAGATGGCTGGCACAACGGACGACGTCATGCGCACAGCGGGTGCCAAGACGAAGGTGGTCAACCTCGACGGCCGGCGCGTCATTCCGGGCTTGAACGACAGCCATACCCACCTGATCCGCGGCGGGCTCAACTTCAACATGGAATTACGCTGGGAAGGTGTTCCGTCAGTGGCCGATGCGCTGCGGCTTCTGAAGCAACAGGCCGCACGGACACCGGCACCGCAATGGGTTCGTGTGGTCGGCGGCTGGTCTGAGTTTCAATTTTCAGAACGGCGTCTGCCAACTCTGGATGAGATCAATGCGGCCGCGCCCGATACCCCGGTCTTTATTCTACACCTCTACGGTCAGGCGCTTCTCAACAAAGCGGCGATCAACGTTCTCGGAATCAACAAGAACACCCCCAATCCTCCCGGTGGACTTATCGAGAAGGACTCGCAGGGAATCCCGACGGGCCTGCTCATCGCCAAGCCCTCAGCACTGATCCTTTATTCGACGCTGGCGCGTGGCCCCAAGCTCCCCATCGAAGATCAGATCAATTCCACCCGCCACTACATGCGCGAAATGAACCGGCTCGGCATCACGTCCGTGATTGATGCTGGCGGTGGCGGTCAGAACTATCCCGAGGACTACGATGTCATTCAACGCTTGCATGATGACGATCAGCTGACGGTACGCATCGCCTATAATCTCTTCGCGCAAAAAGCCGGTGACGAACTCAATGACTATGAACGCTGGCTTACGCTCACGAAGCCCGGCGCCGGTGATGCGATGTTGCGCATGAACGGTGCAGGTGAAAACCTCGCTTGGTCGGCCGCAGACTTTGAAAACTTCCTCGAACCGCGCCCTGACCTTGTCCCCACGATGGAAAGCGAGATCGAGCCTATTGTCGAGCTGCTTGCCACCAACAGATGGCCGTTCCGAATCCACGCCACATATGACGAGTCGATCGATCGTTTTCTTTCGGTCTTCGAACGCGTCAACGGCCGAGCCCCCTTTGAAACACGCTTTATCATTGACCACGCAGAGACCATCAGTGATCGCAATATCGATCGCATCAAAGCGTTGGGGGGCGGCATTGCGATCCAACATCGCATGGCATTTCAGGGCGAGTATTTCGTCAACCGTTATGGCGCAGAAGCCGCGCGGAACACGCCGCCGATCTCCAAGATGCTGGCGGCTGGATTGCCGGTCGGTGCAGGTACCGATGCGACGCGTGTTGCCTCCTACGATCCGTGGGTCGCACTTTATTGGCTAACAACCGGAAAGACGCTTGGAGGCCTTCCGCTCTACGGAGAGGACAATGTTCTCGATCGTGAAACCGCCTTGCGACTGTGGACGAAGGGTTCGGCGTGGTTCTCGGGCGAGGCCGACGTCAAAGGAACGCTCGCACAGGGGCAATACGCGGACCTCGCAGTCCTCTCCGCCGACTACATGAGCGTTCCGCCTGAGGAGATCCGTCGGATCAATTCCGTGCTCACGATCGTCGGTGGCAAGGTTGTTTACGGAGAAGGCAACTACGCGGACCTGTCGCCTCCCGTACCACCGGCATCACCGTCGTGGAGCCCGGTCGGCGCGATACCAAGTCCTGCCCAACGTGCAGATGCTGGCGAGGGGACACACTTCGCTCATTCCTGCCACGACGGATGCCGTCATAGCTGCGGTGTCCACGGCCACGATCACGGCATTGCCTGGAACACGCCGATCCCGGTCGGGGACAAGAAGGCCTTTTGGGGAGCGTTGGGCTGCTCCTGCTTCGCGGTCTAGGTCGACGGTGGAACCCTCACATTCGGAGCCAACGCAATGGATGCCAAGAAAACAACTGAATCCGCGAAGGCTCCGTCGGCGTGGGCCCCGCTCGCACGACCGGCCTTTGCCGTCCTGTGGACCGCCACCATCGTGTCCAACATCGGCACCTGGATGCATGACGTGGGTGCGGGATGGTTGATGACGGACTTGTCACCGTCTCCGCTCGTAGTGGCGGCCGTGCAGGCCGCCACGACGTTGCCGGTGTTTCTCTTTGGCCATCCGGCGGGCGCGCTTGCTGACATCGTTGACCGGCGCAAACTGCTGCTCATCGTCAACGCGATCTTAGGAGTTGTTGCCGGAATTCTCGCCTTCCTTGTGAGCTTCGGGATGGTGACCCCGACACTGCTTCTTCTCATTACGTTCATCATGGGTACGGGCGCCGCTTTCATGGCCCCGGCGTGGCAGGCCGTCGTGCCGCAGCTCGTGCCACGGCAAGAGTTGACGGCGGCAATTGCACTTAATTCCATGGGGATCAACGTCAGCCGCGCAATCGGTCCGGCGTTGGCAGGCTTTCTTATTGTGGCGTATGGCCTTGCGACACCCTTCTTTATCAATGCGCTGAGTGTCGTCGGCATCATTGCTGCGCTTTTATGGTGGCGGCAGCCGCGCATCGCTGAAAGTCAGTTGCCCCCTGAGCAAGTCGGCTCCGCGATTGTTGCCGGCCTGCGCTATGCACTCAACAGCCGGCCCGTGGCGTGGACGCTTATTCGGGCTCTGGGTTTCTTCATCTTCGCCAGTGCTTTTTGGGCGCTCATTCCTCTTATCGTACGCAACGTTTTAAAGGGCGGCCCCACTCTGTATGGCATTCTTCTCGGGTGCCTTGGCGCGGGCGCAGTCGCCGGAGCGGTCGCTCTACCAAAACTGAAAGCACGGTTCGGGCCAGACATCACGGTCGCGGCGGGATCTATCGGTACCGCTGCCGTCCTCGCGATCCTCTCGTTCACCGACAATCCTATTCTTGCGGCGATCGCCTGTGGGCTCGCTGGGGTATCGTGGATTGCTGTTCTCTCAAGTTTACAGGTCTCAGCGCAGACCGCTTTGCCCAACTGGGTGCGCGCACGCGGGCTTTCGATTTTTCTCACCGTCTTCTTTGGTGCGATGTCCGGGGGCAGTCTGATCTGGGGTAAGGTTGCAACGCTTGTCGGCATTCCCACGACCCTCCTCGTCGCGGCTGCAGGCGCGTTGCTCATGATCCCACTGACATGGCGGGCAAAACTCAACCGAGGTGAGACGCTCGACCTCACGCCATCGATGCATTGGCCTCAACCGCTCGTTTCCGACGAGGCCACACACGATCGCGGACCGGTCATGATCCAGGTGACCTACGAAATCGCGGAAAAAGATCGCGCCAACTTCATCACCCTCATGAACGAACTCTCGGCCGCACGGCGACGGGGTGGGGGATATGGCTGGACGCTCATGCAAGATGCCGCCGACCCGTCCCGGTTCGTCGAAACCTGGTGCGAGGTTTCGTGGCTCTACCATCTGCGTCACCACGAGCGCGTGACCGGCGCAGACCACGCCGTACAAGACCGCATCCTCGCACTGCATCGTGGCTCAGACCCGCCCGTCGTCACGCATTTGATCCGAGCTTAAGGAAACAACAGTGCAGCAGAAATGTCTCCCGCTGCACTATTGGGATTTGGCACATTCTGGGTACATCGCGCGTACCCCTCACATCAAAGTTTAGGCATCTTTACTGTTCGATTGAACCTTTTCTGGGGCTCACGAGTTGCTGCTGCTGCCGGGGCTCATTAAAGGAGAATTCTTGATGAGATTAACCTCCATCGCAGCCGGTATCGCGATCGCTGGTTCATTATGCGTCGGGATGCCCGCCGCTCAGGCCGCACCGTTATCGCAACCACAAACTACGCAGCAAACCATCTTTCGCCCATCGCTCCTCGAAAAAGCGCAATGGGGAGGAAGCTGGCGTCGCCACTGCCGCCGGTGGCGGCGTGAATGCCGCTGGCGTTGGGGTGGCGGCTGGCGCTTTCGCCGCTGCATGGTGCGCCACGGGTGCTAAGCGGTTCGGCTAACGATGCCTGACATTGGCACGGCTGCTTCAGGCCGTGCCATCCGCGCGTGATGCGCATCTTCCACATTGCAGTCTACGGCTCGTGCAAGAGGCTAGCCAATTGTGTGTTCTGCCGACTTCCACCCAAGTGGTCAGAGCCGTAAGAATGAGCGGCTGTCGACTTACTGACAAGAATGATGGGAAACGCCTCGTTCAGACGAGGGCTTAAACGCAAAACTCGATGCCAAACGGTGAGCGATCTCGGCGGTTCGTGTTTGCGCCTCGGCAACTGAAGCGCGATGCCGGTCATCCTTGAATTCCTGGTACTCGATCGTGACGGTCTCGATCGCTTTGGACGATACGCCGAGATAATGGGCGCAGGCGGCCAGAGCCGGATCGAGCGCGTTCTTGTCAGCGCGAACACCGCCGGGAACAAAGCCAAACTCCCCGCGGGCGGACAGCACAACGAGATGTTTTCCGCTCAGGATGGGCTCAATCGGGAAGTCTCCGCGATTGAGATCAAAGGAAAAGGTCTTGCCGATCCTGGCAACCTGATCGAACCACGCTTTCAAGGATGCCGGCATCCCGTAATTATACATTGGCACACCCATCACGATAATATCGGCCGCGATGACCTCATCGATCAGTTCATCCGATATGGCGAGGTGATCGCCCATCCAGGCTTCACGCTCCTGCGGAAGCGTAAACGCGGCATGGATGAAGCGATGATCAATGAAAGGCGGCGGCGTTTGACCGACATCGCGTGAGACCACTTGCGTATGGGGAGCGACGTTGACAAACGTGCGCTCGAAAAGGGCGGTCAGCTTTCGGGTCAGCGATCGATCCTGGAGTTGCGCGCTCGCGTCGATCTTCAGCAACGTGCTCATGGGCTAGCCTCATCGGTTGGAGACGTATCTTTCTTCGTCTGATCAACGGAATAGTGTTGGCGGCCGCTATTGGCGAAGGGCGATCTCTCATGCATATGATGAATAAGATTCATGAAGAGCGGAGTAAAACGTAATGCGTCGACTGCCGCCGCTACACGCCTTGCGGGCCTTCGAGGCAGCTGCGCGGCATCAGCATTTCGGCCGAGCTGCAGAGGAACTGCACCTCGATCCGACAGCCATCAGCCATCAGGTCCGGAAGCTGGAAGATCTGCTCGGGGTTTCTCTGTTTCACAGGCGCCCCCGTCCTCTGCGGCTTACCGAAGCGGGTGCCAAACTGTTCCCGGTCCTGCGGGACGCGATGGACCGGATGGCAGCGGCAAGCGAAGAGGTCAGACAGGATACACGTCGGCCCTTAGTCATTTCGATGACGATGGCCTTCGCGGCCGAGTGGTTCACGCCTCGCCTGGCTCGGTTGAAATCGGAAACCGAGCTCGACATCACCGTTCATGCCGACAATCGCCCGGTCGACCTCCGTGCCGGAGACGTCGATCTGGCGATCCGGTCTCGGGAACAACGCGGTCTGGACGAGGCGTGGTTCCACCTGTTCGACGATCGCCTGATCGCGGTGGGAACGAAGAGCTTTCTCTCCCAGCACGGGCATCCAAACCGGCCAGAGGATTTGCTGCGGGTTCCGCTTATTCATTATCGCTGGACGTTGGATCACCGCCAATCGCTCGGATGGAAGAGGTGGTTTGCCGAAGCAGGATGCGCGCCAGGCGATCTTTCGTCGGCAGGCGATTTCAGCGAAGAAAGCGTTGCCATTCAGGCCGCCGTCTCTGGTCTTGGCGTGGCGCTGCTGTCGGAGTGTCTGGTCGCAGACCATATCGGACAGGGCGACTTGGTCCGGGTCAGTGAACACAGTCTTGCGATGCCCGCCTTCTGGGCCGTCAGGTTGAAAGACCACAGGCGCGCCAGCGAACTCGATCTGCTGATTTCGCGAATGAAAGCGAGCCTTGGGCCTGACTGACCTTTAAACCTTGCTCTACCAGAACAGACGAAACGTCGAACTACGTCTACGCTATTGCTCTCTCGAGTAATCCATGAACTCGGTTGCTAAGCCGCAGCATTCCCTCGGGTTTTGATGAAGCGTTCCAGCTTACCCAGCGTTTGCAAGCCTAGTTCGACTGCGCCGAATCCCTTCGCCTGTTGAAACTCGGCCTCTGTGCTGAACACCATGCCGAGCGTCACCTTCGTCGCTCCATTCTGATCCTCGAACGAGGCCCAAGCGTCGGCGTGTTTCGGCCCGTTCTCGCCCCATAGCAGTGTATAGCCGATCCGCTCTTCAGGCCGAACCTCGGTATAGAGATGGTGGTTCGGGAACACAGTGCCGTCAGGGGCGATCATATCGAACACCCATTCGCCGTCCGTTCTCAGGTCGATCCTCTTGGTGCGACAGGAAAACCCGTCCGGCCCCCACCATTGCGGCAGCGCCTCAGGATTCATCCAAGTGTTCCAGACAGTGGTTCGCGGTGCCTGGATCACGCGCTGCAGTACCATGGTTCGCTTGGCCGCTCGGGCGAGATTGTCCAGCCCCGCGTCAAAGCCCTGTCGGTAGCCCACCTCCATACCGTCAGCCAGCGAGGAAAGCTGCACCGTCACGACCAGTCGGCTGCGTTCGTCCGTGCCGGAGAAATCAGCCGTCACCAGCGCTGTCGATTGCGTCACTCCTTCAGACGAGACTACTTCGTAATTCACGCTGCGCAGCGCTGGCTGCCACTCAAGCCAGCCACACTCACAGCGGATATTCGGCTGGCCCTCGACCTTGCAGAGCGAGACTTCGCGCCCACCCACTCCGCTGTCGACCTCCAAAAATTCCACAATGACCGAGGGCGTTGGAGCAGACCAGACCGCGCGCGCGGCTGGGGCCGTCCATGTCTGCCACAGCACCGACAATGGCGCGGCCACGTCCCGCTCGAAGGTCAGAGTTGCAAAGCGGCCCTTCGCAGGATCGCGCGCCGCGGCGAGCATCCCATCCGGATTGAAGTTCGATGTCATTCCCTGCGCTCCTTCATCGCTTTCATCGCAAACGCCTCCAGCCGGTCAAGGCGGTCTTCCCATATGGCTCTCTGTTCATCGAGCCATGTCTGAATCGGTTCCATGGCCTCGGGTACGATGGCGCAGGTGCGTACCCGCCCATCCTTGGAGGTGGCGATCAGCCCTGCCTCCTCAAGTACCGAAATGTGCCGCATCACCGTGGGCAGGCGCAGGCCGGTGGGCTCCGACAGGTCCGTGACCCGCGCAGGCCCTTCCGCAAGCCGTGTCAGGATCGATCTACGGGTCGGATCGGCCAGAGCGTGGAAGAGCAGCGAAAGTTCCGGATAATGCTTAGTCATATGGCTAACTATCATCCGCGCGGCTGTTCGCGCAAGAGAAACTTCGTCAACTTGCTAAGTGTTATTGAACTGGCGCACCCCACCCTTGAAGCAGTGGGCGCCTTCCGCGACGAGCGGAGGCGGTCTGCAGCATGTGATCGGTAATTGTAGTCGAGCGCTGTCCCCGCCTAATTGCGGGCGCGAGAACCACGTCTCGCGACACAATAGTGTCCCAGGTGCCAATTTTATGAGGCAAAGAGAAGAGCCGTCTGTTTGCGTCGGCGTCTTATGGCGGGCCGAAGCCGACGAAACAGAGAACTACACCTACGCTATAGCCCTCCAAAAGTGAGTCTCAAACCCCATCCGGCTGCGTCATGCCCAGAAGCCGTAAAGCGTTGCTTTACAGGCAACGTTAGGTCCGATACGCTGCATCCGAATCGATGAACATTCAACGGGCAGCGCGCGATGACGGACGAAGATGACCTTCGGCTGCGGAAGCCAGCCCATCCGGGCGGCTTCGTGAAGCATGAGGTACTGCAACCGCTCGGTCTGTCCGTGACGGAAGCGGCGGATGCGCTGGGCGTCACGCGCCCGGCCCTGTCGGCGCTTCTGAACGAGCGCGCGCACCTGTCACCGGAAATGGCGATCCGGATCGAAAAAGCCTTCGGCGTCTCGATGGAGACGCTGATGCGCATGCAGAACAGCTACGACATTGCGCAGGCCCGCAAGCGGGAAGCGGAGATCAAGGTTGAGCGATACACGGGAATGAATACGAAGGGGCGGGCATGACGGAGCTGAGTTTCAAGGGCAAAGAGTTTGTTTATAACCACCATCTGGCGGTGCCCTTCCGTCCGCTCGTGCCCGATGAAAGCAAGGGCATCGGTCCTGTCGCGCTTGACGGCAACCTCGTCATCCACGGCGACAACCTGCACGCGCTGAAGGCGCTCCTGCCGCTCTACGCGGGCAAGGTGGACTGCATCTTTATCGATCCGCCGTACAACACCGGCAACGAGGGATGGTGCTACGACGATAACGTCAATGCGCCAATGATCCGGGAGTGGCTGGAGTCCAATCCGGTCGGTGTTGAGGACGGCCTACGTCATGACAAATGGTGTGCCATGATGTGGCCGCGCCTTCGGATGCTCCATGAGCTGCTGGCGGACCATGGCGTCATCTTTATAACCATCGATGATAACGAGGCGCACCGCCTCACAAATATTTGCTGCGAAATATTTGGTGAGGGAAATCATGTCGCCACCTTCATCTGGCGGAAAGTGGATAGCCCAAACGATAACAAGGTAGCTATCACACCCGACCATGATTACGTCCTCTGTTTTGCGCGCGATATTGGCTCTGCAAAGTTCAAGAGGATGATCGCCCCGTCCATCCTGAAAGCTTATCCGAACCGAGACGAGAACGGACGCCCCTTTAGAGATCGCCTTCTGAAGAAGAATGGACGGGCGAGTCTCCGCCGTGATCGGCCGACCATGTTCTTCCCGCTTGAAGACCCCGATGGAAATGAGGTTTTCCCCATACATGATAACGGGGAAGAAGCGCGATGGTCGATGGGGAAGAAGGGCATCAAGAAACACAAAGATGCCGGTACATTGATCTGGAAGAGGATCGAAAAGCTCGGACGTGAAGTGTGGGAGCCTTACACCCGCGAGTTTGCGCCCGAAGACGATCCCACGCGGCCGTTTCCAACGATTTGGAGCGACGTGGATACGATGCGGCAGGCCAAGGCCATGCTCAGGAACATATTTGGCACGTCTGATTTGTTCGACACGCCGAAAACCGTGAAGCTTCTGGACAGGATCATCGACATTGCTGCCGATGATGACGCAATTATCCTCGATTCCTTTGCGGGTTCTGCAACAACGGCTCACGCCGTGCTCGAAGCCAACAAGCGCGACGGCGGCAATCGCCGCTTCATTCTCGTGGAAATGGAAGAATATGCCGACAGCCTAACGGCAGAGCGCGTCCGGCGTGTCATCAACGGCTATGATTTCGAGGGCACGCAGCGAACAGAGATGTTGCGGGAGCGGCTGAACTGGCGCGCGCTCAGCAATGCCGGAGAGCTGGCGCACAAGGTCGAAGGTATCGAGAACCTGCACGGCCACGAATACGACCGCATCAAGAAGGAAGTGAAAGACGGTGATCTGATCGTCACCGGCGAAAAGACGGTGGCGGAACGCGCAGAAGGTCTTGGCGGCACCTTCACCTATTGCACCCTCGGCGATCCCGTCGAACTGGACAAGGTGCTGAGCGGCGAAACCCTGCCGCCCTATGCCGGTCTCGGCGCGGCGCTGTTCCATATGGCGACCAATCACGCGCTCGATCCCGCCGCCGTGTGCGAGGATGATTTCTATCTCGGTGCCATGGAAGGCCAGCACGTCTGGCTGATCTACAAGCCCGATCTCGACTGGCTGAAGTCGCCGGAAGCGGCGTTGACGCTGGCGCGCGCCAAGGCATTCGCCGCCTCCGAGCCGGACAAGCGGCACCTAGTCTTCGCCCCGGCGCGGTTCGTGAGCCAGAAGATGCTGGCGGAACAGAACATCCCCGTGGAGTTCGTGCCGCTGCCCTTCGCGCTCTACCGGATAGATCGGAGCTGACGCCGTGTTTCGCCAGCTCGATTATCAGGACCGCGTACTCTCGACACTCGACGCCTATCTGGATCTCGTGAAGGAAAAGAAGGCGCGCGCCGATAAGGTGGCGGCGCTCGCCGCGCAAGACCCGGACCTTGGCCTTGCCATTCCGGATTTCGCGAAAGAGGCTTGGGAAGCGATGAAGGCGGCGGGGAAGCTACCCGCTTCCCGCGCAGCCATTCCGTTCTCGCCGCGCATGGACGGCTGCGAGCGGCCCGTACCCAACGCCGTGCTGAAAGTGCCGACCGGCGGCGGCAAGACATGGCTTGCCGTTTCCGCCGTCTCGCGGGTGATGGGCCGCTATCTCGACCGCAACACCGGCTTCGTCCTGTGGATCGTGCCGAACGAGGCGATTTATACGCAGACGCTCAAGCACCTGAAGGATCGCCAGCACCCCTACCGACAGGCGCTCGACCGCGCGGCGGCGGGGCGCGTGAAGATCATGGAGAAAACCGACCGGCTCGATGCGCGGGACGTGGAAACCAACCTCTGCGTCATGCTGCTGATGCTGCAATCCGCGAACCGCGAGACGCAGGACTCCCTGAAAATGTTTCAGGACCGGGGCGACGTGCACGGCTTCTTCCCACCCGAAGGCGAACAACAGGCGCATCAGGCCGCCATCGACCGCACACCGAACCTCTCCGCCTATACGGGCATGTTCCCCATGGTGAAGGACTCTCTCGGGAACGCCCTTCGGATCATCCGGCCCGTGGTCGTGATGGATGAAGGCCACCGCGCCATTTCCGATCTCGCCTTCGGCACGCTCTACGGATTCAACCCGTGCTTCGTGCTGGAGCTGACGGCCACGCCGCAGGATGTGCAGCCGCGCGGCGGCCGCAATCCGCGCGAAGGCCGCTATGCCAATGTGCTGGTGGAAGTGACGGGGCGCGAGCTGGACCGCGAGGGCATGATAAAGATGCCGCTCAACCTCGATCCCCGGCAGGGCAATGACTGGAAGGCGACGCTGAACGCGGCGCTTGCCAAGCTCAACGCGCTCGATGCCGAAGCCCGGCAACTGCGGGCCGATACGGGCCGCTATATTCGCCCGATCATGCTGATCCAGGTCGAGCGCACGGGCGCGGATCAGCGCGAAAGCGGCCATATCCACGCCGAGGACGTGAAGGACTGGCTTCTGACGGCGGGCTTCGATCAGGCGGAAATCGCGATCAAAACCGCGCAGCAGAACGATCTCAACGATCCGGAAAATCAGGACCTCTTGTCGCCCACCAACCGCGTGCGGGCGATCATCACGAAACAGGCCCTGCAAGAGGGCTGGGATTGCCCCTTCGCCTATGTGCTGTGCAGCCTTGCGGCCAGCGCCAACCTCAAGGCCATGACCCAGCTTGTCGGCCGCATTCTCCGCCAGCCCGGCGCGCTCAAGACGGACGTTGAAGCGCTCGATGAGTGCCACGTCATCACGCATCACGCCGATACCGCGACGGTCGTCGGTGCCATTAAAGACGGCCTCGAACAGGACGGCCTCGGCGATCTGGTCCTGCGCGTGACGCAGAACGACAAGAGCGGGACCGGCAAGACGGCCCGCACGATCAATCGCCGCCCGGCCTTTTCCTCCACGGAAATCTACCTGCCCAAGGTTATGGTGGTGGAAAGCGGTGACGCGCGCGAGTTGGACTACGAGACGGATGTGCTTTCCGCGCTCGACTGGCGGGGCTTCGATCCGCAGGACATCGCGGATCGGGTGCCCGAAAACGCCCAAGCGGCGGAAAGCCAGCTCCAGCGGATCAGGCTTGCCGAGGACGGCGAAGAATTGTTCGTCGGCGAGACGGTGGCCGCCAACGCGGAAATCCTCGTCTTCGATCCGGCGCATGCTGTCCGGATGATTTCCGACATCGTGCCGAATCCCTTCGTCGGCCGCGAGATTGTCGGCGCGACGGTTGCGGCCCTGCGGGCGCGCGGCTTCGATGACGCGAAGCTCGGCCTGCTCGCCAGCCTGATCGTGGAAGAGCTGCGCAAGGGCCTCGATGCCGCGCGGAACGCGCGCGCCGAAGCCCTGTTCAAGGCCGAGGTCGCAGTGGGACGCATCCAGTTCCGCTTGCGGCTCGATGGCCGCAATTGGCGGATGCCTTTCAGCATCGAAACAACGGAACCGGAGAACGCCCGCCAGCTCCTGAACCGCGCGGGCGGCCCGCTCGAAAAGAGCCTGTTCGCGCCGGTCTACGAGAACGAGCTGAACAGCGACGAGCGGGACGTAGCGGTCTATCTCGACGGCGAAAAGACGTTGGCCTGGTGGCACCGCAATGTCGCGCGGACGCAATACGGCATTCAGGGATGGAAGAAGGCCAAAATCTATCCGGATTTCATCTTCGCCGTGCAGCGCGACGGCGAAGCGAAGCGGATCACGGTGCTGGAAACCAAGGGCGACCAACTCGACAACCTCGACACGGCGTACAAGCGCGAGGCGCTGACGTTCCTCTCGGACCATTTCGAATGGGACGAGGCAACGCCGGTCGGCGAGCTGGAACTGGTCAACAACGGCGAGACCGTGGAAGGCACCTTGATCCTGATGAGCGAATGGAAGGCGAAACTGCCCGCGTATCTCTGACGGCGCGGTATTGGGGGGCGTATGGAATTTGATCCGGCATTGTCATTCTCGGACAACCTTGCCCGTTTCCGGGCGGAAGCGGAGCGCATCGATGCCGATTGCGCCCGCATTCTTTTCGACAATCTGGCCCTGCTGGCGCGCGACGATGATGCGACGCGCACCCGTCAGGCCGTTCAGGAGTTCAACCGGGCGGTCCTCGCCGCGCTCGACGGCCTGCCGGAAGGGCCTGCGGCATGAGCCGGTATTTTCTCGCCTCTGCCGCCATTGAGGGATTTCGCGGCATCAATAATGACGGCGATCCCCTCGTGCTGAAGTTCAAGCACGATGCCGTCAATTCCGTCCATGCGCCCAATGGGGTCGGAAAAAGCTCGATCTTCGAAGCGCTGCACTTCGCCCTGCACGGCACGGTGCCGCGCCTGGAAGGGATGCAGGACGCCGAACAGGGTGCCAGCTACATCGTCAACAAGTTCCATCCGGCGCAACAGGCGACGGTCGCTCTTGTTTTCAAGAGCGATGACGGCACGCCCGATGTGTCGATCACCGTCACCCGGACGGCGGCGGGCGGACGGGTCGTCACGTCTCCTTCCGGCCACGCCGATCCGGACAGCTTCCTCGCCGATCTTTGCGAGGATTTCGTGCTGGTCGATTACCCGCGCTTTGCCTCCCTCGTGGACTGCTCGGCCTTGGAGCGCGGGCGCTCCTTCGCCTCGCTGGTCGGCATGAGCCGGTATTCCCAGCTCCGGCAGGCGCTAGACGGGGCCAAGAACACCCGCAACATCAATGGCGATCTTGGGCTGTCCACGCTTGACACCGAAGTGACCGCCGAAAACCGCGCCTTGGGGGCCGTTGAACAGCGCATCCTCGCCGCACATCAGGAAATAACCGGCGCGGCCGGCGGCCAGATGGCGGATACAGCCGCGCTGAAAGCGCAGGTGACGGCCGGACTGGCGGGCATCGCGCTTTTCGCGCCGTTGCTCGCCAACGCCTCGGTGATGGACTTCGATTTTGACGCCGCTGAAAAGATCGTCGATCAGGAAGAAGGCGGCGCGGCGCGGAAAACTCTCGACGGCCTCAACACCGCCGTCACGACGCTCGGCGGCTTACAGGTCTCGGCGGCGGAACTTGCCGAGATCGACGCGCTGGTGACGGCGGCCAAGGCGCGCGACGATGCGATGCGCAAAGTCGGTGCCGCCAGCCTGCACGCCTTGCTGAAAAACGCGCTGTCGGTTGTGAACAGTGCGGACTGGCACGATCCGAAGGTCTGCCCTGTCTGCGAAAAGGCTGGCGACGGGCCGCTTCAAGATCAACTGGAAGTGAAGATCGCGCTTTACGACGAGACCGATCAGCTCGACGCGGAGCTGAAACGGCAGGTGCAGAGTGCGGGATGCGTTGGCAAGCTCCGGCAGCTTGAAGAGCAGGCGCGTCTTGGCGTTGTGGACGCTGATCGCATCGCGCCGGTCCTGACGCTGGCCGCGCGCCAGTCGTCGGTTTCGACGGCGGACCTGGAACGCGCAAAAGATGCGCTTGGCGCGCTCGAAGCGAAGCGGGTTGACGTGCTCACGGCAATCAATGCCGAGATCACGACGCTGCAAGCCGGCTTGCCGCCGTCGCTGGTCGCCGTCACCCGCACCCTTGGGCAGGCCAAGCAATTCCGCGACGCCATGAACGAATACGAGCGGACCCTTCCGGCGCTCGCGGCCAAACGGGCCAAGCTCGCAAAGCTCAATCGCTGGAAGACGTTCATCACGAAGGTAGCCGGGCAGTTCGCAACGGCGGAAAGCGCGCTCGCCAATGCACGCATCACGGATATTCAGGCTAATTGTCAGGAGCTTTTCGGGCATCTGGTGCGCGGCGGTCCGGACGTGCGGCCGACGCTGAACCGGGCGCAGAATACCGAACAGGTAGATTTGAAGCTCGCCGATTTCTTCGGCCTTCCAAACCAAAGCGCGCGGGCGCTCCTGTCGGAGAGCTACCGCAATGCCGTCGCCGCCTCCATCTTCATGGCGGCGGCTACCCGGCAACAGGGCGTGCCGCGCTTCATGGTGTTGGATGATGTGACGTCAAGTTTCGATGCCGGACATCAGTTCAGCCTGATGGATACGATCCGGACGAAATTGCGCTTTGGCGCGGCGAACGGTCTGCCCGGCGGACTTCAATTCATCATCCTCAGCCATGATACGAGCCTTGAGAAGTATTTTGACCGGCTCAATGGCACGACAGAGTGGAATCACCAAAAGCTACAAGGCATGCCGCCCCGTGGGCGGCTAATGATCGCCACGCAACAGGCGGATCGCCTGAAGGCGCAGGCGGAGCAATATCTGAACGCGGGGCAGATAGATATCGGTGAACCATTTGTCCGCCAGTATCTTGAATACAAGCTCGGCCAGATCATCACCCGTTTGGAGGTTCCGGTGCCGCCCGATTACGCGACGCGGGGCGACAAGCGTACCTTGTCCACCTATGTGGACGCGATCACGGCGGCGGTCGCGCTCTATCAGGCGGCGGGGCGCTGCGTCCTCTCCGCTCAACAGGTCGCCGACCTTCAGAACCACCACATGCCTTCTATCATGGCGAACTATGTCAGCCACTATGAGACAGGCGCAGGCAATCCGTTCAACGCCTATGCCTTGCTCGGCGTTCTGCAAAGTGTGGACGCGCTTGCCGATTGTTTCTGTTGGACCGATCCTGCCAACAATCAGCGGAAATATTATCGACGACTTGATCGGCAGTAGTCGCCGAAACTGCTAAAGAAGGCGAAGGGGAGTGGACGATGGCATCCGAACAGCAGTTGTTGGCATTTGATCAGCGTTTCTTGGACCGCCATGCTGGACCGATCATTTCTGATCTTTCGGTCGCCTTGGTCGAACTTGTCGCGAATGCTTGGGATGCCTACGCGACAGAGGTGGACATAACTTGGCCGACAAATGACGGTGCCCGGAAATTCTCGATTAAGGATAACGGTCGCGGCATGACTGCCGCGCAGTTCGAGCAGCGCTGGGGCGTCTTTGATTATAATCGGGTAAAGGCCGAGGGCGAGTATGTCTCACCACCCACAGAACTCCCCGAACTGGCGCCGCGCCGAGTATACGGACGCAATGGTAGAGGGCGGCACGGCGGCTTCGCCTTCTCCAATCCCTATGAAATAATCATAGAGGCCGCCGGCGAAAAAGTAGCCTATCGGGTTTCCAGGGGCGGGCAGCGCCCCTTCGATTGGGAAGTCATTAAGCGTGAACAAAGCACCGGGCACGGTGTGGAAATTCGCGCGGTAGAATCGACGCGGCTACGGCTTAGCGCCGCTGATGTTCGAGAGGTGCTTGGAACACGCTTTCTGACAGACCCGAACTTCAAGGTGTCGGTGGACAGCCAGCCCGTCACTTTCGATGACATTCCCCAGGATTTTTTGCGGGAGAGCTTCGTCGATATCCCCGATATCGGTCGTGCGACAATCCTCATGATCGACTCGCAGCGGGCCGACCGGACAACGCGGCAGCACGGCATCGCTTGGCATGTCAACAACCGGCTGGTCGGTGATTGCGGCTGGCGCGGCACCGACTATGAACGCGTGCTCGACGGGCGGACGAGCGAAGCCAAGCGCTTCACGTTCATCGTCTTTGCCGACTTCTTGGCGGACAGCGATGCCGTGCTGCCAGACTGGTCGGGGTTCCAGCCCAACAATGAAATCTGGAAGAAGACCCAGATCGCCGTGCAGGACAAAATTCGCGAAGAAATTGCTGCGTTCAATTTCGAGCGGCGTTCGGAAGCCAAGGAGGCGGTTCGCGAACGCTATGCTTCGACCGTCGTCAGGATAGCTCCGAGCGCGCGTGAGCGGTGGAACAGCTTTGTCGATCAAGTCATCGATACCTGCCCCGGCATCTCTCCCGAACAGATTGATCAAGTGGCTGGCATTCTTGCTAATTTGGAGGCGTCGTCGTCCCAATACAGCTTGCTGGCGCGACTGCATGGCCTTCAACCAGGCGAGCTGGACCAATTGGACGGCATTCTCGCAGATTGGAGCGTCGCGACCGCTAAGCTGGCGCTAGATGAAATCCAGAATCGACTGAGGCTGATCGGCGAACTGCACGAAAAGCTTCGCGATGAACGCGCCGATGAAGTCCGCGAGCTTCAGCCTCTTATTGAGCGGAGTCTATGGGTATTCGGTCCTGAGTTCGAAAGCATCGAGTTCACGTCCAATCGCGGCATGTCGGAGGTTATCAGACGGTTGCTTGGCGGAACCGCACAGGGCAGCCTGAACCGGCCCGACTTCGTTATTCTACCCGATGGCAGTGTAGGACTGTTTGCCCGCCCCGCATTCGATGAGCAGCACGAAGTTATTGGCGTGGAGCACTTGATTGTTGTCGAGTTGAAGCGGCCCGGCATTCCTATCGGCATGGATCAGAAGAACCAAGCATGGAAGTATGTCGTTGAATTGCAGACTCACGGATTGATTGACGATTCTACGCGTGTGACCTGTTTTGTTCTGGGATCGCGACTAACGCCGCGTGAAGGCGTCCGTGAGGAAGGGCGGACCAAGATTATCCCCATGGCCTATGAAACATTTATCCGACGTGCCGAAACTCGGATGCTTAATCTGTATGCACGGCTTTCCGAGGCACCATTCCTGCGCCAAGCTGGCTTGGATGCCGACAGCTTCGTGAAAGAGCCAATCGCACGTCAAGGTGGTTTCGACGTGTAGTTGAGCTGGCAGGAAAAAAGTTCGGTAACTTAGGGCTCTGCCCTCGGCGCACTTCGAAAGGCTTCCGCCCAGCTTCCTCCGCGTGTGACGCGCTCCGTGCAGCCGGTTCCCCGCGAAGCCTCTCTCCGTTTGCACACCCGGTCTCGGCGACGGCCAGAAGGTCAGGCGCGGCGTTCCGCTTCGCTGACCTTCAGACCCGAGGATCAGAGACATGACCAACGTATCCGACAGCAGCCCCCGCATTTATGTTGCTTGCCTTGCAGCTTACAATAACGGCTTTCTGCATGGAGCTTGGATCGACGCGGATCAGGACCCCGACCAGATCAGGGACGAGATTGCCGCGATGCTTGCCCGTTCCCCTGTCAAGGACGCGGAGGAATATGCCATTCACGACTATGAGGGCTGCGAGGGCGTCGACATCTCGGAGTATGCCGACATCGACAGGGTGGCGCGGATGGCCGCTTTCATCGCAGAGCATGGCGCACTTGGCACGGGCCTGCTGGAGCAGTTCTGCGGCGACATGGACCAAGCCGAATCCACGTTGGAGGATTGCTATCATGGTCAGTTCGCCAGCCTCGCCGACTACATGGAGGAATTGATCACCGAGAGCGTCACAATCCCCGAGGCACTACGCTACTATGTCGATTGGCAGGCGATGGCGCGCGACGCTGAGATTGGCGGCGACCTGTTCACCATCGAAACTGCGGACAGTGAGGTGCATGTGTTTTCCAACAGGTGAAACATGACTGCGTGTTCGTGCTCATACGGGCATGCGTCGCGGAATCACCGGCTGTCGCCAAGCCCAAATACCTAAAATGATCGGGTTAGCCGCTCAAGGTATCTGCTTTGAGCGGCTTCTATATTTCCAGTGATGATTGAACCTCTTCTTGCCGGGCGCTGCCCAGCATCCCGGCTTGGGGAGGTGACGCCATGCTCAGCATCGATTGGCGATCACCGGCGGCATACGGGCACACAAAGCACATCCCTGCCGCTGGTTTCGCTTGGGAATATTTGCGCCGCAACGACGAATATCGTCGGGACTGCCAGACCATCGCATTGACCGGAGGGACGGCCACCCGCGACCTCGAAGAGTTCGCGCATCGCTGGGGTTTGCGATTTCCCGTGCGATCCCGACGCGCCGCATGATCGGCAATCGCCGATCTGGAGTCCGCGCCTTCAACCGCAAGCCGTTATGTTGTCGCCAGTCAATCAGAAGGACGACGATACCGAACCGGTACTGACGTTGGCGCATCTCGACGGCCTCGACATGCGCCGCGCTGCCGATGGCTGGCACGGCATCTGGCAGGCGGACGGCGTCGCGCATCAATTCTGGCTGCCCGAGTCTGTGCCGGACGCTGCTGCGTTTTACGCCGTCACGCTGCCGATGGACGTCTTTCTGGAGCTGCGCGCTCACGCTGTCCGACGATTCTGGCGGTCCCTCAATGGCCGCGCGCCCGGTCCAGATTTCCGGGCCGTTCCCGCCCAGCTCCGGCAATGGCATATCCTGTCCCTGCGCGCGCTCGACGCTCGTCTGAGCGGCGAGAGTTATCGCACCATCGCCGAAATCCTGCTCGGCTTTCGCGGCACCAAGGAGGATTTCGAGAGCGACCCGCGCAAGAACAAGGCCCGCCGCCTAGTTGCGCACGGCATCAAAATGATGCGCGGGGGCTATCGCCTACTGCTCCATTATCCGATCAAGCCCAACAAGCGTTAATCGTGCTGGCGTGGCCCTCACGCCTTGTTGGCTGCCGCCTGCTCCAGAATTCTCCGATAGCCCTCACGCGACAGCCATTGCGCGCGTTCGAGATGGCTTTGCCAGCAACGGCGTGTGCGAGGTTCATCGGCGGCCGCATCACGGTGCAGCACGATCTGCGCGACTTCCTTCCAGTCCGCGCCCTCGGCCTTCGCATCCAGCAAACGCAGATAGGTGACGTAATGCCGTTCGTCATAGACGGTTATGGTGTCGCCAGTCGGCGCTTCGTCATCCACAACGGGATCGAGTTCGACGGGAACCCGCATAGCCATTCCCCTAGGTTCCAGAGAGCCTTGCTTGCGGTGCGCCCCCGCAATTGGCCCCTCTACCTGGTGATCGGGGAGTTAGTAACCGTGACTAGACGGCCCCATGACCTTTAGGCGAGAAGCCCTGGACATACGCCATGGGCTCCCCGACCATAAGGTTCGAGGATGGTGGTGCCGTCACGGTCGGCACCAACCGCTAGTCAGGGGTTACTAAGCCCCAGAGCAGCGCGTCTGCTCCGCTGTCATTCTTAGCCGAACCGCTCGCGATTGTCTTTGCCTATCGGCTAGGCAGGCGGTGAGCCGCTGAAATCCCACACCAATTCGCCGCGCGGCACCCCCTTAAGGGGGTGCCGCCAGCGCATAGGCGCAAATGCGGCACGCTACGCGCCGCCGATCCCTCTCCATGGTTCGCCACAGTCCGCTGCCGCCCCCGGCAGCCCAATCCCGACTGGAGGTGATTTATGCCCAACCCGCTTGCGGGCCTGCCGCCGCGCCTGTTGCGCACCAAGGAAGCCTCGCGCTTCCTCGGCATATCCGTCCGCACCCTTGAGAAACATCGCACCTACGGAACCGGCCCGACCTATCGCAAGGTCGGCGGTCGCGTCCTCTACACCGTCCGCGATCTGGAAGACTGGAGCGCGGGGGGCGAGCGCAAATCTACCCGCGACAAGACCGCCGGCACCGTCTTTCCCGCGCGCCCCCTCACGCCCGAAGAGCGGGGCGACAGCTAGATGCTGCGCGAGGACGATCACGACCCCGCGCAGCCGACCGAGGACAGCGAGCGCAGCCATCTAGACCCCTTCGTTGTCGCAACGGGCGACGCGCCGCCGCGCGACCAGCGCGACTTGATGGAACGGCCGTTTTTCTCACTGGCGAAGACCCCGCGCACCAAGCCGATTCTCTACAGGGCTGCCGACATAGAGGTGCAGGTGTTCGGGATGCCCGAACACGGGATGGCGACCATATGGGACGCCGATGTGCTGATATGGGCGGCCTCGCAGATCGTTGCGGCCGAGAACAACGGCCTCACCACGTCGCGCTTTGTCCGCTTCACCCCCTACCATCTGTTGCGCGCCATCGGGCGGCCGACCGGCAATCACCAATACCGGCTTCTGAAAGCCGCGCTGGCGCGGCTGCAATCGACGGTCATCGCCACCACCATCCGCAACGGCCCGCATTGGCGTCGCCGGCAATTCTCATGGATCAACGAGTGGGAAGAAATGACGACGCGCGCCGGCCGCGTCGAGGGCATGGAGTTCGTCCTGCCCGAATGGTTCTACAACAGCGTCATCGACCGTTCCCTAGTCCTGACCATCGACCCGGCCTATTTCCGGCTGACTGGCGGCATCGAGCGTTGGCTTTATCGCGTTGCCAGAAAGCACGCCGGCCACCAGCGCCACGGCTGGATTTTCGAGGTCGCGCACCTTCACCAGAAATCCGGCAGCGCGGCGCGGCCGTCCGACTTCGCGCTCGACCTGCGCCGCATCGCGGCCCGCCAGCCGCTCCCCGGCTACCTGCTCCAGATCGAGCGGGAAGACGGCCGCGAGCTGCTACGTATCCGCCCCGGGAACTCATCAACAGGCACTGTTGATAACCCTGTTAATGCCATCGGCAGATCAGGCGCACGGGGTATCGGCACATCAGGCGCATCACTATCGGCAGATCAGGCGCACGAACCGCAGCTAACGCTTTGGCCTGAAAAGCGGAATCCGGCCGCTAACTTATCTAACAGAGAATCTAACTCTTTTTCTTTGACGCGCGCGCAGGCGAAGCGTGGTGCCGGTTCTGCCCAAAGGGGCGAGCCATGACAGCCGCCGCGAATGCCGCCCCGCGCCCGCACAGCCCCCAGCACATCCCCGGAGATGAACAATGACCCGCCGCGCTCATCGCAGCGCGCACGGCCGTCCGCTGCCGAACGGCCCCGCGCCCTTCACAACATTGGTCGAGCTGACCTTCGAGAAACGCAAGGTCGAGCACTGGATACGCTTCGGCCGCAAGAGCTACGAACAGATCATCGACCGCCGCCGCAGCGTCGTCGGCTTCGCGCCGGGCAGCGTCTTCGCCTTCGTCCGTTGGGCATCTGGCGAGCACGGCACTGTCGTTTCGCGCATCGACATTGTGCGGGCCATCGGTCGGGGCGAGCCGTTCCAGACATTGCCCTTCGTGCGCCCCGGTGGCGAAATCCTGTTGCGCCTTGATGGCTGGCCGAAGGTGCAACGCGCGCTTGCCGCTATCGACGCCGTGGAATCGCTCGGTCTCGATCCGGCCGATGCCTCGCCGGACCACTGGCGGCACGTCCACAACCGTTTGACCGCCAATCTGGAGCCGCACGCCTACACCCCCGAACGACATTCCGCATGGCTTCATCGCCGTAGGATCGACACATGACGCGCCGCCGCACCCTCACGGTGACGGCGCTCGCCGTCATCGGCATCGCCGCCGCAAGCGCGGTCGAGATGCCGACGAAACTCCTCTGGAACGCCACGGCCAGCGCGCCAGTCGGATTCTATACTGTCGAGCCGGCGGACCGGATCGACGTGCCCGAGCTGGTCGCCTTCATGCCGCCCGAACCGCTCGCCGCCTTCATGGTGGAGCGCGGCTATGTCGCGCGAGGCGTCCCGCTCTTGAAGCGCGTCTTGGGCCTGCCGGGACAGCGGGTTTGCCGCACCGGCCGCACGATCACGGTGAACGGGATCGAGATGGGCGAGGCGCTGGAGCGCGACAGCCTCGGCCGCGATCTGCCCGTCTGGCAGGGCTGCCGCGTCATCGGCGACGGCCAGCTTTTCCTCATGAATTGGGAGGTCCGTGACAGCCTCGACGGCCGTTACTTCGGACCCATCCCCGCAGCTTCCATCATCGGCCGAGCGGTCCCGCTCTGGACCGATGAGGACGGCGTCGGCCGCTACGAGTGGCGCGCGCCGAAGCACTGAAACCACCCCCAAAACCAACCGCAGGAGACTTCCATGGCAGAAATAGGCACCTTCACCCGCACCGAAACCGGCTATGCGGGGGAGCTTCATTCGTTCGGCCTCCACGAAAAGCTGTTCATCGTCCCGGCCAAGCCCAGCGACGTGAAAAACGCGACCGACTATCGCTTGCGCCTCGATAGCGAGGACGGCCCGGACGCCGGCCCCGCATGGAAAGACTCCAGCGAGAACGCTGGCGACTTCGTGTCGATGCGGATGGAGGGACCGATCTTCCCGTTCCCGATCCGCGCCGAGCTGTTCCAGTCCAACGACGATCCATCGGTCTGGACCTTGCGTTGGAAGCACCCCCGGACAGTCGAGGACGAGGAATGACGGCCGCGCGCGTCCGGCCCGCCATCCGGTCCAAGATCGTCATCCCTTTGTTCGCGGAAAAGCCGTCTCATCCCTCCGTCCCGCTCGGCCACCGGACGGCCGGCGCGCGCAGCGAAGGTCAGGGGCGGCCCTCGACCGGCGCTTGCGCCTTGCCCTTGACCGCAGCGAGCACGCTGGCAGGCTGGCGGCGAAGCGGAGACAGGCCGGCATGGCATTATGCCGTCCTGCTGCTGGCGGGGGCGCTTTCCGTCTGCATCGGATCGGGCGTCGCTGTCGCGCAATCCGTGCCGGTCGAACGCCCGGCCGCTGCCCATCCGTATGCGGCGCACATCGCCGAGGCGTCGCAGCGTTTCGCCATCCCCGAGCACTGGATTCGCGCGGTGCTGCGCGCCGAGAGCGCGGGCGACGTGCGCGCGATTTCGTCGGCCGGGGCGATGGGATTGATGCAGGTGATGCCCGACACATGGGCGGGCCTGCGCGTCCGCCATGGCCTCGGCCGCGATCCCTACGACCCGCGCGACAACATCCTCGCAGGCACGGCCTATCTGCGCGAGATGTTCGACCGCTACGGCAATGTCGGCGCGATGCTTGCGGCCTATAACGCCGGCCCCGGCCGCTACGACGAGCACCGCGCGACGGGCCGCCCGCTTCCCGCCGAGACGCGGGCTTATGTCGCCGCGCTCGCCCCCATCCTTGGCGGCGCGGCTTCATCGGATGCGCCGTTGCAACCACCGGCACCGCCGCCCGACTGGCGCGAGGCACCGCTATTCGTCATGCGCCCGGACGACACGCGAGCTGCCGTCGCGCCGCCGTCCGAGGTGCAAACAGGCGACGGCCGCGCTGCCGTTCCGGCGCGCGACCCCGCCCGTGCGGAGCCGCAGGACGGCAGCATTTTCGTGGCGAGCGCCAGCGATGGGAGAACGCCATGAGGGCGGCGTTCCCGCGCTCGGCGGCGCTGGTTTCGGAATCCGGTCGGGCAGGTTTGCGCCCGGCAGGATTCCCGGCAGGAGGGGCAGAAAAGACAGAAAGGGCGGAGGGCAAGATTAAAGAAGACGGCACCATATCGGGCCGCTTCTGGAAATTATTGTTGTCTGCACACTGGTTAGGTGGCCGGTTCCGGCACCATGGTTTTGAGGGGCCGCGTGCCGCGATTTCGCGCAAAGCCTTGGCTTTGCGGGGTTTCGAGCGGCACCATAGGCACAGATCGGCCCGTTTTCGGTGGTTTTGGCCGGAGTCGCGCCCTTGAGCGCCGACGACGAAAACCGCTTCCGTCCGAAGCCCGGTCGCATCCGATCCGATACGCCCAAGGCTGGCAAGACCAAGAGCTTTCTCACGCAGGTCAGGAAGATCACCCGGCGGCATCAGGCGCCAGCCTCCCGCGACTATTCCCCGCCGTCATCATCCCGCCCGTCATCGCCGGGCCGGTCCCGTGCCGTGGTCGCCAGCGGCAAGGGCGTGAAGCGCGGCCGGGGCGCGAGCTTCGTGCGCGCCCGCAACATCTCCGGCCAATGGCATCACCGCCAGCCCGGCAGCCGCCGCGTGATCGTCAAGCAGCGCAGCGTCCGGGCCGCGTGGAAGGGCGGTCGCGCCCGCGCGCATCTGCGCTATGTCCAGCGCGACGGCACGTCACGCGATGGCGAGCGCGGCCAGCTCTATTCGGGCACCGAGGACCGCGCCGATGGCGACGCCTTCCTTGATCGCGCCAAGGACGACCGCCATCAATTCAGGTTCATCGTTTCGCCCGAGGACGGCGCGGAGCTGTCGGACCTCACGGCCTACACTCGCGATTTCATGAAACAGGTGGAAGCCGACCTCGGCACGAAACTCGATTGGGTTGCCGTCAACCACTACAACACCGGCCATCCCCATGTGCATGTCGTCGTCAACGGCCGCGACGACACGGGCGGGGATCTAGTCATCAACGGTGACTATCTTTCCGCCGGCCTGCGCGAGCGCGCCAGCGAGCTTGCCAGTCTCGAACTCGGCCCCGTCACCGAGATCGAGCAGACCCGCAAGCTGTCGGCCGAAATTGACCAAGACCGTTTCACCCGGATCGACAGCGCCATGGCCGAAGAAGCCGATGCCCGTTTCCTCGACCTTCGCCATGAACCGGCAGCGCCTAGACGGCAGTTCGAGCGGACGCTGCGTCTGCGCCGTCTCGGTAAGCTGGAGAAGATGGGGCTGGCGACCGAGCACGCGCCCGGCGTTTGGGAATTGAGCAAGGACACGGAGCCTGCCCTGCGCGAGCTGAGCGAGCGCAGCGACATTATCCGCACCATGCAGAAGGCGCTCGGCCCGCAGGGTGGCGAACGCGATCCCATGAGCTTCCACATCCATGACGGCGCGCCCGAGACGCCCATCGTGGGCTGCGTCGTGGACAAGAATCTGTCCGACGAGCTGGGCGAGAACCTGACCGTTGTGGTGGACGGGATCGACGGCCGCACGCACCACATCGCCGGCATCGCGCCCGAGCGGCTGGAGGACGCCCGCATCGGCAGCGTCATCCAGATCGGCCCGGCCGAGGCGACGGCCCGGCCGTCCGACCGCACCATCACGGCCATTGCAGAGGACGGCATCTATCGGCCGAGCCATCATCTGGAGCAGGCGAAATTCGAGGGCCGCGTTCAGGGCGGCGACTATGAGGGCTATGTCGATGCCCATGTCCGCCGGCTGGAGGCGCTGCGCCGCGCCGGGATCGTGGAGCGGATCGACGCCGACCAATGGCGCATCCCCGACGATATCGAGAGCCGCGCCGCCGCCTATGACGCCAGCCGTGACCGGCAGGCCAGCGTTCGCGTGCTTTCCCCGGTCGGTCTGCAAAGGCAAATCGGTTCGGATGGCGCGACCTGGCTGGACCGGCGATTGGTTCATGGCGAGACGGCCGACCTTGCGCCGACCGGCTTCGGCCAGCAGGTGCGCGAGGCCATGGACCAGCGCCGCGAGCATCACATCGAACAGGGCGACGCCACCCGAGCACGGAACGGCCGTATCTTCTATCGGCGTAGCCTTCTCGCCACCCTGCGCGAGCGTGAGGTGGCCCGCGTCGGCGCGGAGGTGGCCGAGAGAACGGGACTACCGTTCCGTGCTGCCACGGACGGCGATAACGTGAGCGGCAAGTTCACTGGCACCGTGCAGCTATCGAGCGGCAAGTTCGCCGTGGTCGAGAAATCCCATGAGTTCACCCTTGTCCCGTGGCGGCCGGTCATCGACCGCCAGCTCGGCCGCGAGGTCATGGGCGTCGTGCAGGGCGGATCGGTGTCGTGGCAGTTGGGGCGGCAGAGGGGGTTGGATCGATAGTCTTCGGAGAAGAATTTCTCGGCGGCGCGTTAAGAATTTTAGTCGGAATTGCGCTTTCCGATCTTCGAAAGCAACTCCGTAAACAGAGTGTCCCACTTTGCCTCGTCTAAATCGACGAGACCCAATGCGCGCAGCATAAACGCGCCTTCTCCTGCCAAAAGGGCCAGTGCCGCCTCTTTGTCATCGGAATCGGCCAAGTCCAGCGGCGAGAGTCGGTCTGTGAACCATTTGCGCGTGGCCGCAATCTGATCGGGGTGCTGCAATTGCGCGATCATCATCACGGCCGAACGGGAATACTCCGCCTCGTCGCTATCGCGCGTGGCTTCCAGATGCGCACGGATCACAGAGCGCGGGGATGTGTCGTCGCCTGCGCGGGCGATAACCTCGCGCTCGAAGTTTGTGCCCCAGCGATCCACCATTGATCGGATCAGATTGTCCCTCGTGCCGAAGCAGTATTGCACGCCGCTCTTGGTGACGCCCGCTTCCTTCGCCACGGAGTCGAAGCTCAGGGCACCTGCACCCAATCGCGTGACGATGGCTTCGGCCGCATCCAAAACCTTGTCCCTGTCAATACTACGGGGGCGTCCGACCATTCCAACCCTTCCCTTTTTGTACGACCGTATTTATATCATGTAAGCGAAATTGCAACCACGCTACTTAAAGGACGCCGCAGATGGCCGACCGCAACCGCTGGCCCGTACTAGCCATCGTCTCCAGCGCCCTTCTTCTGATCGTTATCGACATGACTGTGTTGTATACGGCGCTGCCGACGCTCACGCTCGCGCTTGGCGCGACTGCCAACGAGAAATTGTGGATCGTCAACGCCTATCCTCTAATCGTTGCAGGTCTCTTGCCGGGGCTGGGCACGCTTGGCGACAAGCTCGGTCACAGGCGGATGTTCCTCGCCGGCCTCGTTGTCTTTGGAGCGGCCTCGCTTGGTGCGGCCTTGGCACCGTCTCCCCCGATGCTGATAGCGTGGCGCGTGGTGCTCGCGGTCGGTGCGGCGATGATGATGCCTGCCACGTTATCGATCATACGGCTCACCTTCACGGATGAGAAGGAGCGCGCTTTCGCCATTGGCGTTTGGGCCTCCGTGGCATCGGGCGGAGCCGCACTCGGCCCCGTAGTGGGCGGCCTGCTGCTCGAATACTTCTGGTGGGGGTCTGTCTTCCTCATCAACGTTCCGGTTGTGCTGATAGCTTTGGTAGCTGGCAAGCTGCTGTTACCCGCCAGAGCCGGTGATCCCAGCCGGCATTGGGATTTGTTCGGTTCCGTTCAGGTGATGATCGGGCTCATCGGCGTTGTTTACGCGGTAAAAGAGGCAAGCAGGCAGAGCCCGTCATGGGCTATGGTTGTCGCCAGTGGATTGATTGGCACGGCAGCGCTCGCCCTTTTCGTGCAGCGGCAACGCAGTAGCGCGACACCGCTGATCGACTTTTCCCTGTTCACAAATCCGCGCTTCTCCGCTGGTGTGGCAACGGCGATGATCGCTTCTGCTGTCATTGTCGGCGTCGAACTGGTGTTCAGCCAGCGCCTACAGCTAGTTCTCGAATATTCACCCTTGCAGGCGGGACTTCTCATCTTGCCTATTCCGCTTGCAGCCTTCGTGGCTGGTCCGCTGGCGGGTCTGGTTCTGCCCTATGTCGCGCCGAGCCATATTTTGTCGGGGACGCTAATACTGACTGCCCTTGCCTTGGCCGCGTTTCTCCTTGTCCGCGATCACGAACCAACGATGTGGATTCTGCCGCTCGCGGTCATGGGCTTCGCCATCGGCGCTGCCATGACGGCAGCCTCAAGTGCAATCATGCTCTCTGCCCCGGAGGAGCGAGCAGGGATGGCAGCCTCGGTTGAGGAAGTCTCCTATGAGCTTGGTGGGGCGCTAGGAATTGCGCTTCTCGGCAGCCTGATTTCTTTCCTCTACACCCGCTCGCTCGTCCTTCCCGGCCAGATTGAGATTGCACCCCAAGCACTAGACAGCCTCGACGAAGCACTCATGCTGGCGTCACGCCTTCCGGTGGATGACGCTGTTGAGGTTAGCGCACTAGCGCGCTTGGCGTTCGACCAAGCGTTTACCGGCGTCATCGTCGCAGCGATCCTATGTTTGGCTATTGTCGCGGCGTTCGTGTGGCATACGCGGCCTCAGCGATGACGGAACTCCGACAAAACCCGCATGGTCTTCCTACCCTTTGCCGATGAGCCGGGGCCGATTCCTTTCTCGGCCATCTGGTCGCCGTTCAATCGCAACGCCGCGCTCCGCAACCTGCTCGACCTCGCAGGCAAGTTGACGGACATTGTACAAGGCGACTCTGTATCGGGGCGGAGTTAGTGGCAAAGGCGATTGGAGCTTTAGCCTTACCCCGGCAAGGGGCGAAAAGATTTCACGCGCCAGCGTCGTGGGTATCCGAGCCGATATGACCTTTTTCTCTCGCGCGAGCTTCATACTTTCGGAGGGTGCTTCTAAGCGTTTCGTTAGGATCGAGGCCGCACTCGATGGCAAGTGCATGCACACAAAAAAGCAGATCACCAATTTCCTCGATAAGCGCGGGTGTAACGGAAGGTTTGGCGGCTCCGTAGTTTGACGATTTCAAAACCTCTTTGCAGACCTCACCAAGCTCACTCGACAGGTCAAGAAGCCGATGTTCTGGACTGCAAATGAGGCCGTGACTTTCTAGGAAATGGCCGACATCTGAAATTGTCATGCTGACCTCTCTTTCGATTATATCGGCCGAAAACACTCTCTCGGGATGCAAGATAGCTTGGCGTCGCGGGCAGTCGGAGAGGCAGCTAGATGCTGCCATCCTGCTCACAGATCGGCGAGATAGTTCACGCTCATTTCGGTCTTGCCGGAAGGAACAATCTCCGGCCGGGCTTCGCCCAACTGTTTAAACCCGGCGCGGAGAAGAACTTTCTCAGACGCGGGGTTTTCCTGAACCGTTCTCGCGCGAAGTTTTTTCAGGCGCAGCTTGCGGGCCATGTCCTTGGCCAGCGTAAGCGCGTGGCCTGACACCCTTCGGCCACGATGCTCAGGTGCTACCCAATAGCCAATTTCCGCATCATCTGGCTTGACGTCAAAGATCACCAGACTGCCAAGGAATGAATCTGAACCTGCGTCGGAAATTGTCAGGACGGCCAAGGTTCCATCGCGCAGACCGGCTGCAATCGCCCCTTGGATCATGTCACGAACAACTTGCGGCGTATATTCTTCCAACGGCAAGTGAGCGAAATGCTTGACCAGAGCATCGTTTGTCCCGGCAGCGTAGGCTTCCGCGTCTGCATCCGACATGGCTCTGATCGTCACCACCCCATCCGAGATCGGCAAAACCGCGAGAAAATCTCGATCTGCCGATAAGTCCAGAGCGCCCTTCGGATTGCCCATTCTTGCCTCCGCTGTTGGTTGGATTGATTCAGCCTCGGCGCAACCCATCGCGGGCTTTCGCTGCGCCTAGTGCCAATGCGTAAAGGATCGCCGATCCATTGACTCGAACAGTGTTCGATTGATAGAGTGATGCACTACGATGTGTTTGACTGTCAAGGCTGTCGGAGGGGGTAATGGCGAAAGCCGGATCATCGAAAACGGACCATGGCTCGCCGACGATCTGGCTAAAACCGCCCAAGCGTTCGCGCGACGTTCCGGCACTGACACGAGAGCGCATCGTCCAAGCAGCCATCGAGATTCTCGACTCCGAGGGCCAAAACGGGCTGACCATCCGCAAGCTGGCGGCACGATTGAACGCAGGCGCTACATCACTCTACTGGCATGTTGAGACACGCGATGATGTGCTTGAACTCGCGCTGGATAGTGTTCTCGGGGAGATTCCGCTTCCGACAGAGGCTTTGGAATGGGACAAGGAACTGGTCCGCTTTCTGACAGACTGGCGGCAGACGCTTCTACGGCATCCTTGGTCAACGAGTCTGTTTGGCTTCCGGCCCTTGCTCGGCCCTAATGCCTTGGCTCGATCCGAGCATCTTCGCGCGACCCTCATTAGAACGGGCTTGTCGGAGGTTGAAGTTATCCATGCGGGATATACGCTCTCGAACTTCATGCTCGGATCGCTTGCCACGCAAGTAGCGTGGCAAGCGGGAAATGAATCGGCAACCCGCGCCCGTGTTGCCTCTTTTCTTCGGGAAAATGCGGCCAAGTATCCGTCCCTCTCATCACAGATCGAAGGTGAACCCGACGACTGGGATGAAAGCTTTTCTCGCGGATTGAGCTGGATAATCCGTTCCTTCGCCGCCTTATGAGGTGGCGAGAAGATGCGGCGGCGACATAAAGTATCAATGATCGACCGTCAGTGGGGGACGCCGACCTCACTCGGTTCGCGCATTCCTCTCGCATCGTTGATCCAGACACTTGCCGTCGCCGAATATCTGAACTTCCGCCACGCCGCCAGCGCGCTCGGCGTGGCGCAATCCAGTGTCAGCGCCCGCGTGAAGGCGCTGGAGGAAGACCTTGGCGTCCTCCTGTTCGAGCGTCATGCTCGGGGCGTGCGACTGACCGAAGCCGGACGCCACTTCGTCGAGCGGATAGCTGCCGGCGTCGATCAGCTTGACCATGCGGTGAAGACCGCAAGCATGACGGCGGCCGGGAAATGGGGACGCCTGCGCATCGGCATCCATGCCCTGATCCCCGGCAGCTTCCTTGCCGATCTGATCGCGCAATACCGGGAAGACCATCCCGGCATCGAGGTCGAGATGACCGAAGGAACGGCCCGCGATGCGGTCATGCAGCTTCGCGCCGACCGGCTGGACGTGGCGTTTGTCGCCGGCACGCCCGATCTGCCCGACTGCCATACTCGCCCGATCTGGACCGAACCGCTGGTGGCGGTGCTGCCGGAACAACATCGCCTTGCCGGGCAGTCGGCAATCACATGGACCGATCTGGCCGGCGAGACCTTCCTTGTCCGCTATGGCGGCACTGGCCCGCAGGTTCATGACCATATCGTGCTGCGCCATGCCGGACGCTGGCCCGCGCCGTCGATCCTGCGCTTCGACGTGGAGCGTGGAACAATGCTGTCCATGGTAGGACAGGGCTTCGGCATAACCATCGTCGGCGCGGCCACGGCGCTGCTGCCGACGACCGGAATCGTCTTCCTACCTTTTGGGGATGAACCAGAGCCGGTTGCCTTTACCGCCGTCTGGTCGCCGTTCAATCGCAGCGCCGCGCTCCGCAACCTGCTCAACCTTGCAGGCCGGATGAACCGTTGGGGCGATTCGTCCGGCCAGTTGCGCGACGGCGGCCACTCGGCCGGATAGCGTGAAGGGAATCCGTCCTATTTGCCGCCGATAGTATCCGGCAGCCCTCCAGCAACCGCTTTCCTGTTGCCTATCCCGATTTTGCCTACTCTCTGATTGGCTCCGTCTCTTTTGCCGACTGGAGCCTGCATTGCGCGGAGGCCGAATCCTTTGGGGTCAAATCGCTGTCGTCTTCACCATCGTTCTGGTGATGGTGTGGGCAGCGACGCAATGGACGGCGTTCCGCCTCGGCTTTCAGCCGCAGCTTGGAGCACCATGGTTCGAGCTGGCGGGCCTGCCAGTCCATTACCCCCCGGCCTTCTTCTGGTGGTGGTTTTCGTTCGACGCCTATGCGCCCGCGATCTTCGTCGAGGGCGGTATCATCGCGGTATCGGGCGGTTTCCTCGCTATCGCCGCCGCCATTTTCATGTCGATCATCAGGGCGCGGGAAGCACGCAACGTCGCCACATACGGCTCCGCGCGATGGGCCGAGGATAAGGAAATCCGCGCGGCGGGATTGCTCGGCCCCGATGGCGTCCTGCTCGGCCGATACGACCGGGACTATCTGCGCCATGATGGTCCTGAACATGTCCTATGCTTCGCCCCGACGCGCAGCGGCAAAGGCGTCGGGCTGGTGGTGCCGACGCTGCTGACATGGCCGGGAAGCTGCATCGTCCACGACATAAAGGGCGAGAACTGGACGCTGACAGCGGGCTTTCGCGCGAAGCATGGTCGCGTGCTGCTGTTCGATCCCACGAACGCCAGATCGTCTGCCTACAACCCGCTGCTGGAGGTCCGGCAAGGGGAATGGGAAGTCAGGGACGTTCAGAATATCGCGGATATTCTGGTCGATCCCGAAGGCAGCCTCGACAAGCGCAACCATTGGGAAAAGACTTCCCATTCGCTTCTGGTCGGCGCGATCCTGCATGTTCTCTATGCGGAGAAGGACAAGACCTTGGCGGGCGTCGCCAATTTCCTGTCCGATCCGCGCCGCCCGGTCGAGGCGACCTTGCGCGCCATGATGGACACGCCGCATCTCGGCGAGGCTGGCGTTCATCCCGTCATCGCGTCGTCGGCCCGCGAGCTGCTGAACAAGTCCGAGAACGAACGGTCTGGCGTGCTCTCCACCGCCATGTCGTTTCTCGGCCTCTACCGCGATCCCGTGGTGGCGCGGGTGACGGCACGCTGCGATTGGCGCATTGCCGATCTGGTCGGCAGCCGCCAGCCCGTCACGCTCTATCTGGTCGTGCCGCCATCCGACATAAACCGCACGAAACCGCTCATCCGCCTGATCCTCAACCAGATCGGCAGGCGGTTGACCGAGGACTTGACCAACTCCGGCAAGCGCCATCGCTTGCTGTTGATGCTCGACGAGTTTCCGGCATTGGGCAGGTTGGATTTTTTCGAGTC
The DNA here is from genome assembly GCF_025698805.1 of Filomicrobium sp. Classification (NCBI taxonomy): domain Bacteria; kingdom Pseudomonadati; phylum Pseudomonadota; class Alphaproteobacteria; order Hyphomicrobiales; family Hyphomicrobiaceae; genus Filomicrobium; species Filomicrobium sp. Next base: position 538,189 of record NZ_JAILWT010000004.1, read on the forward strand.
CGCCTTGGCCTTCATGGCTGGCTACGGCCTCAAGAGCTTTTTGATCGCGCAGAGCCTCAACCAGATCGAGCGTGCCTATGGGCCAAACAACGCGATCCTCGACAACTGCCATGTGCGCGTCAGCTTCGCCACCAACGACGAGCGCACCGCCAAGCGGGTGAGCGATGCGCTCGGCACCGCAACCGAGCTGCGCGATTCCACCAACTATGCCGGGCACAGACTGGCTCCATGGCTCGGGCATTTGATGGTTTCCCGGCAGGAGACGGCCCGGCCGCTGCTCACGCCGGGCGAAATCATGCAGCTTCCGCCCACCGATGAAATCGTCATGGTTGCTGGCACGCCGCCGATCCGCGCGACCAAGGCCCGCTATTTCGAGGATGCACGGTTTCAGGAACGCATCCTGACCCCTCCCGATCTTTCCACAGCACCGTTGGCGCCCAGCCCATCCGCCGATGACTGGTCCGGCCGTGTGGTCGCGGCGGAAAGCCATTCCGCGCCAGCCGCCGGAAACGGAGTCGAGGGCGATCCGGCCAATGCCGGCATCCGCCGCGAGCCGGAATTGCCAAGCCAAGAGGAAATCGTCACACCGCCGCCGTTGCCCGAACAAGAGTTCGAGTTTCTAGACGATGAACAGGACGTTGACTCGGCCAAGGCCCGCGCCATGCGCCAGCGCATGAGGATGGTGGCACGGCAGGTCGCCATGAACCCTGACGACGGCATCGAGCTTTGAGGACACGCCCATGACCACACGCACCCGCCTGAATATCTATTTCGACCCCGCGCTCATTCCGCAGATCGAGGCGATGGCGCTGCGTCGCTCGGTGGCGTTGCGCCGCAATGTCTCGAAATCCGCCATCGTGGAGGCGGCGGTCATGTCCTACCTGTCCGGCGATGCCGACGACCAGCTCGAAGCTGCCATGTCGCGCCGCCTGGACAAGCTCGGCCGCCAGATCGACACGCTCGACCTGGACCTCGCCGTCCTCGGCGAGACGGTCGCGCAGTTCATCCATTTCTGGATGACCATCACGCCGCCGCTTACGGGAGCCGCACAATCCGCTGCCCGCGCCAAAGGCGCGCAGCGGTTCGAGGGCTTCATGCAAACCCTCGGCCGGCGGCTCGCGACAGGCGACAGGTTCTTGAAAGAGCTGTCGCGGGACGCGCCAGGAGAGGCGTCACAGGACAGTCAAACTGACTAGACCCGAAATAACTCTTTTGCTTTGAACTCCTACAGGACCCTTGCAGCCCAATCGCTTGGCCTTGCCACTAGATTGGCAACTTTGTCGACGAGGAGATCGCAGGTCAGATCGAAACCGAACTCATCGGTGCGAACAACGATATCGCTAAAATGGCGGTTGCCATACCCTTGGACAAGCATCTCAGATGCTCTGGAAAGCTCTTCTGGGTTCAGAATACGGGCGCGCCGAGAGATATGCACGAGATCGGCGGTCAAGCTGATGCAATGGAAAGCTATCCCACGCCGCCGGAATGTCTCTCTGTAGAAAACCCAGTTAGTGCACCTGAGTGGGTAGGCCACGATGACTGCTGGATGGCTTTGAAGCTGTTCCTCGCAGGCGGTGACAATCCGGCGGCTTGTTTGCAAACTGGAGCGAAGCCAAGGCCCGGGCGCAGAATAATCATCGCCGTCGATGAAGCCGACGTTCAACCGCTCAGACACGGCCCGACCCAATGTTGTTTTTCCGACCCCAATCGGGCCTTCGAAGGCGACGATAGACCACGGCATTCTGTATACTTCTCTGTTGGCGGAACAATGTTCGATTATCATTCAGACACTGCGTAGTAGCAACACGCGACTATCCTATTTACCGCCGATAGCCGCCGATCACCGCACCGAGCTAGATACTTGTTGAATAGGCCAGATTTCAGGCTCTTTTAATCGATCCCGATACGGGGACCTCAGTTGCGCCCCGCCAGAAGCCGGGGCCGACATGACCACCAACCACCACAGACCAGAAGCGATCCAGCGTGGCGCGCGCATGTTGCGCACCGCGCTCGGCCCCGCAATCACCCGGCTGCTCGAAGACCCGGCCGTGGTCGAGGTGATGCTAAACCCGGACGGTCGGTTGTGGATCGACCGTCTGTCCGAAGGATTGTCCGACACAGGCGAGCGCCTGTCCGCCGCCGATGGCGAACGCATCGTGCGGCTGGTCGCGCATCATGTTGGCGCGGAGGTTCACATCCGCAGCCCGCGCGTCTCGGCGGAGTTGCCCGAGAGCGGCGAGCGGTTCGAGGGCCTGCTGCCACCCATCGTCGCAGCGCCGGCCTTCGCCATCCGCAAGCCCGCCGTCGCGGTGTTCACGCTCGACGACTATGTGGCGGCGGGCATCATGTCCGCCGATCAGGCCGCGACGTTACGCGCTGCCGTTGCATCCCGCGCTAATATCCTGGTCGCGGGCGGCACCAGCACCGGCAAGACCACGCTGACCAATGCGCTGCTCGCTGAGGTGGCGAAGACGGCGGATCGCGTCGTCATCATCGAGGACACCCGCGAACTGCAATGCGCCGCGCCCAATCTTGTGGCGATGCGGACAAAAGACGGCGTGGCGACGCTTTCCGATCTGGTCCGTTCCTCGCTGCGCCTGCGCCCGGATCGCATCCCCATCGGCGAGGTGCGCGGCCCCGAAGCCCTCGATCTTCTGAAAGCGTGGGGCACAGGGCATCCGGGCGGGATCGGCACCATCCATGCCGGCACCGGCATCGGCGCGCTGCGCCGGCTTGAACAGCTCATTCAAGAGGCTGTCGTCACCGTCCCGCGCGCGCTGATCGCCGAGACCATCAACCTTGTTACCGTCCTTTCCGGGCGCGGTTCCGCGCGCCGGCTGGCCGAACTCGCCCGCGTCGAGGGGCTGGGGCCGGACGGCGACTACCGCATCACGCATCCCAGCCCTTTGGCAATCCCCACCAGCACAGGAGAATCTTCATGATCCGCACGATTTCGCGCGGCTATCGCTTCGCCGCGACGGCCGCATCCACCCTTCTCATCAGCTTCATGCTTGCCCCGGCCGCCCATGCGTCCGGTTCGTCGATGCCGTGGGAAGCGCCGCTCCAAAGCATCCTCCAGTCCATCGAGGGGCCGGTCGCCAAGATCATCGCCGTCATCATCATCATCGTGACCGGCCTGACTTTGGCCTTCGGCGATACGGGCGGCGGCTTCCGCAAGCTGATCCAGATCGTATTCGGTCTGTCCATCGCCTTCGCGGCGTCGAGCTTCTTCCTGTCGTTCTTCTCGTTCGGCGGCGGGGCGCTAATCTGATGGCGGGCGGCTTCGAACAACTCGACGCGGTGCCGGGATTTTCTGTCCCGGTCCATCGGGCATTGACCGAGCATATCCTGCTCGGCGGCGCACCACGCGCCATCGCGATTCTGAACGGCACGCTGGCCGGGGCCGTGGGTCTCGGCCTGCGCCTTTGGCTGGTCGGCCTCGCCGTATGGGCCATCGGCCATTTCGCGGCGGTATGGGCGGCAAAACGCGATCCCCAATTCGTCGAGGTCGGGCGGCGGCATCTCCGCATCCCGGCTTTTCTGTCGGTGTGAGGGCGCAGCCATGATGAACCTCACTGAATACCGCCGCACCGCCGCCCGCCTCTCTGATTATCTGCCATGGGCCGCATTGGTTGGTTCGGGCGTCGTCTTGAACAAGGACGGCAGCTTTCAGAGGACGACGAAGTTTCGCGGTCCCGATCTGGATTCCGCTGTCGCCGCCGAGCTGGTCGCCGTCGCCGGCCGCATCAACAACGCCCTGCGCCGTCTCGGCTCTGGCTGGAGCATCTTCGTCGAGGCGCAACGCAGCGACGCCGCGACCTATCCCGACAGCATGTTTCCCGATGCCGCATCCGCGCTGGTCGATGCAGAAAGGAAAGCCGGGTTCGAGGAAGCGGGCGTGCATTTCGTGTCCGGCTACTTCCTGACCTTCCTCTGGCTGCCGCCGGCCGAGGAAGCCGCCCGCGCGGAAACATGGCTCTATGAGGGCCGCGAAAAAACCGGCGTGGACCCGTGGGAACTGCTGCGCGGCTTCATCGACCGCACCGACCGCGTGCTGGCCTTGCTCGACGGCTTCATGCCCGAATGCCGTTGGATGGATGACGGCGCGACGCTGACCTATCTTCATTCCACTATCTCGACCAACCGGCATCGGGTTCGCGTGCCCGAGGTGCCGATGCACCTCGACGCGCTGCTTGCCGACCAGCCATTGACCGGCGGGCTGGAGCCACGCCTTGGCGATGCACACCTGCGCATCCTGACCATCGTCGGTTTCCCGACCGCGACGACGCCGGGCCTGCTGGACGAGATGAACCGGCTGCCGTTCCCCTACAGGTGGAGCACGCGCGCGATCCTGCTCGACAAGACCGATGCGACCCGGCTGCTGACCCGCATCCGTCGCCAATGGTTCGCCAAGCGCAAGAGCGTCGCGGCGATCTTGAAAGAGGTCATGACGAACGAGGCGTCCGCCCTTGTGGACACCGACGCGGCCAACAAGGCGCTCGACGCCGACATGGCGTTGCAGGAGCTTGGGGCGGACGTGGCGGGCATGGCCTATGTTACGGCCACCGTCACCGTTTGGGATGCCGACCCGCGCGTGGCGCAAGAGAAGCTGCGCCTGGTCGAGAAGATCGTTCAGGGCCGCGACTTCACCGCCATGCCCGAGAGCGTCAACGCGGTTGACGCATGGCTCGGCTCGCTGCCGGGCCATGCCTACGCAAACGTGCGGCAGCCGCCCATCAGCACTTTGAATCTCGCCCACATGATCCCGCTTTCGGCGGTGTGGGCGGGGCCGGAACGGGACGAGCATTTCGATGCACCACCCTTGCTCTTTGGAAAGACCGAAGGCTCAACCCCGTTCCGGCTAAGTCTCCATGTCGGCGACGTAGGGCACACCCTTGTCGTCGGCCCCACAGGCGCGGGAAAATCCGTGCTGCTGGCGCTCATGGCCTTGCAGTTCCGGCGCTATGCGGGATCGCAGGTTTTCGCTTTCGACTTCGGCGGTTCGATCCGCGCCGCCGCGCTCGGCATGGGGGGCGACTGGCACGACCTCGGCGGCGGGCTGACAGAAGGGGACGAGGCGTCCGTCTCGCTCCAGCCGCTTGCCCGCATCCACGATACCTATGAACGCGCATGGGCGGCGGACTGGATTGCGGCCATCCTCATGCGCGAGGGGCTGGCGATCACGCCCGAGGTCAAGGAACACCTTTGGACGGCGCTGACTTCGCTCGCTTCCGCGCCGGTCGAAGAACGCACCATCACCGGCCTTGCGGTGCTGCTGCAATCCAACGATCTGAAACAGGCGCTCCGTCCGTTCTGCGTCGGCGGTGCCTATGGCCGACTGCTCGACGCCGAGACAGAGCATTTGGGATCGGCGGACGTGCAGGTGTTCGAGATCGAGGGCCTTGTCGGGACCGGCGCGGCCCCGGCCGTGCTCGCCTATCTGTTCCATCGGATCGGCGACCGGCTCGACGGTCGCCCCACGCTGCTCATCATCGACGAGGGTTGGCTTGCGCTGGACGACGAAGGGTTTGCCGGCCAGCTCCGCGAATGGCTGAAAACGCTGCGCAAGAAAAACGCCAGCGTCATCTTCGCCACGCAAAGCCTCAGCGACATTGACGGCAGCAACATTGCGCCGGCCATCATCGAGAGTTGCCCGACGCGACTCTTGCTGCCGAACGAGCGGGCCATCGAGCCGCAGATCACGGCCATCTACCGCCGCTTCGGCCTCAATGAGCGCCAGATCGAAATCCTCGCACGGGCCACGCCCAAGCGGGATTATTACTGCCAGTCGCGGAGCGGCAATCGTCTGTTCGAGCTTGGCCTGTCCGAAGTCGGCCTCGCGCTCTGCGCCGCATCGGCCAAATCCGACCAGACGCTCATTGCACAAATCATCGCCGAACACGGCCGCGACGGCTTCCTCGCCGCATGGCTGCGCGAGCGCGGCGTCGATTGGGCCGCCGAACTGATCCCGAACCTCACCAATCTCATCCCCCAGCCTGAAAAGGAGTCCACACAATGATTATCCGTTTCCCAACCCCTCGTGCCGCTCTAATCGCGGCGGCGGTTCTCGCCGTGCCAGTCGCGCTTTCGCCCATGTTGGCAGGCCCGGCCCATGCGCAATTCGGCTTCGGCCGGATCGTCTATGACCCGACCAACTATGCGCAAAACCTGCTTACCGCCGCGCGCACGCTCGAACAGATCAACAACCAGATTCAGAGCCTCCAGAACGAGGCGCAGATGCTCATCAATCAGGCCCGCAACCTTGCGAGCCTGCCGCATTCGTCGCTTCAGCAGCTCCAGCAAAGCGTCCAGCGCACGCAGCAGCTTCTCGGGCAGGCACAGAACATCGCCTTCGAGGTCGGCCAGATCGACCAAGCGTTCCAGAAGCAATACGGCAATGTCTCGCTTTCGGCGACCGACGCCCAGCTTGTCGCCGATGCGCGCAGCCGGTGGGAGAACACGGTCGGCGGCTTGCAGGACGCCATGCGCGTTCAGGCGGGCGCGGTCGGCAATATCGACAGCAACCGCGCCGAGATGGCCGCGCTGGTCGGCCAGAGTCAGGGCGCGACCGGGGCGCTGCAAGCCACGCAGGCCGGCAACCAGCTTCTTGCGCTTCAGTCGCAGCAGCTTTCCGACCTGATCGCGCTCATCTCGGCGAACGGGCGGGCCGACGCGCTGACCGAGGCCGAGCGCGCGACCGCCGCCGAACAGGGCCGCATCCAGCGCGAGCGGTTTCTGACACCCGGCACCGGCTACCAGCCCGGCAACGCTCAGATGTTCAACAACGGCAACAACTGACCGGGAGGCTCGCCATGGACGGCAAGATGCTGGCCCGGCTCGGGGCCGTGGTGTTCGTTGCGATTGCCTTGACAGTGACCGCAATCGACATGGCGCGGAA